>NZ_JYMS01000048.1:1510-150359 GCF_000938285.1 Bradyrhizobium sp. LTSP857 | reverse complement strand
CCTCAGAGCGTGTGATTTTTTGGCAGCGTGCCAGGTAAATCTGTCCGAATGCCGGTGGCATGTGATTCTCTGGCGATGATGGATTGGCGGGAGGCGAAGATGGCTGCCGATGAATTGTTCGGTGATCTGCCGGCGCAGTCGAAGCCTGAAGCCGACGCGGCGCCGCTCGGCGCGCCACGGCTGCGTGAGCCACAGCGCGACCAGATCGCGTTGCGAGCGGTGGATATCGAGAGCCTGATCGGGGAAGACCATCCGGTGCGCCTGATCTGGTCTTATGTCGAAGAGCTTGATCTGAGTGAGCTGGAGAACCGGATCAAGGCCAGGGGCGACCGCCCCGGTCACCCCGCGACCTCGCCGCGGCTTTTGCTGGCGCTGTGGCTCTCAGCCACCAGCGAGGGCGTCGGCAGCGCGCGAGCATTGGAGCGACTGTGCGAGAGCCACGATGCCTATCGTTGGCTGTGCGGCGGGGTGTCGGTGAACTATCACATGCTGGCGGACTTCCGGGTCGGTTGCGCCGACCTGCTGGACCGGCTGCTCAGCGAGCATCTGGCGGCGCTGGCGAAGGCTGGTCTCGTCAATCTGGCGACACTGGCGCAGGACGGGGTGCGGGTCCGGGCCAGCGCGGGAGCCGCCTCGTTCCGGCGCGAGGCGACACTCGAGCGGCATCTGGCCCTGGCTGGGACGGTGGTGGAAGACCTCAAGCGCGAAGTCGACGTGCGCTCTGACGCCAGCAATCAGCGCGCCCGGGCAGCCAAGGAGCGAGCCGCGCAGGAACGCAGCGCGCGCGTGAAAGCGGCGCAGGCGGCGCTTGCCGAGATCAAGCAGCAGCGCAAGGAACGCGAGAGCAAGCAAGGCAATGGCAAGACGCCGAAGGAGCCGCGCGCGTCGACGACGGACGCCGATGCACGGGTCATGAAGATGGCGGATGGCGGCTTCCGCCCAGCCTACAACGTGCAGGTGACGAGTGCGGCCGGCGAGCAGTTCGTCACTGACGTTAAGGTATGCAACACGGGGTCCGACCGCGGGCTGATGCGGCCCATGCTGGAGCGGCAGCGCACGCGCCCTGGCGGCCTGCCCAAAGACCATCTCGTCGATGGCGGCTTTGGCAGCGCGGAAGACATCGAGTGGGCGCATGCCGAGGGCATAGAGGTTTTTTGCCCGCCCACTCAATCCAAGCACGGCACCGACCCCTACCTGCCGCGACGCGGCGACGGCGCGGGGGTACTGGCTTGGCGTGCGCGGATGGCGAGCAAAGAGGGCAAGGCCCGGTACAAGCCCCGTTCGATATGCGAGTGCATCCATGCCCGCTGGCGCAACTGGAACCTACGGCAATTGACCGTGCGCGGGATCGAAAAGGTCCGCGCCGTCGTGCTCTGGTACGCCCTCACCAACAACATCCTGCAAGGCAACCGCCTCCGCAGCGCATAAACGAGAGCTCATCGACGAACTCAGACCCGCCATTTACCGCGACAGGAAACTCCACTCCGTTCCGAACAAGTAAAAGCGTCACAAGCTCTCAGGCTGCGTAGCGGTTGAACTTCGACTTGGAGATCGAGGTTGCGGCGACGTGGACGTGCTGCGCCAGCTCAGCCTCGGCGCGCTCTTTGGTCCAGCGCGTCGTCGGCACCGAAATGTTGATCGCGGCAACGGCACGGCCGTGCTCGTCGATGATGGGAGCCGCGACCGAAATGTCGCCCATCACGGTCTCGTTCATGATGACGGCATAGCCGCGCCGGGCGGCCACGCGAACGCGCTCCAGCAGCGCCTTCGGATCTGTCTCCGTGAAGGGCGTCAGCGGCGCGAGCGGCGTTCGCTTGAGAAGGTCGAGGCGCTCCTCCTCGGGCAGTGCCGACAGGATCGCGGTGCCCGACGCCGTGAAGAAGGTCGGCAGCCGGCTGCCGATCACGATGTCGATGTTGATGAGATGCGCGCCCGGAAAGCGCGCCACAAAGACGACCTCGTGGCCATCCAGTTCGTGCAAATTGGTCGTCTCGCCGAGATTGCGGCTGATCTCGAGCAAATAGGGCGAGGCGCGGTCGATCAGATCGTTGGCCTTGAGATAACTGTGCGAGAACTGAAGCACCTTTGAGGTGAGACCGTAATTGCGCGTGCCCTCGATGCGCTTGAGATAGCCGAGCGTCTCGAGCGTGTAGACCAGGCGCTGGGTGGCGCTGCGGTCGAGATCGGCGGCGCGCGCGATGTCGGCGAGCGTCATGTAGCGCTGCGGGCCGTCGAAGGCATGCAGGACCTGGAACGCCTTCTCGGTCGAGCCGACGAACAGCGACGAGCGTGGCTCCGCGCTATTGTCCGCATTCTTCTCGACGGCCCTGGGCTTCCGCGCCTTCACTTCGCGGCCGCTGCCGTCGCGACTGCTACGCGCCATGCTGCCGTCCCCTCACCCGATGCCCTCCGAGATTGCCAGTTGCCGACCGAGCTCAGCGCGGAGCGCGGCGACCAGCGCCGGCGCCGGCTGCACCAGTGGCGCCAGCATGCGCGGCGCCTCGACGCCGACGAGGTCCATCACCGCTTTCATCGGTCCCGGATTGGTTTCGGCGAACGCCATGTTCATCAGCGGGATCAGGCGGCGATGCAGGCTCAAGGCCTCCGCTGTCTTGCCAGCTGTGGCCGTCTCGAAGACCTGGCGCCAGGCGCGCGGCAGCAGGCACGCGGTCACGATGATGCCGCCCTTCGCGCCCGCCGCGAGATGCAGCGGGAACAGGCTGTCCTCGCCGCTCAGCACCGCAAAGCTCTCGTCGACGCCGGCCACGACCTGGAGGAAATGGTACATGTCGAGATTGCAGGCCTTCATGCCGATGATGTTGGGATGCCCTGAGAGTTCATGCAGGATCTTGGGCTCGATCGCTATCCGGGTGCGATAGGGAATCTCGTAGATCAGGATGGGCACGGGCGAAGTATCGGCATAGCGCAGGAAATAGTCGCGGACGCCAGCCTGAGTCGGGTTGGTATAGTATGGCGTGAGAACCAGGAGGCCGTCCACGCCCTCGGCGGCGAATTCACGGCCGGCCTGGAGGGCATCATGGAAACCGGTGTCGAGCACGCCAGCGATGACCGGGCCCTTGCCCGCCATCGCCTTCACCGACAAGCCGGCCATCTTGATGCGCTCCGCGCGTGCCAGCGCGCCATATTCGCCGGTGCCGCCGAGCGGCACCACGCCGTCGATCTCCTGCTTGTTGAGCCAGGCAAACAGGGCCGAGACCGCGCCGGCATCGATGGTGTCGTCGGCCTTGACCGGGGTCGGAATGGCCGGGAACAAGCCGTGGAGGCGATTGGCAGTGAGCATGATGTGAACCTCTGGTTGGAATGCGGGACGGCTACCTCGCCGCAGCACGCCGGCGCAGGCGTTCGGCGACGAAGATCAGCAGTCCCATGAAAACGAACAGGCAGGTCGAGACGGCAGCGATCGCGGGCGAGACCTGAAGCGTCACCTCGTCCCAGAACTGCTTCGGCAGCGTCGCGTTCAGGCCGCCGGTCGCAAACAGCGCGATGGTGAGTTCATCGAACGAGGTCGCGAAGGCGAACAGGAACGAAGACATCATGCCCGCGCCGAGGATCGGGAAGGTGACGTAGCGCAGCGTCGCAAGCGGGCGCGCGCCGAGGCTCTGCGCGGCGTGGTCGAGCCGCGTATCATAATTGCGCAGCACGGCCATCATGGTCATGACCACGTAGGGCACCGCGACGACGGTGTGTCCGAGAATGAGGCCGAAGGCGCTGCCGACCAGGCCCATGCGGGCGAAAACGTAGAACAGGCCGACCGCGATGATCATGCGGGGCACCACGATCGGCGACAGGATGAAGGCCAGCCACGCCGCCTTGCCGCGGATGTCGCTGCGCACCAGCAGGAACGCGGCCGGCGTGCCGATCAACATGGCGAGCAGTCCCGTGCCGACCCCGACCAGGAGCGAGCGCAGCATGGCCTGGGTCCAGAGCGGCGAACTCAGCACGGTCTCATACCAATGCAGTGTAAAGCCCTGCGGCGGCCAGTTGAGGCCACCGGTGCCGAACGACAGCGGGATCATCAGGATGGTCGGTGCGCTGATGATGAGTAGCATGATCCAGACGAAGGCCTGCAAGCCCATGCCGGCTTGGTCGGGATTGCGGTCGCGACGGCGTGACGGCAGGAGCCGGAGAATCCGGTCGGAGATTGCACCGAGCAGCGTGAGGAGCGCGTCGCCCGCTTTCTGAAGGGGACCCGACAGACGCGACGGCGCCGCGTTGCGCGGCGCGGTCGCGCCGGTCATGGTCGACAGGCCAAGCAGCCGGTCGTAGGCCGCAAAGACGATGAAGACCACGAACAGCAGCAGCACCGAGATCGCGCCGGCAAAGCCCCAGTTCATGGTCTGCTGGACCTGGTCGATGATGAGCTGCGTGATCATGGTCTCGCGGCGCCCGCCGAGCAGGGCCGGCACGATGAAGAAGCCGATCGCGGTGACGAACACCATGATGCCCGCCGCGGCGACGCCCGGCAGCGACAGCGGAAAATAGATTTTCCAGAACGCCATGCCCGGCCGCGCTCCGAGCGTGGCGGCCGCGCGCGGCAGGGTACGGTCGATGTTCTCCATCACCGCGAGCATCGTCAGCACGGCGAGCGGCAGCAACGCATTCACCATGCCGACGAGAACGCTGCCGAAATTGTAGAGCAGGCTCGCGGGGCTGGAGATGATGCCGAGCGAGATCAGGAGCTTGTTGATGACGCCGTTGCGCCCGAGCAGCACGATCCATGCGAAGGCGCGGACCAGGAAGCTGGTCCAGAACGACAGCAGCACCCAGAACAGGAGCGTCGTCTTGCGCTTCTTGTCGACGACCGAGATCAGATAGGCGATCGGATAGCCCGTGACGACGCAGATCAGCGTGGTGACCAGCGAGATCTTCAGGGTGATCAGGAGAACGTCGAGATAGACCGATGAGGCGAAGAGCTGGCGGTATTGCGCCAGCGTGAAGCCGCTCTCGCCGTAGACGCTGAGCAGCAGCAACTGGCCGACGGGATAGACCAGGAACAGCACGAGCAGCAGGACCAGCGGCGCGCCCATCGCCGCCCGCGTCCAGGCCAGATTCCGCTGTATCGCGCGCGGGGCGGCCAAGCTCAGATCCCCTTCCCGTCACTGATCGCGACGGCGTCGGTCGCATGCCATCCGAGCGACAGAAGCTGCCCTATCTCGTAGGGCGCCGCGCCGCTGCGGGTCGGATGCGCGGCGACGAGTTGCGGCATGCCCGCCGTCTCGGGCGCGATGTAGAGCCGCGTCAGGCTACCGCTGATCATCACGTCCAAAAGCCGGCCCGAGAGCCGACCGGCGAGCTGGTCTCCGCCGCCGGCGTCGCCGACCACGAGATTCTGGGGACGCACCATGACCTTGATCGGCTCGCCCGCGGCGAAAATGCCGCCATTGCCGACCGCGCGCGACGGCGCGGCCTGTGCAGCCAGGACGACATCGAGCCCGTCACCGTCTACGCCACGCACGGTGGCGCTGAGCAAATTGGACTCGCCGAGGAAGTCGGCGACGAACACCGAGCGCGGACGGAAATAAAGATCTTGCGGCGTGCCGAGCTGCTCGATGGCGCCCGCATTCATCAGGCAGATGCGATCCGACATGGTCATCGCCTCTTCCTGGTCGTGAGTAACATAGACGATCGTGGTGCCGAGCTCGCGATGGATGCGCTTGATCTCGAGCTGCATCTGGTCGCGCAGCTTCTTGTCGAGCGCGCCGAGCGGCTCGTCCATCAGGATGATCGCGGGGCGATAGACGATGCAGCGCGCCAGCGCGATGCGCTGCTGCTGGCCGCCGGACAGCTCGCGCGGATAGCGTTTTGCAACGTGCGGCAGCCGCACCGTCTCCAGCGCCTCTGCCGTGCGCCGGCGCGCCTCGGTGTCGGCCACCTTCCGCATCTTCAGCGGAAACGCGATGTTGTCCTCGATCGTCATGTGAGGAAACAGCGCGTAGTTCTGGAACACGACGCCGATATCGCGGTCATAGGCCGGGCTGTGCGTGACGTCGGCATCGTCGATCAGTATCCGCCCCTCGTCGGGATGGGCGAGGCCTGCGATCAGGCTGAGCAGCGTCGTCTTGCCAGATCCCGACGGGCCGAGCAAAGTGAGGAATTCGCCCCTGGCGACGTCGAGGCTGGTCGGCGCCAGCGCGACGAAGTCGCCATAGCGCTTGCACAGCTCGTGAATGCGCAAGCTCGACGAGACCGTGGGGCGCTCCGATCGCTTCGCGCTTCCCTTGACGCCGGTCAAGCCAGGATCCAGCTGTTGAAGCGCTCGATGACGGCGGCCTGGTTGTCGTACCAGAATTTCGGATCGATCTTCAGCCCGGCCTTGATGTTGTCGGGATAGGTCGGGCAGTTCTTGGCGACCTCCGGCTTGATGTAGTTGAAGGCCTCCGGCTGGGTGAGGCCAGCCGGGAAATATTCCACGAGGGCTGCCTGTCGCTTCGGATCGGAGGCGAACTTGATGAACTCGCGGCAGGCATCCGCATTCGGCGTGCCGGCGAGGATCGACCAATTGTCGGCGCCCCAGACCCCCTGGTTCCAGATAATCTCGACAGGCGCACCGGCCGCCTGCGCCGACTGCGCACGCGACACCCAGGTCGGCAGCATGTCGATCTCGCCCGAGGTCAGCATCTGTTCGACCTGCGCACCGCTGGTCCACCACACGGCGACCGACGATTTGATCTTGTCGAGCGAGGCGAAGGCCTTGTCGAGATCGCAAGGGTAGACCTGCGCGGTCGGCGCGCCCGCTCCCATCAGCGCTTCCTCGATCGTGTCGAACGGATGCTTGCGCACCGAGCGGCGGCCGGGGAAGTCCGCCACGTTCCAGAAATCGGCCCAGGATTGCGGCGCCTTGCGGCCCTTGAAGGCGTCGGTGCGATAGGCGAGCACCGTGCTGTAGACGTTGGTCGCGACGCCGTAGGGCGATTCGTATTCGGCCGGAAGCGTCTTGATCACCGGCTCGGATTCGAGGCCGTGCTTCTCGAGATATTGCTTGGCGCCGGTGGTCAGGATCTGGATCGCGGGCCAGGAGATCTTGGCCATGTCCCAGGTGTAGTTCTTGGTATCGACCATGGTCTTGATCTGCGCGACCGGCTCGGCATTGGCCTGCACCCCGACCACCTCGATGCCGGTCGCTTCGGTGAACGGACGGTAGAACACCGCGCCATAGGCCTTGGTGTAGATGCCGCCATCGTCGCGCACGACGATGCGTTTTCCGGCGGCGCGGGACGGCGACCAGACCGAAGGCGCAGCGAGCGCGACGGCGCCGGCTCCTGCACCGAGCAGCAGGCGGCGTCGGGAAGTGATGATCTTGGGAGCGTTGGTCATGTCAGTCCCCTCTATGATGTTGCAATGGATGGTGGTGGCAGAACGCGGCCAGGGTTGAAGAGACCCTTCGGATCGAAGGCCTGTTTCACCGCCCGCATCAGCGCGAGCTCGACCGGCGGCTTGTAGCGGGACATCTCGCCGGTCAGCGTGCGCCCGACGCCATGCTCGGCGCTGAAGGTGCCGCGCAGCGAGCTTGCGACATCGTTCATGGCGTGGCGAATTCGCTGCGCGACGGCGTCGCGCTCCGGCACGGCGTCCCACTCGGCAAAGCCAAAGAAGGGAATGAGATGGATGTTGCCGTCGCCCATGTGGCCGACGATCACGAACGGCTGATCCGGCACGATCGCGCGCACGGCCGCCATCGCCTGGTCGATGAAGGCCGGCACGGTCGACACCGGGACCGCGGTGTCCGACGTCAGGCCCACGCCGGCTTTCTTGTTGGCTTCCGAGACGCTGTGACGCACCAGCCACATCGCCTTGCGCTGCGCCTCGCTCGCAGCGACGACGCCGTCGCTGACCAGCCCTGCCTCGAGCGCCTGTTCGAGCACCGTTTGCATCGCCACCGCGAGCGCCGCGGCATCGCCGGTGTCGGACAATTCGACGAGGACATGCCAGGTGTCGATCTCCGCGACCGGACAGCGCCGGCCCGGCACCTGCTCCAGCACGAGCTGGATCTGCTTCGCATTCATCAGCTCGAAGGCGGAGAGCCGTGAGCTGCAAGAGGCCTGGAACAGGCCGAGCACGTCCAGCGCCTTTTGCGGATCATCGACCGCAAGCCAGGCGACGGCCTCCGCCGTCGGCAGTGGATGCAGCTTCAGCACTGCGCCAGTGATGATGCCCAGCGTGCCCTCGGATCCTATGAAGAGATGCTTGAGGTCGTAGCCGGTGTTGTTCTTGCGCAGTGCGTAGAGGCCGTCCCAGACCGATCCGTCCGGCAGAACGACCTCCAGCCCGAGCACATTGTCGCGCGTGTTGCCGTAGCGCAGCACGCCGGTGCCGCCGGCATTGGTGCCGATATTGCCGCCGATCTGGCAGGATCCTTCAGCGCCGAGGCTCACCGGAAAGAGCCGGCCGGCAGCGGCGGCGGTCTCCTGAATGGTCGCAAGCACGCAGCCGGCATCCACCACCATGGTATTGTTGACGGGATCGAGCGAACGGATCCGGCGCATGCGCGTCAGTGCGACGATGACCGGCGGCTTGCCCTGCCCCGACGGCGTCGCACCACCGCACAGGCTGGTGTTGCCACCTTGCGGCAACACCGGCGTTTCATGCGCGACGCAAAGGCGGACGATGGCCGCGACCTGCTCCGTGGTGGAAGGCAGCACCGCACAGAGCGCCGGCGCCCGAAAACGGCCGCGCCAATCCTCGGTCAGGCCCGCGAGATCCTCCTCGCGAGTCAGCACGGCCGTGTCGCCCAGCAACTGCCTGAACGCCTCGATCAATGCCATCACCAGCCTCCGGGACGGGCCGACGTTGGCCCAAACGGCGTCTGCGCAAGTAATCGAAATACGATTACTTCAATCGCATTATGCTGATCATGAATTCAGCGTGACAGGGAGTCAAGCGGGGGGCCCTCGCTTCGCGGGGGACGTGCCTCCACACCACAGCTGTCATTCCCCGCGAAAGCGGGGAATCCAGTACGCCGCGGCCTCTCCGTATCCCACTCCTGTCTCCGGAATACTGGATCGCCCGATCAAGTCGGGCGATGACACCGAGGGTGAGGAGCAAGCTTCGCGAACGACGACGGCGGAGAAGAATTGGGAGCGCGCCAACGCAAAAACAAAAAGGCCGGGATTGCTCCCGGCCTTTCGTCGTTATGCGACCTGCCTTATTGCAGCGAGGCGCGCTTGGGCGGGGTTGCCGGCCACGACTTGATCAGCGTGTCGTAGTCGATCGTTTCGCCCTTCGGCTTCTCGTTGGCGAGCTTGCGCTGCGGCGCGATGGTGCCGTCCTTCTGGGCCTTGGCGAACCAGAACTCGGCCGACTCCTTCTTGTGCAGCTTCGGACCGCAGGCACCCTGCACGCCCGACTTCTCGATACGCTCCATGACGGAGTCTTGCGCGGCGGCAAGAGCATCCATCGCGGCTTGCGGCGTCTTCGCACCGGACGACGCATCGCCGATGTTCTGCCACCAGAGCTGCGCGAGCTTCGGATAGTCAGGCACGTTGTTGCCGGTCGGGGTCCACTGCACGCGCGCGGGCGAGCGGTAGAACTCGATCAGGCCGCCGAGCTTCGGCGCACGCTCGGTGAACGACTTGTCCCAGATGTCGGATTCACGGATGAAGGTGAGACCGACATGGCTCTTCTTCAGCGACACCGTCTTGGAGACGATGAACTGGAGATACAGCCAGGCTGCCTTGCGGCGATCCGCCGGGGTCGACTTCAGAAGCGTGAGCGAGCCCGCGTCCTGGTAGCCGAGCTTCATGCCTTCCTTCCAGTACGACCCGTGCGGCGACGGAGCCATACGCCACTTCGGCGTACCGTCCGCGTTCATCACGGCGATGCCCGGCTTCACCATGTCGGCGGTGAAGGCGGTGTACCAGAACATCTGCTGAGCGATGTTGCCCTGCGCCGGGACCGGACCCGACTCAGAGAACGTCATGCCCTGCGCCTGCGGCGGAGCGTACTTCTTCATCCACTCCAGGTACTTCGTGATCGAGTAGACGGCGGCCGGACCGTTGGTGTCGCCGCCGCGCTCGATCGACGAGCCGACCGGACGACAACCTTCCATGCGGATGCCCCACTCGTCGACCGGCAGACCGTTCGGAATGCCCTTGTCGCCGTTACCCGCCATCGACAGCCAGGCGTCGGTGAAACGCCAGCCGAGCGAGGGGTCCTTCTTGCCATAGTCCATATGGCCGTAGACCTTGACGCCGTTGATCTCCTTGATGTCGTTGGTGAAGAACTCGGCGATGTCTTCATAGGCGGACCAGTTCACGGGAACGCCGAGCTCGTAGCCATACTTGGCCTTGAACTTGGCCTTGTAGTCGGCGTTGGTGAACCAGTCGTAGCGGAACCAATAGAGGTTGGCGAACTGCTGGTCGGGCAGCTGGTAGAGCTTGCCATCCGGCGCGGTGCCGAACGACTTTCCGATGAAGTCGTTGACGTCGAGCTTGGGATCCGTGACGTCCTTGCCCTCGCCGGTCATGTAGTCCGACAGCGCGATGGTCTGGCCGTAGCGGAAGTGCGTGCCGATCAGATCGCTATCGTTGATCCAGCCGTCATAGACGTTCTTGCCGGACTGCATCTGGGTCTGAAGCTTTTCGACGACGTCACCTTCCTGGATGATGTCATGCTTGAGCTTGATGCCGGTCAGCTCGGAGAACGCCTTGGCGAGCGTCTGCGACTCATATTCGTGAGTTGCGATGGTCTCCGAGACGACGTTGATCTCCATGCCCTTGAAGGGCTCGGCGGCCTTTGCGAACCACTCCAGCTCCTTCTTCTGGTCGTCCTTCGAAATGGTCGAAGGCTGGAATTCCGTGATCCACTTCTGGATGACGGCATCGTCGGCGGCGCGGACCGGCGCCGAGACGGTGAACGACACCGCAACGAGCGCGGCGACGCTAGACATCGTCAGAAAGCTGTTCTTGGTCAATGGACCTTTCCTTCTCCTAAACTGTCGCATGTTGTTCCTCCGTTGCAGCGACAAACTTTATACAGGCCCGGGTTGGTCCCGGATCTGGCCGTCCCTTCGCGAGCGTCAAACCGTGCGAAAAATGAGCACGGCCGTGGCCAGCGAAATTCCACTTGCGAGCCACAGGCTCGAAATCTCAAATCCCTCCTCGCCGATCGGCAACGTCGCGAGTGCGTCGGTGCCGGCGAAGGCGATCCACAACAGATGGATGACGGCCGCCGTGATCAGCGAGATGAAAAGCCGGTCGCCACGCGTGGTCGGGATGCGCAGCACGCCGACACGCTCGGCCTCGGGGTAGACCGCGGCAAGCCAGGTCATCACGGCAAGCGTGCAGGCGAGCGCGACAAAGAAGATCGCCGTCGGCAGCGTCCAGGCCATCCATGCGATGGATTCCATTGTTGCCTCCCTAGACCCGACCGAGCGCGAAACCGCGCGCGATGTAGTTGCGGACGAACCAGATCACCAGCGCGCCCGGGATGATGGTGAGTACGCCGGCAGCCGCCAGCAAGCCCCAATCCATGCCGGCCGCCGACACCGTGCGCGTCATGATCGCCGCGATCGGCTTGGTCTGCACCGAGGTCAGCGTGCGCGCCAGCAGCAGTTCGACCCAGGAGAACATGAAGCAGAAGAAGGCGGCGACGCCAATGCCGCTCGCGATCAGCGGCACCAGGATCCTGATGAAGAAGCGCGGGAAGGAATAGCCGTCGAGGAAGGCGGTCTCGTCGATCTCGCGCGGCACCCCGGAGACAAAACCTTCGAGGATCCACACTGCCAGCGGAACGTTGAAGATGCAGTGTGCCAGCGCCACCGCCCAGGGCGTATCGAATAGGCCGATCGCCGAGTAGAGGTTGAAGAACGGCAGTGCATAGACCGCCGCCGGCGCCATGCGATTCGACAGCAGCCAGAAGAACAGATGTTTATCGCCAAGGAAGCGGTAACGCGAGAATGCGTAGGCCGCGGGCAGCGCCACCGAGATCGAAATGATGGTGTTGAGGACGACATATTCCAGCGAGTTGATGTAGCCGGAATACCAACTCTCGTCGGTGAAGATGCGCTTGTAGTGCTGGAGCGTCGGCGCATGCGGCCATAGCGTCATCGTCGAGACGATCTCGGCATTGGTCTTGAAGCTCATGTTGACGAGCCAGTAGATCGGCAACAGCAGGAATATCAAAAACAGCGCCATGATCAGGCGGCGGCCGGGGATCGAGTGCATCACGCGGCTCCTTCCTGCGGCTTCCGGTCATTACCGGCATTGGTCATGACGGTGTAGAAGATCCAGCAGACGATCAGGATGATCAGATTGTAGACCAGCGAGAGTGCGGCGGCCTTGCCGAGGTCGAACTGGCCGAGCGCGATCTTGACGAGTTCGATCGAGACGAAGGTGGTCGAATTGCCGGGCCCGCCGCCGGTAACGACGAACGGCTCGGTATAGATCATGAAACTGTCCATGAAGCGCAGCAGCACCGCGATCAGCAGCACGCGGTTCATCTTCGGCAGCTGGATCGCCCTGAACACGGCCCAGCGCGAGGCGCCGTCGATTTGGGCTGCCTGATAATAGGCCTCCGGGATCGACTTCAGGCCGGCGTAGCACAAGAGCGCAACGAGGCTGGTCCAGTGCCAGACGTCCATCACGATCACGGTGACCCAGGCGTCGATCTCGTTGGAGACGTAGTTGTATTCGATGCCGATGGCGTTGAGGACATAACCGAGCAGGCCGATGTCGGGCCGGCCAAATATCTGCCAGATCGTGCCGACCACGTTCCACGGAATCAGCAGCGGCAGCGCGAGGATCACGAGGCAGGCCGCGACAGTCCAGCCGTCGCGCGGCATCGACAGCGCGACGACGATGCCGAGCGGGACTTCGATGGCGAGGATCACCAGCGAGAAGAATAGATTGCGCCCGAGCGAGGCGAGGAAGCGGCCGCCGAGATCGGTCGAGGGATCGAGCAATTCCTTGAACCAGCCGACGCCGTTCCAGAAGAACTGGTTGTTCCCGAACGTGTCCTGCATCGAATAGTTGACCACCGTCATCAGCGGCAGCACCGCGGAGAAGGCGACGACCAGGAACACCGGCAGCACCAGGAACCAGGCTTTTTGGTTGATGGTCTTGTCCATCAGGCGGCTCCCTCCACCAGAAGGCTGTCGGCGTAGACGTGCACATGCGACGGATCGAATTTCAGCCCGGCGGTGCCGTCGGAGCTGGTGAAGCCGGCCGGCGCGCGCGCCGCGAGTTTTGCGTCACCGAGGCGCGTGCGCGCGAAGCGAATGCGGCCGAGATCGTCGACGCGTTCGATTTTCGCCGTGAGCAGGCCGGGTGCCGGCGCGACGGCATCGACGAATTCCGGACGCACACCGATCTCGATCTTGGCGCCCGCCGGCAGGTTGTCATAGCTGCGGTTGAGCGCGATGACGTGACCGTCGATCCGCGCCTCGCGGCCCCTCACCTCGGCCGGAATGATGTTCATGCCGGGTGAGCCGATGAAATAGCCCACAAACGTGTGCGCCGGCTTGTCGAACAGCTCGGCCGGCGTGCCGCTCTGCACCACACGACCGTCATGCATGACGACGACGGTGTCGGCGAAGGTCAGCGCTTCGGTCTGGTCGTGGGTGACGTAGATCATCGTGAGGTCGAGCTCGCGATGCAGCGCCTTCAGCTTGGAGCGGAGCTGCCATTTCAGCTCGGGATCGATCACCGTCAGCGGCTCGTCGAACAGCACCGCTGCGACGTCGGAGCGCACGAGACCGCGACCGAGCGAGATCTTCTGCTTGGCATCGGCCGTGAGCCGGGTCGCCTTGCGGTTCAGATAGGGCTCGAGGTCGAGCAGGCGGCCAATCTCGGCGACGCGCTTGTCGATCTCGGCCTTCGGCACGCCGCGGTTCTTCAACGGAAACGCCAGGTTCTGCCCCACCGTCATGGTGTCGTAGATTACCGGAAACTGGAACACCTGGGCGATGTTGCGCTTCTGGGTTGACAGCGGTGTGATGTCCTGGCCGTCGAACAGGATTTTCCCCCGCGACGGCGTGATGATGCCGGAGATAACGTTGAGCAGCGTGGTCTTGCCGCAGCCAGACGGTCCGAGCAGCGCATAGGCACCGCCCTGCCGCCAGGTCATGGTCACCGGCTTCAGCGCAAAGCTCTCCTGCGGCGCATCATTGCCGCCGTAGGAGTGGGCGAGATCGACGAGGTCAATGCGGGCCATGGCGCACCTCCCTCATGATACCGGCGCAGCGACCAAGCGGTCAGCCGCGTCGAACACGAAGACATCATTGGGATCGAGCACGGCGTCGATGGTCTGGCCTGGCTCGAACTCGTGCACGCCGTGCAGCACCGCAACCCAGTTCGATCCGTCGCGGGTCAAATGCACAAAACTCTCCGAACCGGTGATCTCGGTCACCGTCACCGTGGCATGAAAGGCATGGCGGTCAGTCTCGCCATTGGCGAGTGCGAGCTGGTGGGCGCGAAAGCCGACGCGATAGGCGCCGTCGGCGAGAGAGGAATAAAGACCGGACGCCGGCGCGGCGATGCCTCCTGCATATTGCACGGAACCGTTCTTCTTCTCGATGCCAACGAGATTGAGCGGCGGATCGGAGAACACCTGTGCGACGCGCAGCGTCTGCGGCCGGCGGTAAACGCTCGGCGTCTCACCGATCTGGAGCGTCTGGCCCTCCCACATGCAGACCGTGTTGCCGCCGAGCAGCAGCGCCTCGGTCGGCTCGGTGGTGGCATAGACGAAGATCGCGCCGGAGGCCTCGAAGATGCGCGGCAGCTCGGTGCGCAGCTCTTCGCGCAGCTTGTAGTCGAGATTGGCGAGCGGCTCGTCGAGCAGCACGAGGTCGGCGCCTTTCACCAGCGCGCGCGCCATCGCGGTGCGCTGCTGCTGGCCGCCGGAGAGCTGGAGCGGCGTGCGCTTCAGGAAGGGCTCGAGCCGCAGCAGTCTTGCAGCTTCAGCCACGCGCTTCTCGATCTCCGCGCGCGGTTTGCCCTGCACGCGCAACGGCGAGGCGATGTTCTCATAGACCGTGAGCGAGGGGTAATTGATGAACTGCTGGTAGACCATCGCGACCGAGCGCTGGCGCACGTCGACACCGGTGACGTCCTTGCCGTTAACCAGCAGCTTGCCCGTCGTCGGCTTGTCGAGGCCGGCGAGCAACCGCATGATCGAGGTCTTGCCCGACAGCGTCGGCCCGAGCAGCACGTTGAGCGTGCCGCTCTCGAGCGTCAGCGAGACGTCACGGATGTGCGGGACCCCGTCGACGGTCCGGGTCACATGATCGAGTGTCACGCTCATAAGCGTCCTCCTGCTTCCAGCAGCGGACTTTGCGGCACAGCGTGGGCTCTGATCCAGTCGTCCAGAGCGGCAATTTCGTCGGCAGATAGTCGCAGGCCGAGCTTGGAGCGGCGCCAGACGATGTCCTCGGCGGTCACCGCCCATTCGTTGGTCATGAGATAGCGGACCTCGCGTTCGGTCAGTGTCGCACCAAAAGCCTGACCGAGATCGGAGGCCGATTTTGCATCGCCGAGCAGCTTGATGGCGCGGGTGCCATAGGCCCGCGCAAGCCGCCGCGCATGCTCATGGCTGAGGAAGGGGTAGCCGCGCTGGAGCTCGCCGATCAGGCCGTCGACCGCCGACACATCCATGTCGCCGCCGGGCAGCGGCCATTTGCCGGTCCAGCCCTCGCGCGCTTTCGCACTGCGAAGATAGGGCGCGAGCCGCTCCAGTGCCTCTTCGGCGAGGCGGCGATAGGTCGTGATCTTGCCGCCATAGATTGACAGCAGCGGCGAGCCGCCGGGCGTGTCGAGCTCGAACACGTAGTCGCGGGTGGCGGCCTTGGCTTCGCTGGCGCCATCGTCATAGAGCGGACGCACGCCGGAATAGGTCCAGACCACGTCCTCAGGCGTCACCGGCTTGGCCAGATATTCGCTCGCAGCCGCGCAGAGATATTGGATCTCCTCCACTGTGGCCTTCACCTTGGAGGGATCGCCGTCATAGTCGCGGTCAGTGGTGCCGATCAGCGTGAAGTCGTCCTGGTAGGGAATGACGAAGATGATGCGGCCATCGGCGTTCTGGAACATGTAGGCGCGGTCGTGGTCGTAGAGTTTTTTCACGACGATGTGCGAGCCCTGCACCAGCCGCACTTTTGCCTTGGCATTGACGCCAGCGCCACGGCCGAGCACGTCCTCGACCCAGGGGCCGCCGGCATTGACCAGCGCGCGGGCTTGGATCTGCGAGCGCGCGCCGGTCAGCGTGTCGACCATGCCCACGGTCCAGATGCCGTCGGCCTGACGGATCTCGGTGGCGCGGGTGCGGGTGCGGATCTCGGCGCCCTTGTCGGCGGCGTCGCGCGCGTTGAGCACGACGAGGCGGGCGTCATCGACGAAGCAGTCGGAATATTCGAATGCGCGGGTGTAGCGATTCGGGATCAGCGGACGGCCGACCTCGTCGCGCCGGAGATCGACCGAGCGCGTTGCCGGCAACAGATGCCGGCCGCCGATATGGTCGTAAAGGAAGAGACCGAGGCGCAAGAGCCAGGCCGGGCGCAGGCCGGCGTGATGCGGCAAGACGAAACGCAGGGGGCGGATGATGTGGGGGGCGATGCCCCAGAGGATCTCGCGCTCGATCAGCGCCTCGCGGACCAGCCGGAACTCGTAATATTCGAGATAGCGCAGGCCGCCATGGACCAGCTTGGTCGACCAGGACGACGTCCCGCTCGCCAGATCGTTCATTTCGCACAGGAAAACCGTGTTGCCCCGGCCCACCGCATCGCGCGCGATGCCGCAGCCGTTAACACCGCCTCCAATGATGGCGAGGTCGAAAATACGCTCCAACAGACGCATCCCCCGGCGACCGCCCGTTCAATCGAGCGGTTACTTTCGTTTTTGATTAGATCACACCAAAAAACGAAAGCAAGATGAAAGAGAGGCGAAGGGAAGCGAAAGCGGAACTTTTTAGCAGGCAATCCGCCGCCGAAGCGGGCAGTTCAGACGGCGCTATGAGCAGCAATATTACTCTTGAATAGTCATGCTCCAACAAATTATAGTCATAATAGTCAAACTGGTTCGTATTGCCATGACCGAACGCAGCACAGCAACCGATCCGCTTGCGACTGACGACACCTGGACGCTTGCCAACGCCAAGGCACGATTGTCTGAGGTGATCGAGCGTGCCCAATCGGGCCCCCAGATCATCACCCGTCACGGCAAGCCCAATGCCGTGGTCGTTTCCGCCGAGGAATGGGAGCGAAAGACCGCGCGCAAAGGCACGCTGGCGGAATTCCTGTTGGCTTCGCCGCTGCGCGGCGCCGACCTTGAGCTTGAACGCCTGCACGACGCGCCACGCGACGAGACGCCGTGAACCTGCTGCTCGACACCAACGTACTGTCGGAGGTTCGCCGGCCGGCCCCCTCGCCGAAAGTCCTGGCGTGGCTTGATGCGATCGATGAGGATCGTGCGTTCATCAGCGTTGCCTCGATCGCCGAGCTTCGCCGCGGCATCGCATTGCTGGAGGACGGCCGTCGACGCGCCGCACTGGCCGATTGGCTCGCTCATGATTTGCCGACACGCTTTGCCGAGCGCATCCTGCCGATCGACCACACGGTGGCCGAACGCTGGGGCGATCTGATGGCGCAGAGCCGCCGCAGCGGCGTTGCCCTGTCCGTCATGGATGGCTTCTTTGCCGCGACCGCGCTCGCAAACAACCTCACGCTCGTCACGCGCAATGTGAAGGATTTTGCCGCGTTCGGCGTGACGCTGCTCAACCCGTGGGACGACGCATAGGCCCCTATCTCAGCCGCACCACGGGCGACGGTTCGGGCGCCGTATCCTGCGCATCGGCCTGGGCATCGTCGATCTCCGCCCCCTTCGGCATCGCCTCGACCACCTCGATGCCCTTGCTGTGGCAGATGGTGGCGAGGCGCTCGGGCAGCTCCTGGTCGGTGACGAAGGTCTGGATCTGGCTGATATGGGCGATGCGGACCGGCGCGCTGCGCCGAAGCTTGGTGGAATCGGCGACCAGCATGACGGTGCGGGCATTGGCGATGATGGCCTGCGCCACCTGCACCTCGCGATAGTCGAAGTCGAGCAGCGCGCCCTCCTCGTCGATCGCGGACGCACCGATGATGGCATAGTCGACCTTGAACTGGCCGATCAGCTGCGTCGCGGTCGAGCCGACCACGGCGCCGTCGGCGCGCCGCACCGTGCCGCCGGCGACCACCACCTCGATGCGGGGATGGCGGTAGAGCAGCATGGCGACGTTGAGATTGTTGGTGATGACGAGCAGGTCCTCGTGCGAGGTCAGCGCGCTTGCGACCTCCTCCGTCGTCGTGCCGATGTTGATGAAGAGCGAGCAACCGTTCGGAATCAGCGATGCGGCCGCAGCCCCAATCGCCTTCTTCTCATCGGCCGCAACGAAGCGCCGCGCTTCATAAGCGAGATTTTCCACGCCCGAGGCGATGATGGCGCCGCCGTGGATGCGGGTCAGCGACCGGCGCTCGCAGAGATCGTTGAGATCCTTGCGGATGGTCTGTGCCGAGACTTCGAACCGGCGCGCCAGCTCCTCGACCATGACGCGGCCCGAGGCGCGCGCGATGTTGAGGATTTCGGCTTGGCGATGGGTCAGTCCGGTCACGGCAATGGCCTCCAATGAGAACGATGCATGGTGCGGCGGTTCGCGCCTTCGGTCAATGCGTGCGCGGATCACGGTTAACGGATGAGCTCACCACGCCATTTCTTACCAAGTCATGGCGGTAGCGAGACGCGCCAGCAGCTCCGGATCGTCGAAGGCGCTTGCCGTCGCGACCGCGCCGGCGCCGACAAGGTCAGCATGGCTGAGGCTGGTCCGGATCCCGATGGTCGGAATGCCCGCCGCCGCGGCGGATTGCACGCCGGAGCGTGAATCCTCGAACGCAATCGAGGCTGCCGCGCTCGCACCGACGAAGCGCAGCCCCTCCTGATAGGGCAGCGGATGCGGCTTGCCATGCGGCAGTTCGTCACCGATCACGAGCGCCTTGAAGCGATGCGAGATGCCGAGGCCGGACAACAGAAGCTCAGCGTTCAGGCGTGGTGCGTTTGTCACCGCGACCATGGGAATGCCAGCGGCGTCCGCCCGGTCGAGCAGCGCCATCAAGCCCGGCAACGGCTCGATCTGCCCAACGACCAGCGACCGGAAAACCTCTTCCTTCTCGCCGAGGATCGCGGCGCGCTGGTCCAACGCTTCATCGGGCAGAAAGCGCTCGCCGATCGACGCATTGGAGAAGCCCTGCAGCTCCTTCGAGAAGCGCGCGTGATCGAAGGCATGGCCGCGAGGACCGAGTACCTGGTTAAACGCCTTCAGATGCAACGGGTCGGTGTTGGCGAGCGTGCCGTCAATGTCGAACAGCAACGCCCTGCTCATCTCCTTGCCGATCGCCCCGATCATGTCCGTACTTTCCCGAATGCACAACGCATCGATGCGAAAGACGTATCAATAGCGTCTCGATCGCGCAATGACGCAAGCGCATGATGATCACGCGACACTCGACAAAGCCGCGCGCGGCTGCAACACTCCATCCAAGATCAAAAAGGAGGAAACCATGACGATCAACCGGCGCGACCTTGCTCTCTCGACTCTTGCCGTCTCGACTCTTGCCGTCTCGGCGCTTGCGCTCACAACGCCTGCGCTGGCAGCCTCGGCGGACGAAGAAGCCGTGGCGAAAAAGGTCGAGGCCTTCCGCCTCGCCCAGATCGCCTCCGATCCCAAGGCGCTCGGTGCGCTGTGCTGGGACGATCTGAGCTACAGCCATTCCAACGGCAAGGTCGAAGACAAGGCGACCTTCGTCACCAACGCCACCGACGGCAAATCAAAATTCCTGTCGATCGAGTATCAGGACCCGACCATCAAGGTCATCGGCCCCGCCGCGATCGTGCGCTTCCACTGGGTGGCGGAACAGGAAATGGTGGCCGATGGGAAAAAAGTGCCGACCAATCTTCACATCCTGATGAACTGGCAGAAGCAGGGCGACGACTGGAAGCTGCTGTCGAGGGCCGCGACGAAATTGTGATGCGTTCTTGCCCTCTCCCTGTGGGAGAGGGTGGCTCGTCGCGCAGCGGCGAGACGGGTGAGGGGTATCTCTCCGCGAGAACCCCATTTAATTCTGAATTCGCGGACAGAACCCCTCATCCGGCGCTTCGCGCCACCTTCTCCCACAAGGGGAGAAGGAAAGTGCAGCAGCAACAAGGACTGCAAAAAATTCCGACCACGCTTTGGCGTCAGAAATCGCGCGGCCTGGCGCAATGCAGCGTATTGCGACGACGATTGCGACCTGACGCTCGACACAATCAAGTGCGGCTGCAACAGTGGACGCAAGATCAAGGACGGAGGATATGATGACACTGAATCGCGACCATGCTGCCACGACGGACCACGAGGCGGTGGCAAAGAACGTCGAGGCATTTCGCCTCGCCCAGATCGCGGCCGATCCGAAGGCGCTCGGCGCGCTGTGCGCGGACGATTTGAGCTACAGCCATTCCAGCGGCTTCCTCGAGGACAAGGCTGCCTTCGTCGCCAACGCCACCGACGGCAAAACGCAATTCCTGTCGATCGCGTACAAGGATCCGACCATCAAGATCATTGGTCCCGCCGCGATCGTGCGCTTCCACTGGACAGCCGAGATGATGGCCGACGGGAAGAAAGTGGCAAACAGCCTTCACATCCTGATGAACTGGCTGAAGCAAGGCGACGAGTGGAAGTTGTTGTCGCGCTCCGCGACCAAGTTGTGATTGCGATTCTTTCCCTCTCCCCCTGTGGGAGAGGGTGGATCGCCGCGTCGCGGCGAGACGGGTGAGGGGTATGCTTCCGCGAGCAACTCTCTCGCTTCCGAATGCGCCGATAGAACCCCTCATCCGGCGCTTCGCGCCACCTTCTCCCACAAGGAGAAGGAAAAAGGCTTACGCCGCTTCCTTCACATCCCCGTTAACCAGCTTACGTGCGGCGCGTTCGGCTTCGCGTGCGTTGCGGAAGAGCTGGCCTTCGAGGCGGTTGAAGCGGTGGGATGAGGCGAAGAAGCAGTAGCCTCCCTGGCTGCGAACGACGATACCCGCAGTCTGCGAATTAACTTCGATGATGTAGCTGTCCGGCATGGCCCGTTGATTCCTCAGTGCGGGCAAATAACCAGATCTCTGCCCAAAGGTTCCTTGGGCAAATCAGCCGGTTTCCACCCCGAATCGACGCGTCATTGAGTACGCCGGGACCTCATCCATTTTATGACTTGTTCTTGGCAAAGCCGCGACGCGTTGGCTCAGTCGCGCCGCGTTTGGCCGATGCTGGATGTCTTCGTGAGGGCGCAATGTCGCGCGCGGTTACGTCGCAATCGGCGTATCGGTGCGGCTGATCGGCTGCGGGCGGCCGTGATCGTCGATCGAGACGTAAGTGAAATTGCCGTCGGTGACGAGGAACGGATGCTCCTCCCTGCGTCGCAGCGCCCAGGCTTCCAGATGCACAGTCATGGATGTGCGACCGACACGCACGAGGTTGGCATGGACGGAGACGAGATCGCCGACATAGACCGCTTTACGGAAATTCATCGCCTCGATCGCGACCGTCACCGTGCGCGACTTCGCGATCTTTGATGCGAACACACCGCCGCCGACGTCCATCTGGCTGAGCAGCCAGCCGCCGAAGATATCGCCATTCGCATTGGTGTCGGCGGGCATCGCCAGCGTGCGGATGCAGAGATCGCCACTCGGCTCGGTGTCGGCCTTTTCGGTCATATGCCTCTCACTTGAAATTGTCCCAGCCCGAATCGGGCGCGAAGCGTCCGCCGAATCTCTCCGCCAGCGCATGCAAGGTGGATACCACGTCATCCACGCCGCGCGTGCGTGCGTAGTTCAACGGACCGCCGCGGAACGGCGCGTAGCCGGTGCCGAAAATCATGGCACCGTCGACCATATCGGCATCGTCGACAATGCCCTCGCGCAACGCCGCCACGCAGACGTTGGACATCGGCAGCACCAGCCGATCGATCATCTGATCGGTGACACGCGGGCCGGCCTCGGGCAACGGCGACTTCTCAGCCTTGCCGTCCTTCCAGGTGTAAAAGCCCTTGCCGGTCTTGCGGCCGAGTTCGCCCTTGGCGACTTTCTCGCGCAGCCAGGCCGGCGTCGGCGGCAACAGATCGCCGAACTTGGTGCGCAGCATGTCGCCCACGTCAAGACAGATGTCGAGCCCGACCTGGTCGGCCAGCTCGATCGGCCCCATCGGCATGCCGAACTGTTCGGCGGCCGCGTCGATCAGGCGCTGGTCGGTCTTCTCGTCCAGCATCACCATGGCTTCCAGCATGTACGGCGTCAGCGCGCGGTTGACCAGAAAGCCAGGCGAGCTCTTCACGGAGAGCGGCAGGCGGTCGATCGCGCCGACGAAGGCGAGCGCTTCCTTCAAGACCTGCGCATCGTTGCCGTCATGGCTGACGACCTCGACAAGTTGCAGCCGCGACACCGGATTGAAGAAATGCAGGCCGACCAGCCGCTCCGGCCGCGCCAGGCCGTTGCGCAAATCCTGGAGCGGAATGCTGGAGGTGTTGGTCGAAAGAATCGCACCCGGCTTCATCTTCGGCTCGAGGCCGGCATAGACCTTCTGCTTGAGCTCGAGCTTTTCCGGCACCGCCTCGATGATGAGATCGGCGTTGCGAACGCCCTCGCCGTCCATATCGGGAATGAGCCGATCGAGCGCGTCACGCACCTCGGTCGGTTTTCGAATGATCTTGCCGTAAAGTTCGGCCGCGCGCTTCACCGCGCCCGCGATCGGCTCGGCCTTCATGTCGGCGAGCGAGACGCGGATGTCCTGCCCCGCGCACCAGGCCGCGATGTCGCCGCCCATGGCGCCGGCGCCGATGACGTGGACATGCTTGATCGTGTTGCCGGAGCCGGCCGCCTTCTTCATCTGCTCGCGCAGGAAGAACACGCGGATCAAATTCTGCGCGGTCGGCGTCACCATCAGCTTGGCGAACGAAGCTTGCTCCGCCCTCAGCATCGCGGCCTTGCTGCCGCCATGGGTCTCCCAGAGATCGATCAGCGCGTAAGGCGCGGGATAATGTTCGCGCGGCGCGGCCTTCGCGGCTTCCGAGCGCATGCGCTTGGCGAGAAGTCCGCGGACCGGACCGAAATTGGCCGCGCGCGCAAGGAGGCCCGGACGCGCCTTCTTCAGCCGACCAAACAGCGCATCCTTCACGGCATTGCGGACATGGCGCTCCTGCGTCACGGTGTCGACGAGGCCGAGCGACTTGGCGCGGCGCGCATCGATGGTGCGGCCGGTCAGCATCAGCGCCATCGACTGGGTCGGATTGACCAGCGCGGTAAAACGTGCGGTGCCGCCGAGGCCGGGATGCAGGCCCAACATCACCTCCGGGAAGCCGAAACGCGCGCCGTCGATGGCGATGCGCGACTGGCAGGCGAGCGCAACCTCGAGCCCGCCGCCGAGACAGAAGCCGTGGATGACCGCGACCGTCGGCAACCTCAAGGCTTCCAGACGATCGACCACCGCATGCGCGGCATGGATGCGGGTCTCCACCATCGCGGGATCGCTGGCGCCGCGGAATTCGTTGACGTCGGCGCCCGCAATGAAGCCGGACGGTTTTGCCGAGCGGATCACGAGACCGGCGGGGCGCTCGGTCTCGATCGCGGCGAGCACGGCGTCGAACTCTTCCATCAATTCGGCGGATAGCGTGTTGGCGCTGGCGTCAGCGCGGTCGAACAGCAGCCAGGCAACACCGTCGGCATCGCGCGTCAGCTTGAAGTTCTTGTACGGATTGTCGGCCACAGGTGGGGGTCCGAGCTCCAGCACACGGTCACCGAGCGCGGTCATGATCTTCGAATCCATGGTCACACCGCCTCGATCAGCATGGCGCCGCCAAGCCCGCCGCCGATGCATTCGGTGGCAACCCCGCGCCGCGTGCCGAGCCGCTTCATGGCGTTGACCAGATGCAGCACGATGCGGTTGCCCGAGGTGCCGACGGGATGGCCGAGCGAGATCGCACCACCATCGACGTTGAGTTTTTCACGGTCGATCTCGCCGGCTGCGCCGTCAAGGCCAAGGATCTCGCGGCAGAACTTCTCGTCGTTCCAGGCGGCGAGACAGCCGAGCACTTGCGTGGCGAAGGCCTCGTTCAGCTCCCAGGTCTCGACGTCCTTGATGGTGAGATTGTTGCGCTTGAGCATCGGCGTTGCCGACATCACGGGCCCGAGCCCCATGATGCTCGGATCGAGCGCCGCCCAGTTGCTGTCGACGATCACAGCCTTCGGCGTCAGCTTGTGCTTTGCGACCGCCGCGTCCGAGGCAAGGATCACCCAGGAGGCGCCGTCGGTGATCTGCGAGGAATTGCCGGCGGTGACCTGGCCCCAGGGACGCTCGAACACGGGCTTCAACTTTGCCAGCGTCTCAGACGAAGAGTCCGGCCGCACGCCATCATCATGATCGAAGAATTTGCCGTCGCGGGAGAAGGCAGTCTCGACCTCGCCCTTGAGGAAGCCCTGCGCCTGCGCGTTCGCAAGCCGGCGATGGCTCTCGGCCGCGTAAGCGTCCGACTGTGCGCGCGTGATACCGAAGAGGTGGCCGACGACCTCGGCGGTCTGGCCCATGTTCAAGTCGGTGATGGGATCGGTCAGCCCGCGCTCAAGGCCAATGATCGGCTTGAGATAGCGCGGCCGCAGCTTGAAAGCCGCACCCAGCTTCGCAGCGATGCCCTTCGCCGTGGCGAGGCCGGCAAACCAGCGCACGCCGGAATTCGGCCAGACCAGCGGCGCGTGGCTCAAGGCCTCGGTGCCGCCGGCGAGGACCATGTCGGCATGGCCCTCGCGGATGTAGCGGTAGGCGGTGTCGATCGATTGCATGCCGGAGCCGCAATTGATCTGCACGGTGAAGGCGACCATGTCCTCGCCCATGCCGAGCCTGAGCGCGGCGACGCGGGCCGGGTTCATCTCGTCGGCGATCACATTGACGCAGCCGAGGATGACCTGGTCGAAGGCCGTGGGCGAAAACGGCTGGCGGGCCAGCAGCGGCCGGCCGCATTGCACGGCGAGGTCGACCGGCGTGAACGGTCCCGGCCCCGAGCGCGCCTTGAGAAACGGCGTCCGGCTGCCGTCGACGATGAAAACCGGTCGTGCCATCAGCTCGCCGCCCTCTGTTCACCGAGTTCCTGGAAGAACTGATGCACATCTCCGGTTTTCTTGTAAATCGGCGACAGCGCCTCCGGCGCAAAATCGTCGACCTCGATCACTTTTGCGACAGCTTCGTGGGCGGCCGCGAGCTGCTCGCCTTCGGCTTGGGTGATGACACCCTTGGCCACCGCGTCCTTCCAGTCGGTTATATGCGCGGCGCGCATGCGCTTGGTGATCGCGTCTGAGTTTACGACCAGCGCGAATGCGCGCTCCAGGCGCGCAAAGCCGCAATCGTCATCGACATGCGCGAGATCCGGCGTGATGCGGTCACGCGCGGCCGACGGCTCCAGCACCAGGCTTGCGCATTGATGCACGACGCGGTCGGACGGGCCAAGCACGCGGGCACCGAAGGGCTGAACCACGAGCTTGAGGATCACAGCGACGAAGCGGTTCGGCAGGTTGGCAAGGATTTCGGCGAGGCGGTTCTCGATGGTCCTGAAGCCGCTCGCCATGCACCATTCCAGCGCGGCAAAATCCTCCTTCTGCCGGCCCTCGTCCTGCCAGCGTTTTAGCGCGGCAGAGAGCAGGTACAGCTCGGAGAGGATGTCGCCGAAGCGCGCCGACAGCATCTCCTTGCGCTTCAGCGCGCCGCCGAGGGTGAGCAGCGCCATGTCGGCGCAGAGCGCAAAGGCCGCCGAATAGCGCGAGAGCTGGCGATAGAATGGCATCGCTTCGCCCGCATCGGGCGCCGGCGCGAAGGCACCAAAGGTCCAGCTCCGGCCGAAGGCGCGCAATAGCGTCTCGAAGCTGTGGCCGACATGCTTCCAGAATGCCTTGTCGAACGCGGTCAGCCCGCGCTCGCGGTCGGTGTCGGCAAGCGCGTTCATCTCGTCGAGCAGATAGGGATGCGCGCGGATAGCACCCTGCCCGAACACGATGAGGTTACGGGTCAGGATGTTGGCGCCCTCCACGGTGATGCCGACCGGCACGGCGCGGTGCAGATTGCCGAGATAGTTTTGCGGACCGTCGATCACGGCCTTGCCGCCATGGATGTCCATGGCGTCGTCGATCGCGATCCGCATCCGCTCGGTCGCGTGCAGCTTCATGATGCCGGAGATGACGGCGGGATGCACGCCGGCATTCAGCGCCGCGCAGGTTAGCCGCCGCGCCGCATCGAGCTGGTAGGCGGTCGCGACGATGCGGGCGAGCGGCTCCTCGACGCCTTCAAATTTGGAGATGGAGATGCCGAACTGCTCGCGGATGCGGGCATAGGCGCCCGTGGTGCGCGCGGCATAGGCGGCACCGGCGGCCGAGAGTGACGGCAGCGAAATGCCGCGGCCGGCGGCAAGCGCCGTCATCAGCATCTTCCAGCCCTGCCCGAGCCGTGCCTCACCGCCGATGACGTAGTCGAGCGGAATGAAGACGTCGTGGCCCCAGTTAGGACCGTTCTGAAACACCTGCATCGAGGGCAGATGGCGGTGGCCGATCTTGACGCCTGGAAGATTGGTCGGGATCAGCGCCACGCTGATGCCGAGCTCGTCCACGTCGCCGACGAGATGATCGGGATCATAGGCCTTGAAGGCCAGCCCAAGCAGCGTTGCGACGGGCCCAAGCGTGATGTAGCGCTTGTGCCAGTTGAGCCTGAGGCCGACGACCTCCTGGCCCTCGAAGATACCCTTGCAGATGATGCCGGTGTCGATCATCGAGGCGGCATCCGAGCCGGCTTCCGGGCTGGTGAGGCCAAAGCACGGAATGTCGCGGCCGTCGGCCAGCCGTGGCAGCCAGCGCTCCTGCTGCTCCTTGGTGCCGAAGCGCATCAGCAGCTCGCCGGGTCCGAGCGAGTTCGGCACCATCACCGTGACGGCAGCCGCGATCGAGCGGGTCGAGATCTTGCGCACCACTTCGGAATGCGCGTAGGGCGAGAAGCCGAGGCCACCAAACTCCTTCGGAATGATCATGCCGAAGAATTTTTCGCGCTTGATGAAGGTCCATACCTCCTGAGGAAGATCGCGCCATTCCCAAAAGATCTTCCACTCGTCGAGCATGGCGCAGAGCTCGTCGACGGGACCGTTGAGGAAAGCCCGCTCCTCATCGGTCAGCACCGCCTGCGGAATCTTCAGCAGCTTCGCCCAGTCAGGGTTGCCGGTGAAGAGATCGCCGTCCCACCAGACGTCACCGGCCTCCAGCGCCTCGCGCTCGGTGTCGGACATCGCCGGCAGCACGCCGCGCGCCCAGGAGAAGATCGGCTTTGTGATGGTGTCGCGGCGGAAGCTCATGGCGGACCTCATGCAACGGCGCGGTTGTCAGGCATTTTAGCGGAAAGTCGCGGGCGGAAGTGAACACTTCGCGAGCAAAAAAAGCGAAATTGACGCGGCCGGGCGGCCGCCCAGGGACCATAACGGCCAGGGCGTGGTGGCGGTTCCGGGAGGGGATGGACAGAGCGAGGAGCGGTAGCCCGGATGGAGCGTAGCGCAATCCGGGAAAGTCTATCCGGGGGTGAGAATCCCGGATTTCGCTTCGCTCCATCCGGGCTACAGGATGTGGACAGACTTGGGCCTAATCCGGCCGAACCATCTCGAACATGTTTTCCGGCTTGATCTCAAAATAGTCGCCGCGACGGCCGGCACGGACGATCGGGCGGGCGGCGGCGGTCTGGTAGACGCCGTCCTTGATCATGGCCTTGTCGATGTGGACGGCGACGACCTCGCCCAGCGTCAGCCAGGCATCAGCCTGCTTACCGTCGGCGCCCTTGAGGCGGACGATGTCGGACACCTTGCACTCGAAGGCGACGGGGCTCTCAGCCACGCGCGGCACGTTGACGAGCTTGCCGGGCACGGCGGTGAGGCCGGCAACCTCGAACTCGTCGACCTCAGGGGCGACATGCGCGGCGGTCGCGTTCATGTGCTTGGCCAGGTCCATGGTGGCGAGATTCCAGACGAACTCGCCGGTCTGCTGGATGTTCTCGACCGTGTCCTTCCAGTTGGTGGAGGAGAAGCCGATGATCGGCGGCACGTAAGCGAAGGCGTTGAAGAAGCTGTAGGGCGCGAGATTGACGTGGCCCTTGGTGTCGCGCGAGGAGATCCAGCCGATCGGCCGCGGTGCAATGATGGCGTTGAAAGGATCGTGCTTGAGGCCGTGGCCCTTGGAGGGTTCGTAGAAATAAAGGTCTTTGTCGGTCACGCGAGGTCTTCCCTGATCCTGGTAGCCCGGATGGAGCGAAGCATAATCCGGGTCCGCCAGCGCAATGCTCAACTATCCCGGATTGCGCTTCGCTCCATCCGGGCTACGTCGGCTTTGCTTATAGGAGAAATCTTGAGCGCCCGTCAGTGACGCGGCGACAGGCCCGCAATGACGAAATCGATCATCTGGTCGATCGAGGGGCCCGGCTTGGTGGCGCACTGGGCGATCATCTGGGGGTGGAAGAAGCGCATCATCGCGGTGCAGGCGCACATCGAGGCCAGTTGCAGGTCCGGCGCCTCGAACTCGCCGGAGGCGGCACCTTGCGCGATCATCTGGCCTATCACCGTGGTGATCAGCTCCATATGGGTGACGCAGACCTCCCAGTCCTCCTGCATCGCGATCTCGACCATCTCGTGCAGCTTGTTGTCGCCGACATAACGCTCGGTGTTCATGCGATGGATGGTGGTGAGCAGCTCCCGGAAGCGCTCCAGCACCGGACCGGGCCTGGCCACGATCCGCTGCGCCTCGAGCTCGACCTCGCCCATCAGCGAACGGGCCACTGCCTGATGGATCGCCTTCTTCGATTCGAAGAAGCGATAGACATTGGCGGGGCTCATCCGGAGCTCTTTGGCAATGTCGCCGACCGTGGTCTTCAGGTAGCCGATCTGGCGGAACAGCCGCTCGGCCACCTCGAGGATACGCTCCCGGGTGTCGCCTTCGATATGTTCCGAAATCAGGGCCATCAATCAGGACTCGTTAGCCAGCAGTCTTCTCATTTATTCAGCCGCTTCAGCAAGCGGAATTGCGTCCTGGTCATCGCTCCCATGCTGCGGCGCGGCAGGCTGCTCGGGGGTCCCCGCCTCATCCAGGCTCTTGCGGAACCACAGGGCGTAGAGGCCCGGCAGGTACAGCAGCGTGAGGAAGGTCGCGACGAACAAGCCGCCCATGATGGTGATCGCCATCGGGCCCCAGAAGGCGGAGCGAGACAGCGGGATCATGGCGAGGATGGCGGCGAGCGCCGTCAGCACCACCGGACGGGCGCGGCGGACGGTTGCCTCCACGATCGCCTCACGGCGGGTCAAGCCGTGGGAGACGTCGGTCTCGATCTGATCGACCAGGATGACCGCGTTGCGCATGATCATGCCGGCGAGCGCGATCAGGCCGAGCAGCGCCACGAAGCCGAACGGCGCGTTGGCGACGTTGAGCCCGAGCGAGGCGCCGACGATGCCGAGCGGTGCGGTCAAGAACACCAGGATCAGGCGCGAGAAGCTCTGAAGCTGGATCATCAACAGCGTCAGCATCACCATGACCATCAGCGGGAAGAGGATGAAGATCGAGGCATTGCCCTTGGCGGATTCCTCGAACGCCCCGCCCGGCTCGATGCGATAGGCCGGCTCGAGATTATCCTGAATCGCCTTCAGCTTCGGCGCGATCTGGCCGGTGACGTCGGGCGCCTGCACGCCGTCGACGACGTCGGAGCGCACGGTGATCGCCATGTCGCGGTTGCGCCGCCACAGGATCGGCTCCTCATGGGCATATTCGATTCTGGCGATCTGCTGGAGCGGTACGGCGACGCCGTTCTTCGAGGTGATGGTGAGATCGCCGACGCCGCCGAGATCGAGGCGCTCGGAGCCGACCGCACGGGCCACCACGCCGACCTTCTCGATGCCGTCGCGCACGGTCGTGACCTGCGTGCCCGAGATCAGCAGCGACAGCGCCTGCGACACGTCCTGCGGGGTCAGGCCCATGGCGCGGGCGCGATCCTGGTCGACGACGAGCTTGAGGTAAGGCGACTGCTCGTTCCAGTCGAGCTGGACGTCCTTGACGTTCTTGTTCTCACGCATGACGTCGCGGACCTGATAGGCGATCTCGCGCACCTTGTTGGCGTCGGGGCCGATCACGCGGAACTGGACGGGGAAGCCGACCGGCGGACCGAAGTTGAAGCGGTCGACGCGCACGCGCGCCTCGGTCAGCATGCCGTCGGCAACCGCACCCTCGATCTTGGCCTTGACGCGCTCACGCGCCTCGACGCCCTTGGCGACGATGACGATCTCGGCGAAGGCCTCGTTCGGAAGCTGCGGATTGAGGCCGAGCCAGAAGCGCGGCGAGCCCTGGCCGACATAGGCGGTATAGGTGTCGATGTCCTGGTCGTCCTTCAGCAGCGTCTCGGCCTTCTTCACCGCCTTCTCAGTGACATTGAAGGCAGTGCCCTCGGGCAGGCGGAGCTGGAGGAACAGCTCGGGCCGCTCGGAGAGCGGGAAGAACTGCTGCTGGACATGGCCAAAGCCGACGATCGAAGCAACGAAGACGCCGACGGTCGCGACCACCACCGTGATGCGATGGTTGACGCACCACTGCACGATGGCGCGCAGGCCGCGGTACATGCGGGTCTCGTAGACCGCGTGCGGATCGTGATTGTGGTGCACCTTGATGTTGGGCAGCAGCATGACGCCGATATAGGGCGTAAAGATCACCGCCACGAACCAGGAGGCGACCAGCGCGATCGCCACGATCCAGAAGATGCTGCCGGCATATTCACCGACCGCGGAATTGGCAAAGCCGATGGGGAGGAAGCCAGCGGCCGTGACCAGCGTTCCCGTGAGCATCGGAAACGCAGTTGATTCCCAGGCAAAGGACGCCGCGCGCATGCGGTCCCAGCCCTGCTCCATCTTCACGACCATCATCTCGACCGCGATGATGGCGTCGTCGACGAGCAGGCCGAGCGCGATGATCAGCGCGCCGAGCGTGATACGGTGCAGGTCGAGCGACATCGTGTTCATGACGATGAAGACGATGCCGAGCACCAGCGGCACCGAGAGCGCGACCACGATGCCGGTGCGCCAGCCGAGCGCGAGGAACGACACGAACAACACGATCACCAGCGCCTCCATGAAGGAGTGCACGAATTCGCTGACGGCGTGCTCGACCACCTTGGGCTGGTCGGCGATGAGCCGAACGTCGACACCCTGCGGCACCGCCTTCATGAATTCAGCGGTCGCCTTCTCGACCTCCTTGCCGAGCTCGAGGATGTTGGCGCCCTTGGCGGTGACGACGCCGATGCCGATCGCAGACTTGCCTTCCTGGCGCACGATGAAGCTTGGCGGATCGACATAGCCGTGGGTGACGGTGGCGATATCGCCCAGGCGGAACACGCGACCGTCGCTCTCGACCGGGGTCTCGGCCACGGCCTTGGCGCCATCGAGCGCGCCGGTGACGCGCAGTGGCACGCGCTGCGACGAGGTCTCGACCGTGCCAGCCGGCGTCACATTATTCTGCTTGGCGAGTGAATCGAACAGCGCCTGCGGCGTGATGCCGAGGGTGGCGAGCTTGGCGTGGCTGAACTCGACGAAGATGCGCTCGTCCTGGTTGCCATACATGTCAACCTTGGTCACGCCCGGCACCTTGAGCAGGCGCTGGCGGAAGCCTTCGGCGACCTTCTTGAGCTGGGCGTAATCGGCGCCGTCGCCGGTCATCATGTAGAGGATCGAATCGACGTCGGAGAACTCGTCATTGACGACCGGCCCCAGAATCCCTGCGGGCAGTTGGCCCTGCACGTCGACCAGCTTCTTGCGCAGGAGATAGAAGAGATACGGCACGTCCTTCGGCGGCGTGGAATCGCGGAAGGTCACTTGGAGCGCAGTGAAGCCGGGCTTGGAATAGGTCTGCACCTTCTCGAAGTAAGGCAGCTCCTGGATCTTCTTTTCGATGGGATCGGCGACCTGCGCCTGCATCTCCTGGGCGGTCGCGCCTGGCCAGAGCACGGAGACGTTGACCACCTTCACCGTGAAGAACGGATCCTCGGCACGTCCGAGCTTCTGATAGGAGAAGAAGCCGGCGACGCCGAGCACAAGCATCAGGAACAGAACCAGCGTCGGATGGCTGACGGCCCAGGCCGAAAGGTTGAAGCGCTTCATCGCTCTCTCCGAAAAGACGATCCAATTGCCAAAAACGACAGCCACTCTGTTCGAACCGTCGTCGCGAGGCAGCGAAGCAATCCAGGGGGCTGGGCAGGTTCTGGATCGCTTCGCCGCTTCAGCCTTCGCATTTGCGCGACGGCCGAAACTCACCTCACACGACGTAACTCGTAAAAAAGTCTTAGAACGACAGTGACGACACGATCCGGACCTTCTGGCTCGGATCGAGCTTCTGCACACCGAGGGCGACGATCTTGGCGCCCTCGTCCACACCGCTGGTGATGACGACGTCGTTGCTCTCGTAGGACTTCACAGCGACCGGCTTCAGCGTGACCGCGCCGTTGTCGTCGACGACGTAAAAGGACGGCTTGCCGCCCTCATTGAACAGCGCCGACAGCGGCAGCCGCGCGACGCGCTCGGTGGCCGCGTCCGACAACGTCAGCGTCGCCGTCATGCCGAGCGAAACCTTGTCGTCGGCCTCGGGCAGCGAGAATTTTGCGAGATAGGTGCGCGTAGCGGAATCCGCGGTCGGCGCGATCTCGCGCAGCTTCGCCGTATATTTCTTGCCCGGCTCCGACCAAAGAGTGACGCTGGCGGCGCCCGATTTGGCACGTCCGACCAGCGTCTCAGGGATCGCGACGACCGCTTCCTTTTCGGCAAAGCGGGCGACGCGGATCGAGGTCTGGCCTGCGGCAACCACCTGGCCGGGCTCGATCAGCGTTGCGGTGACGACGCCACGGGCGTCGGCGTTGAGCGTCGCGTAGGAAAGGGAATTCTTCGTCAGCTCGACCGAGCGCTCGGCCCGGTTCAGGCGCGCACGGGCCTCATCGGCAGCGGCGCGGCTCGAATCCATCGCCGCATCGGTGGTCCAGCCCTTGGCCTTCAGATCCTTGGCGCGCTGCTCAGCGGCGGCGGCCTGGGCCAGCACGCCGGTCGCAGCGGTCTGCTCAGCGACGGCCTGCTCGGCCTGGAGCTTCAGATCGATCTCGTCGAGGATGGCGAGCGGCTGGCCGATTTCGACAGTCTGGCCAACTTCGACCAAGCGCTTTGCGACCTTGCCGGCGACGCGAAAACCGAGATCGCTCTCGATCCGCGGGCGAACAGTGCCGACGAAGCTGCGCTCGGGCGTCTCGGCATCATAATGGGCGGTCGCGACCAGAACCGGCCGCGGCGGCTCGGCCTTCTGCGCCACCGTGTCATTGCATCCGGCCAGCGCAGCCGCCATCAGGGCCAGCGACACACCCGCCAAGAGCCTGGAATAGCTCGATAAAACTGACCGAACGAACATCGGAGGACACTCCTGCGTCTGCAATGAGACGAATGTCGACTAATCACTGATGAAAGTCAATATTCGTCAATCATCAGGAAAGCGTGATCGTTAAGGAGTGGTAACCCTCCCCGTCGCCCTGGCGGCGGCTAGGGCCCATTACCCCTGAGGTCGATTGTTAAAAGAGAACGTCTCCCCGCGTGCCCCAAGAGAAGCCGCGGGGTCTGGGCCCTGGCTTTCGCCAGGGCGACGTTCCCAGAGACTGCGCACTTTGCGCCTCAGCCCTGTGCGCGCCTCGAGACGTCGGCCCAAGCCTCCCACGTGGCGAGCCGCTCGGCATATTGCTTTCGTGCGACGCCGAGAGGCAGCTCACCGAGGAAGAGCCGGAGCGGAGGCGACGGCGCGTCGACGATGCTCAGAATGGCCTCGGCCGTCGCCGCGGGACTGCCGAGCTTGCGCGACACCGACGCTGCCTTGAGCCGATTACGAAGCTCTCCATATTCCGGCATCGGCTTGAGGCTGACGGAAGAACTTCCACGCCAATCGGTGTCGTAGCCGCCGGGCTCGATCAGCGTGACCCTGATGCCGAAATCAGAGACCTCCGAGGCCAGTGTTTCTCCGAGACCCTCCACCGCCCATTTGGAGGCATTGTAGATGCCCGCGGTCGGAAAGGTGATGATGCCTGCGATGCTGGACGTGATCAGGATATGTCCGCGGCCTTGCTGGCGCAGAAAAGGTAGCGCGGCCTGAACGACCCACAGCGTGCCGAAGAAGTTCGTGTCGAACTGCGCGCGTGCATTCTCCTGGTCGGTTTCTTCGATGGTCCCGAACACGGCATAGCCGGCGTTGCTGACGACCACATCGAGGCGTCCGAATGTCGCCGCCGCAACGCGTACGGCTTCCCTGGCGTCATCCTCGCTGCGCACGTCGAGCTCGATCGGCAACAGCGCAGAGCCATAGGTCTCAAGGAGATCCGCGAGCGTTCCCCTGTTTCGGACGCAGGCTGCGACCTTGTCTCCGCGCGCAAGCGCGGCTTCTATCCAGGCGCGCCCCAGTCCGCGCGAAGCACCCGTAACGAACCAGATCTTTTCGGCCATAGTCGATCATCCTCAAAATGGTGGCGGTGGCCCCGAACGAGCGTCGTTTTTGACGACCCTGCTCGGCAGCTCTGACCAGAGTTAGCGGAGGTCTTTGCCTGATCGGTAACTGGCATGGGCCAGACAATGCGCCGATCCGGCCAACTTCATTGCGCGGCGCCTCGCCTTGCCAGCACGTCTTTTCCCAACGCCGTGGCCTCTGTCTCATCGCGAACGAAGTGGAAAGGCACGCCGAACGCCTTGCCAAAGCCTTGGGCCGCCAATCTGAGCGGCATTGGCGTTGCCTCCAGGCCTTCGATCACGATCGCCGCGGCGCAGAGCTCTCGAAGGCGCTGCTTGTTCCGCTTCAGAAACAACGCGCGCGACTTCCTCGCGTCCTGTGAATCGTTCGCATCGTCATCGCCGTCATGCTGCGCGATCAAAACGAATGTACCGCCTTCCGCAAGAAGCGCTGCGAGCTCGGCTTCTGCGTTCCCTTCGGGACCGTCGGTATCGCGGAGAAAAACCAGCGGAAATTGGCTTCTGTCGATCGGCATGGCAGGCTCCTGCAAAGCGGTGCAGCGCCTCTCGCGTGAAGGCGCTCCCAATGGCCTGATCCTATCGATCACGCACCCGCTGGAGCGCGCATCAGATCAGGCCATCAAGTAGCTCCAGACGGCCCAAAATGCGGATTTCCAACGTGTGGCCGCATGACGCCGGGCCTGCCTTCACGATTTCTGCTTGGTGTGCCGCTGGGCAACCGCCCCGAAATCGACGACCTCCGCGTTGGGACGGATATCGACACGCGGAGTGTCGTCGGCGGCACGGCCGGGCGGCTTCCGAATCTCCCGTTCGAGGTCGCCCATCGCAGCTTCGGTGAAATACCGAGCCGGTGTCGTCCCAAGCATCCGTCTAAACATGGCGATAAAAGCGCTTGGGCTTTCATAGCCAAGGTCGAACGCGATATTCGTAACGGAGCTTCCAGAGGCTAGACGCTGGAGTGCCAATCCAATGTGCAACTGCTGTCGCCACCGCATGAACGACATACCCGTCTCGCGTTGAAACAGCCGTGACAGTGTGCGGTTGCTCGCGCCAACGCGCGCGCCCCATTCCTCGATCGTGAAACGCAGCGATGGATCATCGATCAATGTCTCGACAAGCCGCCGCAGGCGTCGATCGGTCGGCATCGGCAAATGCAAGGGTTCGAGCGGAGCCGCCTGGAGCTCGTCCAGCAATACGGCGACCAGCCGCGCTTCGCGCGTATCACCTTCCGGATAGAGCGATGGCCCCGCAATGAACCGCAGCAGCAGCTCGCGAAGCAGTGGCTGGACGAACAGGATCCCACAGCCGCCGCGGAGCGAGTTCGCCGTCGCGGGATCGACATAGAGGCTGCCGACAGAAATCGGACCGGCCGAGCGGGCCACGTGGGCGACGCCGCTCGGAATCCAGATGGCGCAATGGGGTGGCACGGTCCAGATGCCACCAGCGGCTTCCACGGTGATGACGCCGCTGACCACATAGAGCAACTGCGCCTTTCGGTGGCAGTGAGGCTCGGTTTCACGGATCGATGCGAGCTCGATCGTCAGTCCGACGACCGGGCGCGGCACCTGGTCGGGATCGTCCAGGTCCGGGGTGTTCGAAAGGCTCATTGACCAGCCTCCTGTTCGCCAGCTCGCAAATTATGAGGCTGGTTGCCCCTCACCGCCCCTGTTCGGCGAACTCGTGCTTGCTCTCGTGGCCGCCGATGAAGACGAGGATGCCGGCGAGCAGAGGCAGCACCGCGAGCACCAAGAGGCCGGTCGAGGTCTGTCCCGTCGCTTCCTTGACCCAGCCGATCAGATACGGCCCGCCGAAACCGGCGAGGTTGCCGACCGAGTTGATCAGGGCGATAGCGCCGGCCGCAGCCGTGCCCGAGAGCCAGGCGGTCGGCAAGGTCCAGAACACGCCGAAGCAGCAGAACACGCCGATCGCAGCGACCGTCAGCACCACCATCGTCATGGTGGGATCGGTGAGGTAGCTGGAGGCGGCAAGCGCAATGGCCGTGAGCAGCAGCGGCGCGCCGACATGCATCACGCGCTCGCGCGTCGCATCCGAATGCCGTGCCCACAGGATCATGGCGATGGTACCGAACAGATACGGGATCGCGGTGACGAAGCCGGTCTGGGCGTTGGTGAGGCCGAACGCCTTGACGATCTGCGGCAGCCAGAACTGCATGCCGTAGAGCGCGCCGACGAAGCCGAAATAGACCAGGCTCAGCATGATCACCTTGGGCGAGGACAGCGCCTCGCCGAGCGACAAATGCTTCACCGCCTGCTTGGCGGCAATCTCGGAATCGAGTTTGGCCTTGAGCCAGGCCTTCTGCTCGGCCGACAACCAGTCGGCCTTCTCCGGCCTGTCGGTGAGGTAGAACCAGGTGACGATGCCAAGCAGCACCGAGGGGATGCCCTCGATGATGAACAGCCACTGCCAGCCCTTCAGCCCCATCGCGCCGTCGAGCCCGAGCAACAGGCCCGAGATCGGCGCGCCGATCACAGTCGAGACCGGGACCGCGATGGCGAAGGCGGCGAGGAATCGACCGCGATATTCGGCCGGGTACCAATAGGTGAGATAGAGGATGATGCCCGGGAAGAAGCCGGCCTCGGCCACGCCGAGCAGGAAGCGGAGGACGTAGAAGCTGGTGACGCCGCTCGTCAGCGCCATCAGCGCCGAGATGATGCCCCAGGTCACCATGATGCGGGCGATCCAGCGGCTCGCGCCGAACTTTTCCAGCGCGAGGTTGCTCGGCACCTCGAAGATGAAATAGCCGATGAAGAAGATGCCGGCGCCCCAGGAAAAGATCAGCGGCGTGAACTTCAGCTCGGCATTCATGGTCAGCGCGGCGAAGCCGAGATTGACGCGGTCGAGATAGGAGAAGAAGTAGGCCAGCACCAGGAACGGAATCAGGCGCCAGGAGATGGCGCGGATGGTTGAAGTCTCGATTTCACTCTTGGCTGCGCCGGCAGAACCGGCATAGGTCGTGGTCTGGCTCATGGCTTCCCCCCGGGGTTGTTGCTTTTATGGGCTAAAATGCGGTTTTCAGCATCGCGGGCAAAGAGTCAATGGAGCAAGCAATGCACGGGACGCAACCGGTCAAACCCATTGCGCAGCGACAGAGATCGCTGATCCGCGCCGCCCTCGCGCTGGTCGTGATCGCCTGCGGACTGTCCCTGCGCTGGTACGGTTTTCCCCTCGGGCTTCCGGCCTTCGTCGTGAAGTATGGCGGCTCGCTGTTGTGGGCGACGATGGTGTTCCTGCTGGTCGGGGTTTTGCTGCCGCGGCTGACGCGGACGCAGATCGCGATCATCGCCATGGTGATCGCGGTCGTGGTCGAATTCTCTCGACTAGTGCATGCGCCCTGGCTCGATGCGTTCCGGCTGACCACCGCAGGCGCGCTGCTGTTGGGGCGAATCTTCTCCCTGTGGAATTTGGTCGCCTACCTCATCGGTATCGTGGCCGGCGTCTGGCTCGACGGCCGTGTCGCGAGCTTCGCCCAAGACCGGATCCTGCCTCGACGCAGCACGCTCAATTCGCAACAGGCCGGCTCGACGCGCGAATGATCAGCTCCGTCGGCACGGTGAGTCCACGGCCGCGCTCGATCTCGTCGCCGCGCATTCGCTCCAGCAGCATGGTCGCGGCGTGGCGGCCCATCGCCGCCAGATCCCACGCGATCGCCGTGATCGGCGGCGTGTGCAATTCGGCGAGGTCCGAGTCGCTGCCGGCCACCACCGAAATCCCGTCGCCTACGGCGATGTTCATCGTCCGCAGCGCTCTCAAGCAGCCGCCTAGCATGTCCATCGCCGCGACGAAGAGCGCCGTGGGGGGATTCTCAATGCCCATGAGCGATGCCGCCGCCCGGTAGGCGTCTTCGCTCGAGAGCACATTGTCTCGCAACAGTCTCGGATCCGGCGTGATGCCTGCCGCCACATTCGCCTCACGAAATCCTTCCAGGCGGCTTCGCGACGGAAACGCCTTGATATCGCCGACGAGCATCCCGATCCGCCGATGCCCGAGACCAAGCAGATGGCTCGTCGCAAGACCTGCCCCCCGGCGATGATCGGCCGTGACGCGGTCGAGCGCCTCGATGCTGCCTCTGTCGATGAGCAGGACCGGCATCGAACCCTCCGACAGCGCCTGGCGCACGTCGCGGTGCTGCTCGTCACTCAGCGTCATCATCACGCCATCGACCCGGCGCTTGCGGAAGGCCCGCAGCAAGGCGATCTCGACATCGGGGCGGTTGGTCGTGCTCGCCAGCAGCAGGGTGTATCCGGCCTCGCGCAGGACCGCCTCGGCCTCCTTGATGAATATCGCGAAGCGGGGGATGTCGAAATCACGAATGGCGCAGGCCACGAGCCGCGATCGTCCCGCACGCATGCTCTGTGCAGTGACATCAAGCTCATAGCCGAGGTCAGCCACGGCCTTTTCGACGCGCTCGCGCAGCTCTCTGGTCACTGTGGGATGATCATTGAGCACGCGGGATACCGTGCCGACCGCGACGCCCGCCTCTCGGGCCACGTCCCTGACTTTTACGGTTTGTGATCGGCGCGTCTGTAATGGCATGCCATGTTATGAACCGGTTCATGAATTCGGGCAAGCTTCTGCGGCGACAAATGCAAAAAACCAACTACTCGGCTTAAAATCTGTTTTCGTGCGATCGAATCTTTGATGAACCGGTTCATTGACTCCCACGCAGAACTCGGCACAATGGCCGCGGTGGTGAAAAGCCACGCCAGGTGACCTCATCCTCTCCATTGGACGGGTCCAGAGAAATGTCAGCCATGCCGCAACCCAAGATCGGCTTTGTTGGATTTGGCGAGGCTGCGCAATGCTTCGCAAAGCATCTCTCGCCTCAGACCGGCGCGCCGATCGCCGCGTTCTGTCAGGGCAAGACCAACGCACCACCCTATTCTCAGGCCTTTCGCGCGCTGGCGGCCGGTTGTGGCGTCACGCTGGTCGAGCGGCTTGACGATCTGTCGGAGGCGGACGTGATCTTTTCCGCCGTCGTCGTTGCCGTCGCAGCGGAGACAGGCGAGGCCATATCCAGGATTGTGCGCCCCGGCTGCCTCGTGGTGGACATCAACGCGGCAACTCCGCGCACGAAAAAGCGTGTCGCCGAAGCGGTGGAGGCGCGCGGCGGCGTGTTCGCGGACGCGAACCTGATGGGTTCGGTCGACCTTTATGGCGCCGCGGTCCCACTCTACACCTCCGGCAGCGGCGCCGAGCGCTTCGCAGAGATTTTCGGGCCACTCGGCTTCCGCATCGAGGTGGCCGGTCCGGAAGCCGGAACAGCAGCGGCCGTGAAGATGCTGCGGAGTGTGGTGACGAAAGGCATGGAGGCGCTGCTGGTCGAAGCTCTGACCGCCGCAACGCTCGCCGGTGTGCGCCATGAAACCATGCGCGGGCTTTGCGCGTCGATGGATGCCACCACGTTCAGCAAATTCCTCGACATGTGCGTCCGCTCCAACGTGCTGCATGCCGAGCGCCGCGCCGTGGAAATGGACGGCGTCGCGGCGGGCCTGCGGGAATTGGGCTTCGATCCCGTGATGACGGCCGCGACGGCGGAGCGATTGAAAGTCTCCGCGCGGCTGGGCTTACGGGCGGAATTTGCACGACGTTCGGGCTATTCGGCCGACGATGTGCTGGACAGATATGCTCGTGTGCTGTCCGGTCCTGGAGGCGAGCCACGAGGCTCGCGCGAGTTCAAAGAAGGGCCGTAGACAGGGCTGCGATGACGCTCATTCCGCCAATTGAAACCGCTCGAAGCGATCGAGCTCGTCCTCGATCTTCTGCTTGAGCTCCTTGCGCCCCGCCGTCTTCTTGCCGGTGCCGAGCCAGGTCCATTTCTGCATCAGGAGCTTCTTGGCCTGCCGGTCGGTCTTGAGATCGAGCGCGGCGACGATCTCGTCGCCAACCAGCACGGGGAGCGCGAAATAGCCGAGCTTGCGCTTGGCCTTCGGCACGTAAGCCTCGAACAGATGGTTGTAGCCGAAGATGAGATTGGTGCGCTTGCGCTGGATGATCAGAGGGTCGAACGGCGAGAGGATATGGACGAGATCCGGCGAGACTTCGCCCGGCAACAGCGCGGCCGGCTGCGCCCAATGCTCCTGCTTGCCGGCGCCGTCGAGGGCGACCGGGACGAGTTCGCCGCGGCGAACGCGCCAGGCGATCAGGGCTGCGACCGCCTTCTTGCTTGGCGCATCGAGATGGCAGATCGAATCCAGGCTGACGATGCCCTGTGAGCGCAGCGCGCGGTCGAGCAGATAGGCCGTGATCTCCTTCACTGATGCGGGCTTCGGCAACTTGTCCCAGCCGAAATGCCGCGTCATCAGCTCATAGGTCTTGAGCATGCCTTGGCGTTCGCTGACGGTCGCGAGGCCGGTATAGAAGGCGAGCTGCAACGCGCGCTTCGAGGGTTTTCGGCTCTGCCAGAGATGCTCCTTCTCGGTGAGCACGTCATCCTCGATGTCGCGGATCGTCAGCGGTCCGGCGCGAAGCAACCGCATCACCTTGCGGGTGTCGGCCGGCTTTACCGACGCATACCATCTGTGTCCCTCGCGGCGGTGTTCGCGCATCGCCGGCAGGAAGAAGCGAAAGTCGCTCGACGGCACGTAGGACAGTGCATGCGTCCAGTATTCGAACACGCTCCTGTCGACGCTCTGGGCCTGACGCAGGTCGGCGCGGCGATAGGACGGGATGCGGCTGAACAGGATGTGATGATGGCAGCGCTCGATCACGTTGATGGTGTCGATCTGCACATAGCCGAGATGGGCGATCGCCTCCGCCACGGCTGCCGCGCCCTCGCCGAATGGCGCGCGCGTGTCCAGGCGCTGGGCACGCAGCCAGACCTGCCGGGCCAGTGTCGTGGAGATTGGAAGGGGTTTTGGCGCGCGGGACATTGCGAGGAGCAATGTAGCGGGATTCGCGCCAAGAGAAAGAACAAGAGAAACAACAAGAGAAACAACAAGAGAAAGAACAGGGCAGAGCGGCGAGCCCAAGAAAAAGCCGCGCTGCCATCTGCTGACAGCGCGGCCGAATGATACGGCCGAGGCCTATTTCATCATCATGGCCTTCTGCGCCTTCATATAGTGCATGCAGCCGCTCTTCATCTTGCCCATGCTCATGTCGGCGTTGGCCATGGCCATTTCCTTGTTCGCGGCCGTCTTGCCGGCCGTGTCGGCAGGGCCGGTCATCGTGGCCGTCGATTTCATCAGATTATCGCTGGTGCACGCCATCATGGCGGCGGATGCGGGTGAAACAGAAAAAGCGAACGCGACAAAGGCTGCGGCGGTGAGCAAGGTCTTCATCGAAAAGTCTCCTCCGTAAAACGAAACCGGCGTCATGCCGGCCTTCGCAATTACGTATTCTCTGCCGACAATGTTTCGCGGAGAAGAAAATTTTCTTGCTGCGATGCGAAGCGAGACGCCTCAGCGGCCGTCCTTCGGCGCTTTGGACCGGTTACTGAGGCTGCCGGTCGCGATGTCCGGCTCGCAGGAGGCCTTACCGCGCCCCTCGGACTGGCAGCGATAGACGCTGCCGGTGAGGCGGTCGACCAGCCACATGTTCTCGTCGGTCGGACCATCGAGGCCGACATAGCGGGAGGTCAACCCCGTGATCAGCGTCGAGAGCAGGATCGCCACCGCAATCATCGCCGCGCCAATATAGATGGGCATGGAGTTCAGGAACACGGTCCGATCCGGCGGGCCATTGCGATAAAACTGATAGTCACTTGGCCTCGGCACTGGATGGAACTCGGCTCCCCTCGTCTGCGGTGTCGGATGACGGATTTTTGCTAGGCGCGCATCTGGCCGATTTCTTGTTCGCAGGCAGGCCATGCGACGACCGCTTTGCGACGATCAATGTACATCGGTTTCCAACGCAAAAGCGGCCCGGTCTCGGGCCGCTTCGCGCAACGTGGCTCGTCAAATCAGCGGTGGAACAGGCCGCCGAGCACGTGACCGAAGAGAGCGCCGGCGCCGCCCGCGCCGCCACCGCCACCACCATGAGCGCGACGGCTGCCACCGCTGGAGGAGCGGCGATGCGCGGGTTCGTCATCGGAATCGTCAGCCGAGGCGAGCCGGGTGGAGACGATCTCGGACTGCATCGCCTTGTGCTGGAGCTTGTTCAGATAGCCAGTGGTGGGATAGCCGCGCGCAGCCTGCCAGCGCTTGATCACGGAGCGCGTGTCGTCGTCGAACTTGCCGGTTGCCTTGATGTCGAAGCCGAGACCGGTGAGGCGGCGCTGCACGTCGCGGCGCAGGTTCTTGTCCAGCCCAAGCTGGTCTTCGGAGATCTGGTCGGCTGTTTCCGTGAAGGTCGAGGGATCAACGCCGCCGGTCAGGTTGCGCGTCGTGGTCGAAGGGCCATCCTGGATCGCGGCGATGCGGGCGAGTGCCAGCGACTTGAAGGTGCCGTTCGGATAGTTGCTGAGGTAGGCATTGAGCTCCTCGACCTTGTTGGTGTCCTTGATCGAGCGCCAGAACTCGAGCTCGACCTCGCCGGCCTGGGCGACCGACGCCGGAGCGGCGTCGGCGGTGACAGCGGGCGTCGCGGTCGGATTGAGATAGACCGTGCCGGTCAGATTGGTGTGGCCCCAGGGCAGCTGCGCCTTGTTGGTCTCGTCATTGACCTGAGCGCGGACCTTGGTCATCGCCTGCTGGATCTCGACACCGGGGGAAGCGATGTTGGCAATGAGCGCGCGGGTGAAGGGGCTGTTGGTGCCGGCTTCGCCGTCGAGCGCGGTCTGGCCCGGGCCAGTCGCGAAAGCGATCAGCGTGCCTTCGCCGGACTTCATCTCGGCAAGGCCGCTGTCGACGCTGACGGAACGCGTCGCCTTGGCGGAGCGGATCTTTGCGGCGAAGGGATTGTCCCGGCACGCATCGAGGAACACCAGCTTCACCTTGGCGTCGGCCATGGTCTGCTCCAGCGTCAGATCGACGTTGATCGCAGCACCCAGCTTGACGTCCATCTCGGATTTGAGGTCGGCATCGATCGGCAGCAGATAGTTGGTGCCGTTCACCGCGATGCCGTGGCCGGCATAGAAGAACAGCGCCACGTCGGCGCCTTCGCTCTTCTTGCCGAATTCGAGCAGCTTCGTCGTCATGGCGTCGCGGGTGAGGTTCGAACCCTCGACCACCTCGAAGCCGACATTGCGCAGCACCCGCGCCATCGACTTGGCGTCGATCGCGGGGTTCGGAAGCTGCGGAACGTTCTTGTAGGCTGAATTGCCGACCACGAAGGCGACGCGCTTGTCTGCGAGCGCCGCGTTGCCAGAGAAGACGAGGGCCGCGAAGGATATTGCCGCGATCAGGAAACGCATGGTCTTTCTCCCCAGATCCAGAACCACCGACGGCCTGACTGTGATCTCTTCCACGGAGCCTGAATGTGATCTATATCACGCAAGGGGCGACGCAGCTCGAACCCGCGCCGAACAGGGCGCGACGACTGCTGTTCGCTTGGGCGCGATCTCTTTCCCTTGGATACGAAGCGCCGCCCGAAACACCGTGAAAATGCGCTAGGATGAGCCCGGAAACGCACAATTTCCAACGTGACGAGCATCACATCTGAGCTTTTGAACCTAGCCTATGCTCGCAGCATCAAATCGCCATCAGGCGTCACAGCGAGGATACGACAATGACCCATTTCAATAAGTTTTTTGGACTTAAGGCGATTGCGCTCACGGCCGCGCTGTCGATGACGGCGGGCCTGGCTTTCGCCGGCGACAATAACGTCTCTTCCAGCCAGATCCTGGATGCACTGAAGCCGAAGCCGGTGACCCGCGGCCTCTCGGTCGGTCCGCAGACCGATCCGACGGTGCAGGCCAAGGAATCGAGCTTCCTGAGCACCGTGCGCAACCGGCAGACCCGTTCGCTCTCGACGGGCGAGCGTGAGCAGATCGCCGAGCTCGCCGCGACCAAGCCGAACATCGATCTGGAAATCCAGTTCGACTACAACTCGGCCGACATCGCCAAGACCTCGGTGCCGTCGGTGCAGGCGCTCGGCAAGGCATTGTCCGATCCGACGCTGAAGGGCTCGACCTTCGTGGTCGCCGGCCACACCGATGCGGTCGGCACCGAAGAGTACAATCAGGGGCTCTCGGAACGACGCGCCGACACCATCAAGAAGTATTTGGTGCAGAATTACGGCCTCAACGGCACCGACCTCGTCACCGTCGGCTATGGCAAGACCAAGCTGAAGGACACCGCCAACGGCGCCGACCCGGTCAACCGCCGCGTCCAGGTCGTGAACATGGACACCAAGACCGCGTCGAAGTGATCTGAGAAGTAGTTGCAGCAATCGACAAACCGCCTGCCGCGAGAGTGGCAGGCGGTTTTGATTGTCAGATCCAGCCCTGAAACAGCATCAACCGGTTGAAGGTCTGCATCGAGGTGCCGACGAAGGCCGCGGAGATCGGCAGCATGACGGCAAAGCCGACTGCCGCGACGCCGACATAGGCCCACAGCAGCCAGCGCGGCAGGCCATCCCTGCGCAACACATAGACCAGCGTGAGCGATGCCGCGGTCGCGGCCGGCAGATAATAATAGATGAAGCCGAGCGTGCGCGGCAGCAGCGCCCAGGCGAGCCAGGGGCCGAAATAGAACGCCGCGATCAGGAACGCATCCCAGCGACGCGCGACGATGAAATCGCGTAGCACAAATACGAGCGCGAGCAGCGCCGGCCACAGCACCAGCGGATTGCCGAGGAAGACGACTGCCGAAACATTGTCTTCCGCGGTCTTGTCGAACAGGAACCACACCGGGCGCGCGAGCAACGGCCAGGACGGCCACGAGCTCATATAGGTGTGGCCAGCGATCGCAGTCGTGGTGTTGTCGGCAAAGATCCGGCGCTGCGCCTCAACCAGATCCGACAGCGATAACCCGTCGAGCGGAACGAAGGCCGCAACATACGTCAGCGCCGGCAGCAGCGCGAAGCAGAGCGCGACATGGTGCACCCTGAAGTCGGGCCAAAGATCAGGCCGGTACCAGTCGCTTGCCTTCGCATCGGCAAACAGCGTGTTCCAGCTCTGCATCAGACGGACCACCGCAACAATGGCGATGCAGACGCCGAGCGGAAACAGCCCGCTCCACTTGCAGGCCGCGGCGAGGCCGAACAACGCGCCCGCAAGCGCGAACAACGCATGCGGACGCTCTCTCCGAAAGCCATGCATGAAGGCGGCGGTCGCGAGCAGGCCGAAGCCAAGCGCAAAGATGTCGAGCATCGCGATGCGCGCCTGCACATAGAGCATCTGGTTAAATACTGCGATCAGCGCGGCCGCGATCGCAGGCTCCTGTGCGGCGAACAGCGCGAGACCGCAGAGATAGATCGCGACGATCGCGAGCGCGCCGAACAATGTCGCCGGATAGCGCCAGCCGAACGCATTGTCGCCGAACGCCGCGATCGATACCGCCATCAGCTCCTTCGCGAGCGGCGGATGCATCGGGTTGAGCATCGGCTGCGACGTCACGGGGCTGAGCATCTGCCGCGCAGCCGGCACATAATGCACCTCGTCGAACACGAATTTGTCCGGCGTCGCCAGCCCGATCAGCAACGCGAGATGCGCAGCTAGGAAAATCGCGACAGCGATCACTGCGCTCCGCGACAGCTTTGGAACTGCGGGCAATTCAAGCGGCTTCTGTGGGGTTATTTTACGTGGCAAATCTGCGTCACCCCGGATAAAAAAATAACTCAGCGTCTGCATTGAACGCATTCTGCCGCAACTGTCACTAAGCTAACGCTCGTCCCGCGCCGCTTGTGATAATTCTACCACAACACAAGCGTGCGCGATCCGGTACGATCAGGGACCTCGATCGGTTGCGAAATGAATTTACGTTTTCTGCTTTTACCAACACTGCTGTCGGCCGCACTCTGCGCAGCGCCTTGCGCGCAGGCGCAGACCCGCGTCGGCGAAGCCGTCCTCGTCCAGAACGAAGTGGTGCGCGTGGCCGCGACCACGACGCCGATCAGTGTCGGCGACAGCATGCTGCGCGACGAGACTGTGCAGACCGGCGCCGCCAGTGCGGCGCGCTTCGTCATGGCCGACAGCACCAATCTGTCGCTCGGCCCGAGCGCAACGCTGAAGCTCGACCGTACCGTCTTCAACGACGAGCATAGCTATCGCGACGTCGCGATCCGCATGACCACCGGCGCGTTCCGGTTCGTCACCGGACATTCGGAGAAGACCGCCTACAAGATCACAACGCCGCTTGCGACCATCGGTGTGCGCGGCACCACGCTCGACATCCTGTCCCAGCGCGGCCGCTCCGTCGTCGTGCTTCAGGAGGGCGCGGCCAGCGTCTGCACGTTGAGCTTCCAATGCGTGCAGCTCACCCAGCCCGGCGACACCGCGGTCATTACCTCGACCGGCGGCAAGGTCTCCATCACCAAGACCAACGCGCCGCCCTGGACGTTCGCCGCCAACTGCACCGCGAGTGCCGGGCTGTGCTCGGTCAACCAATATGCCGACGCCTCACCGACCATCACGCCCGCCGTCCATGACGATGGCATGCTGTGCGGGCGCTGATGATGGCGAAGCTCGGCTTCAGACGGCTTGTCCTGGCCTGCGCGCTAAGCGCAGCCGCTGCGCTTGCACTGTTTACGCTCGACACCCGTCCGGCTGCGGCGCAGAGCACCACCTGCGAGTCCGAGTGCGGCGAGCCGCACCCCAATCCGTCGCCGACGTACTCGCCCTCCCCTTCGCCGAGCCCATATCCCTCGCCGTCGCCGAGCCCATATCCGTCGCCAAGCCCGACGCCGACCGGCTCCGATTCCAGCGGCAATTCGATCGGCGGCCTCGCCAACCAGCGCTTCAACCAGATGATCACCAACCGGGTGCTCGGCACGGTGCTGCTCGGCGTCAACGAGCAGGTCAATTGCAGCGACTGCATCAGCGCGTTCGGCTCGGCCGGCTCGTTCTCGGCCGGCATCCACGGCCGCAAGGAACTGACCAACAATCTGTCGCTGCTCGCCGGCATCGCCTACACGCAATACAGCGAGGGCGGCTACAACATCACCAGCGCGCCGATCGGCGCTTTCGCGCTGCGCTATGACTTCACCGATTGGGGCTCGTCGCGCCCGTTCTTCGACATCGGCACGATCCTGACGCCGTGGGAGAAGGCGCGCTACACCCGGAGCTACAACACCAGCCTCGGCCCGGTGAGCGTGACGAGTTCGACGAACAGCTCGAACTACGCGGTCTACGGTCGCGCCGGCTGGATGAGCCGGCTGTCACCGCGCGACGAAGTTGCGGCCTCCATCGAGGTCTGGCAACTCTGGCAGCGCGTGTCCGGCTACGCGGACAATACGGTGGCGTTCAATCCGTTCGACGCCACCATCGCAACCGGCACCGACCGCACCAGCCTGGTCAAGATCGGCGGCCAGTGGACCCATCTCTTCGCCGGCAATATCGAGACGAACATCAACGGCGGCTGGGTGCAGTCATTCGCCAGCCATAGCGGTATCGTCGCCACCGTGACCGGGGACGGCATGGTGGTGCCGACGATGGGCAACCAGGGCTGGTTCGAATATGGCGGCCGCCTCGGCTTCCGCGTGCAGAAGGGTTGGATCGTGGACCTCTTTGCGAACGGTACGCTCGGTCCGCAGCCGGTCGGCAACACCATCCATGGCGGCGTGGGGCTGCGGATTAATTATTAGCGGGAGGTCGTGGGGTGGGCAAAGCGAAGCGTGCCCACCAACTCTCGTAATCGTGGATGGATGGTGGGCACGGCGCTACTGCGCCTATGCCCACCCTACGGCGACTGCGTTGACGTCACGCCGCCGACTTACCCTCGAACGCCCGTCGCAAGAGCGCCTCGTCCAGCTTCACCATCTTCATCATGGCCTGCATCGCGCGAGCGGCCGCAGCCCTGTCCGGGCTCGAGAGGAATTCGAACATCACCTTCGGCACGACCTGCCACGACACGCCGTAGCGGTCGCTGATCCAGCCGCACTGCTGTTCCTTGCCGCCATGCTCCAGGAACGCATGCCACACGCTGTCGACCTGGGCCTGATCGTCGCAATGGATCATCAGTGACAGCGCGTGGGTATATTCCACCTTCATGCCGCCGTTGAGCGCGACCAGCGGCTGGCCGGCCACCGTGAACTCGACGACAAGCACGGAGCCCTCCTTGCCGGACGGGTTATCCGAGACGTTGCGCTGGACGTGCGTGATCTTGGAGCCCGGCACGAGCGAGACGTAGAACTTCGCGGCTTCCTCGGCATCGCCGTTGAACCACATGCAGGGAACGAGCTTGGACATTGCGAATGCTCCTCTTCGGGTTTCAATCAGGCGTTCGCCATAGCGGGCTTCGGGGGGACCGCGGCCATGTCCAGCCAGTTCACACCCCACATATGACCATCCGGATCCTCGAAGCTGCGGCCGTACATGAAGCTGTATTCGTCCTTCGGGCTGGGATCGGCCGCCCCACCCGCAGCCTTGGCCCTGTCGACGATATCGTCGACCTCGTTGCGGCTATCGGCGGACAGGCAGAACAGAGCCTGGTTCGAGGTCTTTGCATCCGCGATCGGCTTCGGCGTGAACTGACGGAATTTGTCGTGGGTCGTCAGCATCACGTAAATGGTCTCGGAAAAGACCATGCAGCTTGCCGTGTCGTCACTGAATTGCGGATTCCTGGTCGCGCCGATCGCCTCATAAAACGCGGTCGCACGCTTGAGGTCGGTCACCGGTAGATTGAGGAAAATCATCCTGGGCATCGAAAGCTCCTTGGGCGGGGTTCTGCCCAAGGACGGATGGACAGGGGGCCATCCGACACGGCTTCCGAGAATTTTTTTGACCGAGCCTGCGTGGTTCTGCCGCACGGGAACCACGCAGGTCCTCGCTGGTCCTACTTCTTCTCGTTGGGATCGCGGTGCACCGGATCGATCCACAGCACAGTCTCCGGCTTCTCGACCGGTTCGATGTCGAGATTGATCGCGACCGCCTCGCCGTCGCTGCGGACCAGCACGCATTCCAGCACCTCGTCGCGGCTGGCGTTGATCTCCTGATGCGGCACGTAAGGCGGGACGAAAATGAAATCGCCGGGGCCGGCCTCGGCGGTGAATTGCAGGCTCTCGCCCCAGCGCATCCGCGCCTTGCCCTTCACCACATAGATCACGCTTTCGAGATGGCCATGGTGGTGCGCGCCGGTCTTGGCATCAGGCTTGATGCTCACCGTGCCCGCCCACAATTTCTGCGCGCCGACGCGCGCGAAATTGATCGCGGCCGCGCGGTCCATGCCCGCCGTCGATGGCACGTTCGTGTCGAGCTGGTTGCCGGGAATGACGCGCACGCCGTCATGTTTCCAGCGATCGTCATGATCGTGGTCATGGTGCGAATGCGTGTGGTCATGGCCGGTCATGGGACTTGCTTTCTGTTGGTTCCGTGCGCGGCAAGCTAACCAAAGCCGGCCCATCAAGCCATACCAAAATAGGAACTCTCATAGCCATCGGGCGTTGTTCTCGCGAGCAAACCGGAAGGAGAGTTTCATGGGTAGCACCAGCGACAAGATCAAGGGTAACACCAACGAGGCGATCGGCAAGGCCAAGCAGGGTATCGGCGAAGCCACCGGTTCCGATCGTCTGAAGGGCGAAGGCGCGGTCCAGGAAGTAAAGGGCAAGGGCCAGAAGGCCATGGGCGACGCCAAGGATGCCGCGAAGGACGCGATCGATCGCGCCGCTGCGGCGGCACGTCGCGCGGCTGAGTAACGCGCGCAAGACTGAAAGCGAAAAGACCGGCCGCAAGGCCGGTCTTTTTGTTTGTGCGTTTATTTCACCGCGAGCAATTCGACGTCGAACATCAGCGTCGCATTCGGCGGGATCACGCCGCCGGCACCGCGGGCGCCGTAGCCAAGCTGCGGCGGGATGATCAGCGTGCGCTTGCCGCCGACCTTCATCGAGGCAACGCCCTCGTCCCAGCCGGCGATGACGCGGCCCTTGCCGATCGGAAACTCGAACGGCTCGTTGCGGTCGACCGACGAGTCGAATTTCTTGCCCTTCTGGCCGTTCTCATAGAGCCAGCCGGTGTAGTGCATCACGCAGATCTGGCCCGCCTTTGGCGAGGCACCGGTGCCGGCGACGCTGTCGATTACTTGCAAGCCTGAAGCTGTGGTCATGGTCTTTCCTGCGGTCTGGGCAGAGGCCGTGGTGGAAACGAAGCCGGACACGCCGCCGATCATTGTGATCGCGAGTGCCGACGTGATAGCGAGAAGCGCGCGTTGGAAACGCTGCATTAGACACCTTCCGTTTGAGGCGGGAGGTGTCTAGCGCAACGAACGTATGGTTTCCAGCCCCAGCCCTCGATCAATAACCGAGCGCGCAGCCGTCCTTGCGCGGATCGGAACCGCCGGTCAGCGTGCCCTTGTCCCAGTCGATCCAGATCGCCTGGGCGCCGCCGAGCGGGCCGACCACGCTGGTGGTCTTGTGGCCGAGCTTCTTGAGACCCTCGACGATATCGGCCGGAACGCTGTCCTCGAGCTGATACTGGCCCTCGTAGTGCAGGCCGCGCGGCATATCGATCGCCTCCTGCACGTCGCAGCCATAGTCGAGGATGTTGGTGACCACGTGGGTCTGGCCGACCGGCTGATACTGGCCGCCCATCACCGCAAACGGCATGACCGAACGGCCGCCCTTGGTGAGCAGGCCCGGCATGATCGTGTGCAGCGGGCGCTTGCCGCCGGCGATGCAGTTGGGATGGCCCGGCTGGATGCGGAAGCCGCCGGCGCGGTTCTGCAACAGCACGCCGGTCTTGTTGGAGACGATCGCCGAACCGAACGAATGCGCGATCGAATTGATGAACGAGCAGACGTTGAGGTCCTTGTCCACCACCGTGATGTAGATGGTTGAAGGATTCATCGGCGGTGCGACGTTCGGCAGGTCGAGCATGCCGTCCAGGCGGATCTTGCTGATGTACTCGTCGGCAAAGCCCTTCGCGAGCATCTCGGCAACGTTGATCTTCATATGCTCGGGGTCGGCGACATGCATCTCGCGATTCATGTAGGCGATGCGCGCGGCCTCGGCTTCGAGATGGAAGCGCTCGACGCTGAGCGGCGCGAACTTCGTCAGATCGAAGCGCGACAGGATATTGAGCATCAGCAGCGCGGTAACGCCCGGGCCATTCGGCGGGCACTGCCAGACGTCGTAACCCTTGTACGTGGTACCGATCGGCGTCGTCGTCTCGGTGGTGTGCGCGGCGAAATCGTCGATTGTGTGCAGGCCGCCAATTCCGCGCAGGGTCTCGACCATGTCTTCCGCGATCGGACCCTTGTAGAAGGCGTCGCGGCCGTCCTTGGCGATCGCGCGCAGCGTCTTGCCGAGCTCGGCCTGGCGGATGACGTCGCCGGCGACCGGCGGCTTGCCGCCCGGCAGCAGGTAACGCACGGTGTTGGTGCCACCCTTCAGCTTCTCGAACTGGTTCTTCCAGTCGAAGGCGATGCGGGGCGCGACGACATAGCCTTCCTCGGCCGCCTTGATCGCGGGCTGGAGCAGCCGGTCGAAGCCGAACTTGCCGTGATCGCGCAGCACGGTCGCAAAGGCGTCGATCACGCCAGGGATCGAGACCGCATGCGCCGAGGTCAGCGGCACGGACGTCATCTTGCGCTCGAGATACCAGTCCGCGTTCGCCGCCTTCGGCGCCCGGCCGGAGCCGTTATAGGCGATGATCTTGCCCTCGCCGCGCGGCTGGATCAGCGCAAAACAGTCGCCGCCGATGCCGGTCGATTGCGGCTCGATCACGCCGAGCACCGCCGAGCCCGCCACCGCCGCGTCCACCGCCGTGCCGCCCTCGCGCAGCACCTCGATCGCGGCGAGGGACGCCTGCGGATGCGAGGTCGCGACCATCGCGTTGGTGGCGTGGACCGTGGACCTGCCGGGAAAGTGGAAATTTCTCATCGAATTCTTGCTCTCTTGGGGCCGTTGGCGCGCGCCGCGCCATCTCGGAAAAACCGAGCCTTCATGGCACATTCCGGGCCGCCCGGGCAATGCTGGCATACCAGGGAAATGGCTGCCATCCGCTGGGCGTATAGACCCCGCCACGCGGGTTTTCTGGGCGGCGGCCGCCTGCTAAACGGGCCTCATGATCACCAAGGTCTGCGCCTTCTACCAATTCGCCGCCCTGCCCGATTACCGCGAGCTGCGCGAGCCGCTGCGCGCGTTCTGTGCCGGCCTTTCGCTGAAGGGCAGCGTGCTGCTGGCGAATGAGGGCATCAACGGCACGATCGCGGGCGCGCCCGACGCGATCGACGCATTCGCCCATGAACTCGCGCACGGCGACCTGTTTAGCGGCAGGCTTAACAATCTCGAATTGAAGCTCTCGACCTCCGAGGCGATGCCGTTCGGCCGACTCAAGGTGCGGCTGAAGAAGGAGATCGTCACGCTTGGCGATGCGGCCGCCGATCCGACCCGACAGGTCGGTACTTACATTGAGGCCGCCGAGTGGAACGCGCTGATCTCGGCGCCCGACACGCTGGTGCTCGACACCCGCAACGCCTTCGAGGTCGCCATGGGCACGTTCGAGGGCGCGGTCGACCCTGAGATCAAGAGCTTTGGCCAATTCAAGGACTTTGCAGCACAACAGCTCGATCCAACGAAACACCGCAAGATCGCGATGTTCTGCACCGGTGGGATCCGCTGCGAGAAGGCGAGCGCGCATCTGCTCGCGCGCGGCTTTGCCGAGGTCTATCACCTCAAGGGCGGCATCCTCCGATATCTGGAAGAAGTACCGGAGGCGCAGAGCCGCTGGCGCGGCGAATGTTTTGTGTTCGACGAGCGCGTCGCTCTCGGCCATGGTTTGCAAGAACGGGACAAGGGACACGGCCGTGACGAATGAGATCAACGCGCTGAGCGAACGCATCGACGCGCTGGAGACGCGCCTGGCCTATCAGGACGACACCATCGAGACCCTGAACAAGACCATCACCGCGCAATGGAAGCAGATCGACGCGCTGACGCGGCAGCTCGCACAACTCGGCGAACGGTTGCAGGAGGCCGAGGCGAACGCGCCGGGTCCCGCCAACGAGCGCCCACCGCATTATTGAGCGGGATTACTGACCAGACGCTCTGGCCAGCAGGTTCATGACCTCGCCCGACATCATCAGGCGGTCGCGGCCAGCGTCCTTGGCAGCGTAAAGCGCGCGGTCGGCCGCCTCCACCAGCGATCCCGCCCCCGCCGTGCGCTCGAACGACGGCCGGCAGGCCGCGCCGCCGACCGAGACAGTCACGCATCCCGCTGTCGGATTGGAGGCATGAACGAGGCCGGCATCGTGAACGGCGCTGCGGATCCGCTCGCCGATCCGGGCGCAGCCGGCGGCATCGGTGTTCGGCAGCAGCATGGCGAATTCCTCGCCGCCATAGCGGGCCGCGAGATCGCCGACCCGCTGCATCTCTGCGGCGATGATCCTCGCAACCACGCGCAAGCAGGCGTCGCCCGCGGGATGGCCGTATTCGTCGTTGTAGGACTTGAAGTGGTCGACGTCGATCATCAAGAGGCCAAGGCTGGAGCGGTCGCGATAGGCGCGCGCCCATTCCTCGTTCAGCCGCTCGTCGAAGCGGCGCCGGTTGGCAAGCCCGGTGAGGCTGTCCTCGATCGCGAGCGTCTCGAGCCTGCTCTCCAGCTGCTTCTGCTCGGTGATATCGCGCGAAATCGCGACCACGCCGTCGACATGGCCGTTGTCTTTGCGCGTCACCCGCATGGTCGATTCCAGCCAGACCTCGGATTTCTGCCGGTGCACATTGCGGTAGGTGACGCGCGCTTCGTCCTTCTCGCCGCGCTTCATGGCGTCGATGATGGCCTGGACCTGCGGCAGATCGTCCGGGTGGATGCCCGCGAGCGCAAGCGTGCCGATCAGCTGATTGGCGCGCCAGCCGATGACGCGGTTCGACGACGGCGAGACGTAACGCAGGCGCTCGTCGATCCCGATGCGGGTGACCATATCGCTGGAGCCTTCCGCGAGCAGGCGGAAATGCGCCTCCTTCTCGACCAGAGCGGCGGCCATGCTCTGGCCACGCTGCAACTGCCGCACCAGCACCGCGCCGATCACCGCGATCAGCATCACCAGCGCGAGCACGTAGAGCATGCGGGAGATCGCAGCGGCACGCCACGGCGCGAGCAGCTCCTCCTTGTCGACGGTGGCGAGCAGGACGAGCGGATAACGGCCAGAGCGCTTGAAGAAGCTGACGCGCTCGGCGCCGTCCAGCGGCGACTTGAAATGATAGGCGCCATTCGGCCGTTGCAGGCTGGCATCACGGAACAGCGGGGTGTCGCCGACATTGCGGCCGACGAACTTCTCGTTGTTCGGGTTGCGCGCGATGATCATGCCGTCGCCGTACATCAGCGTCACGGAGCTGTTGCGGCCGATCTCGAACTGCTCGTAGAAATGCGACAGATATCTGGAGCTGATGGCCGCGAGCACCACGCCGCCAAAGCTGCCGTCCGGCTTGTTGAAGCGGCGCGACAGGGTGACGACCCATTCGCCGTCCAGCAGGCTCTTCACGGGATGGCCGATATAGGCCTCGCGCTTGGGCGAGAGCTGGTGGTGACGGAAGAACGCGTCGTCGCTGAGCGTCGAGGCGATCGTGCCGGGCGAAGTCAGCCAGTTGCCCTGGTCGTCGATGATGGCGAGGCTATGGACGCGATCCATCGCCTTCTTGCGCGCCTCCAGAAGGTTGCGCAGCTTCGCAATCGTGGCGGGATCGGCGCCGTCCATCTCCAGCCGGCTGACGACGCCGACAACACCGGAATCCAGCAGATCGAGACTGTCCTCGGCATGCTGCGTCAGCGAGCGGGCGACGTTCGCCATCTCCGTCTCGGCGCCTTTCAGCACCGCGTCGCGTGCCGCCCATTCACGCCAGCCACTGACGCTGAGAATCGCCACGCAGGTGAGCACGACAAACGCCGCCGCACGCAGCGGCAGTCGGCTCCATCCGGCTCTCTGTGAGGCGACGTTCATGCGGCAGAAATCTCCGATCGTCGGAACTTCTGCCGCTTCTGTTATTGAACCCTGAAACGCTTGCTGACATTCGGAAGCATATCCGGGTTTTCCCGTACTCCTACGGACTCAAGCGTCCGCAGATCGCTAACAATGCGTTATCGATCCTATCGGAAACCGGCGAGCGAGCGCGCCTTAGCTGAAGATCGCCTTAACCTTGTCCCATAGCGACGGGCTGTCCGCCTCCGCGTCGGCCTTCGAGGGCGTCGGCTGGGCAGCACTGACGGGATCGGACGCGGGGAAACTGTCCTCCAGCCCGGCGTCGAGCTTGGCATGGCGGTCGGCGGCGAGCGCCTTGCCCAGATCGTCGGCGTGCTTGTCGTGCGGCGCGGGATTGAATGTCTCAGCCATGGATTCCTCCTCCGTGAGCTGATCAACGCTTCGCATTTGCGCTGGTTCCCCTGTTCCGCTCGGGCTTGCGGCAGTGTATCAGGAACCTCAATCTACATCAGGACAGTTCGTGCCCCAGTCTGCGACCAAACCCTTCATCGAAGTGCTCTCCGGCCAGCGGCAGGCAATCCCGCCGGTGTGGATGATGCGGCAGGCCGGCCGCTATCTGCCGGAATATCGCGAGGTGCGGGCCAAGGCCGGCGGCTTCCTCGATCTCTGCTTCAATCCGGAGCTTGCCGCCGAAGTGACGCTGCAACCGATCCGCAGGTTCGGCTTCGATGCCGCGATCATCTTCTCGGACATTCTCGTGATCCCCTATGCGCTCGGCCGCTCCGTGCGCTTCGAGGTCGGCGAGGGCCCTCGGCTCGAGCCGCTCGATGATCCCGGCAAGGTCGCGACGCTCGCCCCCTACGCCGATTTCGGCAAGCTCGCGCCGGTGTTCGAGGCGTTGCGCATCGTGCGCGGCGCGCTCGATCCAAAGATTGCGCTGATCGGCTTCTGCGGCGCGCCGTGGACGGTCGCGACCTACATGGTCGCGGGCCAGGGCACGCCGGACCAGGGGCCGGCGCGGATGATGGCCTATCGGCATCCGGACGCGTTTACAAAGATCATCGACGTGCTGGTCGAGAGCTCGATCAATTATCTGCTCATGCAGCTTGCCGCCGGCGCCGACGTCTTGCAGATCTTCGACACCTGGGCCGGCGTGTTGCCGCCGGCCGAATTCGCGCGCTGGTCGGTCGAGCCGACGCGCCGCATCGTCGAAGGCGTGCGCGCCAAGGTGCCGGACGCGAAGATCATTGGCTTCCCGCGCGGCGCCGGCGCGCAGCTGCCGGGCTATGTCGAGGGCACTGGCGTCAACGCCGTCAGCATCGACTGGACCGCCGAGCCCGCCTTCATCCGCGAGCGCGTGCAGTCACGCGTCGCCGTGCAGGGCAATCTCGATCCGCTCGTGCTGATCACCGGTGGCGCAGCACTCGACCGTGCGGTCGACAATGTGCTGACGAACTTTGCGCAAGGGCGCTTCATCTTCAATCTCGGTCACGGCATCCAGCCGGAGACGCCGATCGCCCATGTCGAGCAGATGCTGAAGCGCGTGCGGAGATGATTTGTCTCGCCTAGGGGCGCGAAATAAAAACGCGAAAACAACCCCATGCACAGTAGAAATCATTGAAGGATTCCGTCTGGCATGGCTTCAAGTCACGCAGCAACGAGGTTTGACCCGTCGGGCAAAACAGGCGCATGATGCCATCATCGCACCGATGCCCGCCGTGCTGCTGACTTAGCGCGGCCGGCTGCGCTCGATGATCTCGGCGGCGCCCTTCGTCAGCAGATCGAGTCCCACCGCACGGCCGAGTTCGCGCGGGCGGTTCGCAGGGCCGGCGTGTGAAACCTCGATGATGGTGTTGCCGGAGAGGTCGAGCACGGATGCGGTGAGCGACATCTGATCCCCAGTGATGGTCGAAAGGCCCGCGATCGGCGAGTTGCAGTGGCCGTTGAGCACCCACAGCACCTCGCGCTCGGCATCGGCACAGGCATGCGCCGTGGGATCATCGATCGACGCGAGGATCTGCCGGGTCTGCCAGTCCTGCGCGGCGCATTCCACTGCGACGATGCCCTGCCCGGCCGCGGGCAGCATCTCCGCCGCGGAGAATTCGTAGGCGATGCGGTTCGCAAGACCAACGCGGTCGAGACCCGAGCGCGCCATGATCAGCGCATCCGCAGGCCCGACAGCGCCGCCCTCCGGCAGGCGCTGCTTCTCGCCATTGTCGAGCTTTCGCACGCGCGTATCGGCGGCGCCGCGAAAGTGAATAACCTCGATCTCCGGAAACAACCGCCGCACATAGGCGGCGCGGCGCACGGCGTTGGTGCCAACTTTAAAACCCTTGCCGCGCGACTGCCGCAGCGCCTCCAGCGTGACGCCGTCGCGCAGCACCAGTGCATCGCTCGCGGGATCGCGCGACAGTGTGGCACCAATGACGAGGCCCGGCGTGTCCTCGTTGCCGGGCATGTCCTTCAGCGAATGCATCGCCGCCTGCAACTCGCCGGACAGCACGGCGGCGCGGATCTGCGCCACGAAGGCACCGCCCTTGCCGCCATGCGGCAGGAGCTTGCTGGTCTGGTCGAGATCGCCTGACGTGTCGAACTTGACGATCTCGACCTCGATCTCGGGCACGGCGGCGGTCAGGCGGCGCGCGATCTCTTCCGTCTGTGCCAGCGCCATCGCGCTCTTGCGTGTGCCGATCCGAAGTCGAATAGCCAAGCTTTTATCCTCTCGAGATGCGCGGGTTACCGCGCATCCTCCAATATCATATCGGACGCCTTTTCGGCGATCATGATGATCGGCGCATTGGTGTTGCCCGAGACCAGATCCGGCATGATCGAGCCATCGACCACCCGAAGGCCTTCGAGCCCCCTCACCTTCAGCCGCTGGTCGACCACCGCGAGTGCGTCATTGCCCATACGGCAGGTCGAGGTCGGATGATAGATGGTGCTGCCGCGTTCGCGGCAGTAATCCAGCAGCTCGGCATCCGTGGATACCTTCGCCCCGGGATCGTATTCGTCGACCACGAACGGCTTCATCGCCGGCGCGTTCAGGATCTTGCGCAAGATCTTCAGACCTTCGACATTGGTGGTGCGGTCGGTCTCGGTCGACATGTAGTTGATGCGGATCTCCGGTGGCACCGTCGGGTCCGCGCTCTTGATGCGCAAGCTGCCGCGGCTTTCAGGGCGAAGCTGGCACACCGATGCGGTGAAGCCGGAGAAATCATGCAGCTTCTCGCCCATCTTGTTGGTCGAGAACGGCAGGAAGTGCACCTGGATGTCGGGCGAGGCCAGCCGCGGACTGGTCTTGAAGAACGCCCCCGCCGTGCCGGCGGCGATCGTCAGCCAACCCTTCCGGAACAGCGCATAGCGCGCGCCGGCGAGCGTGCGGCGGATCGGATTGTTGACGGTGTCGTTGAGGGTGACCTTCTGCGCGCAGCGCATCACGACGCGGACCTGCATGTGATCCTGGAGATCGTGGCCGACGCCTTTCGCATCCAGCACGACATCAATGCCGTGCCGGCGCAGGAGATCGGCGGGACCGACGCCGGAGAGCTGAAGCAGCTGCGGCGAGTTGTAGGCGCCGCTCGACAGAACGATCTCCTTGCGCGCCCGTGCGCGGCGCAGCGTAGCGCCTTGACGGTATTCGACCCCGACGGCGCGGCGGCCCTCGAACAGCACGCGCTGGCCGAGCGCTGATGTTTCGATCTTGAGATTGACGCGAGTCTTCGCGAGGCCGAGATAGGCCACCGCCGTCGAGGCACGACGGCCGTTGCGCGTGGTGGTCTGAAACAGGCCGACGCCTTCCTGCGTGGCGCCGTTGAAATCGGGATTGTAGGGCAAGCCGTTCGCGACCGCGGCGTCGATGAAGGCTTTCGACAGCGGATCGGTCATGACCATGTTGGAGACCGGCAGCGGACCGCCAGTGCCGTGATATTGATCGGCGCCGCGCGTCTGGTTCTCGGCCTTCTTGAAATAGGGCAGCACATCGTCATAGCCCCAGCCGGTATTGCCGTGCTGACGCCAGCGATCGTAATCCTCATGCTGGCCGCGGACATAGAGCAGGCCGTTGATCGAGCTCGATCCGCCCAACGTTTTTCCACGCGGCTGAAACACCTGGCGGCCCTTCAGCTCGGGCTCCGGCTCGGTCTGGTACATCCAGTTGACGGTCTTCTCCTTGAAGAGCTTGCCGTAGCCGAGCGGCACGTGGATCCAGATGTTGGAATCCTTCGGGCCGGCTTCGAGCAGCAATACCGAATGTTTGCCGTTCGCCGACAGGCGGTTGGCGAGCACGCAGCCGGCGGAGCCGGCGCCGACGATGATGTAGTCGAATTCAGGATCTGACGGTGCGAGGGAGGAATTTGCGTTCATGCGCTACTGTTCTTCTTGTTGGTGTGGCGTTTCCGTTTCGTCACTAGAGCACCGTTCCGATAAAATCGGAACAGCGCTCTAGATTCTTGTTTTGACGCGTTTTCTTTACGCGAACCGGTACCCACTTCGCTCGAAAACGCTTTTGTACAATCATGCCCGCAGACGCAGCGCCTCGACCAGCGACTTGAACGCACGGGCATATTCCGCGCCCGCCCTTGCGATATCCGCGCGTCCGGCGCAGGCGACCGCGGCCTCCGTCACCGCGCCAAGCAGAAGGCGCGCCAGCGGCTCGACCGGCTGCTTTGCGATCAGGCCGGCTTCCATCGCCGCCGAAAGCGCGCGCGGCAGCTTGCCGCCAAAGTGCTGCGCGTCGATCTCGCGCCAACGCTCCCAGCCGAGCACGGCCGGGCCGTCGCGCAGGATGATCTGGCCGGTCGGGCCTTTTGCGGTGGCAGCAAAATAATGCTGGGTGCCGGCGACCATGGCGGCGAGCACGTCCTTCTCGGCACGCGCGGCGCTGTCGATCTCCGCGACAAGATCGCGCGAGACGGAATCGAACACGGCTTCGAACACGGCTTCCTTGGTCTTGAAATGGTGATAGACCGCGCCCTTGGCGACGCCGGCCGCTTCCGCGATCTCGTCCATGGTGGTGGCGGCAAAGCCTTGCGTCCCGAACAGGCGACGCGCCGCCGTCAGGATCGCCTCCGATGTCGCAGCCCGCCGCTCCGCCTGTTTTGCCATGGTTATCGTCTAATCGAATTCAGTGCAGGCGGCCAGTTGACTTTTCGACCAACGGTCGGTATTTACCGACTATCAGTCGGTTTTAATCGTGAGGTGCGCCATGCCGAGCCGTGACATCGTCGAAGCTTTTGCGAAGCGGCTGGAGGATGGGGATTTCATCGGCGCGATAGAACAATTCTATACGCCCGATGCAGCCACGTATGAGAACAACGCCGCCCCGACGGTCGGCCGCGACAAGCTCGTCGCCAAGGAGCGCGGCGTGCTCGCGGCCTCCAAGGAGGTCAAGGCCGTGCGCGTGGGGCCAAGCATGATCGAGGGCGACCATGTCGCGACGCGCTGGAGCTTCAGCTTCACCAACGCGGAAGGGGTTATCCGAACGTTGGATGAGATCGCGTGGCAGACGTGGCGGGGCGATAAGCTGATCGAGGAGCGGTTCTATTACGATCCGAAGCAATTGGGGCGGTGATGCCTGGGGCACTGCTGTCATCGCCCGGCTCGACCGGGCGATCCAGTACTCCGAGACAGGTGTGATTGATCCGATAAGCCGCGGCGTACTGGATGCCCCGCCTTCGCGGGGCATGACAGCGGAGGTGGTGGCGAACATCCCGCTGCCGTTACAGCAGTAACGCGGGACACCGCATTTGTATCGATTTGTTATCGATACGGCGGCTTGGACACGCAGAAGTGGTCACAGCGACGCTCGCCTGCTGGGATAATTCATAGTTCGTCAAAGGTTTGCGGCGAATTCTCCGGACCGAGCCGGACGAACGGCCCATGCTTGCAGGCCCTGGAATGCGGACTCAACTGACCAGCTATTTCGCACGGCTGTTCGCCGGCGATCTGTCGGCGTTCGGCGGTCCCGCAACCGACGAAGCGGTCGCCGGCCATATCCGCGCCGAGCAGATGTCGCTGGTGCTCGGCTATTCCGTCGGCATCATGCTGGCCAATGCCTGCAACGCCGCCGTGCTTGCTGTCGCGCTGTGGCATTCGCCTGACTGGAAGCTCGCCCTCTCGTGGGCGGAGGTCGTCGCCGGCGCAGCGATCGTGTTCGGCCTGCAATCGCATGCCTCGCGGCGCATCACCAAACCGCAATTTGTCTCGCGTCGCGCCATCCACCGGCTGGTGCGCAACGCCTTCGTGCTCGGTGCGGCCTGGGGCATCGTGCCGGTCGCCTTCTTTGCGAACGCCGCCACCGGCGGCCAACTCGTCATCACCTGCCTCTGCTCCGGCATGCTGGCCGGCGGCGCGCTGGCCTTTGCCACGGTCCCGATCGCGGCCATCGCGTTCACGACCCCCATCTTCATCGGCATCGCGATCTGCCTCAGCCGGGACGGCGATCCCGCCTATGTGCTGGTGGCCATCCTGGTGCTGGTCTACGGCAGCGTGCTGCTGCGCGCCGTGTTCGTCAATTCCTTCGCCTTCGCGCGGCGCGTGATGCGGCAGATCGAGGCGGAGCGCACGGTGCGGCAAGACCCGCTGACCCAACTGCCCAACCGCTTCGCCTTCAACGAGACGCTCGATGCAGCCCTGAAGCGGCTCGCTCTCTCCGGCGAAGAGTTTGCGGTGCTACTGCTCGACCTCGATCGCTTCAAGGAGGTCAACGACAAGTTCGGCCATCCCGCCGGCGACGAATTTCTGGTCCAGGTCGCAAGCCGGCTGCAACGCTGCACCCGCGCGGCCGAGCATGTCGCGCGCATCGGCGGCGACGAGTTCGCGCTGGTGATGGCCAATCTGGCGCGGCCAGAGGATGCGCTTGATATCGCCGAGCGTTTTGTTGCGGCTTTTGCCGAACCGTTCCTGATCGCGGGCTGCGAGATCGTTGGCGCCACCAGCGTCGGCATCGTGCTGGCGCCGCGCGACGGCAACACGCCACTCGACATCATGAAGAACGCCGACGCCGCGCTCTATCGCGCCAAGAAGGCCGGCCCCGGCACGGTCTGCTTCTTCGAGGAAGCCGACGACAAGGCCTCGCGCGACCGCAAGGCGCTGCAAGCGGACCTGGAAGGCGCCATCGCGCGCGACGAGTTTTTTCTGGTGTTCCAGCCGTTCCTCGATCTCGACGACAACCGCATCACCGGCTTCGAGGCGCTGCTGCGCTGGCAGCATCCCTCACGCGGACTGGTGCCGCCGAGCGAGTTCATTCCGATCGCCGAAGAGACCGGGCTGATCCACGAGATCGGCGAATGGGTCATACGTCGCGCCTGCGCCACGCTTGCGGACTGGCCCGAAGAGATCCGCGTCGCCGTGAATTTCTCCGCGGCACAATTTCACAACGCCGGCATCCTCCAGACCATCGTGCAGGCGCTGGCCGACGCCAAGGTCGCTCCACACCGGCTCGAGATCGAGATCACGGAATCGATGCTGCTGTCGAAATACGGCTCGGCCGCGTCGATCCTGAATGCGCTCCTGGAGCTCGGCGCCACGGTGGCGCTCGACGATTTCGGCACCGGCTTCTCGTCGCTGACGTATTTGCGCAAGCTGCCGTTCAGCCGCATCAAGATCGACCAATCCTTCATCCGCGACATGCTGGTGCAGCCGGACTGCGCCGCGATCGTGAAGTCGGTGATTTCGCTCGCACGCGACCTGCGCATCGGCGTGGTCGCGGAAGGCGTCGAGACTGCCGACCAGCTCGAATATCTGCGCGAGACCCAGTGCGATGAGGTTCAGGGTTATCTGATCAGCCGGCCGGTATCGGCCGAGCAGGTTCTGGCGCTGCTTGATACGAAGAAGTTTCGGGCGACCTACGCGGCGTAGGTCGCGTCAGATCGGAGCCAAGTGCCGACCACGAGGGAGGTGAGCCCCCTCTCCCGCTTGCGGGAGAGGGTCGGGGAGAGGGTGTCTCCACAGAGGGATTCCCCAAGAGGAGAGAACCCTCACCCGGCGCTTCGCGCCGACCTCTCCCGCAAGCGGGAGAGGTGGAGCCCGCGGCGCCGTCCATTCCGCCCAAATCGATCCCGCCGCAGCCGCCTCAGATCGCATCCGCGCGGAGCAGCGTGTCCACCGTGATGGTGCCGCGGGCGCGGGAGACGCAGGCGCAGATCTTCTGGTTGCTTTGCTTCTGATGGTCGCTGAAGAAGACGTCGCGATGATCGATCTCGCCGTCGACCGCGACCACGTCGATGGCGCAGAGGCCGCATTCGCCGCGCTTGCAGTCGTACATCACATCGTGGCCGGCGGCGTTGAGCACATCCAGCATCGAGCGTTCGCGCGGGATCTCGAGCTCGGTATTGGTGCCCTTCAGCCGCACGCGAAACGTCTCAGTCGGCAGCGTACCGCTGGAACCAAAGGTCTCGTAGCGGAGATCGGGAAGCGGATGTCCGGCTCCGATCCAGGCGTGGCGCGCGGCATCGAGCATCCGCATCGGGCCGCAGAACAGTGCGAGCGCATTTTGCGGAAGTGAGGCGAACACCGCGTCGAGATCGAGCCGCCTGCCTTCGTCGCTGGCATGAACCACCAGGCGATCGCCGAGCAGCTTTGCAAGATCGTCGAGATAAGCCGCATCACCGCGCCCGCGCACGGCATAGTGCAGCGTGACGTCCACCCCGCGGCGCGCCAGCGCCTGCGCGGCGCCGAGGATCGGGGTGATGCCGATGCCGCCGGCGATCAGGCAATAATTTGCGCGCGCCCAGTCGACCGCGAGCAGTGACGACGGCCGCGTGATGTCGAGCCGGGCACCCGGCGCGAGCTGCCACATGTAGCGCGAGCCGCCGCGGGAATCCTCGGCGCGGCGCACCGCGATCCTTAAACCCCGCGACGAGGCCTCGCCGACCAGCGAATAGGATCGCGTCTCCGGCAGGCCATCGATCGTCACGCTGACATTGATGTGGCTGCCGACCGGATAGGCGGCGCCGTCAAACTGATCCGGCAGAATCAGGAATTCGCGGATGCCAGGCGCGAGGTCGCGGGTCGAGACGAGCGTGGCCGGCGTCCATGTTTCGATGAAGCGCATGGTGACTGCCCTCAATCGGTTGCGGTCTTGATCAGCGCGAGCGCCGGCAAGAGGTCGAGATGGGTCCGATTGCGCAACGCGAGCCGCAGGTTGCGCACGGCGAGCCGCGCATGCTCGCGCATCACGGCTTCGGCGCGCGCGCCTTCGCGGTTCTCGATCGCGTCGATGACGACGCGGTGGTGCTCCTGACCGATGATCAGGATCTGCTGCGCCTCGGGCAGCGCCGATTGCGCCATCACGAAGCCGCTTGGCGAGGCAAACGGCAGCGCCGAGGCGCGGTCGATCTGCCGGATCAAGGGCGGGCTGCGCGACAATTCGGTGAGCAGCGCATGGAAGCGCGCGTTCAGCGTGACATAGGACGAGAAGGCATCGACCGAGATCGGCACCTGCCGCAGCAGCTCGTCGATCGCGGCGAGGCATTCCTTCAGCGGCTCGAGCTCGCGCGCGGAGACGCCGCGCTCGGCGGCGAAGCGCGCGGCGAGGCCTTCCAGCGTGCCGCGGAGCTCAATGGAATCGGAGATGTCGCGCTCGGAAAACGCCTTCACCATGAAGCCGCCGGAGGGGATCGCCTCCAGCAGGCCCTCCTCCTCCAGCCGCACCAGTGCCATGCGCACCGGGGTGCGCGAGGCGCCCGTCGTCTCCACCGCCTGAAGCTCGGAGATACGCTCGCCCGGCCGTAACGATCCCGACAGGATCTGGTCGCGCAAGGCGAGCTGCGCCTTCACCGTCTGCGAGACGGAGCGGTCGACCTCGCGCTCGGCCATGTCCTTACTCCGCGGCCTGAAGGTGCTGCGGCGGGTTTTCCTTCGCGACCATCCTGTCGATCAGCTTGCGCGTCCACATCGCGCCGGCATCGATGTTGAGGTTGTAGAAGATGCGATCGGGGTTCTCGTCCATCGCGCGCTGCTGCGCTTCGAGGATCAGCTCGTCCTCGTGGAAGATGCCGGAGACACCGTCGCGGATTTCAGAGGTGATGCGCTGCTCGCCGATCTGGTAGTTGCGGACGAAGGCCCAGAAATAATGGCAGGTCTTGTCGGTCTCGGGCGTGATGGTGTTGAGCACGAAGCCGTTGACGCCCTGCGAGCGGTCGCCTTCGGGCGCGCCGGTGCCGGTCGGCGCCACGCCGACGTCGATGGCGATGGTGCAGGGAGCCTCGAAGCGGATGATCTGCCAGCGGTCGACGAGGCCGGACTTGCCGAGTTGCTTGGCCCAGAACGGCGGCGCCTCGATGCCGCGCATCCAGCGCGTCACCGTCACCGTCTTCTCGCCATGGGTGACGTCGAACGGCGCTTCCGCCACTGCGTCGTTGCCGATGGATGAGCCGTGCACAAAAGTCTCGTGGGTGAGGTCCATGAGGTTGTCGAGCACGAGGCGGTAGTCGCAATTGACGCGGATGGTCTTGCCGTCGCCGGCCCAGGCCGGATCGTGGTTCCAGTGCATGTCGGGCACGAGCGCGGGATCGGCCAGCGCGGGATCGCCCATCCAGAGCCAGATGTAGCGGTGACGCTCGACCACGGGATAGGCGCGAACGCAGGCCGACGGATTGATGGTCTCCTGCGAGGGCATGAAGGTGCAGCGGCCCTGCGCGTTGTATTTCAGGCCGTGATAGCCGCAGACGACGGTGTCGCCTTCGAGCCGGCCCTTGGACAGCGGCACCAGGCGGTGCCAGCAGGCGTCCTCCAGCGCGGTCACGGAGCCATCGGCCTTGCGGTACATCACGACGTGCTTGCCGCAGATCGTCCGCGGCAGCAGCGCCGGCTTCACGTCCGAGTCCCAGGCAGCGGCATACCAGGCGTTCATGGGGAAGGGTTTGGTCATCGGGCGATCTCCCACGGCTTATGAATACGTTATGTATACAATAACGGAGGGGTGGAATCGTTCAAGCGCAATAGTGCCGTATTATAATACCTAAATGCAGAAGTATGTATACAGGATTAACTCCATTGTCATTCCCCGCGAAAGCGGGGAATCCAGTACTCCGCGGCAGACATTGGGTTCACACAACTTCCGCCGCGGCGTACTGGATCGCCCGCCTGCGCGGGCGACGACACCGTTTGGTACGGCAAGGCCTTCCATTGGTCGGGCAGGCGACACGGCGTTTCGGCCTGGCGCCTTACGCCCCGAACACCTTCTTCAGCCCCGCCTGGGCTTCTTCCTGGATCCGCTTCAGGTGCTCGGTGCTGCGGAAACTCTCCGCGTAGATCTTGTAGACGTCCTCCGTGCCGGACGGCCGCGCGGCGAACCAGCCGAAATCGGTCTCGACCTTGATGCCGCCGAAGGGCTGGCCGTTGCCGGGCGCTTTGCTGAGCGTCGCGCGGACGGGATCGCCGGCGAGGTCCTTCAAGCCAAGCTGCTCTGGCGTGACGGACTTCAGGATGTTCTTCTGCGGCACGGTCGCGGCGACATCGATCCGTGCGTAATGGGGCACACCGAGCTCGGCGGTCAGATCGCCAAAGAGCTGGCTCGGATCGCGGCCGGTCTTGGCCATGATCTCGGCTGCGAGCAGGCCCAGGATGATGCCGTCCTTGTCGGTGGTCCACACCGTGCCGTCGCGGCGCAGGAACGAGGCCCCTGCACTCTCCTCGCCGCCGAAGCCGAAGCTGCCGCCGACGAGACCGTCGACAAACCATTTGAAGCCGACCGGTGTCTCGACCAGCTTGCGGCCGAGCTTCTTGGCGACACGGTCGATGATCGAGCTCGATACCACGGTCTTGCCGATCGCGGCGTCCTTGCCCCAGTTCGGGCGGTGCGCGAACAGATAGGAAATCGCGGTCGCGAGATAATGGTTCGGGTTCATCAATCCGTTGGTGCGCGTCACGATGCCATGGCGGTCGGCGTCGGTGTCGTTGGCGAAGGCAACGTCGAAACGATCGCGCATCGCGATCAGGCTCGCCATGGCGTAGGGCGAGGAGCAGTCCATGCGTATCTTGCCGTCCCAGTCCACCGTCATGAAGCGGAAGGTCGGATCAATCGCCTCGTTCACCACCGTGGCCTTCAGGCCATAGCGCTCGATGATCGGATGCCAGTAATGCACGGCAGCGCCGCCAAGCGGATCGATGCCGATATTGATGCCGGCGGATTTGACCAGGTCGAGATCGACGACATTGCCGAGATCGGCAACGTAGGGCGTGATGAAGTCGTAGGCGTGGACGTTCGCGGATTTCTTCGCCTTCGCATAGTCCATGCGCGCGACGCCCTTGAGGCCGTCGGCGAGATAGGCGTTGGCACGCTTCTCGACCACGCCGGTGACATCGGTGTCGGCCGGCCCGCCATGCGGCGGATTGTATTTGTAGCCGCCATCCTCCGGCGGATTGTGCGAGGGCGTGACGACGACACCATCAGCGAGCCCGCTGGTGCGGCCTTTGTTATAAGTCAGGATCGCGTGCGAGATCACCGGCGTCGGCGTGTAGCCGCCGTCCTTGTCGATCATGAGTTCGACGCCGTTGGCCGCGAACACCTCGACGGCGCTGGCGAGCGCGGGCTCGGCCAGCGCATGGGTGTCGATGCCGATGAAGAGCGGGCCGGTCAGCCCCTTTTCTTTTCTGTAATCACAAATGGCCTGCGTGGTCGCGAGGATGTGACCTTCGTTGAAAGAGTTCTTCAGCGAGGTGCCGCGATGGCCGGAGGTGCCGAACGCCACCCGCTGCGCCGGGTCCGTCGCATCCGGCTTGTTGGCGAAATAGGCCGTCACGAGCCGCGGAATGTTGGCGAGCACGTCCGGCGAGGCCACTTTGCCCGCCGCGGGATTGACATCAGCCACTGGAAATACCCTCGTCCTGTCGTACAGAGATTGCGGGACACCATAGCATCGGCCCGGCCCCCGCCAAGGGCACAACACGCGCGGTGGGCGGCCGTTCCGGAGATCGTGCTATGGTGTTTTTTTGATCAGGTCATTTCGAGTCGGGTCATGGCGCTGTTTCACAGGCTTCTGTTTGTTCTGATCGCCTGGCTGGCAATGGCCTTGGCCGCGCCCCATGCGCGCGCCGCCGAATTCTACACCGAGGATCTCCGCATCCCGATGGCGGAGGCCGGGCCGCAGGGGCTGGAGGCGTTCCTGGTTCGCCCGGCCGGGACGAAACGCTATCCGCTCGCGCTGCTCAGCCACGGCTCGCCGCGCGACTACGATGATCGCGCGACCATGTCAGCGCACAAATATTACGGCATCGCGCTCGAATATGCCCGGCGCGGCTTTGCCGCGCTGATCGTGATGCGGCGCGGCTACGGCACCTCGCCCGGCGGCCGCGTCGACAGCGTCGGCGGCTGCGCCAATGCCGCCTATTTGCCGGCAGCCGCGGTCGCTGTCGCCGACTTGCGCGCCGCGATCGACGCGATGGCACGCAGGGCCGACGTCACGACGACAGGCATGATCGCGGCCGGGCATTCCGCCGGGGGCCTCGCCACCGTCGCGCTGACGGCGCAGGCGCCACCCGGTCTCGTTGCCGCGATCAGCTTTGCCGGCGGCCGCGGCTCGCGCGACGATGACGACGTCTGCAATCCGGATGGGCTGGTGCAGGCCTTCGCCTCCTTCGGCAAGACCTCGCGGGTGCCGATGCTGTGGGTCTATGCCACCAACGATCTGTTCTTCAGCCCCGATCTGGCGCGCCGGCTCTATGACGGATTTCGCACCAGTGGCGGCAACGCGAAATTCATCGCGGCGCCGCCTTATGGCGACGACGGCCACTATCTCTATTCGGTGGAGGGCCGTCCGCAATGGACGCCGTTCGTCGACGCGTTCCTGCGTGAGCGCGGGCTCGGCCACGACATCCTGAGCCCGCCCGATCCGCTGCCGCCGCCCAGCGGGTTCAACGACGCCGCGCGCGCCGAGTTCTCCCGCTTTCTCGCCAGCACCATGCCGCACAAGGCCTTTGCGGTGTCGCCCAACGGCGGTTACGGCTGGCGTTCGGGGCGCACCACGACGGATGACGCGCAACGCGATTCGCTCGCGGCCTGCATGAAATGGTCGCCCACCTGCACGCTCTATGCGGTCGATGACCGGCTCGCCGGGGCTGCGCAGAAGACGTCCACGGACCAGAGCTCGCGCGCACGATAGCGATGCCGTCATCGCCCATGGCAAATCGGTTGTTAACTCGGACGATATAAGACGTTCCCTATGCTGCGGAACCCGGCACATCCACATCACCACGCGACGTGGCGACACGTGGCGATGGCTGTGCTTTTGATGGCCTCGACATGCGCCTATGCGCAAGACGACGCGGTGAATGACGCGGACACCAATTCGGCCATTGGCCGCGACGGCGCAGACCTCGGCGCCGGTGAGACGCCGACCTCCCGGGCCTCGATCCGAAAGATCATCGAACGCGAAACCGCCAAGACCAACCTGCCTGCCGACATCGCGGAGGCCGTCGTCTTCGTCGAGAGCGGATACAATTCGGCTGTCGTCGGCAGCGTTGGCGAAGTCGGCCTGATGCAGGTGCGGCCCGAGACCGCGGCGATGCTCGGCTTCCGCGGCAACAAGGCAGAGCTCGCAGAGCCGGACATCAACATCCATTACGGGGTGATTTATCTCAGCCGCGCCTGGCGTCTCGCCGGCGGGGACCTGTGTCGCGCGCTGATGAAATACCGGGCGGGTCACGGCGAGGAGACGATGACCCCGCGTTCACAGGTCTATTGCAATCGCGCCCGCAACCGCCTTGTCGCCATGAACTCGGCCGCGCTGGGAACCCAGGTTGCGGCCGTCCCGGATGTAGCGCCGGCGCCAACGCCGGTCGCACCGGCGCCAAGAGTGGCGGCGGCGACGCCAAAATCAGCGCGCGATCCAAAGATGCTGGCACGGCCGAAGGACGTCTATGCGCGCTACCGTCAAGGCACGGCCGCAGCAAGCCGCGCCTATTGGGCAGCCCAGGAAGCCCGCGTCAGCCTGATCAAGGCGCGCATCGAAGCCAAATGGAAGCGCGTCGCCTCGCGCTGAACCCTTGACGAGCCTGGCACTGTTGATGGACAAATGCGGACGCTCGTTTTCCGGGCAACCGTGCCGATTAGACGATCAGTTTTTTTGCGTAACCCCGAATTGAGACCATGCACAACAGTTTGAGAGTTTTGTTCGCGATCTTCGCAACCGCGGCCGTGGCGACGTCCACCTTCATCGCCATCCGCCTCGTCGTCGGCTTCAGCGGCTGAACCCTAGAGCCGTTCGCTGAGCGCGAGCTTATAGCCGACACCGGTGACGGTGGCGATCACGGGCGTGCCGCTGCCGACGAGCTTGCGGCGCAGCCGCGCCACCAACGCATCGACGGTGCGGATGTCGACCTCGGCCTGGCGGTTGCTGACGACCTCGATCAGATAGTCGCGGCTGAGCGGCCGTCCGTCGGCGCCGACGAGCGCGGCGAGCAGGTCGAATTCGGCGCGCGTCAGCGCCACGGGCTTGCCGTCGCTGCCGAGCAGCTCGCGCCGAGTCAGGTCGATGATCCAGTCGCCGAAGGCGATCGAATTATGGTTGCGCGCCGCCTTGCGATCGATCGAGCGCCGCCGCAGCACGCTGCGCGCACGTGCGAGCAGGTCGCGCAGATTGATCGGCTTGGTGACGTAATGGTCGCCGGCGATCTCGAGCCCGAGGATGCGATCGACGTCGGTATCGCGGCGGGTCACGAAGATGATGCCAGCGTTGCTGGTGGCCTGGATCTCCTTGGCGAGCTCAAAACCGTCGCCGTCGGGCAACTGCACGTCGAGGAAGACGAGATCGGCACGCCCGCGCAACGCCTGGCGGCACTCCGCGCAGGAGCCGGCACCGACCACGTCAAAATTGTTCTCGCTGAAGTAACCGACCAGCATCGTCCGCGTCACCGGATCGTCCTCGACGACGACCAGCCGCTCGCGGCCGACCGGACGCAATTCCTGAAGTGCGGAATCAGCCACGATGTTGGATGTCCTGTGTGCGTTTGAGCCGACCTGAAAATCCAGGTCGCCGCGCGATGCGCTGTCCTGTGAACGTACATTCACGGCTTATTCGAGCCCCCGAAATTGCCTGCCGGAATACTAGGCTTGTTGTGCTGCCCAAACAATATTGGTCATGGTATTGAAGTATTAAGTATGAATTGGCCCACACTTCTCACTGCGCGCATCGTTGCGCAGGACCTTGCTCGCACGAACAGCCTGATCCGCCGCGACACTGACAATCCCGCTCATTCGGTTCCGGATTCAACCGCCGGTTAAGGTAAAGAAAGGCTTCCGCTTCGGTTTGGCCGGCCGCGCCTCTATGCTTTACCATCGCAAGCGCGAGAGAAACGCGAGACCACGGAGCAGGCGTGATGCAGGGGCAGGCCCGGTTGGCTGCCGGTCGGACCGATCAGGGCGCAACGCCGCTCAGTCGTTCGCACACGCTCGATTTCCTGCGCGGCCTCGCCATTGCCGGCGTGATGGCGATTCATGTCTCGCAGTCGTTTCCGTCGAACATCCACGCCGTCGATTTCACGTTCGTCTGCGGCTGGGTCGGCGTCAACGTGTTCTACTTCGTCAGCGCTATGACGATGTGCCTGATGTGGACGCAGCGCACGTCGGAAACCAACCCCACCCGCAAATTCTACATCCGCCGTTTCCTGCGCATCGCGCCGCTGTTCTGGCTCGCGATCCCGCTCTACCTCGTCATCAACGGCACCGGACCCAGCACCAACGCGCCTGATGGCATCGGGCCGCTCCAGGTGATCTTGACTGCGACGTTCCTGCACGGCTTCTGGCCGGACAGCGTCAACAGCGTGGTGCCGGGCGACTGGTCGATCGCAGCGGAAATGACTTTCTATCTCGTCTTCCCGTTCGTGATCACGGCATTCGGATCGCGCCGCCATCTCTATCTCGCGCTGGCGATCGTGCTGCATCTCGTCAATGTCTGCCTGTTCAAGCCGTGGGCCTTCGCGCTGTTCTCGGCCTATTTCGGGCCCGGCCACGAAGCCTTCGTCTGGAACGCGCTGCACATGAGCTTCCTGAACCAGCTGCCGATCTTCCTGGTCGGCTGCGCGCTGTTCTTCGCGCTGCGCGACGGCTTTGCGAAGTCGGACGCCGCGATCTTCTTGGGCTTCATCGCGCTGTCCTTTGTCGCCGACCGCGCGACCGGATCGCACGAGTTCAACTATCTCGTGATCAACCTCGTGCTCGGCGCACTCGTGTTCTGGTGCATCCGCTTTGCGATCAGCTGGCGGCCGCTCGAGGCGCTCGGCCGCAGCTCCTATTCGATGTACCTGTCGCACTTCGCGGTGATCTTTGGCCTGCGCCAGGTCTGGCCGCTGGCGGACGGACTGATCTCGCTGCTGCTCGCTTATGTCGTCACCGCGGCGCTGAGCTATCTCGTCGCGCGTGCGACCTGGCAGCTGATCGAACGGCGCACGCAGGATCTGGCGCACCGCATGACTTCGTCGGCAACGAAGGCTGCCCGCGCGGAGCCCGTCACCGCCGCACGCGTCGGCGCGTGAACCGACTCAGGACGATCCGATCTCGATCCGGTATGATAGCTCTTCGTCCGCGCCGGCTGCGATGTGCATCAGGCCCGGCTTGTCAGTGAATTCGCCGTCGAAGTCTTTGGGGCTGGCATAGCCGCGCCAGGGCTCGATGCAGAGGAACGGCGCGCCCGTCGGTTTTGACCAGACGCCGAGCTCACGAAAGCCGCGCCATGACATTCTGAGCCAAGGCCCGCTGAGCCAAGGCCCGGCGCCCTGCCCGGCCGCATAGCGGACCGCATGGCTGTTGATGCGATCGAAAATCACGGCGTCGACGGTGAACAGGGATTCCGACAGAGCAAGCACAGTGCCGCGCACGGGGCTCGGATCCGTCGCCGCGAGCAGCAGTCCGCCGTCGACACGGCGAACCGGAGATGACTCTTCGTTCGTGAATGTCAGCGCGTAATCCTCTTTGGACATGCCGGGCTGAAGCGGCCAGTTGAAGGCGGGATGGCCTCCGAGCGACGCCGGCAATGTCTCCCCGCCGGTGTTGACGATCTTCAGCGTCACATCGAGTCCGGCCGCATCCAGTGTGTAGGTCACAGCCAGCCGGAACGCGAACGGATAGAGCGCGCGGCTCGCTTCGCTGTCCTCGAGCACCAGCGTGCAGCTGTTGTCGCTGCGTTCCGCCCAGGCAAAACGGCTGTCCCGCGCAAAGCCGTGCTGGGTCATCCGGTAGGTTTTGCCCTGGTGCCGCATTTCGTCATTGACGAGGCGCCCGACGATCGGAAACAGCAACGGCGCATGGCGCGGCCAGGCCGGGCCTGCCTGCCAGATGAATTCGACGCCGGCATTCTTCAGCGAGCAGAGCTCGGCGCCTTGCGCCTTGATGGTCGCGGTGAGCCCGCCGAAACGGATGCAGTGAATGTCGTCACCCATACTGCAAACTCGTGATCTCGCCGCACGTGCGCCTCGGCGCAATATGCGCCCAAAAGGCTCTCATTGTCAGCACGATAGACGACCTTTACCGCACGGCGGACGACGATTCTCGCTCAGGGCTTCGAGGTAGGCTTCGGTGGTGTCTCCCACGGCCGCTTGCCATCGCCGTCGCGATCCCAGGCTCGCGCGGTAGGACCGCTCTTCGTATCTTCGGCTTCCTTGGCGCGGGCAGCCTTGATCTGATCATGGGATGAGAGTTCAGGCGCGGCTGGTGCCGGAGCTGCAAACTGCGCAGCTGAGGCGGGCGCCAAGAGCATGATCGCAATGATCGCGAGATATGTTTTCATCCTCGTCCGTAGCACATCCAAGGCTGGACGTCCGAAATAACAGGGAATTCGGCGAATATTATAGGCACAGAACAGGGCTTGCTCAATTTATGACAGCTGATCGATCAGATTTAGGACATGTTCCCCGCGGCTTGCGCGTAGTGGGCGTGGCTTTCGGCAGTTTCCTGTTCATGCCGATAACAGGCTGAGAACAGGCGATTATCCGGACAACATCTCACATCGCTGTGACCAAGAACCACCCGCAAACGATCGAAGCCGTTCATCTGCATTGGTGTAAGCGGAGTGAGGGCAAGGGCGTTGGCGAGTTCGCCATACCGCTTGTCTTTTTTAGTCTCATCGGCGCGGCAATGATCGCGTGAATTGGCGCCATAGGTTGGATCAGCTGGCGTGTCGTCGCATGGATGATCTCCTGAGGCCCTCGCACACCTGATACTGCAGCGACGATGTCAACGCGGAAGGGGGGGCCCGTCGCTCCAAAAATCGAGAATGCGGTTTCAGTTTTCTTAACTCTGCGCGCGCACCGTAAAGCGCAATGAGTACATCAGTCTCTTTTGTTGCACCTTCGCAACTCACCATCGTCTATCGCTCGCCGAGCGCTCTCGTTCCTGATCCGCGCAATGCGCGGACGCATCCGAAGCGTCAGCTCGAGCAGCTCAAGACATCCATCAACGCGTTCGGGTTCACCAATCCGATACTGGTCGATCCCGACGGGAATATCATCGCCGGCCATGGGCGACTCCAGGCGGCAAAGGCTTTGGGTCTTGCCCAAGTGCCGACCATCGTCCTGTCGGGATTGTCGGAAGCCCAGAAGCGCGCGCTCCGATTGGCCGACAACAAGATCGCGCTCAACGCAGGATGGGACCTGGAAATTCTTCAACAGGAGCTGGGCGAGCTCGCCTCGATCGATCTTGACATCGACGCCACCCTGACCGGATTTTCGACCGGCGAAATCGACGTGATCCTTTCTAGATCCGCCGCCGATCCCGATGATGATGTCATTCCGGCCACCCCTAAAACGCCAAAGACAAGGCTTGGCGAGATCTGGATTCTCGGGGAGCATCGGATCGGGTGCGGGGATAGCCGCGATGCGGCTTTCCTCGCGCGCGTCATCGGCAACGACGCTCGGATTGATGCAGCCTTTCTGGATCCTCCCTACAACGTCAAAATCGAAGGCAACGCCAGTCCAACGGGCCGTCACGGTGAATTCGCCATGGCCTCGGGCGAGATGAGCGACGACCAGTTCCGGGCGTTTCTCAAGGGCACGCTTGGTGCTGCTGCGAACGTCTCGCGCGATGGCGCGGTCCACTTCATTTGCATGGACTGGCGGCATATGGACGACGTTACAGCGGTCGGTGCTAACATCTATGGCAATCTCCTCAACCTCTGCATCTGGAACAAATGCAATGCCGGGATGGGATCACTCTATCGCTCCAAGTATGAGCTGATTTTTGTCTACCGGGTGGGATCGGCCTCTCATCTCAACATGGTCGAGCTCGGCAAGCACGGGCGCAACCGGACCAATGTCTGGGACTATGCATCGGCCAATTCGATGCGGGGCGGCCGACGCGAAGACCTTGCGTTGCATCCAACCGTCAAGCCGGTTGGACTTGTTGCGGATGCGATCAAGGACGTCACCAAACACGGCGATCTGGTGCTCGATCTCTTTCTGGGCTCAGGCACGACGTTGCTCGCGGCAGAGCGCACCGGGCGGCGTTTTCGCGGGATCGAAATCGATCCCAAATATGTCGATGTCGCAGTCGAGCGCTGGTCGGCCCAAACCGGCCTTAAGCCGCGTCTTGAGGGAGCAGATTCGTGAACAACCAGCCCAGCACCCAACCCAACAATGAGCTTCAAAGCCCGAAAAAGCGCCGCCGATCGCCGAACGCAGGCTCTTTTCGAAAGGGCCAGAGCGGCAACCGGAGGGGACGGCCGCCCGGGTCCGGCAAGCAGGCGGAGGACCCTTATCGAGTGTTGCTCAACAAGACCGTTACCACGACCATCCGCGGCAAGATCAGCGAGATGCCGATCGAGGAGGCCATCCAGCATCGAACGTTCAAGGACGCCCTTGCGGGCAAACCCAGGGCCATCCGCCAGGTGTTGGAGTGGATCAAGGAACGCGAGGCTTGGCTCAAGCAACACAGGCCCACGGCGCTATCTCAACAAACGCCTATGCGCGAGTCCTCGCCGGATCCGGATAATGCTGATCAGGCTCTTATGTTTCTCGGCATCGCGAGGATAGACCGTTACCGGGCCAAGTGGGGGCTTGAGCGAACCCCGCTTATTATCGAGCCGTGGGCGGTCGAACTTGCGCTCAGCCGGAACCGGAACGGCGCAGATTTCTCTCAGCGCGATTGGGACCACGTCAAACTGTGCACGCGAGATTTTGAGGTACTGATGTCCGCGGCATCACATTCTCGGAGAGATACCGGAGACATTGATGAGCAGCCTTGAGCACCAGGGCGCGGTTGGCTATGGACGACCTCCGGTCGGATCGCGCTTCGTGAAAGGCCGAAGCGGCAATCCCGCCGGCCGCCCACCGGCGCGCCATCTGCAGCTTCCTTACGAGTCGGTGCTGGGTCAGACATTTACGATCCTCGACAACGGTGTCGAACGCCAAGCCACAGCAATTGAAGTTTTTTTGTTGAAGGTCGCAAAGCGAGGCCTCGATGGCGATACCGGCGCCTCACGCACGATGCTGACGCTTTTGAAACAAGTTCGAGAGCAGCAACAAGCCAGCGAGCAGCTAACCATCGTGCTCGTCGCAGTTGCACCCGGCAGCGTCACGGGCGGCCTCGAAATCCTGCGCATTGCAACGAAGCTCGATCCATATCGCGAGACCGCGCGGATGGTGATTGAACCGTGGGCGGCCGAAGCCGCTCTGGAACGCCTACCGCAGCCGCTCACGCCCGCGCAACAGCGTACCGTCGTGGATGCCACGCGTACGCCAAAGCGGGTACGGTGGCCGGAATGGTGGAGCGAGTACCCTTGAGCATCTTCCGGTCAGAAGCCGCCCAAAAGAGCAAGAATCTTGCTCCAAAAACGACTGGCATCGGACGGCAATCGGAGCGTTACTGATTCTGCCGGGCGGATACGGCATCGGATCTCACCCCCGCGAATGCGGGGCTTAAGGCAGTGCGGCGGACCAGCCGCGCAAGCTTAAGCAGGAGATACCGTTGAGTACCGTTCAGATTGACGCGGCATCCGCGTCGCGCCTCAAGGCCATCAGGTTCAACACGATCGACCGCCGTCACTTCATCGGCGGGTCGGACGCGCGCATTATCATGGGAGACGATGAGGATCGCCTCGTTCGGCTCTGGCGCGAAAAGCGCGGCGAAGTCGAGCCGGAAGACCTCAGCGACAACCTGATTGTCCAGCTCGGGACCATCACCGAGGTGCTCAATCGCGCCTGGTATCAGCGTTCGACGGGCACCACTGTGAAGGATATCCAGAAGCGCGTCCGCCATCCCATTCACAAATGGATGGGCGCGACGCTCGACGGCGTGGTCGAACAGACCGGAGCGGTGTTCGAAGCCAAGTTTATGCTGCCTTGGGCCTTCACGGAAGAAGCCGCAGCTGACAAGCATATGGCCCAACTTCAGCACAACATGTGGGTCACGGCGTCCCGCAGCTCCGTTCTGTCCATCATTACGGGCGGCGGCAAATGGGTCGAGATCAAGATCCATGCCGACCCGCTCTATCAGCATCTTCTACTCACGGCCGAGAAGAAGTTCTGGCGCTGCGTCCAGAACGGCGAGCGCCCAATCCTGTTCAACATCGAAACCCCGCGCCCGCGGCTGGAGGCCGTCAAGGTCGTCGACATGGCCTCATCAAACGTATGGGCCGATTTTGCCGCCTGCTACCTCCGCACCAAGGAAGCCCATGGCGAACATGAGGTCGCCAAGGCCGAGCTCAAGAAGCTCATGCCGGAGGACGCCAGGGAAGCGAGCGGGCACGGCATTAAGGCCAAACGCTCGAAGTCTGGCGCGATCAGCTTTGACGCTCTCGCGGGGGAGATCACCGATGCATCAATCCAGTGAGCGTATCGGGACGATCGCGGCGGCTCTGGCCAAAGCTCAGGCTGAGCTTTCCAATCCCGAAAAGACCCTAACGGCGGTCATCCGGTCCCCCTTCCCGCGAGAGGACGATCGGACCTTCCGCTACGCGTCCCTGGCCTCCGGCCTGGACATCGTCCGAAAAACTCTGAGTCAGCAAGAGATCGCAACCATCCAGACCACCCGAACCGACCGGGGCACGGGACAGATCCACCTCACCACCCTGCTCGCCCACTCCTCAGGGGAATGGATCTCGTCCGACCTGCCGGTCTGCTCTGGCAAGGAAATCGAAGCGCCGCACCGGATGGGGGCGGCGCTCACCTACGCGCGCCGCTACGCCCTGTTTGCCCTGGTCGGAATCGCAGGCGAGGACGATATGGATGCTCCCGACGTGATCGCCGGGCCACCAGCCTCGCCGGAGCCACCTCCCGCGTCAGTCTCGAAAGCAAAACCGCCCAAGGGCGTCTTAGACCGGCCGCCGGTTCTAGGGGCTCAGGACTCAGCAGCCCTCCGCGAGCGACTTCTGGCACAACTCGCCAACGCCGACGATCTCCTCGCGTGGGCCAAGACCAACCTGCCGCTCAAGAACACGCTCCAGGAGATCGATGCCCGATCAATCGAGGCAGCTTACCAGGAAAGGATTGAGCTAGCCCCTCAACCCACCCTCAGCCCAGAAGAGGAGAAACCCGCCCAGGTGCCCATCCAAGCCTTTGCTGCCCCCACCGAAACCAGACTGGCTGCTTCCGAGGTCGACAAAGTTCATCCCGCCAAAACGGCAATCGAAGGCGGCCTCGCCATCCCGAAGGAACCGCTTCGCAAGAGAAACAAGGCCCACCTCGCTTTTGTCCGCGAACATCCCTGCCTCGTCTGCAAGAAATCTCCGACGGACGCGCATCACCTCAAGTTCTCCCAACCCACAACCTTAGGCCGCAAGGTGAGCGATGAATTCACCGTGCCTCTATGCCGCTCACACCACGAGGCTTTGCACAAGAACGGCGACGAAAGAGCGTGGTGGGCGAACATGCAGATATCGCCTTTGTCGGTCGCCAGGGACCTATGGACGGCAAGTACAGGGACAGACGCGCGCTCCAACGTCCCGGCATTGGATCGCAAGCGGCCCCAACAGTTCGGAACGGAGGCGCAGTAGCCATGAACGACCCGTCAAGATCGCAACAAACCGCAGGCCCAGATCACCCGTTGCCCGTCATGACCAGCAGGGGCCCCGAACTTAACCCTCGGTGGCACGATCACCGGCGGGATGGCAAACGGCGGGGCGAGCCATTTTTCGGGCACGGTGCCGTTCGATTTCTTGCCGAACTGATTGTCTCCGTCGGAGCGCTTGGGCTCTTGCTTATCGTCTTGCTGCTAACCGCTAGCGTGAAAGAGAAAGCCTCTCGCCTGATATATGGCGGATCTCAGCGCTCACAAGCTCTGGAGCCCGGCGAATCGAGGGTGATCGACGGATACAAGATCAAGCGTATTGACTAGCGGTCGCGCCGCGGGTGTTCAAGAGGCCCGACTAAAAGAGGGGAGCCGCTGACATGTTTACCCAAGAGTAGTCATCGGCTCCCGCCTACCCGAGTCAAATCGGCCAGACGCCCCTTCGATCCAGAATACCGGGCGATCGGTATTCACGGCAGCCGCTGATCGCGCCCCGAACATCAACAGGTCGGTCTCGCCCTTCCGAAAGATGCTCCACGAAAGCACAGCAAGATACACTTAGCCTTCGTTCGGAGCCAAGCTTGTCTCGTTTGCAAGAAAAGCCCGGCTGATGCTCACCATCTGAAATTTGCGCAACCACAAGCACTTGGGCGGAAGGTCAGGGACGAATTCATTGTTCCGCTTTGCCTCATACGGCTTTGATCAACACGCCATCAGCAGTGAGGTCTATGTTCAAGCAAGCGAAGTCTTCTCCCTCTTCGAAGCGCTCTGAACGGGGCTCAGTTTCGACGGCTCCTATTGCTGAAGGAGCTCAATGGCTTCCGGCGAACGGACGCCAACGGCACGCCAAATCGGCGACGACAGTCGGTTGTAGGGCGAGCGGAATTGGCACATGTTTCTGAGGCTTACGCGTGGTCGGGCGTGCGGCAGTTTCCTGCTGATGCCGATAACAAGCTGAGAACAGGAGCCAACAAGAATGAGCGATCAATGTCGATACCTGCGACCGTTGCGCATCTAAGTGGAGCTGACCGAACGCATGGCACAGGCGTTTTAGGCGTCAATCCGTGGCGGGCATAGCAACTCCTCCGATCGTAGTTTCTTGGAAGCAAGGGCGTCTTCGCCCGTGATGAATTCGGCTCCGCCGCAGCCAAACGTTCGACTCAATCAAGTCTTACCTTCACTTGCTTGCTTCAATGCGAGCAGCAGGCATGCGAAAGCTTATCTTACGAGCAATTCTGCCAATATTCTTTGTGCAGCCCTGCATCCCTCCTGTGCACGCAGAGTTCACTCTGCCGCCGTTCCAATACACGGCCTTCTGCGCCAAATACCCCTCCGATTGCAAATCGCAACCGCCCAGCGGCATGGGACTGGAACTGCGCAAGATCCAACTCGTGAACACAGCCGTGAACGCGCAAATTACGCCAAGCGAACGAACGCGGGATACATGGGAACTCTATCCGCGTGAGGGAGACTGTGGCGACTATGCAGTTTCGAAGCGACACCTGCTTTTGTCTTTAGGCGGCAAATCCTCGCAGCTACTTCTTGCCGAGGTGCTCAATCGAAAGAGTGGTGAACACCACCTCATCCTGATTGTCCTTTACGAAGGAGGCGCCTTCGCCCTGGACAATCTCTACGAATACGTGCTGCCCCTCGACGAAGCAGTTAGACAGTACCAGTTGCTCAGGGTAGCCTCACCCGACAATCCGAACATTTGGCGCACATCCCTACCCCTACCCTAGATATGGCAACATCAAATTATACATCGGCTGACAGAATGAACCGCGACATCAAAGAGATGTTGGTGGGCTCGACCGCCATCCTCCTGTTCGGCGCAGCAATTATTCGTTGGCCGTCGTTTGGCCTGTTCGTCGACCGATATGTCTTTTCTAATCTCAGGGTCGCCTGGCATTTCGTGCTGAGTTTCTTCTAGCCGGTAAGACCATTCCCGGTCAGAAAACTGATTCGACGCGCGAGGCCTCCCGGTGCTAAAATGAAATCCTTTGCAATGCACAAAGGATTTCAACGATGCGTACCTTATTGATCTCCGCCGCCATCTGCTTCGCGTTTTCATCCACCTGCGCGCGAGCAGGCGATAACTGCATGCTCGCAACATCCGACGAAGCTATGCGGGAATGCTTCGATCGGACGTTCTCTACGACGCAGAAGCAAGAGCCTGCGGCTACGGCGCAGAAAGCCAAGACCGCGCCGAAGCTCGCATCGCCACCCAAGACGCAAAGCCTAACGGACGGAACATCGAGATAGCGCTCCCGGGCCAGGCGTTGGTGACCTGAGGTTACCGCGACCATGGGCAGTCCCGGTGTCCGCTCCCCCCTGAACGACCGACCCGGCGCCTTGAAGGGAGTGGACGGAGGGCGCTAGACAACCGTCCGGCGGACCGTTATCCCGGGACCTAAGGGGAGACGAACGGCATGAGGGGCGCTTGGATATTGATTTTCGTCTCAGTCTCTTGTGCAATCTATACTGGATTGGCGGTTTCTGAGAGCTATTCGTCTGGCCTTCCGTTGTGGAAGTGCCTGACCTCTTACAAGTGCAATCGAGCCCTTAGCCGCGCGCGTCGCGCTCCGGATGGGCCTGAACCACCCCTGCGAAACCAAGGTTGATCGCGGTCAACATGTCACTTCGATACTCGCGCATTTGCTCGCGAACCCAAGCAGCATGCACCCTCCGGACCACTACAGGAACCCTCTCTATTTTGAGAAGACTGGCCATTGCCAACCGATGATTTCCCTCGCCTTCCTGTTTATGAAACTCGCCATTTCGGTCGACTGCGACGTTGATCTCCTCGCCTAGGGGGACGCCGAGCTCCTTCTGTGTCTTAAATCCGCGACATCGCATGTCCCGATGGAGGATGTTCAACTTGTTAAAGTAGAACACGATCTCATCGGTGGTCTTACAGCCTCGGGTGATCCAGCCATCTTGGAAAGAACCGGCTGATATAGCGTCGCGCATAATCCCGAACTGCTCGCAAGTGTCGAATGGCAGCATGTCCCGATAAATGTGCGTCACTGCCGTGCAAGACGAATTTATTGCCAGGAAATCGCGCATCGGGATCCTACCGACGATATCCCAGTCGCCATCGGCCACGAACGTCGCCGGCCGATCCGGTCTTCTATCGTAGCCCCACTTTATGCGATTGAGCGGGATCCAGTAGACATTCCGCCTAAACCCAAGCGGAATGAACCGTCTCTGCCATTCAAAGCCGAAACTCCTACCGGCATGATATGACGCCGTCTGTCTTATCGTTGAAGCCAGTTCGGTCGCTCGCCTTACAGACAAACGCAGGTCGCTGGCCAATTGGCGAAAGGGTGGCTTGCCCCTCCAATCGCCCAGCGACGACAGCGGACCAAGCTCAAAGTCATGTATCGACGGCACAACCATAGGCTATACTGTCGATCCCATGCCCATTGCGTCAATTCGCGAACCTGTATTGCCGACCAACCATGCACAAATATTGACTGTGCGATGCACACTCCCTGAAGCCGCCCCTGAGAGAGCGCCGCTCGATCCGGCCGCTGCCCTGAAGGGGGCGGACCCTCGTCTTGCATCGTTTTAGCTTTGCGATCGTTCGATCTGCATTTTTTGGAAAGCGACTCACCCATGGTGGAGAAATTCTTTTCTGGCAACATCGAGCTTAGCGACGATAAAGGTCGTGTGAGCGTCGCGAGCAGTGAGAACGCGATGTACGGTGCTCCCCAACAAAATAGACCCCCGCCGATTATGCCAGCGCGCGTTTATCCCCCCGCCTGCCGCTGCATTTATTGCGGCTCTGAGCGCTACTCGACGGGCAAAACGCGGGTTCGTGGGACCGAGCACATCGTGGCAAACGGATTGAATGGTACGTGGCTATTGCCGGAAGCTAGCTGCCAGCGGTGCGAACGGATTACCTGCAAAGACGAGGCGAAGGTGCTGCGAGGCTTTATGCACGGCATTCGGCTCAAGGGTCGATTCAAAACGAATTCAGGTTGGCCTGACGAATTGCCGCTCTTCTTGTCCGATGGAAGGAAGGTCAAGGTCCACATCGACGATTATCTCTACAACCTGATGCTGTTGGATTTTGAGGCGCCATCAATTCTGACTGGAGCGGAAGAAGGCACGGCGGTCCGCAACGTTTTGATGAGTGTCCATGAATTCGATTGGGAGAAGCTCGCAGCCAAATACGGCATCTTCGGCAACCCAATCACGCCTCGCGTCGACCAAGAGGCATTCAACCGGGTTCTCGCTAAAATCGCTCATGCGTACACAGTTGCCGAGCTTGGGCTGGACAATTTCGAAGCCGTACTTCCATCAAGAATCCTGGATCGGACCGATGCTCTGCGACGCTATGTTGGTGGCGGTGCAGAGTACCCGCCGCCCGCCTCCGACAATCTGCACGAGGTGGAGATCGAACCGAGAAGTCCTGATCACGACTGGATCATCGTGAGAATCCGACTGCTCGCCTACTATGCTACACCGATCTATCGCGTCGTTTCGGGGCGTTGGCTCGATCAAACCGAGGCGCCAACGAATAGCGAGGGTTGATTGGCTCTCCTGAGAGGAAGTAGACGGCGCGCATTCGACAGAGCTACTTTAAGATCTCAACTCGGGGGCGAGGACTAATGAAAAACGATCTCGGGCCTTATGCTGTCGGATTGCTTCTGTTGACCGTGGCACTATCGCTCGTTTTTTCTATAGGCGTTCCAGTCTTCATTTCTGAAGCGTGGCTCGGCTTCACTGGGAACGTCCTTGGTGCGTTCATGACGCTCGCTGCAGCTGTCTTCGCATGGACAGCAGTACAGCGACAGATCGGCGTACAACATGAGGCAAACCGCATTGCGCAAGCTGCAGCTACGGCTGCTGTGAAGGCCTTAGAACTCAGCCAAAAGCAGAGTAGAGCTTATTTCACTTGCTCAACTGAGGCCAAAACCACTCTCGACCGCCAGCTTCAAGTGAAATTGGTCATCAAGAACACCGGGCAGTCTCAGGCCAGAAATATGCAAGTCGAATGCGAATTGGGTTACCTGAGGGCCCCGTTTTTAAACCAGTACTTTGCGCTAGGAACTCGCATCGCCAGTAGTCCCGACGACATGGGCGCATCGAGCCAGGACACTATTGAAGTGACGTCTGGCGGCTTTCCCGAAGATCTGGCCTTTTCGGAGGGTGGCTGGGGCCCAATGGTACAGTGCGGTATAGCCTTCACTGACATTTTTGGCGACGTACACCAGCAACTCTTCAGAAGCTTTCGCTACGTCGTACCGGGAACGAACACCAACGACTATATGCGATTGTTCAAACAAGATATCCCGGAAGCGTGACAGCTGATTGCACGACCACGGCGCTGTCACTTCGTCATGTCGTCGCCGTTGGACGGCGCCTGCAAAGAACGCATCGTCTTGAACTCGATGACGTCAGGACGCAGCACCGTGACGTAGTTGATCAGATTGACATATGAGTTGTAGACGTCCGGGTTCGTGTAGAGATCATCATGATGGTCGAGGAAGAAAACGCCCTTGTTCGCGACCGCGATGTCGAGTGCGTATTGGACGATAGTCCACACTTGCGACCCGGTGCCACCGGTGAGGCCGTGCTGGAGCCTCTGGACACTCCATTGATCGCCAAATGGAAGGAGTTCCGACGGAGCAAATGGAGGATTAGCGTTGATACCGGCTAGGCCGTTCATGGCCGACCGGAACGTCGATTTGATCTGCGGCAACGTAGCGAGATTTGAATACGCGATCCCAGACTGATAGCCAAAATCAGCCGTGTCGCGGAAATGTCCGTGTTGGAGCGCGAGCGCGCGAACCTTCTGAAATTCTAGGGTGCGCTGCGCCGCGGTCATCGCGTTGACGATGTTCACGTCTTCCGTCGAATACATCCCCGCACCGAGCTGGCCACCAGCCGCCCAGATTTCGTCGATCTGCGCCCAGGTAATTTTCCCAGAGCCTCCGGTAGCCGATCCTCCGACGCCGTTCACGGGGTCGGCGACTGCGCCAGGAATAATCATAATGGGGCAAGCTCCTCCGAGCGCAGCCTGCATCAGCGGTCTTGCAATGGTGTAAGCGCTCGCCCATGCGTCATCAAAGGTGGGGATGACCGCCGCCTTCGTGCGCAGGTTGGGATAGAAGTCAATGTCGCCGACGCAGAACATGCCGCCCGCGCTGCCGCGCCCGTAGAGCGCTGCATACTTGAGGGCTGTCAGATCGGCACCGGTGCCCGTGGGCTTGAACTGGTTGACCGGATAGCCGATAGACTCGAATACGCCGTTGTTGACGCCCAAAGTTCGCGTGAAGTGGGACGTGATACCGCTAATGCCGCCTTGAGAGTGATAGTTGGCCGAAGGCGATGACGGCGTGCCCGCGGAGAACAGGCGGATCTCAAACGAGGTCAGGTTCACGTTGAACGGCTTGAAGGTAAAGCGGATAGTGCCGTTCCTGGCGTCGAGGCCGGTCCCCAGGATCGTCTTCGACGTGTAATAATTGGTCCCGCCATTCATCGTGACAAGGATCGCCGTCGAGCCGTAAGGACTATCCGACATCGCGGTGTCTGCTCCGGCCCCAAAGCTTTGGGACTGGACGTCCGCCATCGTATGGAACTGCGCCAACGTGGTTTTGGTGGAGACCGGCACCGGAAAATCCGTCGGTGTCACCGCCACCATCATAGAACCGGTGATGACAGTGGCGCCTCGCACGGCCTGCACGCCGACAGCATAAACGCCATCGGTAAGCGCGCCCGCAACTTGCAGCGACGCCCCCGAAATCTGGAATTGATTGCCGGGATTGCTGGTCAGTGAATACGCCCATCCGCTGGAGCCATTGCTCATAAACAGCGTGCAGATATTCGTCCCTGTCGAGGCCGTATCCAAAACCAAGATCGAATCTTGCTGGATCGTTGGCGCCGCTCCCCCAAGGTTACCGCGACCATGGCAGTCCCAATGGTCCGCTCCCTGAAGGGATGAACTTCGTGCTGATTAATGATGCACGGAACCATCGAAACTTCTTGCCCGATTCGCGCTTCAACCAGCGATGCGCCGTTGGACTGATGAAGAAATTGCAAGATTGAGGAAGCTCGCACAACGGCGGCGAGCAACGCAGATTGCGATTGAGTTGGGACGTTCGACTGGCGAGGTTCACCGCAAGGCCAGGTCGCTAGGCATTTCGCTCCGCATATTAACTGAGGACACACTCCACCGCGGACCTAAGTCCTCACAATGAACCGCAATTACCCAATATTGCGGCGATGGACTGCCAGCGATGAAAAGAGCCTTCGCGATCTGGTTGCCAGCAATAAGCGACCCGAGGAGATCGCAGTCGCTCTCGATCGGTCGGCCAAGGCCATCCGCAACAGCGCCCACGCACTTGGTTTGACCTTCGGCCGCACCGGTCCTCGATCTAGACGGCCCCCCTCTTAAAACTGTGAAGTGGCTAGCTGAAGTACCCTTTGGAACTTCGAACAAGACCAGGCGTTTAAGACTATGTTCTGGATCTACGTCACGGCTTGCTGGATCGGATTTAGCCTGGGTACCGGCGCCCTTCTTATATGGCGCACCCTTCCGGCAGCGACCTACCACTCCCACTTCCGGAATATTCGGCTTCATATCGTGCCACAGACGGCCAGACGGCGCGGCACCTTTTAGGGATTTCCCTGGACTTCCCGCGTCCTTAGACGTAACGGCGTGTCAAAGGCGAACCGGAGTAAAAGAGATGAAAAGGCTCACGATTGCCGTCATTATGCTGGGAAGTTCGATCATCTCTGCTGCGGCTCAGATCAGTCCAAACGGCACTCAAGGCTCCGTAAATGGAGGGACGCGGGCGCGTCCTACGCAGGGACAATCGCGAACCTCAGTCGCCACCCAACCAAGCAATAACCCGTTCCAAAACCCAATCGGACAGGGCGTTCCACCCGCCGTATCGGCAAATCCTAACGACAACAGTGGCCGCACAGCGCGATAGCCTGAGAGGTCCTTACACTCTCCCCACGAACCAAGTAGAGAGCTATGGACCATGGAAGACGGGCCACCGGATATCCAGTTTCGCATCAATTCAAAGGGCTGGGTCGTCTTGGACGGCCTTTCACCGGGCGAGACGTTCGAGTATGAGCTGCTTGCCCATCCGTCCGACCATCTGCGGAATTCAGCAGATCAAGTCCGCCTAAATCAACTGGTCGAAAAACATCGGCATGCGATGACCTAGCCGACGCCCCCGAGTGAGCGAACCGCTATTCTCTCTCTTCGTAGCGGTCGCAGCGAGCGTCCCCTCGCTTGACATCGGAATCGATCTCGTCGAGCGGTGGGGTACAGCGGAGCAACGAATATTTGTCATTGTAAGGCGCAGGTTGTCGCCGACAAATGCGCCCGCCAATCGGGACCTGAATGGCCTGAGTTCCAACCGTATAGAAGCAATTGTCCGACTTTGGATCCGCCTTTTTTGTCGAATCCTGCGCTATCGCGATCCCGGGACTAAGCACCGCTAGCGCGATAATGGCGAGCTTCCTCATTGGAGTTCTCCCTTTTGCGACCAAATGTTTAGATAAGGCCGATCGCCGCGCCGTTCAACTAATGCGCTGACCGGGCGTGGACGTTGGCCCTCTTTACGGCAAGAGGCCGACGTGAACGCTGATTAGGGCATCCGCACCCTGCTGCCCGAAAGCCTTACCGGATCTGACAAAATGCCGACCGAAGCTGACGAAGGCATCACACGCTTACGCCTTGGCCAAATGCGGCCCATCCAAAAAATCTACACCTTTGCTCATCCAGTCCAACGCCTTCGCGGAAGCGCGGCAACAGCCCTGCGAAATCAGCGAGCACCTTGGCGACATAAAGCCCGGAGGCCTTTCGCGGCACCCAACGATCGCTATCTGCCTAGCCCTCGCGCGACGCGCTCGAGCGTCCGATGCTTTCATAGACGAAACCGGCCGCGACCATCTCATCGGGACGGTAGATGTTACGGAGGTCAACGATGACGGGTTGCGTCATGGTCGCCTTCAGCCGGTCGAGGTCGAGCGCGCGGAACTGCACCCGCTCCGTGACGATGACGATCGCATCCGCACCGGTCGCGCAGGAATACGCATCTTCGCAATAGGTGATGCTGGGCAGCTCGCCCTTGGCCTGCTCCATGCCGACGGGATCGAAAGCTTTCACTTTCGCGCCCATGTCGATCAGGCCTGTCACCAGCGGGATCGACGGCGCATCGCGCATGTCGTCGGTGTCGGGCTTGAAGGTGAGGCCGAGCACCGCGATGGTCTTGCCGCGCAACGAGCCGCCAAGCGCCTGGGCTCACTTTCCGCGCCATCGCGCGCTTGCGGTTCTCGTTGACCGCCAGCACGGATTCGACGATGCGCAAGGAGACATCGTAATCCTGCGCGATCTTGATCAGCGCCTTGGTGTCCTTCGGGAAGCAGGAGCCGCCAAAGCCTGGGCCGGCGTGCAAAAACTTGGTGCCGATGCAGTTGTCCAGGCCAATGCCACGCGCGACCTCCTGCACATTGGCGCCGACCTTTTCGGAAAGGTCAGCGATCTCGTTGATGAAGGTGATCTTGTCGCGAGGAACCGTTCGCGCGGCGACGATGGGCGCTCGTCGAAGATACAGTGCTATCGCGTGTTGCGGCACCTTCTGCTGAATATTTTCCGCCAGAAGGCAATGGAGACATCACTTCGCCCTACTGACGTTGCCGGTATCGTCTCCGAATTCCAGGTGCAACGGAGTTTCACACGATCCACCATGCCCTCGCCTGCCAAATGGATCCGACCCGCCGCGCGTGGCATCGAACCCGTCTCGCTTCCAACGGCCATCGTCATGAGCATGGGTCAGCACAAGAGCAGTTTTAGAGAATACTGAGGTCAGGCTTTGCATCGCCGCCCCAAGCGCATACGCTGAAAGGCGGCGGCAGGGTGGTATCCCAATAAGGCTCGGGTTGAGGGCTCAGATATAAAAGAGGACGATTGCAGAGCCCGAAGAAAGAGAAAACTATCACTTGGCCTTCAGTGAAATTGCAGGCCAGTTGGGAAGGATAGTCTGTAGCCAAGGCGCCAAACCAACCAAGCAGCCGAGACAACCTTCCCAATTCTTGAATAAAATCAAACTGCTTGTAGACTGATCGCACGCTTACGTGCGGTTCGATAGCCAACCAAGCCTAGAGCAAAGATTGCCAAGGCAAACAATGGAAGCCCAGCCGGAAGTGGCACCGCCGAAACCGACAGACCAAAACTTGAAGTTGTACCAGTAAAATGGGACACAGAATAGTTGCTAGCATAACTTTTTGATGTATCAACAGAAACAAGCTGACTTATGCTGCCGGAGCCCGCTCCGATGACCCCTCCGCCCGAAGTCGTGTAAATGCCGGAGAGCGTATTACTGCCCCCAGAGTAAGAATAGGAGAGGTTAGAAAGAGTAAACGACCCATTTGTATTGTAGCTGAACGTAAAAAGGTACTCTTGCAACGACGCGGCTGACGCTGGGCCAACAAATGAAAACACAAGGGAAACCACGCCCAAATATTTAGCTAGCTTGTTCATCTAGCGCCCCTTCCAAATAAACCGCAAACGTTGAAAAACTTCGTTAACCAACGTTAATTCCGAACAATCAGAAAAGCAATGAAAAATTCTGCAATGCGCAATAGAAGCGCTGCGCTCCAATTTCGGCAGCTACGAACTTAGCGGATGCCGGGTTCCCGCGACATTCGACTCGGAACATAAGATTCGATCATAGGACCAATATCAGCGACGAATTTCTTCACAACTGCGTCTGCCTTAGCATCCTCTCCATTGTGAATCGTCGCGACAATGCGGATGAGGGCTCCGTCTGACCTGTTCTCAACAATGGCGTCTCTAATCGCATAGTATCGAAGTGCATTTTCGTTTGCGATATGGCGGCCTCGCTCCTCAAACCAATAGTACACGACTTGCTTCACATCTCGCTTTTCAATGATGGCGCGGTTCACGTCGATTGATACGCCTTCATTGAAAGGCAACTCGACTACCGATTGGCTGGTAATGGTCCATCCGCCGCCAGGTATGCAAAACTGAGGGCTGTGCGGATGAGCACCAGCATGCTGCGATGCGTAGTAGGCCACGTAAAAGTTCAACGAGAGACCGACGGTCGGATCGACGTAGTCTGCCAAGAGATAGTCCGTAAATCCCATCGAATCGGCCAGATCCCCATCAAGGACGTGCGGCACACCGCGCCAGATTTTGTACTCCATGGGGAACAGCGCTAATGGCTGACGCGTGGGCATGATTTCGGCGCGCACGGCGGGTAGGCTTGCGAGAAGGCCCGCCCCAGCAAGCAAGACGATACCTGCAGAAAGCGATGATCGCGATAGCGGCCAGTTGATCAACCTATCCAGTGTGAATTTATCAACGATCATGAGATCGGATACAAGGAAGCGACCGGGCGGGTTTCCAATACTGAGCAGACACCAAACCTCGAGAAACAATACGCCTATGCATAGCGAAAAGACCGCGAAACCTGCGACGGTATGCATCACGCCGACCGATGTATCAAGGTCGAAATAGCCAAGCAGCACAGCGATCATCGCAATCCGGCCAGCATTCATGAAAATAGCGATCGGAAAGCAGGACAGAAGAACCAAAACTTTCTTCCAGAGCCGGTCCTCCATCAACATTGAAACAAGATATGCGAAACCCATCAGCGGGAAGAGATAACGCAGACCATTGCAAGCCTCCGCAACCTCGAGGTTTCCGGTGGCGAGGACGATCACATTGCCATCGAGCAATGCCGGCACCTGAAACAATGAAATAAAAATCGTCCCAAGCCTGGAAGATAATAACTGCATCTCTGCCGAAAGCGACATATAGATGGTCAGCGGAGGTGGGACCACAAAAAGTAGGTACACCAAAGGTGCGGCCAAGACCCTCATGGAGTTTGACCCGAACGATGCCCATGCAAACCCAGCTAAGCCCAATATGGTACCGTAGATGGTCAGTGTGTAGCTGCCTGTCGTCCATGCGAACAACATGATGGCAACTGCCAATGCCACAAGTGGAACGCCAATTGCATAATTTCCACCAATCTGGGCCGTGCGGAGGCGTTGTGTGAAAATGAGCACAGCTAACGGGACAATAAACCAGGCGTGACTATATTCCTGTTGGTTCCAGGCCGAAAAAAGCGGAAGCAGCGAGCGCCAACCGCCGGCAATCGAACCAATGCAAATGGCGAGCGCAAACGCTCCCCCAAAGGTCCTGCCTTCGGTCCGCCGAAAATTGACTGCTTCCATAGTCGCCTCAGCAAATCGTTCGGGGTTAATCCTATTTGATGATGGGTAGAAATGCGAGGCCTGCGGTGCGAAGGTGTAGCAGGTGCGGCAGCTGCAACCATTTTGATCAATAACTTTCAGGCGCCGTCAATTCCATGAAAATTTCGCTGAAGCTTTTAGTATGCGCGGTTCTTTTGCTACTCACGGCTTGCGGGAAGCAAGAACAGAGCCGTGAGACTGCTTCGTCTTCTCTAATCAAGGCTCAAGAACTGTACAGTGCGGGCCAATTTCAGGCGGCGCGCGCCGAGGTTGAGGCATCCATCAAGGCCGACTTTAAAGCCAGTCAGGCGCACTTTCTCGCTGGGCAGATTGCGGAAAAACTCGGCGATTTGGACAGGGCTCTAAACGAATTCGTGACTGCGGACGCAACCGCGCCGCGCTCCGAAAAAGCGCGAGCGGCGGCGGCAAAATTATTGATCCGAGCTCGTGCGTACAATCTCGCGGAGCAGTGGATCGCCAAATGCCTCGCAGATCTGCCCAATGACCGAGCGATGAAGGGCTATCGGGCCCTTCTAAGGCAGCGATTGGGAGATGGCCGTAATGCGCGCGCTGACGCAGAAGCTATATTGGCCGAGAATACGGGAGATGTCGTCGCAAATGCAGTCTTAGCCGAAGAGGCGCTTCAGAGAAGGGACCCAGCCAATGCGCTAATCAGAATCAATGCTGGTCTGGCAACCGATGCTTCGGACGGGAGGCTTTTGCAACTGAAGGCCGAAGCATCAGCTCAACAAGGACACTTGGATAGCGCGCTTGAAATTTATAGAGCGCTGATTTCAAACGATCCCTCTGAGGTTGAATATCGGGTCGCCCTTGCCGAGCTATTTGCGAGGAACTCGAGAGTTGAGCAAGGTGAGCAGGTTCTGCGGGATGGGGTTGCCATAGCTCCCGGCGACATCAACATGCGAATGCAGCTCGTTTCTTATCTTACCCGCCACCGCGACAAGAATGCTGTTATTCGTGAGCTCACTTCAGCGATCGCGGCTGCGCCAGAGACCACTGTCTATGACGTCGTATTGTCGGATGTCTACGCACGAGACAATCAGTTTGTCGCCGCTGCAAAAATTCTGAATGACGCAACAGCGCGAACCCACTCGGAGGCGTCGCGCAGTTCAGCCCAGTTGGCGCTTTCAAGACTCTTGATCGCGCACAATGATCTTGGATCTGCCAAGAGCGTGCTGGAGGCCGCGACAAAGAGTAAGCCAGCTAACGATGAGGCGCTTGCCGTTCGCGGGCAGCTATTGCTGAAGGAGCGAAACCCTTCAGGTGCAGTCGATACGTTCTTGTCGATAGCTCGACGTCAGGCTGCAAATGCGGAACTGTTCTCGCTGTTGGCAGACGCCTATCTTCAAAATGATCAGGCCAAGGAGGCTGTTGCCGCTCTTAGGCGCGTCACGAGCCTGAGGCCATCGGATCTCACGCCAATCCTGCGCATCGTGGATATCCAAATCGGTCTAGGGGGCCTTCGAGAAGCACGGCGTACCGTCGATGATTTCCTGGGGCGTAATCCCGATTCGATCGATGGGCGAGTGTTGCAAATTCGGCTTGCGCTTCGAAGCAAAGATTTCTCTACTGCGTATTCAGCCCTTACCCAGCTCAGCAAGTTGCCCGAGGCCGGGCAGCAGGTCATCAGACTTGACGGCGAAATCAGAGAGGCACAGGGACAGTACCCTGATGCGGTCGATCTTTATCGCCGGCTCTTGATCCAAAAAGTCGACGACCGCTTTGACGTACCAGGCGCTCAAGCTTTTGCCCGCGCTTCAATCGCGGCTGGACAAGCAGGCGAGGCAATAACCCGGCTTGAACGGATTGCCTCCAATATTTCGCCGACCGACGTTGCGGCTTACGATATGACCCTCGCCAGCCTTTATGACAGCATTGACCAGGCGGACAAAGCGAACGCCCTACTTGAGTCAGCTATGCGCGCCACGCCAAAAGACGCTGCGCCATATCTTCAACAAGCCGCGCGTTACGCGCAAAGGAAGCAAATTGAGCAGGCTCTGACGTCATTGGATCGCGGGATAGAGGCCGGAGCGCCGAAGGAGCCATTGCTTCTTGGGCGCGCGGACGTTCAGAAATCCAACGGGCAAATCGATGGCATGATCGCGAGCTATCGCGATGTGCTTAGCTCCAACCCCGAGTCAATCATTGGCGCCAACGAACTTGCAAATCTACTTGCCGATCAGATTCCTCTGGATAAGAACGCTCTGCGCCAAGCTCGCGATATCCTGCAGGTAAACGCGACTTTCAAAAACCAAGCGATTCTCGATACGTTGGCTTGGTCGGCCTATCGCCTAGGTGAATTTGATAAAGCACGAGAACTAATGAACTTGGCTAACCCTGATCGACTATTGACGCCGCAAATGCGCTTCCATCTGGGGGCCATTTTAATTGCGACAGGTGAACGGGCCAAGGGTAGAGGGATCATCAAAGATACTCTCAATGATGTTTATGCGGGCCGGACTGAAGCGGAGAAGATTTTAGCCGATTAGCCCGCGAAAGCTTCCGAGCTGAGTGGTAAACTGGCACATTAGAGGGTTTGCCATGTGTTAAAGCCACTTTGGCGAAAGATGCGAGAAAATGCTACCTGCCTAGCGCCTCATTCGAACGTCCAACACTCTCGTATTGGAAGCCAGCTGCGGCCATCTCTTCGGGGCGGTAGATGTTGCGGAGATCCACGACGATCGGCTGTGCCATGGTCGCCTTCAACCGGTCGAGATCGAGACCGCGGAACTGCGTCCATTCGGTGACGATGACGAGCGCGTCGGCGCCTTCAGCACAGGAATAGGCGTCCTCGCAATAAATAATGCTGGGCAGCTCACTCTTCGCCTGCTCCATGCCGACGGGATCGAAGGCCTTCACCTTGGCGCCCATGTCGAGCAGGCCTGTCACCAGCGGGATCGACGGCGCATCGCGCATGTCGTCGGTGTCGGGCTTGAAGGTGAGGCCGAGCACGGCGATGGTCTTGCCGCGCAGCGAGCCGCCGAGCGCCTGGCTCACCTTGCGCGCCATCGCGCGCTTGCGGTTCTCGTTGACCGCCAGCACGGATTCGACGATGCGCAAGGAGACATCGTAATCCTGCGCGATCTTGATCAGCGCCTTGGTGTCCTTCGGGAAGCAGGAGCCGCCGAAGCCTGGGCCGGCGTGCAAAAACTTGGTGCCGATGCGGTTGTCCAGGCCAATGCCTCGGGCGACCTCCTGCACATTGGCGCCGACCTTTTCGGAGAGATCCGCGATCTCATTGATGAAGGTGATCTTGGTCGCGAGGAACGCGTTCGCGGCGTATTTGATCATCTCGGCGGTGCGGCGTTCCGTGAACATCAGCGGCGCCTGATTCAGCGAGAGCGGGCGATAGACGTCGCCCATCACCTTGCGGCCGCGCTCATCGGAGGTGCCGACCACGACACGGTCGGGGAACTTGAAATCGCGGATCGCCGCGCCCTCGCGGAGGAATTCGGGGTTGGAAGCGACGACGACGTCGGCCTTAGGGTTGGCCTCGCGGATGATCCGCTCGACCTCGTCGCCAGTGCCGACCGGAACCGTCGACTTCGTCACCACGACGGTGAAGCCCGAGAGCGATTGCGCGATCTCGCGCGCGGCGGCGTAGACGTAGGAGAGATCGGCATGACCGTCACCACGACGCGACGGCGTTCCGACCGCGATGAACACGGCGTCGGCGTCCGCGACCGGCTTGGACAGATCGGTGGTGAAATCGAGCCGCTTGGCCTTGACGTTGGTCGCGACCAGCTCGTCCAGCCCGGGCTCGTAGATCGGGATCTCGCCGCGATGAAGCGCTGCGATCTTCTTCTCGTCCTTGTCGACGCAGGTGACGTCGTGACCGAAATCCGCGAAGCAGGCGCCGGACACCAGTCCCACATAGCCCGTGCCGATCATGGCGATGCGCATGAAATGCTCTTCTCGTTGATAACAGATGTTCCACTAAACACCCTAGACCATCTTCCTATCCGATCGCACGCCCAACATTAGGGCAAGTTGCTTCGCGCCCGGAATAAACCTTAACGGCCCTCACATGGATGGCGTGCTCGCATCGAGGGAGCGTGCGGCATGCAATTGTCGCAATCTACATATGCGGCTGACATGCTCGGTACCTCCTAGCGGACGTACCGCTCGATATCCCTTCTCCACTGTACGTACCCTGGCCCGAGCAAGTGAATTCCGTCATAGGTGCATTGCCTGATGAGACCCGCGTCCGGGGATGAAAGTGACATGTTCAAATCGACGAACGTCAGTCCATTCTTGTCGGCGTAGGTGCGGAGGAGCTCGTTAAGGGCGCGAATGTCATCGAGTATCCCACCGCATACGGCCCTCGAGCATTCGATGGTGGACTGAATATAGACATTCACTTTGTGCTTAGTGAGCTAAGCCTCAAAGACGGAATTGCGCGGCCGCGGTGCCGTTCGGGGAAACCAACGCTGCCACAACGGTTCGCCGACGATCCCTCTTGCGAGCGTCTGCAGCGACCGCGCGAGGTAGAACCGCTCCTGGCAAACGGCTCCAAGAGCAAAGGCGGCAAGCGCGATGAGAATGTGTCGGGCGCCGATTTTCATTTGGACAGGATTGGAGCACAAATAATGCTCAGGGTAGCGCACGATCTTTTCGCTTTAAAGGTGGCAACCATGCAAACCCCGCGACCTTGTGTTTCAAGGCTTTGGGCGCTTGGTCTGAGATTGGAGGCGAAGAGAGAGGCCGAGCTCGCGAGCTTTGCGATGAACTTCACCGGTTGATCGCCCGAGTTCGATTGCGATCTGAGATGCGCGCCGTATCTGGGCAAGCATCCTCAGCCGCGATATCTCTTCCTCGGTCCAACGGCGCATTTTCGCCACCGCACTGCGTATGCAATTGCACAACCCTGTCGAGGCTGGCCCGTTCCTTGCCCCGCAGCCTGCGCGCGGTCAGCTGGATCGCAACAACAGTTCTCGACTGGGAACGGCCTTGAACGGGCCCCGCGCTCCGGAAGAGCAACTTGCCATAGGTGAGAAGAATTTTGTTGGAATTCGGTGGTCAAAAACTGTGCAAGCTTACGAGCTGGCTTGTCCTTGCCTATGTCGCCTATGTGACGCTGTCGCCTATCAAGCAGCGTCCGATCCTGGCCGGCGTCCAGTTCGAGCACTTCGCGGCGTTTGCTCTGCTCGGAACGGCCTTCGCGCTTAGCTATCAATGCCGGATCGGATTCGCGCTCGCGATTGTCATTGGGAGCGCCTTCGGCCTTGAAGCGCTCCAGCTGATCACACCAGATCGACATGGACGCATGATCGATGCCCTCGCAAAGGCAGCGGGCGCCCTATGCGGACTGGGCGTAGGTCAGTTGATGATTCTGGTTCTGCGGGCCTCGCTCGCGCGATCGAGGAAGCCATCACAATCCACGGAGACCACGAGCTAAATCAAGTCCAAGACGACTCAGCTCAATAACCTGCCAGATTGGCGACGAGGCCGTCGTTTGAGGCGCTGACCGTGATATGAATGACGGACTGTCCCTCGTCGTGACGATTTTTTCCAACGACCACAAGCGCAAAACTATCGCTACCCTTAAAGTCCGACTTGGCAAAATAGCGAAATCCAGGGCCCACCAATGTTATTTCGCCGCCTTTCGGCTGCTCCGCGATCGACACGCTGTAGATTTGCATTGTCGACCAGCGAAGTCCCTGAATGCAGTTGGCGCCGGGCCTGATCGTCATCGACCAATCGATACTGTCGCCGGCAAGCTTATAAGGCTGATTGTCCCGTAGGCAATTTGGGGTTGCCTTCGCAGGGCCGATCAAAAGAGCCGCGATCATCGGCAAAATGAGAGCAGGAACAGTGAGCATTTTCATTGGTGACATCCTTCTTGAGGACGATGCACCAACTCGGGCTAACGTTCGGTAAGTCTCGACAGCAAAGGGGCAGGGTTGGTAAATGTGGAACTAAAATCCCGCTAGCGGGTCGGGGGCCGACGCTAGAAAGACGGAAAATCCAACGCGTAAATAGTCGGCTCGTTGGATTCGTTCGAGCCACCCACCCTCTCACTACCCGAGACAAACTTGAAGGTCGCAATCAATCTCGTGTTCCTGACCTGCACGCTCATTCCGACCGCGGTTGCGGCCGGTCCAAGCGCCGAGGTGGCCCGGAAGTGCATGCATTATTCCTACATCGCTTATCCATATCAACGACCCGGGTCGGTACGGATGAGCGGGGATCGCCAAGCCTATTTCAAGAACTGTATCGAGAAGGAGGGCAATATTCCTGCTCCAGACAAGCCTTCCTCATCCGCGCAACACCAACCCTAGAGAGCCTGCGACAAGACACCAATTCGGCAATCACTTGGGCGGCGTTCCGGCATCTACATTGCCGTTGTTGGCGACACATTTGTCGAAGTAGCCGTGCTGAGCACGCCCTGCCCCTTTTGCGCTGCCGGCGGCCGGATTGCCGGGCTCGCGCGGCGGAAACTGCTTGGTCGTCAATGCACTGCATTTGCGCGCAAGCTCGGCCGTGATTGCGGATGCGTGGCCTGGGAGAGCGCCGACCGCAAGGCACGTCACGGCCAATAGCATCAAGGGCGATTTCATATTCGCGAGCATGGTGATCTTCCCCGCACGACAGCTTTCCCGACGGCTAGACCGGTTAATCCGCCGCGTCCAGCCATTCTAGTCGAGATGCGTAGCGACGATACAGCCGAAAATGCCGTTTTCGTCGCATCCAGATTGGTCTAATGTGACTGTTATGCAGTCACAAATGCCACCCTGGCGATGACCTCGGGCGACCTGATACCAAGCGATCCCGAACAGCCGGACCACGCTCCCACTGAGATCCAATTCGCGCTCGTCATCGCCCGCATGATCGAGACGGTGGACAAGAGCCCCGAGCATTTGCGTCAGGCCGTCTACGACCTCGCGCGCTACAAACTGCTGGAACAGTTCACCCACGCGGATGCCAGGGATAGCAAACGCGCTCAGCAGGCGCTCGAGACCGCAATCCGGGGCGTTGAACACTTCTCCCAGCAACAGCCGTTGCTCGCATCCTCGCCGTCCAGGGTACAGCCTGGCGAGCCCCCGGGCTGGCTGCATCATCTGCCAAGCTCAGTCGCTCAGGCCGCGGCACCGCAGCCAACGCCTCCCGAGCGGGCCCAGCTAAATGAACCAAAACGCACGGCGGCGCACCGCCGAAACCCGCAGTTTGCGCTGGTGCGGCGAACTGCCGCGATGTTACTCGTCCTCGGCGGAGTTCTACTCGCGTTCCAGCAACGTGAGCGCTTGTGGCGTTTGGCGCAAAATGCGTCCCAAGGCTTATCCCCACAAGAAAGAATGGTCGCCTCACCGCCGGTTGGACCCGCAAGCGCGCCTGCTCCGAGGCCGGCTCCGGCTCCGGCGAAGCCGGACCCGTTGCGGCCGACGGACTACGGCATTTATGCTGTCGGCCACGATCGTCTCGTGGAGTTACCGCTTCTCCCCGGCAAGCCGCCAGATATCCGCGTTGCGGTGTCGGCGGCGCTCAAGGCGCCGAGCCCGACCATGTTGCCGAATGGACGCCCGAAATTTGTCGTATTCCGCCGCGATTCCGCGGCCAATGCGGCCGACCGAGCCGAAGTTCGCATCCTCGCCAGGGTCACCCGGGAATTTTCGGCCGAGGCCGCCGGAAAGAGGCCCGACGACAGCGAGGCGACTTGGGTAATCCGAAACGTATCGTTCCCGTTTCGTTCGTCCCCCCTCCCGGATGCACCCGAGATGTACGAGCTGCACAGTGAAGATCCGGAGCTGCAATTGGCGCCGGGGCGCTACGCCCTGATCCTCAGGGGACAGGCATACGATTTCACAGTTCCAGGAGAGATCACCGATCCTCGGCATTGCATTGAGCGAGTAGTCCTGACCACGGGAGTTCTCTACACCGACTGCAAGAAGCTCTGACGCCTTCCAATTCGCAACTCCACGCCTAAGTAAACGTGGCTGTTACATCGCGTTAGATTGCTGGAGGCAACAATGCACTCGGCCCTGCTCACAGCTCTCATCATGGCAACGCTTACGACCTCTACAGCGGCGGTTGCCCAAGGAACGCAGCAACAGGGGCAGAGGAGCCAGCCGCAGTATCCCCGCAGGTCCGTCGCAACTCAGCCGACCAACAACCCGTTCCAAAATCCGATCAGCCAAGGCGTGCCGCCGGCGGTCTCCGCAAATCCCAATATCAACAACAATAGCGGATTGACCAATCCGCCGCGCTGACTAGGCGTAGCCTTGCGCAGCCTTCAGAACGCGCAAACCTCGCGTTTTGAGATCGCGTGGTTGCCAGACGACCAGCAGGTAGGTAGCACCAAACACGGCCAACTACTCTGCGCTTATCTCGACCTCGATCGACGAGCTGCCCGCGACCCGCATCGACGTTCCCGTAATGCTCAGCTTGAAGGAATCGCTTCCGCGCGCGCCCTGATTCGACAAGTAGCGGAACGAAGGTCCTTGGATCATGAGCTGCCCCGATTTGGGCATCTCCGTGATGGCAATGTGATCGATCATAATCGTCGACCAACGCAAGCCCTGGATGCATTGACCGCCCGAAGCGATTTTGACCGACCAATGGACCGTGTCGGATTGAAGCTTGAATGGTTCTGGATGCAGGAGGCAGGTCCCGCCGGCCAGCGTTGCTACGGGCAAGACCGTCACCAGAAGAGCAAATATTCGGAGTATCAGCTTGGTCACAAAACACCTCGTTGCCGAAAATCCAGACGCCTCGTCGCCCAACCAGCGCCAGCATTGATGATATTATCTCGTCTGTAGCGCCTCGCCAGCAGGCGACTTTGCGACCCGAGCAAGCCGCCCCACATCGCCACACCAATGATGACAAGATAGGCATCAAGCCGCCGTTTTGGGGCTGCCAGCCGCCCTCGTCGTCGCTGCGGCCTTGAGCTTTGAGCCCGAACTACAGAAGCACCCTAGTGGCACGGGGGCTGCTGCTCGGAGATGCATCCTACTCAATCTAACTGCCGCACATAATCTTCCTTCTGATATTCAACCTGATCGCGAAACGTGCCGGCATGCTCTTGCCGGCGGGCTGATCGTGTACACCGCTGTCAAAAAATCAACGTCAAAACTTCTCGCGCGCCTCTCCACGCCCAAAGCGCAGTTCGAATCTCCGCTTCAACGGGTAAATTCAAGCTGACGACTAATGAGAGCGCTCGAGGAAGGCGGCGACACGAACGCGATCTACTTCCGGCTCGCAGGTACAGGCGAGTTTTGTGGAGATCGACTTTGCAAGAATGCCCGGTAGCGGCAGCAACCCAAGCAGCAGCTTGCGACCGCCGCACTGTTGAGCTCGAAATCGCGAAAATCTCCGGGATTTTGTCATGTTAGCTATGCCGGGAAAAATGACTTGCTCGGATTTTACGAAGACAATAGACTTTACTTCTAGTCCATTAGTCTATTTTCATCTTTGAGTTTCAGTCCGAATTTTGAGCACAATGAAGAATTCTTGGGCGTTCGCCACAGAGGCGCCCGCAAAGACTTTAGTCATCTCGCTGACTATCTGCTGAAACCGAGAATGGAACCGTTCGTGGCTAAGGACTTGATGTTGGATTCGCAATGCGCTCCGAAGAGGTTTCTCGTGACCGGCGGTGCGGGCTTCATCGGCTCGGCCGTTGTGCGCCACCTCATCGAGACTACGTCGAATGAAGTCCAGGTCGTCGACAAGCTGACCTACGCGGGCAATCTGGATTCACTTCGGCCGGTCTCCGCGAATCCGCGCTACCGCTTCGAGCAAGCCGACATCGCCGATGCGACAGCCATGCGACGAATTATGGCGGCGTTCGCGCCCGACGTCGTCATGCATCTTGCCGCCGAAAGTCACGTCGACCGCTCAATCGACGGGCCCGGCGAATTCATCCAAACCAACGTCGTCGGCACCTTTGCGCTGCTCCAGGCTGCCTTGGAGTATTGGCGGAAGCTGAAGCCGCAAGGAAGGGACCTCTTTCGTTTCCATCACATCTCAACCGACGAGGTTTTCGGGTCGTTGGGCTCGACCGGCTATTTCAGCGAAGAGACGGCCTACCAACCTAACTCTCCCTATTCCGCGTCCAAGGCCGCATCAGATCACCTTGTCCGCGCGTGGCACCATACTTACGGGCTGCCTGTCGTCATCACGAACTGCTCCAACAATTACGGCCCCTACCACTTTCCCGAAAAGCTGATTCCGCTGACGATCATCAATGCGCTCGAGGGCAAGCCGCTTCCGGTCTACGGCAAGGGCGAGAATATCCGCGATTGGCTCCATGTGGATGACCACGCAGAAGCGCTCCTGCTCGTCGCTCACAAAGGCGTCACGGGACAGTGCTACAACATTGGTGGCCACAATGAGGCCACAAATATCGCCGTTGTCAGGGCGATCTGCGCATTGGTCGATGAACTCGCCCCCAATCCGGCGATAGGCCCTCGTGAACATCTGATCACATTTGTGGCTGACCGCCCCGGCCACGACGCACGCTATGCCATCGACGCTACGAAGATAGCGCGAGAGCTGGGCTGGAAACCAAAGCACAGCTTTGAAAGCGGGTTGCGCCAAACTGTGCAATGGTATCTCGATAATAAGACATGGTGGGAACGCGTTAGGACAGGTACCTATCGAGGCGAGCGACTTGGGCTCGCAGTCTAGGTCTCTAGCGTCCAGGATTTGTCATGCTCAGCGTCGTTCCTACCGCGATCGAAGCCGTCAAGGTCATAACGCCTAAATCATTCGGCGATGCCCGCGGGACTTTCAGCGAGACGTACAAACAGCAACGGTTTTTCGAGCACGGCGTCACGCTGAATTTCATTCAGGACAATCAGGCCTTCTCAAAGGAGGCAGGCACCATCCGCGGCCTCCACTTCCAAGCTCCCCCGACTGCACAAGACAAGCTGCTTCGGGTGTTACAAGGAAGCGTCGTTGACGTCGCAGTCGACCTGCGGCGTTCCTCGCCCACTTACGGAAAGTGGGTCTCCGAGCTGCTTTCGGCCGAGAACGGCAAGCAGCTGCTGGTTCCTGCCGGCTTTGCCCACGGCTACTGCACGCTGGAACCCGACACGGTTGTTCTCTACAAGGTAACCGCTTATTGGTCTCCAAAGGACGAGCGCGGGCTCGCTTGGGATGATCCGGATCTCGCGATCGATTGGCAGGTGCCGCGAGAAAAGTCCCTGCTCGCGGAGAAGGATACCCGCTGGCCGCAGCTGAAAGCGCTGCCAACCTATTTCGACTGAAGTGCGGTCCGAATTACAAGGGACAGATACGGAATGAAGATCGCAGTCACGGGCGGTGGTGGATATGTCGGATCACACGTCGTGCCGGCGTTGCGGAAGGCAGGTCATCATGTCGTCTCGGTGGAGCGGTATCCCTCCGACAGCGGCACATCGGACCACCTCGCAACCGACATCTTCGATAGCGATCCCGACCTGTACCGCAGACTTGGGAGCCCAGACGTCTGCATTCATCTGGCTTGGGAATTCGGCTTTGATCACGCAAATCCGGCCCACTTCGCGAATGTCGACAAGCATTATCGGTTCATGGAAACAATGCTCCGCGGTGGCTTGAAGCATCTTGTCACCGCCGGCACAGTCCATGAGATCGGCTTTCACGTCGGGGCAGTGAATGAGGCGACGCCAGCGTCTCCGCGTCATCCCTATGGCATCGCCAAGAACTACCTGCGCCAGCTCCAGGACTGGCTCTGCACCCAACATGGCGCCGTGAGTCAGTGGCTGCGGTGCTACTACATCACCGGCGACGACCATCGGAACAATTCGATCTTTGCAAAGCTCCTGAAGACAGCCGAAGAAGGCCAGAGGACGTTCCCGCTCAATAGCGGCGAGTTGCTTTGCGATTTCATCGACGTGGAGGAGCTCGCGGCACAGATCGCCAAGGTGTCGTCGCAGACGGAGGTTACGGGGGTGATCAACTGCTGCTCGGGCACGCCGACGTCGCTAAGAACACGGGTCACGAAGTTCGTTTCCGACAACAACCTCGACATCGAGCTGCAATGGGGCAAGTTTCCGATGCGTCCGTACGATTCGCCAGCGGTCTGGGGCGACGTAACCAAGCTGACCGCGGCCCTCGCTGCGGCATCAGGTCAGAAGAATTAGCGTGTCGCGATCGAGCAGTCACGAAAGGGGCATGAGATGACTTCGATTACCAAGGGTATCATTCTGGCGGGCGGCAGCGGCACGCGCCTGCATCCGATGACCATCTCGGCGTCGAAGCAACTATTGCCGATCTACGACAAGCCGTTGATTTATTACCCGCTGTCGGTCCTGATGCTGGCCGGAATTCGTGATGTTTTGATCATCTCCACGCCGAGCGACCTGCCCAGATTCCGGCAGCTTCTGGGCGATGGCGCAAAATGGGGGATGTCGTTCAGCTATGCTGAACAGCCGAGCCCGGACGGCCTTGCGCAGGCCTACATCATCGGTGCCGACTTCGTCGCCGGTCAATCATCCGCGCTCGTCCTGGGCGACAATCTTTTCTATGGCCACGACCTTGTTCCGGTGCTGCGACGGGCCAGCCAGCAAGTCGATGGTGCGACTATATTCGCCTATCACGTCAGCGATCCCCAGGCCTACGGCGTGGTGGAATTTGACCAGCGGAACGTCGCCGTGTCGATCGAGGAGAAACCCCGCGAGCCGCGATCGAACTGGGCGGTCACCGGGCTCTATTTCTACGATCGCGAAGTCGTTGACATCGCGGCCAATCTGAAGCCATCGAAACGCGGTGAGTTGGAAATCACCGACGTCAACCGCGCCTACCTGGAACGGAAGCGGCTGCGCGTAGAACGGATGGGGCGCGGCTTCGCCTGGCTCGATACCGGCACGCCCGACAACATGCTGGAAGCCGCCGAGTTCGTGCGCGTGCTGGAAAAGCGACAGGGCTACAAGATCTGCTGTCCCGAGGAGATCGCGTATCGCGCGGGTTGGATCGCGGTCAATCAGCTCGAACGCCTCGCCGAGCCGATCGCCAAGAGCGCTTACGGACAGTACCTGTTGCGCGTTTGTGCATGGCCGAAAGAGGACTACTTTTCGTAAATCCAGGAACGCTTCTCCATGGAGCACAATTCTTCGTTTTCGCCCCATCAATTCCAGCCTGAGCCGACAATGCATTGGAAAGTTCTGACACCATTTAGTCCCGGCACGGAGGTTGGCTGGATACCCGCCCATATCCGCGACCCAAACCTGACCTTTGAGGTCATACCGTCGGACTACGATCACGATCGCTCCCGCCGCCTGTCCGGCTTGCGGGAGTGGATCGATTATGCGCGGCACGCCATCCGCGCCTGGTTCAAGAAGCCATCGGGTTCCGATGCCCCGATCGGCTACCTCACCAGCTTTCCTCAACTGCCGATTTGCCTCGCCCTGATCAAGCGCGTCACGTTCTCGAACGTGCCGATCGTGGCTTGGTGCTTCAATCTTGGGTCGACCTATGGCGGGGTCAAAGGCGTGCTTGCCCGTTTCGCCTCGAAGGCCATTGACATCTTTGTCGTGCACTCGACCGCTGAAATCGAGATCTACTCGAAGTGGCTTCGGCTTCCACGGGACAAATTCATCTACGTTCCGCTCTCGGTGGCGATGAAGCCTCTGCCGGCCGTCAGCCAGGCCGCGGATCGTTTCGTGCTGGCGCTGGGGACGGCCAACCGCGACTACGACGGCTTGGTAAAAGCCCTCACCCCCCTGGGCTACCGAACCATAATCATTGCTGGCCCCAAAGCGATGCAGAACCTGGATCTGCCGGCTTTCGTTGAGCATAAGAGCGGCCTGCCGCTCGAGGAATGCCACAAATTGAGCCGCGCCGCTGATTTGATCGTGATCTCGCTCAAGGACGTCGAGGCCGCCTCGGGCCAAGTCAGCTTTCTGGAGACCATGATGTTCGGGCGGCCCGTCATCGTGACGCGAGCACCTGGGACCGTCGATTATATTGAAGACGGTAAGACTGGCATGCTGGTCGAGCCCGGTGACGTTGAGGGCCTGCGGAGTGCAATTGCAAAGCTCTGGAACGACGAAGATCTTCGCCTGAGGCTTGGAAACGCTGCGAGGACCAGCGTCGAGAATTCATCGACATTCAAGGCCGTCGCCCCGAAGATGAGGCAGGTTTTGAATTCGTTCGCCGAAGGCTAACGCCCAAATTGGCAATGCGAGAACCGGAAGCTGTAGTCGGATGCATCGGGATAATAATTTCAACTTGATACGTGCCGTGGCAGCACTGGCGGTCCTCGTCTCACATGCCTATCCGATCGCGTGGGGCGCGCGCGCCATCCAGCCGCTCGAGGATACACTTCAATTAACTCTGGGACATTTTGCGGTCATCCTTTTCTTCATTGTCTCCGGCTATTTCATCACCCAGAGCGCGCTCAGGAGCAAGGGCCCATTCGATTTCTGGACGGCGCGCATTCTAAGAATCTATCCCGGACTGTTTGTCTCGCTGTCACTTACCGCGTTGCTTGGTGTGTGTGTCTCTAAACTGAGCCTTGCTGAATATTTTTCCAGTCCCGGAACCTATTCCTACGTGCCGGCTGGATTGTCGCTCCTGTGGATTCAATATGAGCTACCCGGTGTCTTTGACAGCAACCCTTTCCCACAACTGGTCAACGGATCGCTGTGGACACTCTTTTATGAAGTGCTGTGCTACGTGATGGTTTCGGCACTTGCTTGGCTAGGCGTTCTACAAAACAGAGCGGCACGTGCTGGCTTTTTTGTGATCTACTTGGCTTTGTATATTGCTGCAAAATTGATGCTGCTTTCTGGATTGTTTCCAGCCTGGGTAAGTCAGGGCGCCATCAATTTCCTGCGTCACCTCCTGGACTTAACGCCGGCCTTCGTCATCGGAATGCTGTTCTATGTCTACCGGGATCGTCTTCCTTTGAATTTTGCGATCTGCATTGTGCTCGTGCTCTCCACAGTATATGCGGCCAATTCGCCATTCTATCTTGAGATGTTGCTGTTTTCAGCCGGGTTTTGCACGTTCTACATAGGCTTTCGATCCTTGCAGGTACTTCATCCGTTCAACAATCTGGGTGACTATTCCTATGGCATGTACATCTACGCTTTTCCGATCGAGCAGCTCGTTGCACAGTTTTTCAAGGGTATATCCCCGTTGGGCATCATTGCCATTGCGACTCCGATAACCATCGCTGTTAGCGCAGCATCGTGGCACACGATAGAAGGCCCGGCGTTATCGCTCCGTTCGAAGATCATTTCGGGCGTATTTGCTGGGCGGGCGAAGGTCTCGACGTCGGTTTGATGCCGATGGTCAGCCACTTTCCAGGGCTTCCGAGCGGCCGCGATCGCAGTCGGGGCCGACCCCATGCATGAGGTCTCCTCGACCAGATCGGCGCTCTGCGGGCAAGGAACCGACACGGCGGCATCGCTCGGCCGCAAAATCTGTCACCAGGAGAACAGCGACAGGGACTGGCCGCGTGTGCTTGCTCAGGTCCATTGGTTCAGAAGACGAAGCCGCAGATTTACGGCACGCATCCGGTCAATACCCGAGCTAGGCGCGATCTTTTTGCGAGGATCGAGCTGCGGCGGCAGCCCCTTGCCGCTGGCCGCCTCCAACTAACGCCAGCAGGTCCGCAGCCTTGTTGCCTTGTTGGCAGGATATTCGGGGAGCAGCGCCAGCACGTCCGCAAGTCAGAGTCTCGATTAACGTATGGACGGCGGCGGCACGATCACCGCCAGCGTCCGGGCCGGCAGATCCAGTTCTTTCTTCCAATCGCAACAGCTCGCAGGCGTGCTCGGTTGCGTTGTTTAACCCCGTGATGTTTTTGGGGCTAACCACGGCATGTCGCGCAGCCCAGTTTGCGAGGTTTACCGTCTTCCGAAGATGCCATCGATATATTTCCGACGGCGGGACCGTCGAACGAAGGGGTCGACGAGCCGACCTTCGAGTTTCTGTCGAAGAGACCGCGGAAAGCGCACTGCCGTTCGGACTCTGGATTTCAGGCTTTCATTTCTCTCGAAAATGCAGTGGGCGTACTCCACTTCTCGCCATACAGGGATCATTCTAAAATATGTCATGCTTAATCCAGCAAGCGCGGCCTCTTGAGCGAGCGTTTGCGGGGGGATCTGATTGTCAATAATTTGTAGCTCTGAGGGTTCCTCTTGCGATTGGTACTCCAAATTGAAAGCCGTCGGAAATGTCAGCATCACTTTTAAGGAGGGGCCTCCAAGAGCGGAAAGCCTTCGGAAGAGCGCGGTCCTCTGGCTTTCAGGTATGTGCTCAATTACGTCGCAAAGGGTGATTATGAACGGAGGAGCATCCAACGGAAGCTTGACGGCTTCATCAAGGACGTCGGCTGACACAAAACGGAGATTTGACATCGAAACAGACTGTGTGGCGTACCATATATTCTGATCGCTGATGTCAACGCCAACGACGGAACCCTGGGTGCATGAAGCCATAGCTTCTGTCGCAATGCCGATACCGCAGCCAACGTCGAGGACGCTGTCGTTCGGTTCGATTGAAGAGCAGAAGAACTCGATCGCCTTCTCAATTCGCAAGTTGCCATACACGCGGTATCCGAGCATGCGATCGGTAGAAAAAGCATCATAATATGCTTTAACTTGGTCTGGGGTTGGCGAGGCCGCACGCGCATTTTCCATGATCGATGCTCCCTGACGAGCTACTGATAAGGGATAAGCAGGGCGTGAAAGTGGCAAGAACGTATTCTTGCGAAGGCCGTGCGGGTCAAGGTTTTGGGCGGGTTGGAGCGGCGGCACTTATCGCAGGATGACAAGGTGCGGATCGTTGAGCGGACGGCGGCGCTGGGGACGAAGGTAACGGAAGTTGCGTCGCAATGGCGTTGCGGCGACTGATCGAGATCGATCTTGGCAACCAGCGACGCATTCGGGTGGATGCATCAGTTGACCCGGAAGCTTTGGCACCGACAGGCTCGAATGCCGATGACTGCCATACAGGGCAATGTGCGGGTGTGGCTTGCCAAAACCATACCGACATGGGCCGCGGCTTCTCAAGCCCTGCGCGCATTCCCAGCCCGCGGAGATCCTCGCCGTAAGTGATATGATGTAAGGCGTACAGCTGCACCTCGGCATCTGCTTGCGCCAATGAAGCACGTTGAAGTCGAACACCCACGGACATCAAGTCGGAAGAGACGATCGTTGGAATTTCGGTCACTTTTGCTCGCGTTTTTGAAAAGCATTGCGGCTCCGTTGCAAGAAGCTATCAAGCAGGTGTCGTTCGGCAATAGAGTGCGCGCCCGCGAGCGTAAGATGACTTCTGTCGCGATACTTCAGCTCTCCATTTCTAAAGGCCGTGCATGTGGCACCGCAGAGTTCATGCAGGACAGACACTAATTCAACGGTTGATGGAGCTGACGCTTTGAGGAAGGCTTCACGCTCGAACTGATCAGCGCCCCAGGAGCGCGACGGCAAGAATGGTCTCAGGTCGCCGTCAGCGGATAACTGGTTCGTTTCGTAAAGGCGTGGTACCGAGTCCGAAAATACAGGGGAAACTCCAACGAATGCGACAGCAAAACGCTTTTCCTTGAAACGATCAAGAGCTTCTTTCAGATCGCCGATTTCCAAAAGTGGAGTAGTCCAATTTCCCGCGACAATAAGGCCATCAACGAACTCGAGGCGCTCGACTATGGACGCGACTTCCTCCCAAGGCGAGCCGTAACAAGCGGGGAGTTTTTCAAGTCTGGCGTTCGGTCCAAAATGCGGAGGGCATCCGTCTATCTCAAGGAGTGATAGATTTGCATCGTCGTCATGGGTAAGTGCTGCCGCTACGGCAGGCGACAGACTATCCCCTATAATTACGATGTTGATTTTTTGGGGGTTTATGCAACCTCTCAGGTCACTTTGTCGTAGATTGGTCGCAGGCTGGAAGTGACACCTCAGTTTTTGTAGCTCATGATCAAGGCCATCACGCATTGCTTCAACGTCTGCCGAGTTAGGAAAAACGATCCTCGATATGTTCAGTGTTCCAAAGAGCAAAACAACGGTAAGGGCCGATGTGGCTAACCCTGCAGTTGCCATCAATTTCATGTTGCTCTTGGTGTCAGCGCGCCCGTGCAGCCTTAGGGGCCGCTCAACAATTGCAGTGAGCAGATAGCCAGCAGCAATAGATCCGAGCAAAAGAGCGATCTCAATCGAAATATTCGGAGTGGGATTTCTCGCTAGTACCGCTGTAATTAGGGGCCAATGGACGAGATAGATCGTATATGCGTGGGAGCCAACAGATACAGCGGGACTGCTTCCGAGTAGGGAATAACGGTGCTCGCCATCAGATACGTCGGCTAAATAGCAAGCAAACGCCACGATTATCGATATCAGGAATTGAAAGCTCGTCTGTTGGGCGCCAAACTGATAGTCGAACAAGGAGATTCCGATAATCATTGTCACGGGCAGAAGTTCAGAAAATACGAAGCTCTGCATCCACCTATTTGGACGCCAAGCGGTGCGAGCAATGGCCGCAAAGAGCCCTCCGATCATGAATTGATGGAAACGAAACGGGCTCAAATAAAATGCCGCTGTGTCGGACCGAGCGGCCACAACGACAGCGCATGCGAAGCCCAACAGCATAATGGCTACGGCAACGAGAAAGACGTTCTTTCGAAACTTGATCAGGGCCACCAACAGTAGCGGCCATATTAGGTAAAACTGCTCCTCGACGCCTAGCGACCAAGTATGAAGCAATGGCTTGAATCGAGAAGACTCGCTGAAATAGCCTGCATCAAGCCAAAACCAAACGTTCGAGACCGAGAAGATGGCCGACAGTGCCGACGCAGAAAGGGCGCGATAGTCTGTCTGACCATAGAGAAAAAGGAATCCTACCATTGAGGCGAGGACCGTAACCATCAAGGCTGGCCCGAGGCGCGCTACGCGGGAGAGGTAGAAGTCTTTGAGGAAGCCCGGTTCTCGCGATCGAATTAAGATCAAACGAGTAATGACGAACCCACTGATGGCGAAGAATGCATCAACTCCTAGGTATCCAGACGGAAGCCTCGAAGGGACGATGTGAAAAACTACAACCAAAAGTAAAGACAGCGCCCTCAACCCCTCTATGGGGTTGATCTTGCCTGAGATTTTCATGTTCACTCGAGAAAACAGTAGGGTGACCGTCTCAGCGTTGCTTTAAGGCTCGATTGATGAAAAGGCCGTCCACCCAATCGGCGTGAGTCTCGTAAACGCCATGCAGCATGAAATTATGATCGGAAAGAAATCTGTATAGATCATCGAAGCTGGCCTGACCCTCGTACATCTCGATGAGGTTCATTTCGATGTAGACGAAGCCAACGATGCCGAGGGTTTTAACTGCCCCCTTTAGAACGTTAAGATCGTAGCCCTGGGTGTCAGTCTTTAGTAGATCAACTCGACTTATCGAATGTTCGGCGCAATAGCTATCGACCGTCGTTACATTTACCATGTAGCGTTGTTTTATATCTTTCCAACCGCGACCATTCCAACCATTTGCTGCAGGTTCCAGTAGAGAACTCATTACGTCGTGACCAGCTTCACGGAACTCAAGTTGGCCGACCTCGGACCCGACCGCGAATTGATTGAGGTGGACCGATCCAGAAACGGTATTTTTCAAGATATCGAAACACTTTGGCGTTGGCTCAAATGCGTGAATGGTTGGGTTCTTAAATACACCCTGAAGCATAGTAATAGTCTGGCCTTTATTGGCGCCGATATCGAGTGCGGTAATATTTTCGGCACCGATTAGACTGCGGATATCTTCAAATGGGTCACGATGCACACTGATCCGGTATCCAGATTTCTTTGCGACATCTTTGACGAATTCTTTCAACGCTGGCATCACTATCCTCTCCGCGACGTCTAACTATCGTCCAGATTTGCACCAGAATGGCAGACGTAGCGATCTTCGGCAATGCACGTGTTTCTGATCTTGGTCTGGAGGTTGACTCTGTTCGGCTTGGTTACAGGCTTGCTCCTCCCTTTAGGTGAGCGGCTTGAGTCCGCCAGCATCTTGGAAAAAACCCGCACTAGCGGGTGCTGGCTTTTGCTTCATCGAAAAGATGTCGGCTTATTCGTGCCGTCCTACTTATTTCCACCGGGGAAATTTCCACCGGGTGGCTTGGACGGTCCAGCGCCGGGACTTGACGGAGATGGGGACGGGCTCGGATTACCTTGTCCTGGTGCAGGCATGTTGGCACTCCATGAACGACCGAAAGCGGCCGCTGGCGCGGAATTGGGAAGACTCGCGCAAGTTGCAATGGGGCGCTTTTAAACTTCGATCCATTTCCACTCCTTCAGGGCTTCTTGGGGTTAGCTGTAGCTACCTACTCTTGCCGAGCAAAATCGTCATACGCGCCGACGCCATCAAGACGCGCGACTTGGCTCGCGCGCCAGCGCCGGTGACGGAGGCGGCGACATCCGAACGGCGTGCGCTGTCCCGACGAAGGCATCGACGGAGGCTGCCGCGTCGGCTGAGCAGACAGCGCCGGCTGCTGCCGCGCTCCGCCGCCCGCGCGGCCCTTCTGACGCAGCGGCAGCACCCGCAGCGGCTCAGAGGCCTCGTTACCATGTAGAACCAAGCGCCAACCAACCGACGTCGGCCGCCAAGTCTTCGATGAGTGCCACTTCGATGAGTGCCACCAGTCGATGCCGGACAATAGATAAGCGAGCCGCGCACGCCAGATCGCCACCGCACCGTTCAACCATCCCCTACAATCAGCCGACTGTAACAATCTCCAGTCATTCAAAGGCGGCCAATCAATTGCCGTCATTAATGCTTAAAACCATAGCAAGTTAGACGCCTTAGAGTCTTGGAAGGTTTCCCTTTTCTTCCCCGCTTACCTAATATATGTCGTCGTCAGCAAGCCTTTCGAAATTCTGTTGAAAGCCCTCAATTGGATCGGCTCCCCAATCACGAAACAGGTGCCGCAACCCAGACCGTTCTAATCTACCGGAACGAACTGCTTGCGGCTTCTGAGACATTTATCCGTGATCAAGCGCTGGCCCTCAGAGATTGGCGGCCGGTACTCGTCGGACGCAAGCTGCTGAACCAACTACCGCTGGACGATCTGAACGTCCGCTGTCTCACACCTCACGCGTTGACTTTGAGCAATCGCCTGCTCTGGAGAGCCAGCAGCATGTTCGACACGGTGCCGCCTAATGTCAAAGCTGCGCTGCGTAAAGAGAGGGCATCCCTTATTCATGTCCATTTCGGGACTGACGCCCTTGACGCTTGGCCCCTCGCTCGCGCCTTGAATCTGCCCCTGCTGATAACGTTGCATGGTTTTGACATAAACGTCCATCGGGACTGGTGGGAAGCAGGGAACGCCGGATCCCATCTTCGATCCTATCCCCGCCGGCTTCTGCAGCTCGCCCAATTGCCTCAAATTAGCTTTGTCGCAGTGTCGGAAGCAATTCGCAATCGGGCTATCGAGTCCGGAATCCCCCCAGGCAAAGTGGAGGTCAAGTATATCGGCATCGACCCGAGGAAGTTTACACCTGGGTCATTGGCCGTTGCCGATCGAGCCCCGCGCGTTCTTTTCGTCGGGAGATTGGTCGAAAAGAAAGGTTGCCTTTATCTGATCGACGCGATGGTGCACGTTCGAAAGAACGTTCCCGACGCCCGACTCATTGTCATCGGGGATGGACCACTTCGGCAGCATCTTGAGCACCATGCTCGTGAGGTGGGCATAGAAGCCGATTTTCTCGGCGTGCAGCCCCACGCTGAAGTCAAGCGGCAACTCGAATTGGCCCGTGTCTTCTGCCTGCCCAGCGTTACGGCATCCAATGGCGACGCAGAGGGCCTACCCATTTCCATTTTGGAGGCGCAAGCTTCCGGCGTTCCCGTGGTTACATCCGCAAACGGCGCCGTCGGCGAAGCCGTCAAAGAGGGACACACTGGGCTGCTATTTCCCGAGCGCGATGTCGTCACGCTGGCGACAAAATTGACCGCCCTCCTAAGCGACGACGCTCTCGCAAGCAAGGTCGCAGCCCAGTCAGTCGCCCAAATAGCAAAAAGCTTTGACATAGCAGACCTGACGCGGAGTTTGGAAGATGCGTACGGCGTTGCCGCTCGTCGAACAAACCTAATCCCTCTGGAGCGCCACCTTTGAACCGTTACTACAGCCAAACGAGCGGGCCAGAAGTTGCGCTACAATCGCGCCATGTCACTGTAATTGGCACTGCCTTTGATACTGTTCTTCCGGATGACATCGAGCAGTGCTTAAAGGATGGGATTTGTATCGACCGTAGAAACAACACCCCGATGGAGATGGATGCCTACAGCATTTATCTCGCACTGAAGGCCATTGAACTCTCAACCGGCTCATGTCTCCAGGCTCGGAAGAAGCTTCTAGCTGACGCCGTCATCAAAAGGATGAACCAGTGTGGTGGGTTCTGGCGCCACGGCGCATGGACGGGATCGGAATTAGAAGTCCATATGCGGTTTACAGCCGCCGCCATACGGCTTTTGGTTGAGGCTATCCAAGACAATCTGATCGCTGAACCTAGCATTGTTGTCGACGCGTTAAAGCGTCACCTATCGTTTGCGGAGAAACTCGAGAAGGGGCTTTGGTTTCTGCACGACTCTCTGGAGTCAAAGGACGTAAATGTCTCACATCCAGGGCGCCTGACACACAACTATGCATTTGGATCTTCAGATCGAAATTGCTTAGTTTTGAATACCCATCTCGACACATTGCTCACAATGATGCACGTGATGCGCCGGATTGATCTCACTGCGGGAGACCAAGATTACTTCCGGTCAGCCCTATCCGCGGGTGTCGATGCGCTGCGAACGGTCTTGAGACCCAACACTGGATCCGCTTGGAGCACATTCGAAAAGCTCGACTCCTTAGTCAGAAGTGTGCTGTTTCGGAGCTTTGAGATCCGCAACTTTCGCTCCTTTCGCTCCAAAGCCACTCGGTACGCCATTACAAAATTTTATTTTCCTGTGAGACAGCGTGTCCGCAGCTGGATGCCCGGCTTCCTATTTACAGACGGCTACACCGAGAGAGATATCCGACTCGACGGAATAAGCTTCGAATACCACGTCGCAAACCTTTACGATCTTACCCGATTTGCACTTGAAGCGCGGGCTTCTCGTCTGGTCGCCGATGAGGAATTGCTCAATTACTGCGATGAAATAGTCTATGCGGGCATCAACTATGTCGTCTTAACGAATTACTGGCATTGTCTTGTTGCGGGCTTCGCATGGAATGGCAAAGCAATCATTCTTTGCGAAACAATGGTCGCTTGGCTATCCTCGCACAATCGATCCGCGCCTGCTGAATGGGTCAAGGCTTATTGCGCAGTTCGGAGAGTTATACCTCCGACGCCGGCGCTGCTCGGCTATGACCCCATTTCGGTTAGCGAAAAGCCCGTTCATGCCGCTTATTCCTCCGCAATAGACGTAGTGGAATTGCGCGATGGACGGCAGCTAGTCGTAGATATTGCGAATGAAACGTTTACTTTCAACGCGGTGTAGACGTTGCGTTTCTCCTTCTGGTCGCGGGATGCACGGTGCAAATGAGCCTACGAGATAGCGTTCTTGGCGGACTGTCTTGGAGCTTGGCTTCCCGCGTCGGCACTCAAGCGTTTCAATTTGTTTTCCAGATTGCACTTGCGCGCCTACTTACTCCTCAGGAGTTTGGGGTAGTTGGAATGCTGCTTATATTCATTGGCTTTGCGCAGACCTTGGCCGACTGCGGCTTGAGCTCGGCACTTGTCTACGATCAGAACGCAAGTGACTCTCAGTTCTCTACTGTATTTTGGCTTCAGCTTGCTGCCGGAGCTATTCTTTCGGCAGCTTTCTTTATGGGCGCTCCGCTGTTTGCCTCGTTTTACGGTACTCCTGCGTTGGAGCCTCTCTCTCGACTCGTTGCCCCGATCTTTCTGCTCCAGGCGCTCGGACAAACCCATTTCGCACTGCTCTCAAAGAATTTTCGCTTCAAGCAACTAGCGGTTGTGAGCGTGTCATCAATTTTTGGCTCGGGCGCGTTCGCAGTTGTTCTCGCGAAGCTTGATTACGGCGTCTGGGCGCTTGCGTGGCAGGCATTGGTCGCCACAATCATCTCAACAGGCCTTTTGTGGTTTCAATCCCGGTGGGTTCCTAACCTTCGTTTCGATCGTGCTGACGCGATGCGTTTAGGGAAGTATGGAATTTATCTACTCGGACATGCATCACTGAACTACTGGTTGAGAAATGCGGATAAACTAGCGATCGGCAGATTTTTGGGAGCTCACGACCTCGGGATCTACTCGCGGGCCTACAGCCTTATGCTGCTTCCGCTGAATAATATCTCGGCGGTGTTGGGGCAGGTGATGTTCCCGGCACTTGCGCGTTTGCAAAACGATGCGAATCGTTTTCGTGCAGTCTACGTTTCCGCCACTCGCATGATCGCGCTAGTGTCATTTCCGTTAATGATTGGTGTTGCTTCGTTGTGTGAGCCTCTGATCTTGTTGCTGCTTGGCGACAAATGGAGCGAGGTTATTCCCGTACTCCAAATTTTAAGCTTCGTTGGCCTCATACAGTCGGTGGTTTTCCCTGTAGGATGGATCTTCACCGCTCTGGGGAAGACCAAAGATCAATTCTACCTCAGTATTCTCTTGTCGCTCATATTCGTCCTGCTCGTAGGCGCTGGTCTTCTTTACGGAATCGTCGGTATCGCTCTAGGTTATGCTTGCTGGACTGTCATTTCGGGCTGGCTAAATTTGCACATCGCAGGCCGCTACGTGGCGCTGCCCGTGATGACGGTCGTTGTGAGTTTAGTCCGAATTCTGGGAATGGCGCTCGTGATGGGTGCCCTTGTTTTTGGTGTCGATCAAACTGTTCTTTCAGGCTCGCCAACGCTCCTCCGTCTCACCTGTGGAGCGATCCTCGGCGTGACGTCGTATGCGGCAATGTGCTTTTTGTCGAAAGACGCGACTTTTCTGGAGCTTTCAGGCTATCTCTCTAGCCGCCTTAATCTGCCTATACGAATTTTCTCACGATGAATGTCGCGGCGTTCCTCTTACCATGGTGTCAATCACCCAAGAGGCCACGAACCCGCGATGACGCCGAGGAATGACTGGGATGTTCTGTAATGGGTCACGCCTTACACGTGCTGCCAAGCTGGAAGATGGGGCGCCCCTAACTGCTTTCCGTCATCCTGCATTTCCGCCGCCGTTCGCCGGACACGATACCCCGCGCGATCTTCTGAGAAGAGCGAAGCAACCGAAGACCGCAGGCGGCGCTTGCGCTCGTGCGCTAGCGCAGCTGTTCTCACTCACGTTACGTCCGCTGCCCGCCTGTCCGGATAAACGCTTTGAGCAGAAGGCCCCTCAAACCATCGGGCCAGCCACGCCGGTTGGATGCTCTCATATCTTCGACCGTGCAAACAAGACCGCCTCCCCATCTCGCCGCGCTCGTGGTCTTCATCTAGCAAACTGGAACTTGAGGTGATCCGATTGACCACCAACGGAACGTCGGCGGTCTTCGCGGTTCATGCAAACTTCGCCTTCTTAGTTATTCAGTCTGGTGCATGCGTGATCAGATTGCCGGCAGCAACTTTTCTTGAGGCTACTGAACAACATGAATGCAAAACCATCGCTTTCGCAAAGAGCGCCAAATCTGCTTTCCTGGTCAGTGTGCATTCCGACACTAAACCGGTTCGACGTTCTCCAAATCAATGTTCGATGCCTCTTGGTGCAAACCCGCCTCCCGAAGCAGGTTATCATTGTAGACGCTAGTCCGGAGGTCGAGCGGCACCGCTCAAAGTTGGTCGAGATGTTTGCAGGAACCGGTGTAGACCTCATTGTTGAACCGGCGGCGGCACGTTCATCTGCCGTGCAGCGCAATCAAGGACTTGGGTCTGTTTCAGCCGATGTAGTGGCGTTTTTGGATGACGACTCTCTTCTTTTTCCCGACTGCGCTGAAAGATTTCTCGAAATCCTTGAAAATGATCCAGATGAGATAATTGTGGGACTAGGACTACAGAACATCGATAGTCTACCTCCAGTGGCGCAGCCGTTGCTGGAGGCGACTTCATCTTCGAAGCAACAGACGAATATTGAGCAAAAAAAAGACGGCACAACAGCGAACCTTTCACTTCTAAGCTCTCTGGAAAAGTACCGGCTTTGGCGGTTCTTTCGGCGTGAGATACTGATGCAGGCCATGGAGCGCATGTTTGTGCCGTACGACCACCGCCGTCATCGTCCGAACGGCGCGATGCCATCAAACACCTACGATTTGATGCGGATGAGGCATTTGCCAGGCTATGGCATTGTGGTTCGGACTCATGTTGCCCGTGCCGAGCCTTTCAATCCCTTTCTTCTCGCATACTGTCCTTTTGAAGACCTCGACGCCAGCTACCGTTATGGTCGGCATGGTCTGTGCGCTTATGCCGCCGGCGCTCGCCTTAAACACTTTGAAGTCGAAGGCAGCAGAATAACTCGCTTGCAGGCAACATCGCTTGGGGTTTCCAATGTCGCTTTTTTCGTCCACACAAACAGCGACTCCCCCTTGCGACACCGCGCTCTATTCGCGATATACGTGCTAAGGAGGCTGATAGGCGAAACGCTAAAAGACCTGATGACGCGGCGACTGGATTTCCCTCAAGCGAGGGGCGTGTTATCCGCCATACCACGGTCTTTCGGAATCTTTAAGCGCACTTTGCCTGATGCCCAAGAATGGTATGTTGAACAGCAACGCGAATTCCTGAAGAGAGGCAAGCCTCTTGAGAAGCGACGCCCGATCGAGCTTGATGCAAGCTCAACGGAGTGACCTGCTCCGCTAGATGTGCAGCCTCCAACGTCCCAATCTGCAGCACCGTGATCTGAGCCGAGTTGAACCGGAGGAAAAATACGCCAGCGCACTTCGAAGACGACAAGGTCAACTCGGTTCGGGCGCCTGAGGCGTTTCCCTGTGTCCCTGGTGCGGACCAATCCGCTTTCGAGGCGGATGATCCGCCGCTTCCGCTGCCCGGCGGCAAATCTTCACGGCAGCGCTCGCCGAAGAACTTTTCGCTCCGTCGATGTCGCACAGTGGGAATGGGGCTATCGCACCTCGCTCCGGCGGTTGGTCGACCTGAAGCAGTTTCTGCTCATGCTCTCGCACGCAATTTTACTTTGTCGCGCTGTTGGAATCCGATGGAGAACTTCGGCCGGGCCTTCCGTGGAATCCTACGCACTTCGATGCGCCAGATACGAGCGTTGTTGTGCGACGACGGTCGATCGTGTCTTCACAGCAAGTAACGGCTGCGTTGAAAGCTATCTTCACGGCGATGAGACCGATGCGTTGCCAGCACTGCTAGGCTAGGTCGTTCGTGCTTTCAGACGGATTGCCTTCTCATAATGAGCCCACTCCTGATAAGTCAGTGGCCGTGCTTAGCGCGCCACGGGCCCGCAAGCGCTTTTCAGTCTTGATCGCCGCGGGCAGGATTCTCGTCCGCAAGGCTAAATCAGCACCGATAAAGGCCCAAATGTACCAATTGACGACGAGGTAATATGGCAGGTTGTCCGAATAGTTTATTATCAGATTGGCTGCGATAAAACCTAAAGCAATTATTCCAAGATGAAAACTGCGACGCAACGCGAAAACGATCGCGACTGCACAACCAATGTACGTCCATATATACGAAAATAATCCTAAGTAACCCGTCTCATACAACGACTGGACATAGGCACTGTGCGCGCCGATCGCTTCGTCTCCCCCCGAGAAGAAGCTTCTTGCATTTTGGCCAAAATTACCAAACCCCTTGCCAAGGACGCGATCATCCTCCGAGTCAATCAGCGCGCGAGCCCAAACCAACTCTCGCCAAACGTAGGAATTCGCTTGGACCTGACCGCTTTGAATTTCCTCAAGCGTAACGGGTTGCGTGCTGTCGACGCTATTTATCCGATCCGCAACTGAGGGGACCAATAGCAGAAGGGGCACCAAAGGCAACATCAGCAACAGTTTGCGATTAACCACTAGAGCATAGATCAAGCCGAATGCGGCAATCGCAAGCCACGCGGAGCGCGTCTGCGTACCCAGCAGCATGCAAACCAATAAAACCAAGTAAACATTAAGCACAATATGTAAAGCGCCAAGTCGCAAACCGAACGACTTGTAGTACAGCGTCGCGCAAACCACACTCAGCAAATAAAAGGCCAGCTCGTTGGGATGTGCAAATGTCGACATCACAAGATAGCGATTGCTCAGCCCGTGGAGCGCTACTTGCACAAAAAACATGAGACACGGAATGATCGAAGATAGGATGATGCAGAGGAGCAAATCTGCAACATCCTCTCGTGTTCGGAGCAGCAAGAAACTGGCGAGAAATATTGCTGGAAAGGTCAACGTGCTAAGAAATAGTTTGATCCCTTCCGGGCTGGCTGAGACAAATGTAAAACCGACCAAGAGGACTACATAGTACGGAACCCAAACCATAACCGGTATCAAAATTGAAGTTCGGCGGAGGTAGGGAAACGATGCGACAGCAAGACCAAGGGCCAAAAGGTTGAACAAGGCTCCAAGAGACACTCCACCATCGCCCGATTTTCCGACAAGCCCAATAAAAAGCTCGTCAGTCGTTCTGGTTGCAATCAATAATAGAAGCGCCCCTTTCACCAGATTCATGTCTGCGGCCTAACTTTCTGCACCATCACCTAGCGCTTGGTTGAGATCATGACAAGGTGACTACGAATCCACTTTGCGTCGCGTGACAAATTGGATAGCTGAGCATCAGTCCAATCGCCAAGCATCGCAATCGATGTCGTGCGATAGGTCGCATCGACAACATACCCACCATAGCGCTGGTAAGCTTTTGCGACTGCAAGACCTTCGGGGGTGAGACCTGCATGATCCAGATCTATATCGGGCGGCAGAGCAAAGCGAGCTCCCATTGGAATAGAACCCTTATAGCTTTTGACGCTTGCGCCATCAGTGGAAACTGCGGGAAACACGAACTGTTCACGGGGATTTGCCCCCGATTTAAGCTGAGCTGGATCAAGTTCGATTGCCATCGCGTGGTCAATTTGCAGCCTGTTCAACTCGTCAGCAGTGATGAGCCCCCCCAAAAGAGATGCGCCGGCAGCGCGTATCCCCGCCCCTACACCAATTGATGGTCCCCAGCCTGTTCCCTGGAGGTTGCCCTGGACAAGATACGATGCATGCCAGCTCTGATTTGAAGCATCAAAGCGCGCATGCCAAGCCTCCCAGTAATACATCTCATCTGGGTCCGTGAAGACGACCCAGCCATCGGGGCCATGCGTAGGAAGCAAGTTTTTCGGCGTCGGAGTTTCCAAGCTTCCATGCGACATGAAACGACCACCGACGGCCGTCTTGTTCAGCGTATCAAATGTCCATTTAGTGGGTGGCGCGTCCTTCGGCGTCTGGAAATAAAGTCTTTCACGTTGGACCCACGTGTTCCCAAGTTTCAGGTCATAAAACTGACTATTTTCGAGCGCCGAGGGCGAAGAGTAGGCAACTTGAGCCGGGTCGATCACGGCATTCCAAGGGCTATCAGCGGAAAAAAAACGATGTTTACCGCCTACGCCGGTCGCGGCAACCCGGCCTTGGAGCTGCACCTTGAATATTTTCGCCCGCGCTTCGCTATTCCCAACCGCCGCTCCGACTGAAGCAATTGGATGGTTGGCAGGCGCATCAAACTCGGCTCTGATCAGAACGTTTGCAGGGCTGAAGGATTGAGCCGCAGAAGCCCCTGCGCAAGCACCTAGAGAGATTATTATCAGCATCTTGATTGGAGGCACGGCCAACTTCCCTTCAGCAGTTTGTTTTTGCAACGTTGGAGGCATCGCCAATGTTTTACGACGTATAGCGTTCGCCTAAATTGATGGCAAAATGGTAAGCGGCATAAGCCCTAATTGCGTCGATTCGGCGCGGGCCGGTGGCCCCCGGAACCAGCCCCGGAATTCTACAGGGGGGGTGTGGAGTTCGGCCGACTGCAAGAATGCTCCAATGAGGAGAACGCGCCGGAATCACACACCGCCCCCCCCAAGGAATAGTACTGGCCGGCCTGAGGGCCGATCGGACACTGGCTCATCTTGCCGAGCAGTTCGACATCTACCCCATCATATCACGACTTGGAAGGCTCAGCTTGAAAGCAAGTCCGCCGATGCGTTCGGGGTCCAGAGCGGGCCAAGATCGAGCAAGCTACTGCGCGGCTCTCGCGGATTGCGAGAACTGCTGGTTGCCGATGCGTGCAGCGTTTTCATTCCAGGCAACAGGCGGCGTCTCTGATACCATCGAAAACGGATCGCCCAAACTTCCGCGATCAAATCATCATCTTGGAATTCCCGAGGCGAGATATTTTATCTTGTCGTAGACAGCCTCCGCGATCTTATGGTCGACCGCTGGCGTGAAGTGCCCGTCTGTGATGAAATTGCGCGGGTCCGCGGCAGAGGCTATCTGATCGCTGCGCACGAATGCTAGACCATATTGTTCGAGGTCATGGCCTAACAGACGGTAGAGCGAATCGGATCCCGTTCCCTGGTCCTGAAATAGGATCACCATGGGAATTTGGTCTCGGTTACGAGCAGATTTCGCGAAGTCGCGCAACATTGCCTTCATGACGGGCCCGACTTCTGGATTTGGTCTAAAATCAACACCGTTATTAATCAGCCGCATGTCAATTTCACGCGTACGTGCGTGTGCATATGCGCGCCGCAGAAACCGAAATATGACGCTTCGATCAAGCAAGCCGCCGTAGAACAGTGCCGGATCGTAGTAGGCATCTTCTTGAGCCAGCTGGTCGAGGTACGCATGCATCTTTGCAGCGTCTCGCAAATCGTCCGGTCTTTGTACGACCGGCTTCAGTTCGTGCAACTCATCATGAGCGAGCAAGTACCGTGGGTAGGAAAAGGGTTGGGGGGCTTCGAAGCTGGTGGTAAGGCCACCAAGCGTCAACATCCTATTGACGGAGCTCGCAAGTATACCGATGATCTGTATTTTATTGGGATTCTGTTCATTCGAATTCGCCGCCTTGTAGCAGGCGTAGCTGTGGTTGAATCCTGCAGCAGGTCCGCCGTACGACGTGATAGGCAAATTTGGATCGATCGCGTTCAACTCACTCGCTATGTGTTTGGAGAACGACATTCCGTATATACTGACACCCACTTTCCCTGACGGTGGAGGCGGCACGATCGGAGCGCAGTCATTTTCGATCCAGCCGGCTAGCACAACCCGGTTGGACTTCGCATCGGTCGATCCGATCATCTTTGTGAGCTTGCCCTCGATCGAACGGCCGTAATCAAAGTACCGCGCTAGTGTAGTCGGCTCAGTACGCGGATCGATCGGCATCGGAAACGCGCACTGCACGCCGACATCGAGCAGGATGAGAAATAACAGCGTCCAAATGCAAGTCGAGGCAATCGCCGATAGGCGGAGCCTGCGAATCCTAGAACTGGAAGTAGATGAACTGGGCCGGTGCATTGCTCATTCCCATGAACAAATCGAAGATGATGACGGCATAGAGCGCGCCCTGCAAGGGAGTTGGCCAAAACCGGAAAACATCGCGACGACCATCGACCCACTCCGCAAGCTGCAAGCACAGAAGAATTACCAGGCCAAATATTGAGGCAACAGGTGGCTTCATCATCACAGAAGAGGCATAGGGAGTGAGGCCGACGAGTTTTTCGGTAAAGATTATGATTTGCTCAAGGCTCGTCGCGCGAAATAGCAGCCATCCATAACAGACAAACAGAAAGAAGAATGCAATTCTCGCGAGGCTTACCACACGCTTTGCAAAGCGACGGGGAGCAGACGGGGGAGCATCAGCTTCTGTCTTGACGTCCGTTGGGAATTTCTCCTCGCGCCCGGTAAGTAGGCGGTGTCCTGCCAACAGCGCCCCCTGGTAGGCACCCCAGAGTAAGAAGTTGGCGGCTGCACCATGCCAGAGCCCCCCGAGCACCATTGTGATGATGAGGTTTAGGTAAGTCCGAAGATTGCCTCTACGGTTACCTCCAAGCTCGATGTAGAGATAGTCCCGTAACCAGCTTGATAGACTAATGTGCCAGCGTCGCCAAAACTCACTTGGATTGCGCGAGAAGTAAGGAAGATCGAAGTTGAGGCTAAGTTCGATGCCAAATAACTTTGCTACTCCACGCGCTATGTCCGTGTAACCGGAGAAGTCGCAAAAGATTTGGAAGGCAAAGAGCAGCGTGGCGAACCCAACATCGACCGATGAAACCGTGCCAGACGAGTTGTAAACCGAGTTGACAGACACGGCGAGGCCGTCAGCAACAGCAACTTTTTTGAATAAGCCATACAGGATGAGTTGGACTCCATACGTTGACTGGTTGAGCCGTATGTGCCGCGGCCTAAGCAACTGGGGCAACAAGTGACGTGCCCGCTCTATCGGCCCGGCAACCATGGGCGGAAAGAAGGCAACGAAAAGTGCAAAATCCCAAAAGTGCTCAACGGGCTTTACTCTGCCTCGCGCACTATCGATGGTGTAACTCAGCGATTGGAATGTGTAGAAGCTGATGCCAACGGGCAAAACGACACTGAGGTGAACTGGGTCTACATTCCAACCAACCGCGTGCAACAGCCGCTCGGCACTTTCCGCGAAAAAATTGAAATACTTAAAGATACCTAGAAATCCTAGATTAACGCCAACTGTGACGAAAAGCAGCAAGCGCCGACGCCGCTCTGGTTGCATCGAAAGTAGTTGGTTGTGAGTCGCATTGGCAATGAGCACGATCGCGATCGTTCCTGCCAATGTCTGCAGGCCCAAGGTACTCGGAGCGAGTATCGCCCCTAGCTGACCTTGTGATAGCGCCCCCCAATCGAGATTGAGAAAGCAAGCCGCGGCTGTAACGATAAAAAGCGAGGCTATTACTCGTTCTGAGCGCGGAACAGCGCCTCTTGAGAGCAATAGTCCAATCCAAAAATCAACCGTTGTCGAGAACGAAATCAGAAACAGAAAGCGGACATCCCACCATCCATAAAATACGTAACCAGCGACGAGAAGAAGCCAGTTTTGTCCTCGAAATGGCAATAAACGGTAGAGCGCGTAGACGATCCCGAGAAAGATAAAAAAGACTAGAGAGTTAAATACCACCGTGGCACTCGTCGACGCGCAGATTGACCAATGTTAGTATGGCAGAGTTCTTCTAAAATGTCCCAAGCCTTGTTGCCTTATGAAATTCTCCGTTTGAGCAACGAACTCATTTAACAGGCGCTCCCCTGGCGCTATCGTGAGCATAGTCACGGCGAGTTAGACACAACCGAAAGAAGTTTCTTATTCCGGCTAAAGCTAGCATCTCACCGGGACGTATTATCTGCCTTGTCAGCCGCATGCTCCGCATGAGCCTACCTTAAAGATCGCATGCTGGTTCAGCGCATCGAAACATGCGCCACAAGAGAACTGACGATCACAATTTTTTCGCGGCGGAACAAGCTATACGAAGCCGATGCAGCTTGCCCTATGAGCTAGTCGGAGAGCCCCCAAGAAGTCTTTTTCAGGCGACACTTTAGAAAGCCGCTGTTCTGCCCGTAAGGCAGATAAATCGAAAAAGAGGCTCTCAAAGCCGAGCACGAAGATCAAACATTCAAGGACGCGGCTGCATGGCAGCTGCCGTTGTCTCAATGCTCGCTGATCTCTTGGAGATGCGATGTCTTAGCTTCAGGAAATGCTTCTCGATGAGGTGCCAAGACAGAATTGAAAAAACAAGCGTAGTCGCAAGCGCCAAAGACGTGAAGGTAAAATACCTATATCTGACGAAAGGTACGCTCGCCACTATCGCCTGCATGATCGGATAGCCGTAAAGGTATATGCCGTAAGAATAGTCGCCGGACCGGAGGAGCTTGTTAGTTGGAATATTGCATAGCCCAACATAGATCGTGATGTAGGTCACGAACACCGGAACGAGGTATACCGCCTGGGTCGAAAACTCAAGGACATAGGCGATCGGAATGCAGGCAAGACAAAGCCACCCCTTGTGGGGAATCAGGTCTCGCCAATGAAAAAACATTGCGCCCATGAAAAAGTAATACACATTGACGCTTGGAGCCAAGATCCACGGTTGGCTATCGAATCCGAAGAAGACGTTTGCCACGATCAGCAAAATTGAAGCGATACCGAATAATAGCGTCGACAGGGCACGATTGAATATGAGCCCTGTAACGATCATCGCAGCCAAAATGAGATAGCAATAGAACTCGGACGGTAAAGTCCACAGGTTAGCATTTACAGCATGAGCGTCGTATCTCCAGAAGCTAACCCCGGGCAGCTCCATTTGCACCTTTCCGACGATGTTACCAAAATAAGTAAGGAACATCGGATCAGTATAGTAAGCTCGTAAGTCCAATGTAGTGAAGACGGCGCCGATAACTATTGCGGACAGCGCAACTTCGACGCAAAGCGCTGGAAATATTCTGAAAAACCGCAACGTCAGAAATGGAAGAACTTTTCTGGCCCGAAATGCACTCCCGGTAACCAGGAAACCGCTGAGGGCGAAGAACATAGGGACATGCGTAATTACGATAGGTCGAAGCCAAGGTGTACCGGAACTGATGGTCTCTTGAGCTGCTGCGTTGATGTTCGGGGTTTGGGCATGAGCCTGGCCCAAGAAATCCAAAATCAACTCAAATAGGGACGGGATCGGCCCGCGCGTTCCCGCTAGTCGGGCCGCGTGTGCCACGAGTATGGCAACAGCAAGGCCCAAGCGTAGAATATCGAAACCGGGACCGAGCCCGTTGTTGGCTCCGAGGATACTGCCGAACGTCTTTCGCACGCTTGGCGAGCTTAAGAAATCTGCCAACTTTCTATGAAGCATGTGCACCCATCAGTTTCTTCCGGCACCATATTCAAGTCGGCCCGTCAGTTCAAGTTCGCTATCTCTGGGGGTAAGGCCAAGGCGAATACTGCGCCGGTCGGGACGCCACACGACCAAGTTCGGCGCCTGTACATCGACCCCGCTGCCGCTGGGGCGACGCCAAAACGGATTTCAGATTTGCTCTTAGTTTAGTTCCTTCAACAACGGTCAGACATTAAAGCGACGAGCAACCTGCCCGTTAAAGATTATGGATTTCCGTCCTGAACGCCTGAAATTTATTGAGAAGCTACTACGTCGGCGTCTCGCGTCGCGGGTGCCCAGCAGAGAAGTTCTTGCGCAGCTCGAAGCCTCGTCACAATCGTCTACATGGCTTCCGAATAACAACACATTGCGTCGGCCATATAGGAAAAGCAACGAACCCAGCCTTCGCCACGCGCGGACTTTACAAAGGCTCGGCGACATTCGGCATGGCAAAGCCTATGGCGATCATAGCTTTGTGGTCGGTTATATACTTGTGTAGATCAAAATGGCGAAGGGAGCCGGTGCGGCGGGATATTGGTAGCCGCTCCACAAAAAGATGCGGGGTGCAATTGAAATGCGGCACCCTTAACCCGGTTAACGCAGTGCCGATGTCGGACACTCGCATCACCGGCCACCGCACCTTCAGCGCGTCAGTTGCAAGATCACGGGCGACACCATGTCGATTGCAGGCGTGAACCCAAATCTTCGCATTTGCCTTAGTTGATCCCAAACGCAACACTTGAGCAGAAGACGCGGCCCTATCTGCAATTGCTCCGCATTCACGGCCCAGCCTTGCGAGCTGGCGGCGGCGCTCTTCTGCTTCTTCTTAGGGAGTCGAGCTGCTCACACTTATAATTGTAGTGGTCGTCGTAGTGGTCGTCGTACTCGAAGATGCGCCCAGACCCGAGGCACCACCGCCAGTGAAAAAGTTATTGTTTGGATTGGTGACGCTATTTGCAAGGAACGTCTGCAAAGTACTCGACCCGCCAAACTGATTGGTCAACGGGCTCGTTTGGCCACCACTCGCACCGCTGGAGAGGCCGCCAGCGCCGCCGCCAACGCTACCGATCAGTATGTTCCCGGTGATGGCTGCGTATTGCTGCTTGGCATCGGGCGAGTTCGTACCTGCGATCTGAGTTTGGATGTCGCTGGCAAAGTTTGGGTCGGGGCGAATGCACTGGTTTGCCGCAAGCCCGAGTCCCGTCCCAATGGCCTTCTGCAGGTCGGAACTCGGAAGCGGATCGGTCTTCAACAGGCCGATGACTAAAGGCAGCATGGCCGGATCGCTTATAACGAGATCGCGAACATCAGCCGTCACGTCACCGGGTGAGCGCGACGAACCGGCACTTCCCAAAAGAGACGAAGGATTTGCGGTGAAGTCCGCAATCTTCTGAGGAGGCGCGGCTCCCGGACTGCAAGCCGCGGAGGCTTGTTCAGCCCCCCCGATCACGGCCAGCAGGAACACTGCTGACATCAATTCTCTCAAAAATCCCCTCAAACCAACTCTAAAATCCCCAAGACGCGCTGCGATTGTCATTGGTCACCAAACTGCCAGACGGCGTTAACCGGAATTATTAATAACCTATTGAGATCGATAGCACAATTTGAATATCCCGTCCAGAGATCATGGAGCAGACAACCGATTGCGCTCTGTAGACGACTGGGCCAATCCGATTCCGAGCAACACCATGATACTTATGGAAAATCCCGGAATTTGTAGGGAAAAGTCCAACAGCGAATGAAGTAGTCCAAGCATCCCGGCCCAAAAGGCCATCACGGGAAAAATACGGTCGCGGCGGCGGCGGGCCATGGCACGCGCCAGACAGGTCATTACGACTGCCCACACGGCAGCGATCAGTCCGGCGAATGGCAGGCCCATTTCGGCTGCGAGCTCCAGCGGAGTGCTGTGGGCGCGATCCCAGACCCCTCCGATCGGGACGTCGCGGCTATGATACTCTGGAAAAACCCACCGGAATGTGCCGAGCCCGGTCCCGAAGAGAGGATACTCCCGGATGATCTCCAGCGTCGATCGATAGGCCTCCACCCGTCCGCCACCGGAAAAGCCCCCCGTATCGAAGCGCGCGTTCACGGATCCGCCTAAGACTGAACTCAGCAAGACAGCAGCGCCGACCATGGCCACGACGGCCATCACTGCGGCCCGCCAGCTGCGCAGCCAGACTCGGTAGTATGAAAGCGCGCCTCCGGCGACTGCCAGAAGAGTGGTGCTAGTACCAAGCCGAGAGCCCGTCATGAAGCTCGCAGACAGCGTCAAGAAGAAAGCGATGAAACAGATCAATGTTCGGCGCGACGGACGTTCGAACAATGCCCGAATGACGTGACGTCGCGAGACCTCGCGCAGCCGCAGGCTTTTGGCGCAAAGCAGCAACCACGCCAAAGCGCTTGCCCCCAGATAAACAGCAGCGGTATTGGCGTTAATGAACGTCGTCGTGAGCACGTTCCGATAAGCCACCTTCTCAAGCCAGAGCACGTGATCGGGCGCAGCGAGAAAACTGACAATTCCGTACACTGCATAGAAGAGGCCGGACCAGGCGAAAATCTCGAGGAGCAAGGTCGCAGACCACCGGCTCCGACCGAGGCAGATCCCGCAGAACAGCGCAAGCGCATTGGCGATCTGCGCTCCGGCAGCAATGCTCGGCAGATCGCGTACGGCACTGATACGAGGGACCAGCTCGGTGCCGAGCAACGCGGAACTATCGCGCCAAATCGGATGGGCAAGCGTGACAAGAGGCGGCGGCAACGGCATGAGTTGCAACGTGATCACCAGCAGCCAGCAGCAGATCACGAGAGCAAAGCCCGCAAGCGCAGCGACGCCGCAGATGTTCCGCCACACACAATGCAAAGCGATTGCCGCCAGTAGAGCGACCCAAACCGCGAGCACGTTGTTTTGTACCGAGCCGAATATGAACGGTACCGCAGCGACCACGAGGCCAAGAGCGTAGGTCGCGAATCTTTCACTCAAGGGTGTCTCGATTGCAATAGCCGTCCGCTCTTCAGCTTCAAGCTCTTGCCGGCCTGCGCGGATTTGCGAACGTCCAGACATCGCTAGTCGACCTGAATCGATCGCGACTGCCTGCGATAAACGTCGGGCACGAGCGAAAAATCAATCGCCGCTCGCAGGTCGACAGGGTCTGAAATCACGCGCTGTTGCAGCAAGAGCTTCTGGAATTCCTGCCATCGCGCCAGATCGAGTTCAGCCATTCGCGCTCCAAACGGCCTGATCAGGTCGCGCTGCTGCTCGAGCATAATCGTCGTGTCTTCTGGTCTCGCGCCGCGGCCAATCGCCGTGGCGACGATCGCGGCCGTTCGCTTTGGGTCAAGATCGGCACGCGACCAGGATGTAAGAAGCGCGGAGATGAAGGCTTCGGCCGAACTGGAAGACCTTGCGAGCATCTGCGTCGACGCGATGTAGACAGTTCCCGGAATGTGGATCTTGAAGGCACCGGGATCGAGAGCACGATACGGAATCTTGAGCCGGCGTAACTCTGCTCCCTCAACTTCCAGGTAACCAGGCAGAACATCGATGGCACCCGCAATAAGCTGTTGTACCGTGCCGACGGCATCGGTCACCCTGACCAAGCTGCGCTGCACCGCGTTCCGGCTAATGAGCGCTTCGACGACAAACCCGACCTCGCTTGACGACCTGTAAGCCAGAGTCTTGCCGACCAAATCAGACGGGCTCTGCAAGGCGGTAGCCTCGAGCGCGAACAAGCGGATTGAATTCGCGACATAGGAGCCAGCGATCGCGACAACCGGCTGACCTGCGGCGCGCGCTCTCAGAAATGCCATCGCGGAAACATGCCCAATGATGCGATCGCTTGCAGCTACTGCCTCGGCTGCGTCGCCGTCGTCAACGCCGACTTCGAGACGTGAAGACAATCCAGCCTTCTGAAAGACGCCATCGTTGACGCCGAGTACTACGCCGGCGGCAGCCTCGGTTAGGGAACCATTCCACTTAATGATCAGCGCTTGCGAAGCCGATTTCCCTTCCTTGATTGCGATCGGCGACCATCCTCCGATGAAGAGAGAGACCGCGACCAAGGACACGATTCCAACAGCCAGGCTCAACAGCATCCCGCGCGCGAGCAACCTCCTTGAGACGGATCGTGACGGCCTGCCACGCGCATGCCGCGCCCCGTCACGCCTCAACCTTCCGCCATGACGCTTAGTTGACATATTCCCGAAACGAATACTGAAAATCGGAATACGAGAAAATTCCGAGGATGTGTTGTTGACGCCGATAACCGCCGACCGACATGGTCGTGCAGCTATCGGTCTTGTAATAGCAGGCTCGAATCCGAATCTCCTTACCGCAACGATTATCGAGAATAAGGATGTGGTTGAAGACGTTCTTATTGAGCGCCTGACTTTCCGCCATCGGCGAGACGCCGAGACATGGTTTGCCCGTCGGGTCAAGGCTGCGGGGTCGAGAGACCGTGAAGCCCTTTGGCTGCGTCAACGGAGAATTCACTGCGAACTTGCCCGAGCCTCCGACCGTTTCGTCGGACAGAGGTTGATTGGCAAGACTTGCCTGCCCGAACGCCGGTCCGCCTCCAAGGCAAACCGTGCCTAGCACAAATGCCAGGAAGATATTGCGCCCGTGAATCGCACCATCGGCCCGAGATCGGACCTGCCATACCGCTCGCACCATCATCCTTTCAAGCATTGCCGCGCGCATCTTCCGCATCGCGCCCCGCACTATTGGTGCCATCCCAATGGGTCACGTAACTTCACTCCGGGGACCGCCAGATCCGCCCCTTCAGCGCGAACCATGCGCGCAAATTGGTAGCGCATGGTCTGATCCGTCCATTCTAGTTCCGAGAGTAGTTGATCGCGAATAGGCCAGCCCGCACCCAATACGTTGCGCACGGCTGTTGCGAGAAGGCCCGAGTTCACCAACGTGGCAAATTCGGTTCGTACGGCACGTTTTTGATCTTCTGCCAATAGGTCATAAACCGCAAGGGAATAGACATTACGGCGGACAGCGATCCATCCCTCGACCGGGGCCAGCCGGTAAGACATCGCAAGATTGGCAAGCTCCGGTTCGGCCTGAGCTCCCTGGTTGATCCGCACCCAGTATCGCATGAACCAGAGGAAGCCTTCGCTCGGAGCGCACGTCATCGCCTTGTCGAGCGCTTCGCGCACGCCCTTGAGCTGTTGATCTGCCCGCTTTGGATCGGCCGCAGCCACCGCCTCCTCGTGTAGACGAGTGCGGATGGTCACATCACTGCGGAGCTCAATCGGGTTGCACGGGAACCGCAGTTCAGCCGCTTCGAGCTCGGGCGATAACGATTCAAGCCGATCGAAGCGATCCGAGGCTAGGATTCGGGTGGCGAAACCATTCAGCCGAGTCTCGTGATCGGGGTGGATGAGGAAGAACACACCCCAACTGCCCGCCACGAGGCAAATACACGTCGCTAGCAGCCTAACGGTAAACAGCAGGCGCGAAGATCCTTCTAATCGACATAGCCGTACCGATGGTAATAGCGATTTCGATAGTAATCACCGCGGTGGGAGTCGTAGCGGCCAAGCGCTCCGATATCGACCTTGTTCAACACCACTCCCATCAGCTTTTTCTGCACCCCCGGCGCTTCGTCTAGGGATCGCTTGACGATATCGATCTTGGTCTCAGCCCATTCCACCACCAGGGTATAATGGTCCACGATACGCGACGTGCCGCGCACGTCGATGACCGGCGCGAGCGGGGACATGTCGACGATGATGAGATCGTAGTGGCTTCGGAGCGCCTTGAATAATCTCTCCATCGGCGCCGAGGCCAGCAAATCGGCAGAGTTCGACGATCGCGATGCGAGCACGCAGGGCAGGAAGTGAAGGCCGGACTGACTGTCCGTCCAGATGAGGTCCTTTAGCTCCGCTTGACCGAGAACAAGTTCGACTATGCCCGCTTGCGCATCCGGCGAGAAGCGCCGGGTCAAGGATGGATTGCGGATATCGCAGTCCACCAGGAGCGTGCGCGTACCACTCATGGAACTCGCCTGCGCTATGGCGCCCGCAATCGTCGATTTACCTTCATTGGGCAATGACGACGTGATGCCGATGACCTTGCAGGTCGCCTCATCCCTGCTCAGATCGATCGCCATCTTGACCGCTCTCATCGCTTCAGCAAATCGAGAGAACGGCGCGCGGGTCACAACACCGGACATCGTGTCGGTGATGTTCATCTGCCGGCTCGGAAGCTGAGCACCGGCCGGATACTCCGAACCGATGGAAGCGACGACCTGTTGCTCAGGTTCGCTCTTGCCGCTTAGATGGCGCCAACCAGAGATCCGAGCCAGTTTGGCGACCGTCCTCGCCTTGCTCCAGCCCGACTGAGGCAACTCGTCCGGCAGCACGCGCGGCACCACAGCGAGACAACTCACACCCAGCATCGCTTCAACTTGCGGAGCCGTGCGGAATACGCGATCCATCATGTCCCTGACGAACCCGCTTGCCGCAGCGAACAAGCCGCCGACGAGAACGCCGCCGAGGAGCACGAGAAGAGTCTTCGGAGACGACGGACCGAGTGACATTGCCGCCGGCGTAATCACGCGGGCTTCGGTAATCGGAAAGGATTGCTGCTGTACGGACACCATGTACATCTGCAGAAAATTGTCGGAGAGAGCACGCGCGCTCTGCGCATTGCTTTCCAGATCGCGTAGCACGATCTGGGCCTGGCTGGTGTCGTTGGACTGATTGATCGCGTCGCTGAGGCTCTTTTGGCTAGCCTCCTCGCGCGATTTCGCAATTTCCAGATCACTTTTGAAGCTTTCGGCCGTTCGCTTCAACTCATCCTTAATCGATCGCCGAATCTCACGCATCTGATTGCGCAGATTGATCACTGCAAGATGGTTCGCTCCGTAGCGATTCGACCAGTCCGATTCTTTCGCTGCGTAATCGAGATAAGTCTGACGCAGCTTCACGATGACCGGATTCTGCATCGTGTCAGCCACGGTCGCGAGGTCATTGAGAATGACGTTGCGATCCTCATCGTCTGCCTTCAGAATGGTGGTGATACGCTCGAGCCGGGCTTGCGCTTCCGCCCGCTGCGCTCGTGCGACGGTAAGCGCGCTGTTTATTTCGGCCAGTTGCTGCTCGCTAAGCAGTCGACCGCCCGCGTCAACGATATTGTTTTTTGCCTTGTAATCGGCAACGCCGCGCTCGGCAGCCGAGGCCTGGACCCGCAGTTCCTTCATGCGATCCTGGAGCCACACCGCGGCACGGCGAGACGCGTTGTACTTGGCCTCGAGAGAGTCGACGATATAGGCCTCAGCTACCGCGTTGGAGATCTGCGCCGCGCGGTCCGCGGACGTCGATCGATAGGATATCTCGATGACGTAGCTCAATCCCACGCGCTTGACCGCAAGGTTCTTCGCAAAGCGACCAAGCGCCTTGCGCAACTGCTGATACTCGGACGGCGGTGTGGGGCTCGATATCAGTGAGAAAACGGCGCCGACGACGTTGCCGATGAGTCCGCCGCTATCGCCGGTAAATTCCGGCTCATCGACCAGGCGCAGGTCCTTGATGACCGAAAGGGCGATCGTATCTGACTTGATGATCTCGACTTGGCTGTCGATCATCGCCGATTCGATCGGCGCATCGCTTCCAGCAGACTGTTGCTGCTGCATCAGGCTGATCTTGCGGCTGTCGATGATCAGACTCGCAGTGCTCGTATACATCCGCTGCGCGGTGATCACGTAGAGCAGCGCTAGAGACACGCACGCCAGGAAAACAAAAATCATCAAGGGAAGCTGACGCGAGACCAGCCCCTTCAACGCCAAGATGGCATCGCTGATCGACAGAAGCTCCGGCTCCGGAGCCTCGACGTTTACTGAAGGCAATCGGCTATGAAGCATGCGCGGAGTACTTTGTTATTTGAGGAAGCGATGTTGCGCTGCAGTAAAATAGCTTGAGCATCACGACGAATGTGAGGCGTTCGGCAAGAGCAAGCACCTCATCATCAATCACACCAGATAGATATTTCTCGAATATAATCAATCTGTTGGCCCAGGTCAATTGTCACGTGGGCCAATCAAATAGTTAGCACAGTGCAGATGGACGAGGAATCGGACCCCAGACCGCCGGGGCGAACGAATCCAGACAGGAAGCCCCTTTTCGAGACGCCCCCCCCTCGCAACGATCAGGAGACCAAGCAAAGCAGCATCGACGTAGCTGACCTCTCTCAAGCATACGACCAGTTCACCTGGAAATTCCTGATACTGATCGAGCGTTTTGCGCAGCCCTTCGAGATGGAGGGCGCTCGCGCTTCCTTTCAGCTCGATCACGGCACTACCGTCTTGGGCCGTGACGGCCACTTCCAACGACCTTGCGCCCGAGCCGGCGAGCTTGAGGGCAGGACCGAACAGCAAGAGCGGAAATGCCTTTGTTGCCAAAAGCTTCGCTAGGTCGACGAAATCCCTGGCGTACCGGGATGCCAGGTATGGCTCCTCCCAAATCCGCCATAGCCATTCCATGCCTGTCTTCTGCAGAAACTCCGGCGAGCGTCGTATCGTCCCCGCGACAAAGTTAATGACGGACCCGAGATGCGCGATGACAGGCACGTTGAGATGGGGAGAATTCAGGCTGATCCAGCTATGGCCACGCTTGGCATTGAGCGCCAGAATTAGCAGGTCGGCACCGGACCTATTGATGTTTTCGAGAATGTCCTTTCGGCTCATGCTTTCAATCGGGCCATAACCCGGCGAAAAACTACCCGCACTCCGCAAAGAGGGCGACAATTCCGGTAACCGCTCGCTAGCGCGTGCTGCGGCCCCCTCAGGCCCTCCAAAGAAGTACACCTTCATTGGTCCGGCCGCACCCGACATCATTTTGTCAAACACCGTCGATCCTGGGACCCTTTCCGGAACGGGGATCCCAAGCATCCGCGATAGAATCAAGAGGGGCATTCCGTCGACGGTGGAGAGCTGACTCTTGCCGAGAATGTCTCGAAATTCCGGGCTCTTCAGACACGACGTCAGATGGTTCAGGTTTGGCGTGGACCAAACACAGCGATCTCCCCTCGCCACAGCCTGCTGCAACTCGGCAACCGCCTCCTGGAAGGAAAGCGCATCGACCGGAATGCCAAAAAGGCAATAAACCTGACGGCCGAAGTCAACGCGCACCGGATTGAGGTCGCGCTCCGACGCATCGGCGATTTTAAGACTATCTTGAGTCACGATTGGTTCTTACCCAGACGCGCTGACGATTCAGAATGAACTTCAGATATAGCGGAATCTTGGCCAAGACGTAGAGCGGCACTTTCAGCAAATCCGCAGCAGAGCAGAAATCCCGCCCAAAGCGGAACCACAGAACCAGGACAGCGAGCACGAACACGGCTGCCGCGACAAAGCTGACAACGAATGGGGCAGCAGTGCCGGTCCAGAGGGAGACCAACGTCCCTTGGATCAATGATACGAGGGTCAAGACTATCAGGAGCGACAGCGGCGGCACGATGAGGTCGAGGACCAAACCAAGCAGGTTCAAGTCCCGACGCTTGATCGACTCACTAAACAGCCGAGGCGCATGCGTTATGATCGAATGAAGGTACCCATGCTCCCAGCGCGTACGCTGTGACTTTTCTGCACCCACGTCGTCCGGAAACTGGCTTGTCACAACGGCTTCCGGACAGAACAAGGGCGCGCGTCCTTGCAACGCAAGCTTGAGGCCCAATGTGAGATCTTCTACCAGTTCGTCGGTTGCCAGCCTGACCGATCCAAGTAGGTGCGTCGGGAATGCCATACCGGACCCTGTTAGCTGAGTTGGCAAGCCGAGTTTCAACCAGCCGAGTGGCCTCACATAATTCTTTGTAAACCAAGCGAGATTCCGAATAGGAGAAAGATCTCCGCTCCGGGAGGGCGTCATCAGATAGGCCGCTTGCACGGGTCGTCCTGTTGACGCCGCAAGACTTGTGATGCGCGAAAGCGCTCCCTGCGCTACCTGACAATCCGCATCAACAATGATCACCACCTCGGGAGCTCCAGTGCCAATCAGAAACTGTAGACCGTGATCCAGAGCAAATCCCTTGCCACGATGCGTCGGGTCATCACGAGAAGTGACCTCGGCGCCCGCCGCCGCCGCGATCTCGGCCGTTCGATCAGAGCAGTTATCCGCGACAACGACTAAGCGATCCGAGCCCGTCAGCTCTCGACGGATCGACTGCAAGGTTGATGCGATTCCTTGTTCTTCGTCGTGTGCTGGGACGATGACGCCGAAACCCGGGCGGCCAGCTGCTTGCGGAGACAACTGCCGGGTCGGAGCGGCAACGAAAATCTGGATCGCAAAAACGAGGATCGGAACGGCGACCGCGACCGCTATCGCGACGCTCGCACAGACGATGAGGAAGACCATCATGGCTCTAAAGCGTGAGCGAACAGCGCGCTCAGCTTCCCTGCCTCTGTTTGCACGTTGTGCTGCTCGGCAACAGCGCGCGCGCCTCGCTCACCCATAGCCTGTAGAACCGAGAGCGGTGCATTCAGACAGCGATGCATGGCATCGGCCAGTTCGCCTTCGCTACCGGCAGGGAACAGCCAACCATTTTCTTCGTGGACGACAAGTTCGGGGTTACCAGCAATATATGTCGTCAAAACAGGGCGACCGAGCGCCATCGCTTCCATCAGAACAACCGCAAGCCCCTCCGCAAAGCTCGGCAGAATGAACGCGCGGGCATCGAGTATCTCGCGACGAACTGTCTCACCATCCGACCAGCCCGTGATGCGAACCTTGCCCTGCAACTGGTGGCCTCTGATCAACTGCTCGATGATCGGGCGATTCTCCCCATCGCCAACAAGCACGAGCTCAAAACTCGCACCTCTGCCCACCAATTGTGCAGCCGCGGACACCAGCAGCGCCTGCCCCTTCTGCTCGCAGAGGCGTCCCACGCACACCAACTTATTCGCGCCATTGGCCTGCACAGAGTCGATCAAAAAGCGCTCGTCAACCCCGCAGTGAACTACCTTGATCTTGCTCCACCCACTCGGGTGAATGAGACGCATCAGCTGGCCGCGCCCGAACGAACTGATTGCAACAACGAATTTCGCCCGCTCGACCTTCGTCTTCAGGTTGATCCCCACGATCCGATCGAATTCCTCCGGGCCATGCACGGTGAAACTGTAAGAGATCCCTGTGAGGCAATTGATGAGCAACGCGACATCAGTGGGATTCGTGCCAAAATGGGCGTGGAGATGCGACAGCTGCAGCCTAGCAAGTTCCCGCGCCAACCAGCACGCCTCAGCTAAATATATGGCATGCAAAATGAACGCGCGATCGCTTCGACGCATCAAGGCCAGGGCAGTTACCAAAGATCGCCAAAATCCGCCGGGCGCGGCAAACATCATCACCAGGACCGCCCAAGCAATGGACAATCCGCCCTTGTTCACAACGTGGACCGTTCGCTCCAGTTCCGCGCGGTCGTCAACGTCCGGCAGTTCCGCATCCCAGCCGCGCAACGCAAATCGATGGACCTCCCAGCCCAGCCGTTCAAGCGCCAGAATCTCGCGCCGGATGAAACTGTGACTGACTTTGGGATACTCGTTTGTCAGATAGGCCACACGCCTCCGGAGCGGCGACTTTAGTTCAGGCACGCTTCAAATCCCTTCATCGACCTAGGCTTATCGCACTGCGATAACAATACCAAAACATTGCGGGATCAAGGCGAATTCCTTAGAAATTGGTTATCGCCGCGGCTTGCGCGAGCGAGCAACTCGTTGCGGTGTCTGAAGATGGTAAAAGTTAGCATTTATATCCCGACTCACAATCGCAGATTGCTCGTCGAGCGCGCGCTGCGATCTGTCATGCAACAGACACATAGCGATCTGGACATCATCGTGGTGAACGATGCCTCCACCGACGATACTCGCGCCTATCTGGACGATCTTCAAGTCCGGGAACCTCGCCTCACGGTGATCCATGCCGATCAGGCAAAGGGAGCGCCTGCCGCACGAAACCGCGCCATAAGTGTCGCTACCGGACAATTTATCACCGGTTTGGACGATGACGACGAATTCACGTCGACTCGGATCGAGACTCTTCTGAGCTACTGGAACAATCTCGGCGACGATGTGAATCGCATTTCAGGATTATTCACGCAAAGCGTAATGACTGACGGCAAATGGTCTTCTCCAACCACTGACCGCAAGGACAAGGTCGGCTACGAGGATCTTTTCCATCACAATTTCATTGGCAACCAGATTTTTTGCCCCACGCGGTACCTCGCGGAAGTCGGTGGTTTTGACGAAAACATGCCCGCCTTGCAGGACCTCGAGCTTTTTATGCGTATGGTGAGAAGATTCGGGCCAGCGCGCCTCGTTCCTGATTGCAGTTACGTCTGTTACGTCGATGACGGTCGCGACCGCATCTCCAAGAATTCCAGGAAGCGCTACGATGCTTTCGAAAGAATAATGCGGAAGAACAACGAAGCCCCCTCCCACCTGCGACCGTATTTGTTCATGCAGCTCTTTTCTCCTTTCTACGGGACTGTGCCGAGCTTGAACGATTGGAGCCGCATGATTCAATGGGGCGCCACTCCCGCACTTCTTGCGAAGATGTTTCGCGCGACAGTCCGGAACGCCTTGGTCACGGCACGCGGTTATGCGCGAAAGAGCGCTGCATAGGTCAACAATCTCGAGGCAGAACATGCGGCGTGAAGTATCTGGAGCACTCCTGTTGGTTTGGGGCTTTTCGGCCGCGTTCCTTGACAGTGAGGTACGAGCCGGTGGACGCCGCGATCCGGGACAGCAGCCATTCTCAAACGCGAGTTTCTGGAACACCCCTCTTGGAAAAGGAGCCTCCTTTCAGGACCCGCAAGAGGCCGAGACCGCCATGATCAGAAATGAGAGTGTCGGCGGCCATGCGGCCTCCTACGCCTGGATCGGGGTAGATCTGCTCAAAGTGGACAGACAGAAGGCCGATGATCCGGTGATGCGATGGGAATACAAGGGACGCTCGACCACCGGTCCCTGGTTGCTTTCATCGCCGGTGAGCGCAGGATCGTTCGAGCTGAAAACGCCCCGCAACATCCAATTCCTCGGAGGGAGCGACAGGTACGCCGCGATCATTACCGAGGACGGAAGATACGCATACGAATTCTGGAAGGGCGCGTATGATCCCGCGGCCAACAGCTATCGCGCACATTACGTTGTGCTGACGGATTTGTATGGCCTGGGAAAGGCCAGCCGCGATAGCGCGTCTGAAGGCATTCGGGCTTTCGGCGGATCGCTGCTGGGCGGCCTCATTCGTTGCCATGAACTCGACCAAGGCATCATCCCGCACGCATTAGCCATGGTCATCAGCCCGACCCAGTTGCGACGAGGCGCGACCATGGCCGAACAGAAGGTCTGGCCAGCGACGACGACGGACCTTGGTGGCCGCAACACCTATTCCGGTAACGTCCCTATGGGTGCTCTTTTCGCGATTCCCCCATCCTTCGATCTTACAAAGCTCGATCTATCGCCCGAGGGAATGGCCCTGGCGCGGGCCTATGCGACTTATGGCGGCTATGTCGTCGATGCTGCGACTCGAACCAACATGATCGCCGTCACCGAGGCCGGCTGCCGCAAAGAACAGACCGACAATCTACAACGCGACAAGCGGAAGATCCTGGCCCAACTTCGGATGGTCACGAACAACGGACCAGACAGCGTAGGTGGCCCCGGCGAGAGGATCGCACCAAGGCCCGCCGAGCTGCAGCCGCTTCCCTAAAGCGGGATGGGGTTAGGCTGAATCGATTTGGGATTCCCAAATCGGTGTGTTTCTGATTCACCATGCTGGCTGGGCGGAGGCCAGCATGGATGGGCAAGCCTTACTCTCTCGATCTTCGCAAACGCGTAGTGGCAGCGATTGAGGGCGGAATGTCCCGCAATCAGGCCGCCAAGCAGTTTGGAGTGGCGATCAGCACAGCGATCGGCTGGATGAAGCGGGTCGATGAGACCGGCAGCGTTGCTCCTGGCCAGATGGGCGGTCACAAGCCGAAGGCGGTGTCGGGAGACGACGCGGTCTGGCTGTCACAACGGATCAAGGACGGCGACTTCACCATACAGGGCTCGTTGCCGAGCTTGCCGGTCGCGGCCTGAAGGTCGACTATCACTCGGTGTGGGACTTCGTGCATGCTGAGAAGTTCAGCTTCAAAAAAAAGCGTGGTGGCTGGCGAACGCGATCGTCACGACGTGGCACGGCGGCGAGCCCAGTGGGCAAAGTACCAAGGTTGCGTCGAAGCTGAGCGGCTGGTCTTCATCGACGAGACCTGGACCCGGACAGACATGGCGCCGTTGCGGGGATGGGCTCCGCGCGGGCACAGACTCAGCGCCAAGGTTCCTCACGGCCGCTGGAAAACCATGACCTTCCTGGCGGCTCTGCGCCATGACCGGATCGATGCGCCATGGTTCATCGAAGGACCAATCGATGGCGTAAGCTTCCGGATCTATGTCGAGAAGGTTCTCCTGCCGACCCTTCGTCCTGGCGATATCGTCGTCCTGGACAATCTCGGCAGCCACAGAAGCAAAGCCGTGCGCCAGCTCATCCGCTCCGCCGGAGCCAAACTGTTCTTCCTGCCAAAATACTCACCCGACCTGAACCCGATCGAACAGGTCTTTGCCAAGCTCAAACATCTGCTCCGCAAGGCTGCCGCACGAACCGTCGATGCGGTCTGCACCGCCATTGGCGAACTCCTTGACGCCTTCACGCCCGAAGAATGCGCCAACTACCTCAAAAACTCAGGCTATCGAAGCTAATGCCATCACGCTTTAGTACTTCGTTCTGCGACGTTGAGCCGTTGACGAGTGCCCGGTTGAAGGCACCTAAACGCGCACCTACCAGTTATGGCCAGCGACCGATTTACGTGTTGTTGCCAGGCGAGCTTCGATCCCTGGCTCGCCGAACTCAAATCGGACCGGTCCCTATCCCTAAGAGATCAGAGCCCCTTCGAGTTGATCCTCAGCACCTGCACGTTATTGGCCGACACAATCGTGTCGTTCGCAGTCGCCACGATCAGGCGCACGAACTGAAGGAACTTCGCGGTGTCATAGGTTGCGGCATTTGCCGCAAACAACACGTCCTTATCACGCATGTCGAACTTGGTCGCCAGAAAGAAGCCGGAAGGGTCGCGGAAATCGACATTGTAGACAATCGGAACCAGCGGCCCCACATACTTCGAGCAGTCTACACCCAGGCGCTCGGCGAGCTCCCGCGGTTCGCGACGGTAGACGAAGACACCCGCGGGCTCGGCCTGGGCGTCAAGCAATCCGCCTGCCTTGGCCATGGCTTGCGCCATAGTGATCTTCCACATGTCGAACGGGAATTGACCCTGCTGTCCCGACGCGCCAAACGCCAAGAAAATCTGAGGTTCGCGGTAGATGTAAATGGTATCGCCCGGATGGACCCAGACGTTGTTGTCGGGCTGGTACACGAGAGCACCGAACGGCACCGTAGCGCGCTTGCCTTTGCGCTCGAGTGTGACCCAGGTCTCCCATCCCTGCCCCTTCGGACCGCCGGCGCGGCTGATCACATCGAGCACTCGCTCACCGGCTGCGTTCGCTTGCAGGCGAGCTGGTGTGTTAACCTCTCCAAGAACACTGATGAGCGAAGTGTTTTGAGTGATCAGGGCCACGACGACCTGCGGCTCGATAGCTCGATTACCAATCGCCCTGACAATGTCCTGTTGAATCTCGCTGGGCGTACGATCTGCTGCCTTGACGGCGCCGGCATAGGGCACAGTGATGTTGCCTGCCGTATCGACGTTCTGGTTCGGGATCTGGACAAAGTTGCCGGGCCTGACACCCGCTTCAGCAGGGATGAAGAGGCCACCGGCGGCGGCTTCAAAGATCGTCACAGAAACAACGTCGCCGATGCCGAACTTGATGCTCCGCGGGGGCGACTTGTCTGGGAAAGTACCGGCGAGTGCACCCGGGCCGTATTCCTTCAGGATGTCAACAACCGTCGGAGTGAGCTTGACGAGCCCATATTCCGGCCCCGCCTTCGTCATCTCGCCCTTGATCACGTGATCTTCGGGACCCGAGCTGGGCATAATTGCGCACCCTGCCGTACACAGCAGGATCACCGAGAGCAATGCCGACAAAGTAATGGTGGATCTCACGCCCAACCCCAATGGTATCCTGGGTCGAGGATTGGGTTGAATCCTCAACGGAGTCAACGTAATCCCTATCGAATTGCTCGAATTGGCTGGAGGTTGTTGCGCCGCAGCTACAGGAGTCTCCCCCCGCTCGGGGGGACCGTCACCATTTCCGGGCAGAGACGGCCCAAAGGCAGCCCAGTTTTCGCCCGTTCCGTGGTCAGTAGGCGTTACCCCGGCGAGTAAGCTCTAGGCAAGTGAGCACCAAAATCTTCAAGTCGAGCGCGAGACTCCAGTTGTTGATGTACCAGAGGTCGCAATCCACTCGGCCCTTCATTTGCTCGACCCTCGCGGTCTCGCCGCGATAGCCCCTCACTTGTGCCCAGCCGGTGATTCCGGGCTTCACGTGGTGCCTGAATGCGTACTCCGCCAGCAGATCCCCATAGTGATTGTCATGCGCCAAGGCATGCGGCCGAGGTCCGACCAGTGACATTTCGCCGGTGAGCACGTTCAAGAGCTGCGGCACTTCGTCGATGCTCGAACGCCGCAGGACACGCCCGACGCGGGTCACGCGAGGATCGAAGCGCTTGGCTTGAACCACCGCAGCCCCGTCTTCCATCACAGACATCGTGCGAAACTTGAAGATCGAAAACTGGTTGGCGTTGAAGCCATTGCGGCGCTGGCGGAAAAAGATAGGTCCGACAGAATCGACCTTGATGGCAATGGCGCTCAGAATCATGAGCGGCGCCAGAATGATCAGGCCGAGCGATGCGCCCACGATGTCGACCACCCGTTTCGAAAACTGTTCCGCGCGCGACAAGGGTCCGCGCTGGATTTCGATCGATAGCGACCGACGCAGGCGATATGATGGATTCTCAGCGAGCGCACGAATTCGTCTATCGGGAACCAACTGCACGGGAAGCGGCGAAACTCTCAGGCGATCCCGCACCAATTCGAGCTTGCGCGTATCGGTCCATGGAAATGCCAGCACGATTTCGTCGACCACACGCTCGCGACCAATTGCCAGAGCACGGTCAAGCGACGAGGATTCCTCCTCCGTCATCGCAAAACCGCTATTGCGATCCGTTGAAAAGACAACCCGCTCAACCTCCGTCAGACCAAAGCGCTCAAGCAATTCCTCGACGCCGAGGGCGGCAAGCTCCTCGCGCGTCCCGATCACAATGGCACGCCTGCCCTGCACCTGGCCGTCGGCGACAGCCGCTGCGACGAACCTTTTCGAATAGCGGCGACACACCAGCAACAGCACCAGCGCAAGCAGGCCGAAGCAGATCACCGAGCCACGCGAGAAGACGGCCCCAGTCTTCATCAGAAAGGCCAGCAGGGTGAGCAGCAAGCTGACCATGGACCATTGCGCAAAAATGCGGCCGGCATCCCGCCTTCGCTTCGAAAATGCGACGCGCAAATCGTAAAAGCCGCCGGACTGACCGATCAGGACGTATAGCAGCGCCGCAGTAAGGCCCGCGCCAAACAGTTGATCGACGTTTCTAAAATCCCCAATTGTGATGACCTGATACAGGCCACCGCCGACAACCCCTGCAAACGTGATCAGGCAAGCATCCGCCAAAGCCAGCAGGTATTGCAATGCGGAGTACGGGATCTTTACGCCAACGCCTCCGGCGCCCGGCGAAACTTGCTGTTGCGCTGCGCGGGTCTCTGGAGCCGGCTGGCCCATCGGCACACGCTCACGCGCATCCCGCTCGATCGGACTGTGGGGGATCAAGATCGCCTCCCGCAACAAGGAAGTAACGTCAGATTAACCAACTGCTAGAAACAACATTTCGTGCTGCAATGCAACAAAATTGCGCAGCGCAATGCATCAAGCTTTAATGATACCTCTAGTGCCAAATTAATCAGCATCTCGTCAAGACCGAACGCCCCAAAAGGGCGAATGACCGTTGGAAGCCGAATACGATGTACCGCATCTTTCTTCTTATCGTCGCAATAGGGCTCCCGCACTCTGCGTCGGCTGAACCAATGCGACTGCCGCAGGGTTGCGTGCCCGGTGCCGGTCCTGAACAACGTCAGCGGTGCGACGACGTCGTATCGCAGCAATTGAACTCGTCGAGCCAGTCGACGCCTCTCGATGGAGGCTGGCGATTGGTCAAGACACGCGATCCGAATGGGGGCGCGAATATCGTCGCGGTAATGCGCACGGCCGACACATCAAGGTCCGATCTCAATCTGGCCGGATTGAGCCTGCGTTGCAGCGGAAATGGGACGGAAGTGGTGTTGACTTTGTTGGAGCAGCAGCCTCGCGCGAGCCATCCCATGGTCACGCTAACCGTCGGATCCGATCGCGTTCAACTCGAGGCGTCGGTCAATCAAAGCGCAGAGTCGCTTGTGCTGCCACAAGCCGCCACCGCGCTCGCTGCTGGCCCTTGGCTGACCGCCCCAGAGCTCACCGTGGAGATCGCGACAACGCCAGTGCCAACCCGCGGGACCATTCCCCTCACAGGATTGGCCAATGGCATGCGAGCGCTGCGTTCGAGCTGCGCGCTTCGCTAGATCGCTCCTTCGTTAGATTTCAGGGATTTTTAAGGAACTTGTTGAACGGATTCTTAGGGAACCGGGTGAAATGGTGGCCGCCAGGAGACAAAAATGGTTCCGGGCGCCATCTTTTCATTTCTGGTCGGTGCGGTACTCGCATGGCGCTTTCGCGTCTGGATACTCGTGCCAGTTAGTCTGCTCGCAGCCGCGGCGGCTTCACTGCTCGGCCTGTCGCATGGCGAGGGCTTCGCATCGACGGTGGGGCAAGCCTTTTTGGTTGGAGCGCTCACGCAGCTCGGCTATGGCTTCGGCTTGATCGGCCGCCACACCCTTGCGCTGTTGAGGATGCCGCCTGCCTCAAGACAGCGCACCGCGGCCGTCGCCGTGTTGTACAAACAGCGGCCAGGCCACTGAGCCAGAGAAATTCATTCGGGCGGCGCGACTTCCTCCGCCCAGGCTCGCAACGGACATCCACGCAACGCGGGATCTGAGCGGCGCATTTGGCACACCTCGCGCGATGTGCGATAAGCACTCGCCCATAGCGTCTGCCCGCCTCTTGCACGAAGAATTTCCGCTTGCAGATTACCGTCCGTCTTCTGATCGTCGTGCTGGCCGCGTGCCCCGCGCTGGCAACCATTCACATCCTTCTGATCGAACAGCTGGCGTCTATTGCGGCTGCAATAGTCCTCGTATCCGCAGCCACGAGAGAACAAGCGGATGTATCCAACGCGGCGCGGCTCCTGACTCCGCTGACGCTGTGTCTTGCATTTCCCGCGCTGTGGATGATCTTGCAGATCACGCCACTGCCTTTTCCAGCGCTCGTCAACCCGATCTGGAGGATGACAACAACAGCCCTTGGCGAGCCTGTCGCAGGAAGAGTCAGCATTTCACCTGACGCCACACTACGAAGCCTCGTGATCTACTTGGCCATGCTGTCGCTTTTGGTTTCTACCGTGGTCGTCGCGCGAGACCGACGCAGGGCCGAAACGCTGTTCTATACGTTGAGCACGGTGACGACCTTCATGTCAGCGATGGTGCTCATCTCGCGTTTTGGCGGCCTCGCCGGTCTCACCGCATCAACCGACGGCGAAGCTTCCACCTTCGCCGCGGCGGCTACACTGTCAGTCCTCATGAACGCAGCAACGATTATCATGATGGTCGGAAGAAATTGGGGCGGCGGCAGCGCCGCGCAGGGCTCCCGGACGCAATTGCTGATCCAACTCGCGTTCGTTCTCGTCGGGCTCGGCGTCTCATTGGCAGCCTTGGCCGGTCTCGCCTCCACCGGCCTGACGGCCGCGGTGGCACTAGGGCTCGTCTGCCTCATCCTCGTCGCCGCGACTCGCTACCTTGAGATCGGATGGTGGCTCGCACTGATTCTGTACGCAATCATCGCTGCGATCGTGGCCGCAATAGCGATAGCGCGCCTTCTGGGAACAGCCTCATGGACGATTGTCGATTTGGCGTCGGCGGCGAACGCAGGGCAACTTTCGATGGCGCAACGCGCGATAGCCGACGCGCCGCAACTCGGCAACGGCGTGGGAACGTTTCAGTCGCTCGAACCGGTCTATCGCGATTTCGAGGCAACACCCGTTCTCGAATTGCCATCGACCGCGATCACTATGGCAATCGAGTGGGGCAACCCGGCATTGGCCTTTGTCGTCCTGACGGTTGCCTATGTCTTTGTCGTCATGTTTCGAGGCGCCGTTCGACGCGGGCGCGACTCACGTTACGCTTCCACGGCCGCGGCCGGCGTGATCGTCCTGTTCTGTGAAACGTTCCTCGACAACAGCCTCCTGAATACCGCCATTCAGATCCTGGCCACCGTCACGATCGGCGTCGGGATAGCGCAAAGCATGGGCCGCACAAGCGCCGTCAATTGACACTTACACCCGGCGCGACGCGATCGTGGCCCAGAGTCTGTTATGGTCCGGCATCTGAATTCGGACCCAGCGATAGGGTGCGCGCGACCAGGGCTTGATACTCGGAGTTAGATTGTCGAGCACGAGATCGGCGTTAGTCGTGCGAACGACGAGCACAAGGTGATGCTCCCCGGAATTGGTGACAACCTCGCTCAGGAGCAGGGCACGGGCTGGCCAGCCCTGAGCCAGGAGTTGATGCCGCTTCGTGACCGCATAGTCGTTGCAATCACCACGATCCGGACCGATCAGCCAGGTTTCGCCGGCCAGACCAAGCTCGTTGCGCTCGGGGGCGATGTCCCTGTTCACCGTTCTGTTGACATCGTTGAGCTGGTCCCATCGCTCAGCCGTCAACTTCACGGGACCGCCGCGGAACATCGTGCGCTTGCGGCATTCGTCGGCATATCGAACGCAGAATTGCGTGTATGCGAACGGCGCCAGCGCGTTCGCTTCGAATTTGATGTGCTGGATGGCCGACTGCAATCCCATCGGCATTCCCAACAGGCCAGCTTGAACCGGCTGAAACCCGACGATGACCGCGGCCCCCATGGCCACCCAAGTTGAAATCTTACGCATGCTTGACTCCCCACAAGACTCTTGGGGAGCACGCTAGATGGAACGATTTGAGATTCTGCGACGCTCGATCGTTCAAATAGAATCAAACGGTCTCGTTGTTCAACACGAGTCGTTTACCATCGATCAGCGCACGATCGAGACGGAGCGGAATCGCGCCAATATTAGTGCTCAACCCCTATCAAAGCCTGGCCGCCGACGCGGTCGGGCTTTGGAAAGCGGTAACTCTGACGAATTTCTGTTGGCGGCTTTCCGAGACGAACCCATGATCCCGTCAGCAGGCCTCTATGCAACTCGCGGAGCGCGCCCGGGCGGAAGCCTTCATCCGTCCCAGGAGAATGAGGCAATTGGCAAGTACGCGTTAACAATGCCACCAGACGAAGAAGAGTGTGGAGCGCAATTCTTTTCGATGCGCGCAGCAGCTCGTCGCCCAAAAAACGACATTCACGCCAGCTCGACGTTACGCGGACACGGCTACTGAGCATGTCAAGACTACGGCTGCCGGGGAAAATACGGGGCTGATCGTTTCCGATTAATGTCTGGTTTTTTCTACCGATCAGAACCAATCGATAGACTTCGCGCGATAGAGACGTCTCGGCCCTACACATCCATCAGTTTCGACACATGGGTGGGTTCCAATGGCCTCGACTACTCCTACGGTGACATCGACAACGACCAAGCTCGCAGACGGCTCCGCGCAGACCCAGACATACACGAACGGAATTCTCTCCAGCAGCGTGATCAAATATCCGGTCGGCGCCACCAACGTATCCGATACGAAGGTGTACACGGCGGTCAATGGACAGGCGGTCCTGACCAGCGACACCATCGTGCACGCCGACAAGAGCAAAGATATCTATCTCTCCAACGTCACCGGCAAGACCTACGACGCTGAGCACGACGTCTACAATACCGCGGGCATCCTCACCAATACGATCCGCACCCACGCCGACGGCACCCGCGATTTCACCTACACCCTGGGCGCAGACGGCACAAAGACGTCCCTTCAATACAACGCCAGTGGCAGTCTGCTGACGTCCAGCAATGTCGTGAAGGCGGACGGATCCTCGGACACACTCGCTTATACCAACGGCGTTCTCACCAGCGAGACCGTCGTGCACGCCGACAAGAGCAAGGACATCTATCTGTCCAACATCGCCGGCAAGACCTACGTCGCTGAGCACGACGTCTACAATGCCGCGGGCACACTCATCAATGCGGTTCGCACCCACGCCGATGGAACTGTCGACTACACCTACACCCTGGGCGCAGACGGCACAAAGACGTCCCTTCAGTACAACGCCAATGGCAGTCTGCTGACGTCCAGCAATGTCGTGAAGGCGGACGGATCCTCGGACACACTCGCTTATACCAACGGCGTTCTCACCAGCGA
>NZ_JYMS01000048.1:0-1460 GCF_000938285.1 Bradyrhizobium sp. LTSP857 | reverse complement strand
CGTGAAGGCGGACGGATCCTCGGACACACTCGCTTATACCAACGGCGTTCTCACCAGCGAGACCGTCGTGCACGCCGACAAGAGCAAAGATATCTATCTCTCCAACGTCACCGGCAAGACCTATGTCGCCGAGCACGACGTCTACAATACTGCAGGCGTCCTCACCAGCTCCGCACGCACCCACGCCGACGGATCCACTGACTACAGCTTCACGCTGGCCGCAGACGGCACCAAGACTGTGCTCCAATACAACGCCAGCGGCAGCGCACTGACATCCCGCACAGTCGCGAAGGTCGACGGCTCCTCGGACACGCAGGTTTATACCAACGGCGTGCTTACTAACGAGACCGTGGCGCACGCCGACAAGAGCAAGGACCTCTATCTCTCCAACATCACCGGCAAGACCGAGCGCGACGTCTACAATGCCGCCGGCGTCCTCACCAGCTCCGTACGCACCCACGCCGACGGATCCACTGACTACAGCTTCACGCTGGCCGCAGACGGCACCAAGACTATGCTCCAATACAACGCTAGCGGCAGCGCACTGACATCCCTCACAGTCGCAAAGGTCGACGGCTCCTCGGACACGCAGGTTTATACCAACGGCGTGCTTACTAGCGAGACCGTGGCGCATGCCGACAAGAGCAAGGACGTCTATCTGTCCAACATCACCGGCAAGACCTATGTCGCCGAGCACGACGTCTACAATGCCGCGGGCGTCCTCACCAGCTCCGCACGCACCCACGCCGACGGATCCGCTGACTACAGCTACACGCTGGCCGCAGACGGCACCAAGACGTCCCTTCAATACAACGCTAACGGCAGCCAGCTGACGACCAGCGTCGTCGTGAAGGCGGACGGTTCCTCGGACTCACTCGCCTATACCAACGGCGTTCTCACCAACGAGACCGTCGTGCACGCCGACAAGAGCAAGGACGTGTATCTGTCCAACATCGCCGGCAAGACCTACGTCGCCGAGCACGATGTCTACAACGCCGCGAGCGTGCTCATCAGCACGGCACGCACGCACGCCGACGGCACCCTCGACTCGACCTACACGCTGGGTGGGGACGGCACCAAGACGAACGACTATTTCGATACGACTGGCATTCTCAAATCAGAGGTAACCATCGGCACGAACGGCAGCACGGACACGCGAACCTATACGAATGCCTCGGGTCACGCTGTCCTGAGCAGCGACGTCTTGAAGTATGCCGCCGGATCGGCCGACATCTCCGACACCAAGCTGTATACGGTGGTGAACGGCCAGGCCACACTTTCCACGGAGACCGTGCTTCACGCCGATAACAGCAAGGACGTTTTCCTGACGAACGCCGCGGGAACGCCCTATGTAACCGAGCACGACGTGTATGACGCCACCGGCTTTCTCAAGTCCAAGGACCAGATCGCTCTCGACGGCACGCACACCCAAACCTTTTATTCAAGCGGCGCCAACGAGA
>NZ_JYMS01000047.1:34922-168451 GCF_000938285.1 Bradyrhizobium sp. LTSP857 | reverse complement strand
CCGCCCGCCTCTCGGCGGCGACGATCAGGGCGATGCCCAGCGTCCGCCGCGCGCTCCGCGTTTCGACGCGCCGCGCCAGCCCGGTCCGCCGGCACCCCCGCCGATGCCGGAGCCGCCTGCACCGCCAGCCGGACGCGATCGCTCCCCCGGGCGCCGTCCGTCGGATGGCGGACCGCCGCCGGCCCCCGGCGTACGCGGCTTCCGCGACATTACCGCTGACGTCAATGATCTCGGCGGCGCCGCCGCGCAGGCCAACCGCGCCGCGCGCCGCACTTACGCCAACGTGCCTTCGCCCTCGCCGGAATTCGACCGGCTCGAGCCGAGCCTGGAAAACCGCGCGGCCGAACCTGACGCGCCCTATTCGTATGACGAATCGATGGAGGAGGCCGAGCGCTATGCGCCGCGGCAGCAGCCGTCGGGGCGCCCGCACATTCCCGTGCTCGGCCGCGATGCCAAGAAGCCCAAGCGCGCCGGCTCGATCTTCCCGTTCAAGAGCGCGATCGCCGTCGGCATCGTGCTGATCCTGGTCGGCGCCGGCATCCTCTGGGGCAAGTCGCTGGTGCAGACCGCGACCAATTTGTTCAAGTCCTCGCCCACCCAGGTGGTGGAGGCGCCGAAGGATACCTCGCAGCCGCAGAGCAAGCCCAAGATTCCGGATCGCGTCGGCCAGCCCTCGGCGAGCGACCAGCCGGCCGCGCCGGTGGCGCAGAAGGTCGTGCTCTATGACGAGGATCCGTCCGATCCGAAGGGCAAGCAATATGTCGGCTCGGTGGTGTGGCGGCTGGAGCCGATCAAGGCCTCGGGCAACCAGAAGGCCGACGTCGCCGTGCGCGCCGACATCGAGATTCCCGATCGCAAGTTCAAGATGACGATGTCGTTCCGCCGCAACACCGACTCGTCGCTGCCGGCGAGCCACACCGCGGAGCTGACCTTCATCCTGCCGCCGGATTTTCCGGGCGGCAGCGTTTCCAACGTGCCGGGCATCCTGATGAAGTCGAACGAGCAGGCGCGCGGCACGCCGCTCGCCGGCCTCGCGGTCAAGGTCACCGACGGCTTCTTCCTGGTCGGCCTCTCCAACGTCGACGCCGACCGCGCCCGCAACGTCCAGCTCCTGAAGGAGCGTTCCTGGTTCGACGTGCCGCTGGTCTACGCCAACCAGCGCCGCGCCATCATCGCCATCGAGAAGGGCGCCCCAGGCGAGCGCGCCTTCAACGACGCGTTTGCGCAGTGGGGCGACTAGGACTCACCACCCACGTCATGTCCGGGCTGCCGGCGAAGCGCGCGGACTCCATCGGGCCGCGCGCTGAAGTGCTATCTTGAATCCGAACCGATTGGATTCTCCGGGGAGCCGAGCCCGGAACCGTTCGAGCCGATCGGTTGTCCATTTGCGGAGTGGCCGACACCGACACCGGCTCCGCTGACAGAGCCTGACGACGCGCCTGCCGCTGGCGCGGAGTTCGAACCGTTGATGGCCGAGCTTCGCTGAGCGGCCGTCGTTGCGCTGGGGCCGACGGCAGGATCGGAGGGGACGAAGTAATTGGTGGCTTTCCTTGGCGTGCTGATCGCGCCTGAGGTGCCCGTCGTCGTGCTGCCTGTCGTCGTGCTGCCTGTCGTATCGGTGCTGCTCGATGTGGTACTTCGCATGTTGCCGCTCGGTCCGCTGAACGAACCTGTGCTGGGCGCACCGTAACTCCCGGCACCGTACGCACCCGCACCATACGCTCCCGTCGACCCGGTGCTACCCGTGCCGCCCGCACCGGCCCCGGTTCCGCCCGCAGCTCCGCCAGTCCCCTGTGCAAGAGCCGGCGCGCAAACGCCGACCACAGTGAGTGCGACCAGCATTCCAAGTTTTCGCGACGCCATATTACGCTCCGTTGATCTCCCAATCCGCATAATGCCGACGCCCCCGACAATGTTTCGCGCGGGACGCGCCGGCTTGCGGCGAAAGCTGGGAATCTTTCCGGCCATCGTGTGAAAGAGCGGCGTCTTGCCGCGCCATCATCGCCATCGGGAAGGGCGCTCCCGGCGAACGCGCGTTCAACGACACCTTCGCGCAGTCGGCGAGTGAGCCGCGCGCGTGAATGATGTTCACCTCTCCAGGGGAGAGGTGAACCAAGCTCTCAGCGATCCAACCGAAATTAAACCGGTACTATTGCGCGGCCGCTTCCCGCTTGTGCGTCGCTGCGGCGGCCGCTGCCTCGCGGTCCATCACGGCGCGACAGCCGGGGCTGACATTCGCCTTGTTCCGCACCATGCAGGCTCTGATGCGCGGGATGTCCGGGATTTCGCTGGAGCACAACCGCATCGCGTCGCCCGAGCACATCTGCTGTGCTTCGGATGAGAAGGCGAGGCTCGGCGAGGTCTGGAATGCGATGGCGGCAGTGGTGAAGGCGAACAGCGTCGCGATGGTCTGGTAGCGTGTCATGAAGAATGCGTCCCCGAGTTCCGTGGGCTTGAGCCGCTTGGTTTTGGGGCGCCGCACGCGGCTTGATTTGCCGCATGTCACAGCCTTCACGCAAGGTGAACCCTGCGTGTGGTCGCTCGATCTCTCGTGATGTTCGAATCGAAAAGTGCTGCGCCGCCCGAGTGAATTATGCGCCATTGTCAAAGAGCTGCAATGGGCGGCGCGAATGAATTTGCAATTGTTGCGCGTCCGTCACGCACAATGCGGACGTGCACTCACATGCCGATCTTACATTCCGTGGCTCTCGAACACCTTGCTGCACGATCTCGACAGCTTGGCGCGGTTGGCTTGCAGGCAGCCCTGGATCGCGCCGTCATTGCCGAGGTCCTTGCGGCACAGCCGCGAGGCATCGCGCGAGCAGGCATTCTGTTCCTGCGGCGTGCCCATGTGGCCTTGCGCGAGAACGGGCGCGTTCGACAGGCCGCCGAGGGTCGTCAGTGTGATCGTCGCCAGGAAGAACAGTTTACGAGACATCGGCGGCTCCAAAATTTGACAGGTCAATTTCAAGTCCTGTCTGAACTCGTCGTTTTGCCACTTGTTCCCCCAAACAGCCCGCAACCCCGCTATTCAAGGTTCCCGCCGCGCTGCTATAAAAGCCGCCAGGCTGTGAGGAGTCCTTGATGAAACGCTATCTGGTGTTTGCGCTCGTCGGTCCGTTCGTGGGCGGGTTCTTGCTGCTGCTGACGACGACCTACCAGTCCGGCTACTGGACCCAGACCAATCTCGGCGAAGTCGGCAAGCTCTTCGCAGTGTTCTTCAAGACCCTGCAATACAGCTATCTGTTCGGCTTCCTGCCGTCGCTGATGATCGGCGCGGTGGACGACATCCTGCTCCACATCAGGCGGATCGGGCCGGTGCTGCGGATGCTGCTGGTTGGCATGTTCGCCTTCATCCTGGCCGCGCTGACCTACAGCTCGCGCGGATCGGATTCGGGCGCGGTGCAGTTCATCCTGTACGGCCTGGTCGGTTTCGTGCCGGCGGTGCTGTCATCCTGGCTCGTGCACCGATATATCGAGGAGCCGCTGCCGGCTCCCGCGGCGACCTGAGCGCGCGACCTTCGGCCGCTGCGCAGCAACCTCCGGCGCGTTGGCGCGTTTCCTCCAGGCCATGACCATGTCCGACGACGATATTCTTGCTCCGCGCCAATCCCGTTCAGGGAGCCGTTCGCGCGCCAATTTCGCGGGCGGCGAGGCGCGCGGGCCGATCATCGACCAGGACGGCCGTGAGATCCGGCCCGAGACGCTGGAGCAGGGATTTCGCGAGTTTCGTTTCGAGTTCGGGCAAGGACTGGGCAACGGCAACCCGTTCGGCAATCTGACGCGGGAGCAGCGGATCGCGCGGCTCGAGGCGCTCGCAAAGCTGCTCGACGTCGCCTTCGTCCTGCCGGGCACGAATATCCGCTATGGCATCGACGGGCTGATCGGGCTGATCCCCATTGTCGGCGATATCATCACCACCGCGATCTCGCTGTGGCTGGTGCGTGAGGCGCGCGCATTGGGCGCGCCCTGGTACCTCACCGCGCGGATGCTCGGCAATGTCGCGGTCGACGGCGTGGTCGGCATGGTCCCGCTCGCGGGCGACGCCTTCGACGTGATGTTCCGCGCCAACATGCGCAACGTCCGGCTGTTGCGGCGCTGGCTCGACAAGCAGCCGCGCATCTGAGCCATGCTCAAAACGCGAAAAGCGCGACGGCCGTTTGGCCATCACGCTTTCAGCGCACATCGAAGGCTTTGCGAAAAAGTTTACGCCGCGTCGGCGTCGGCCTCTGCGACCGGCTCGGGCTTGCGGTGGCGCTCCAGCGGGAAGGCTTCGCTCTCATACAGCGAGCGGATGCCGTTCTGGTCGAAGCGCGCTTCCTCCACCTGGAGATAGGCCCCGTTCAGCGAATCCGTTGGCAACTGCTCCATTGCGAACTGCACGGCTTCGGCCGCGGTGCCGAACCGGCGATAGGTGAACCCTGCGCGCTTCTTCTTGCGGATCGCAGCGGGGAAGAGTTCGGCGGAGGTGTTGAAGTTGAACGGACGCAGTGGACGCATGGTCAAAGACCTCGTGATCTTCTCTGGGGCTTTAAGCGCGTGGGGTTTTGGCGGGCGGAGGCCACAATCGGGTGGGCCCGCCGCACACGTCATTTTCGTCCTCTAATATAGGCCGTTTTGACAAAAATGCGACCCCTGTGATGGGAGATGATGAATCCACGCATGGCAGGTCCGCAACTGCCGTAATACAAGTTATTTCAATAACTTAAATGGTTTAAAGTTTGCCAAGGAGCAGCAGCACGATCAGCACCACGAGCACGACGCCGCCGATCCCTATGCCGGAATGGCCCATGCCGTAGCCATAGCCGCCGATGCGGCCTGACATGCCGCCCAGCAGATAGATGATCACCAGGATGATCAGGATGGTCCCGAGTGACATGGCATCCTCCCTGGCGGCCGCCGAAATGCGATGACCGGCCAGACCGCCAGAGAAGAAAAGCACATCGCGCCGCCGGGTTCCATGTCGGAACCGGGCGGCGCGCCAAGTGTGCTCGAATATTTATTTCGGCTCGAGCTTCAGCGAAGCCGAATTGATGCAGTAGCGCAGGCCGGTCGGTCCGGGGCCGTCCGGGAAAACATGGCCGAGATGGCCGCTGCATTTGGAGCAGAGCACCTCGGTGCGGACCATGCCGTGGCTGACATCGTGCTCTTCGTCGACATGGCTCTCGACGGCGGGCTGGGTAAAGCTCGGCCAGCCGCAGCCGGAATCGAATTTGGCATCGGACTCGAACAGCACGTTGCCGCAGCCAGCGCAGACGTATGTGCCGGCGCGATGGTCGTGCTCATATTCGCCGGAGAAGGGACGCTCGGTCGCCTTCTCGCGCAGCACCGCGTACTGCATCGGCGACAATTCCTGCCGCCACTGCTCTTCGCTCTTGATGACCTTGTCGTCTGTGGTTTTCGTCTTGGTGTCGGGCATGGGTCTCCCGTTTCTTGATGATCTTGTTTTCGGTGATGTTGCGATCAGTTGGTAGCCTTGCTGGCGCTGACCAGCGTCGGCTTTTCAATATAGTTATCCGCGAACAGTTTTTTCAGGTTCTCGACCTTCGGGATGTCGTTGTAGGCGATGTAGGGCTGGCTCGGGTGCAGCGTCAGATAGTCCTGATGATAGGCCTCCGCCGGGTAGAACGCCTCCAGCGCGCCGACCTTGGTCACGATCGGCTTGTTGAAGACCTTGGCGCCATTGAGCTGGGCGATATAGGCCTCCGCGACCTTCTTCTGCTCGTCGGAGGTGGTGAAGATCGCCGAGCGATATTGCGTGCCGCTGTCGGGGCCCTGGCGGTTGAGCTGGGTCGGGTCGTGCGCCACCGAGAAGTAGATCTGGAGGATCTTGCCGTAGGAGATCTTCTTCGGATCGTATTTGATCTCGACCGATTCCGCGTGGCCCGTCGTGCCGGACGAGACGGTGTGATAGTCGGCGGTCGCCTTGGAGCCGCCGGCATAGCCGGAGACCGCGTTGACGACGCCCGCGGTGTGCTGGAATACGCCCTGCACGCCCCAGAAGCAGCCGCCGGCGATCACGGCGGTCTGGATGCCGCTCGCGGGCGCCGCGTCCATTGCGGGGGCGGGAATGACGACTGCGTCCTCCGCGGCCCGGGACGGCACGGCAAAGGCTAGCGTCAGGGCGGTGGTGGCGGCGAGCAGGGACAGGAGGGCGGGGCGGCGCATGGCGGATCCTCTTTCGGAAGGGCTGACAGTCTAGGGCGGCTGAGGCCGGGCGAACAGCCTGCCCGGCGGCTCTTTCGGTTACCTGAGATACGGGCGCAGCCCGCGAATGTTACGCCGGGACGGACACGAGTCTGTGAAAAACGCCGCCCAGGATCGTCCGGCTGCGGTCCGGCTTGGCGGGATGAGGAACTCCGGGCTAGATGAACCCGCGCGATCGCTGATCGACTTAAAAATGTGGTGGCTGGAGCTGATCTGACAACATGCTGCGCGTCATTCCCCTGACATTCGTCATACTCGTCTCCGGCGCCGCGATTGCCGCGGCCGAGCCGGCGACGACCTCGCCACCTGCCGCGACCGCCAGGTGGAGTTGCAGGCGCGCGCGACCGCCTGCGAGAATCTGCTCAACGCGGACCGGGTCACCGGCAAGGACAAGGCGGTCGCGCTCACGGTGCGCGGCAATACGATGATCAACAAGCGTGACTATGTCCACGCGATCGAGACCTTGTCGACGGCCGCCGGTCTCGATCCCGACAATGTCTTTACGCTCAACTCGCGCGGCCTCGCCTATGAGCGCACCGGCCAGGACGACCTCGCGCTGGCCGACTACAACCTCGCGCTCCAGAAGCGTCCAACCTACGGTGTTCCCTACAACAATCGCGGTGTCATCCAGCTGCGCCACGGTGCGCTGCAAAGCGCGCTCGACGATTTCGGCCTGTCGATCAAATTCACGCCCAAGTTCCTGCTCGGCTGGACCAATCGTGCCCGCGTGCGCACGCTGATGAAGGATTACGACGGCGCGATCGCCGATTTTGCGGAGGCCGAGAAGATCGATCCGACCGCGCAGCAGATCGCCGGTAACCGTTGCACAACCTACGGCATGATGGGCCAGTACGATCTGGCTTTCGCCGACTGCAACGGCCTGATCGAGAAGCAGCCGAAGAATGTCTACGCGATCAACAACCGCGCCGACGTCTACTTCATGAAGGGCGACCTCGATGCCGCGCTGAAGGACTACAACACGGCTCTTCAGATCAACCCGAACAATATCCGCGCTCATTCCGGCCGTGGCCAGCTCTATGAGCGCAAGAAGGATCTCGCCCAGGCCCGCGCCGACTACCGCGCGGCGGCCTATTCGCTGACCAAGTTCGACGAGCTCGACGTCGCGCGTGCCCGTGCCATCGCGCAGGAGCGGCTCGCCGCGTTGATGCCGCAAACGCCAGGGGGCGCACCCAGCGGGCGCCGCGTCGCGCTGGTGATCGGCAACGGCGCCTACAAGAATGTCCACGCTCTGCCCAATCCGCCGCGCGACTCGAAACTGATCGCGAGTGTGCTGCACGATGTCGGATTCCAAACGGTGATTTCGGCCACTGATCTGACCCGCGACAAGTTCTTCGACGCGCTGAAGACCTTCGCCGACGAAGCCGAGAAGTCCGACTGGGCGGTGGTCTATTACGCCGGCCACGGCTTCGAGATCGGCGGGGTCAATTACCTCGTCCCTGTCGACGCCAAGCTTGCCGCCGACAGGGACGCCGAGACCCAGGCGGTCGCGCTCGAGCAGGTGATCGCCGCCGTCGGTGCCGCGCGAAAGGTGCGTCTCGTGATCCTGGATGCCTGCCGCGACAATCCGTTCGCGCCGACCATGCAGCACACGTTGTCGCTGAAACTGGTCGACAAGGGTTTTTCCAACATCGAGCCCGGCGCCGGTTTCATGGTGGTCTATGCCGCCAAGCACGGCGAGACCGCGATCGACGGCGACAATGGTGCCGATAGCCCGTTCTCCACCGCGCTCGCCCGCGAGATCAAGGAGCCGCGCGTCGAGATCCGAAAGTTGTTCGACATCGTCCGCGACGACGTCTGGACCGCGACCAAGCACGAGCAGCAGCCGTTCACCTATGGCTCGCCGCCGGGACGGGAGGATTTTTATTTCGTGGCGGGGAAGTGAGATCTCGTAGCCCGGATGCAGCGTAGCGAAATCCGGGAATCACGGTCGCGGAGCTAACCCCGGATTGCGCTGCGCTCCATCCGGGCTACGACACCTAAACCACAATGCTCAGCCGCTTCGCCGCGCGCGTAATCCCCGTGTACAGCCACCTCGCGCGGCTCTCCTGGAACGCAAAGCTCTCGTCGAACAGCACGACGTCGTCCCATTGCGAGCCCTGCGACTTGTGCACGGTCAGCACATAGCCGAAGTCGAACTCGTCATAGGGTTTGCGCTGCTCCCAGGCGATCGCCTCGACGCCGCCCTCGAAACAGTCGGCGCGCACGGACACCTTCGTCACCTTGTGCCCAAGATCCTCGTCAGGCGACAACCGCATGCTGAGGATGCGCGATTTGGAGCGTGAGGTGTTGCGTGATTTCACGCGCCACAGACCGCCGTTGAACAGGCCCTTCTTGCGGTTGTTGCGCAGGCAGACCAGCTTGTCGCCGGCCACCGGAAACTGGTCCTCGATGTTCTGGCGCTGGCGGAAGCGGGTGTTGTAGGCGCGGCGGGTGTTGTTGCGGCCGACCAGGATCTGGTCGGCGCTCATGACGCGGTCGGGGTCGAGCTCTTTGCGCGATACCACTTCGCTCTCGCCGTAGCGGCCGATGTCGAGCTCGCGCCCCTCACGCACGTCCATCGACATCCGCACGATCGGATCGTCCTGGGCCTGGCGGTGCACCTCGGTCAGCATCGCGTCGGGCTCGGTATTGGTGAAGAAACCGCCGCCCTGGATCGGCGGCAGCTGCGCGGGATCGCCTAACACCAGCAGGGGGCAATCGAACGACATCAAATCGCGGCCGAGTTCGGCGTCGACCATCGAGCATTCGTCGATCACGATCAGTTTTGCTTTCGAAGCCGGCGCGTCGTCCCAGAGCTCAAAGCTCGGCTGCTCTTCGCCGGATTCACGGGCGCGGTAGATCAGCGAGTGGATGGTGGAGGCGTCGTCGCAACCCTTGTTGCGCATCACCAGCGCCGCCTTGCCGGTGAAGGCGGCAAACTTCACCTCGCCGTCGACGCCGTCGGCGATGTGCCGCGCCAGTGTGGTCTTGCCGGTGCCGGCAAAGCCGAACAGCCGGAAAACCGGCGGCGTGCCATTGCGGCCGGGCTTGGCCTTGAGCCAGTCGGCAACGGCCTTGAGCGCGGCATCCTGATGCGGGGTGAAAGTGGCCATGTCTGTCTTGAGGAGGAGCGAAATCGAAGCGATTCGCCATCCCCCGAAACTAACCATTCCCCCTGCCGGTTCAAGCGGGGCCGGCCAGGCGATGCCGGCTGGACCGTCACCGCAAGTTTAGATTGTACCGATACGGGGCCGATGCGAACATTGAGATCGAGCGGAGAATAAATATCGTGAGCGGGCTGACGGCGATCGATCTCGGGTTTCGCGGCGCGGCGAGCGGCGTGTTCCTGCTGATCGTCCTCGTGGCGCTTCAGCGCCGGGCCGTCAATCAGAACGCTTATCTCGGCATCGCCATGTGCGCCTGCGGCATGTTCTACGCGATCGTGACCGCGCCGTTGTTTCCCAAAGCGTTCTGGTGGTGGACCTTGCCGATCCTGTCCTCGCTCCCCGCCGTCTTCTGGTTGTGGGCGCGCGCCGCGTTCGACGACGATTTCGTGCTCAGGCGCTGGCACGGCGCTCTGTGGCTGGCGATCGTGGCCTGGGGATTTGCAGTGTCGCTGGTCTGGCCGCACTGGCCCGCACTGGCCAAGGGCGGCGGCAAGGTCCTGGCGGCCGTGGCCCTGCTGCTGGCACTCTCGGCTGCGGTCCAGACGGTCAAGACCTGGCGCGTGGATCTGGTGATGCGGCGGCGCCGGCTGCGGCTGGCGGTGCTCGCCATCAATGTCGTAACCATCGCCCTCGTCGCCGTTGCGGGCTTCGCCGATATTCCTGTGCTGGCGCCCGGCGCGTCCGGCAGTCTGCCGACCGCACTCAGCCTTTTCGTGATGGCGACGCTCGCGGCCCTGGGCGTGCTCAGTTCGCCGGTGGTGGCCGTCAGCGACGCCACGGCCGCGATCGCATCCGGCGATGCGGGGAGGCCGGCTCGTGTCGCCGCGGAGCGGGTCGTCGTCGACCCGATCCTGCTGCGGCGTCTCGACCATCTGATGACGGTGGAGCGAACCTACCGGCAGGAAGGTCTTGCGATCGGCGCGCTGGCGGCACGGCTCGACGTTCCCGAACACCGGCTGCGTCAGGCGATCAACGAAGGGCTGGGCTATCGCAATTTCAACGCGTTCCTCAACCACTACCGCATCGAGGATGCCAAGGTGGCGCTCTCAGATGTGGCGCAACGGGAGGTTCCGGTGCTGACCATCGCGATGGACGCAGGCTTCCAGTCGATCGGACCTTTCAACCGCGCTTTCAAGGCCGAGACCGGCATGACTCCAACCGAATTCCGACGCGAGGCCTTGAGCCGGCTGGAAACCGATCGCCCTCTCGAAATCAGCCCGCCGCGCCGAGAAATCGGCTAGCCGATTTCTGGATTGGGCGAGAGAGCCCTGATACGATCGGGCAGATTGTTGGAGAGAAGCTTCTCCAGCAAGCCGAGCCCGCCCATGCCCCGTTTGATCGCCGCCACCCCTGCATCAGAACGGCTGCACGCGCTCGATGCGGTCAGGGGTTTTGCGCTGCTACTCGGCATCGTCCTGCACGCGACATTGTCGTTTGTTCCAGCCCCGACCCGGTTCTGGATCATTCAGGACACACATCAAAGCCTGCTGCTGGGTCTGCTGTTCTTCGCCATCCACGTCTTCCGGATGACGACGTTCTTCCTGATGGCCGGTTTCTTCGCCCGCATGAGCTTCCATCGCCGCGGACATTGGGCCTTCGTCAGGGACAGGTTGCAGCGGATCGGGCTGCCGCTCGTGGTCGGCTGGCCGCTCGTGTTTACGCCGATGGTTCTGGTGATCATCTGGGCCTCGGGCTTTCCGAATGGAGGTCCGATCCACCGTACGTCCGGCTGGCTACCGGCACTGCCGAATTTCCCCCTGACCCATCTCTGGTTTCTCTATGTGTTGCTGGAGCTTTATGCCGCCATGCTTCTGCTCCGTGGCGCAATCGTCTGGCTCGATGCGTCCGGCGCCTGGCGCGCGACCCTCGATCGGCTTGTCGCACGGATCATGCGAAATCCGCTGGCGCCCGTGATCCTGGCGATCCCGATCGGCATCGCCTTCAGCCTCGACCCAACATGGATCAATATGATGGGCGTGAGGACGCCGGATCAGTCGCTCGTCACCAACCTCCAGGCCTGGATCGGCTTCGGCACCGCGTTCGGCTTCGGCTGGCTGCTGCATCGGCAGGTCGACCTGCTGCGGATCCTGGAGCGGCGCTGGCTGTGGAATCTCCTGCCGTCTGTCGGCCTGATCCTGATCGGTTTCGTGCTGGCCGGTGTGATGACGTCTGCGCCGGGTGCGCCAAGGCTGCCGATGAGCTCCGACACGCTGAGGCTCGTCTCTGTCGTCCTGTATGCGCCGGCGATATGGACGTCGACATTCGCGGTCATCGGCCTCGCGCTCCGGTTCATGTCCGGGTTTAGTCCAACCCGGCGCTACCTCGCCGATGCGTCCTACTGGCTCTATCTGATCCACATGCCGATCGTGATGGCGTTGCAGGTCGCGGTGTCGCAACGCGACTGGCCCTGGCCGATCAAGTTCGCAACCATTCTCGCCATTGCGCTTCCCCTGATGCTGGCGAGCTATCATTTGCTGGTGCGCTTCACTTTCGTCGGCGTGGTGCTGAACGGGCGTCGCGCACCACGCGAAGCGGCGCCCGCTGCCGTGGTCACAGGCTCTGCCGCGCCATAATGCCGGGCGTTCTCCCGCGCAGCGGAATTGCGCTTCCGTAGACAGCGCCGCCTCACGCATTAAGATGCGCGCAACAAAGAATAATGCGGGCAAGAAAACTTGCAGGAAAAATTGGGAGAGATGGCGTCATGAAGTTCGGCATCTTCTATGAGCTGCAACTGCCACGGCCCTGGGTCGCCGGTGACGAGCTCAAGCTCTACCAGAATGCGCTCTCGCAGCTCGAGCTCGCCGACAGGCACGGCTACGACCACGCCTGGGTCGTCGAGCATCACTTCCTCGAGGAATATTCGCACTCGCCCTCGCCGGAATCGTTCCTTGCCGCCGCGAGCCAGCGCACGAAAAACATCCGGCTCGGCCACGGCATCCTCCAGCTCACCACCAACCACCCGGCTCGCGTCGCCGAGCGCGTCGCGGTGCTCGACCTGCTCTCGAACGGTCGCTGCGAATTCGGCATGGGCGAGAGCGCGTCGATTACCGAGCTCGAGCCGTTCGGCCGTGACATGGAGACCAAGAAGGAGGTGTTCGAGGAGGCCGTCGCCGCGATCTTCCCGATGTTCAAGGACGCGGGCAGCGAGCATCACGGCAAGTATTTCGACATCCCCTTGCGCAATGTGGTGCCCAAGCCGGTACAGAAGCCGCATCCGCCGTTGTGGATGGCCTGCTCGCAACTGCCGACCATCGAGCGTGCCGGCCGCCACGGCTTTGGCGCGCTCGGCTTCCAGTTCGTCAGTGCAGACGCCGCGCACGCCTGGGTGCACGCTTATTACAATGCCATGACCAAGCGGCTGCACAAATTGGCCGACTACGAGATCAATCCGAACATGGCGCTGGTGTCGTTCTTCATGTGCGCCAAGACGGATGAAGAGGCACGTGCGCGCGCCGACGGCGCCACCTTCTTCCAGTTCGCGCTGCGCTTCTATGGCGCCGCGCAGAACCGCCAGCGCCCCGCGCCCTACACCGTCAACATGTGGGACGAGTACAACAAGTGGAAGCGCGACAACCCGGAGGCGCAGGAGGCGGCGCTGCGCGGCGGCCTGATCGGCTCGCCGGAGACGATCCGCAAGAAGCTCAAGCGCTTCCAGAGCTCGCATATCGACCAGGTCATCCTCCTGAATCAAGCGGGCAAGAACAGCCATGAGCACATCTGCGAATCGCTCGAGCTGTTCGGTCGCGAGGTCATGCCGGAGTTCCAGAACGATCCGGCGCAGGTCGCCTGGAAGCAGGGCGTCATGAGCGGCGAGATCAAGCTGGAAGAGATCGACACCCAGGCCTTCACCGACCGCTACGGCAAGCTCGCGGTCAGCGTCGCGCCCGCGAAGGCCGCGGCGGGGTAGCGCTCCGTCGGACATGGGCCCCGGCTCAGCAGCGCACCGTTTCACGCTGCGCTGCGTCCGGGGCACGAGACTAGCTAACGACGCGCATTCTCTCGTGTCCCGGACGCGCTGCAGCGCGTAGCGATGCTGCGCAGAGCCGGGACCCAGAAGCGGCTTGGCTGTCTTTCTCGATAGTCCCCTTACTGATATCGTCCGCCAAAAGAACCTTGGCGGAGGAAACCCATGCGGCCCCACGCGATGGCCTCAAATCCGACGGCAGGCGATGTCACGCCCGCAGTGCTCGCGATCGGCTGCCCCGATTTTCCAAACATCCTGATCGACACGTTGCGCCGGCAGGCTGGCGTCGGTCATTGCATGGTGTTTGCGCTGACGCGCGCCGGGGAGGCGAGCTGTCTGCTCGATGCCGGCAACATTCCGACCGGCAGCGATCTCGGTGCGGCCTATGCCGGCCAGTTCCACGAATCCGATCCCAATCGTGATGCGCTCTTCGAAGGCGAGGGCAGCGCGCGCCCGATCATGCTGCCATCGTTCGCGCCGCGCATGTATGGCGCCCGCTACCGGAAAATCTTCTTCAACGACTCGGACATCGTCGACAAATGCGCGACAGCGATCTGGACTGGCGACACCTGCTTCTATGTCAACTTCTACCGCATCACCGCCCAGGGCCGTTTCGCCGACGCCGAGCGTGCGCGGCTGCAGGCCATTGCGCCTGCGATTAGCGCAAGCGTCGCGCGTCATTTCCAGCAGGCGGCGACCGCGACGTCCGACCAATCCCTCGCGGCGCTGTTTGCGATGCGCGCGCCACTCTCCGCGCTGACGCCGCGGGAGCAGGAAGTATGCCGCCGTATCCTGCTCGGCTTCAGCTCGGAGGCGATCTCACAAGCGCTTGGCATCAGCCTGCATTCGACGCTGACCTACCGCAAGCGCGCCTATGAGCGGCTCGGCATTTCCGCGCAGAACGAATTGTTTTCGATCGTGCTGGGCCTGCTCGCGGGGCCTGGTCGCCTGAACTGAGGGGTGCGCCAGGTCCGCGGTTCCCTGCTTCCGGGAGCAAGGCGGACACGCACCAAAACACTCGCATCTTTTCGAAGTTCGTGAGCTTCACGCAACCACGTACGAGAGGCTTACATAAGTGCGTCTGCGACGCCATAACGCGGGCCGAAAATCATCACCACAACTTCTGCGACACAATCTAAATAATATTCACCCAAACATTGATCGCGTCCGATACGTTGATTCCTGAGCCTTGGCACCAGGCTTTAGGTTATTTGCGCCGACGTAGAATACCGAGACGCACATTCCATTTTCACGTCTGAAACTGTGGATCCTCTTGCTCGGGGGCAGGAATGATGTGCGCCTTTACGCGATCTCTCAGGCAGGGCCTGATCACCGCGAGTGCGACCATTTCGCTGGTTGCCGTGAGCTGCGGCTGCGTCTTGGCGCAAGCATGTCCTTCGCCGGCTGTCGTCAGTAACACGCAATGCACCGTCCCACCCGCCACGATCATCAATGTCACTCCTGCTGGTGCGACAGGCCTCACCGCATCTGGCACGTCGGGCGCGATCACTGCGAACGGCATCACGCTGAACCTTGCTGCCGGCAGCACGATCACCACGACCACGGGAGCGCTGGCGCAATCGGGCAGCACGATCAATTTCAATGGCAGCACGTTGCAGACGACATCGACCACGACTGCGACGTCCGCCAATCATCTCGGCCTTCGCGCAACCGGCGCCGGCAGCACGATCAACGCGACTGGTTCATCGGTCACGCTCGGGCCGCCAAACGGAACCACGACCGCGAACAACATGACCGGCGTGGCCGCCGACACCGGCGGCAGTGTCGTACTCCAAAGCACCAATGTTTCGATGCTCGGCGGCGCTGCGGGCCTCAACAACAACGCTCTCGTGGCAACCGGCGTGGGCAGCCAGATCTCGTTCTCGGACGGAGCGATCACGACAAAGTCCAGAACGTCCTTCGGCGCTTTCGCGCAGGGCGGCGGCAGCATCACCCTCAACGGCGCCACCGTGACGACAACGGGTGCAGGCACGGCCGTCATCGCCGGCAGCCACGCATTGTTCGCAACCGGCTCCGGCAGCCAGATCAGCGGCAGCAACGATACGATCAACGTATCCGGCCAGCAGGCGAGCGGCGTTCGCGCGGAGAGCGGTGGCACGGTGTCGCTTTCCAATAGCTCCATTACGTCGACGAGCGTAGCCGCCGCCGACACGGATCCGTCCTCCGCGGCTCGCGCCCTGTCAGGCGGTGTCCTGCAATTGACCGGGGTCACGATCAACGCGTCGGGACAACGCGGGCACGGCTTCTCGGTGCAGGACGCAGGCTCGCAGGCGACGATCACAGGATCCGACATCACGGCAAGCGGCGCTCGAGCCAGTGGCGCCTTTATTTTCAGCGGGGGGCAGGCCACGATCTCCAACAGCAGCATCTCGGCGACGAGTACGGCGTCCGGCGGCAATGCCGTCCTGGTCCAGGATGCCGGGTCTTCCGTCACCATCACCAATTCCATCTTGCGAAGCACGAGCCCGGTCGGCTTCGGACTGCGGGTCAACTCCGGGGCATCTGCAACCATGACCGGAGGTTCATCGACCACGGAAGCTCGTGATGCATCGGGGCTTTTCGTTGCGGGCGGAATGCTCACCGCGACCAATGTCGCCGTGACCACATTGGGCAACGACAACTCCATCGGCGCGCTGGCAGACCTCAACGGCCAGCTCACGCTCAACGGCGGATCTGTCACGACGCACGGGGATGCCGTGCGGCTATCCTCCTTCCCTCATGCTCTCGCTGCTCGCAACCCGGGTGCCATTCTGACGGCGATCGGCACCACCATCATCACGACGGGAGCAACTGCAATGGGAGCGGTCGCTGACGATGGCGGGACGGTCATCCTGAGTGGAAACGCCATCACGACGCATGGCGAGAGGAGCATCGGCCTGTTTGCCGTGACGGAACAGGTCGGCGCGCAATTCCCGGCAAATCTCACGGCCACGTCGATCACGCTTGAAACGTTCGGGCTCAATGCGCATGGCGTCACCGCCCAGGCGCGCAACGACGCCCCCGTGGAGAAGGCGCTGGCCACCATCAACGCGTCATCGGTCACGACGCATGGAGACGGCGCCGCCGGATTGCGCGCCGTGCTCGGGGACTACGGTACAAGACCAATTACAGGCCGTGGTGAAGCGGCCGTGGTTGCCAACAGCAGCACGGTCCTGACCGAGGGCGTTTCCGCCTACGGGGCGCTCTCCCGCGACAACCCGACATCGGTCACGATGAACCAGACTTCGGTGCTCACGACTGGCCTGTTCGCGCACGGATCGGTCGCTGATGCCGGCGGCCTGATCGTCGGCAACAACTCGACCATCACAGCCCAGGGCGGAAATGCGGCCGCCTTCTACGCCGTGGGCACGCCGGCAGCGGTCTCCACCGGTCTCTTCACCAACACGAACCTTCTCAACACCAGCGGTCCGACGATCGGCGTCGCCGGATCCGGAAACGTGTCGCTGACAAATTTATTCGCGGGCGGCAGCAGCGAATGGCTGAGGGTGGGCACCTCCGTCAATTTCCCGCCGCTGACGGCGGTCGAGCTTCCGATCTTCGGCGTGCCAGATCCTGACGCGCCCGATACGCCGCCGCCGTTCACGCTGCCGCCCCCGACTGTGTCGGCCCCGACACCGGGGCTCGCCAACGTCACGCTGACGCATTCGACCGTGGTTGGCGCTGCGACGACGCTGCCCGGCAGCGTGTCGAACGTCACGTTGCTGGACAACTCCACCTGGATCATGACCGGCAACTCCAACGTGACCAATCTGGTCAACGATCCCAGCCTGATCCAGTTCACACCACCCGTCGGCGACCCCACGCTGCTGTCGAGCTACAAAACGCTGACAACCGTGAACTATCTCGGCCTCGGCGGCGTGATCGGCCTGAACACCTTCCTGGGTTCGGATCCTTCGCCATCCGACCGGCTGGTGATCGACGGCGGCAATGCCAGCGGATTCTCCCCGCTCCGCATCGCCAACACGACCGGCAAGGGCGATCTGACCCATGGCAATGGCATCCTTGTCGTCGATACGATCAATGCCGGCACGACCGTGCCGGCGACATTCGCCCTCGCGGCCCCCGTGGTGGCGGGACCTTACGAATACGGCCTGTTCCGCAGCAGCGTGGACGCCAGTAATCCGGATGCCTGGTATCTGCGCTCCACGCTCGACTGCACGCGCGAGCCCACCAATCCGGCGTGCCAGCCAAACCCGCCGGTTCCGCTGCCGCATTTCCGCGTCGAAACCTCGCTCTATGCCGCGATCCCGTCCATGGCGCTGCTCTACGGCCGCACACTGCTCGATACGCTGCACGAGCGGGTCGGCGAGGAAGAAGATCAACGTCGACGGCCCGACTCCGAGAACGGCAAACTCGGTTGGGGCCGGATCATCGGCGTGAGCGGCCATCAGAGCGGCGATGTCATCGGCGTGCTGGGCTCCGGTCCGAGCTACAACTACACATTCCTCGGCCTTCAGGCCGGCATGGACGTCTATCGCCATGATCGCCCTGACGGGTCGCGCGATCAGGCCGGCGCCTATTTCGCGATCGGCGGGGATCAGGGGCGCGTCACCCACATCGATAGCAGTCAGGGCAACAGCAATTTCAGCGCCTATACGCTGGGCGGATACTGGACACATTTCGGCACCAGCGGCTGGTACACCGACGCGATCCTTCAGGGCACCTTCTACGACATCAACAGCTCCGCGAACCGTGGACTGCCTGCATTGCGCACCGGCGGGCAAGGCGCGGCCGCGTCGATCGAGGCCGGCTATCCCTTCAAATTTTCCAGCGGCTACTTCATCGAGCCGCAGGCGCAGATCGTTTATCAAAACATCCACATCAATGATTCCAGCGATGTTGCTGCGCAGATACGCTTCTCCGACGTCGACTCGCTCGCCGCACGGATCGGCGCCCGGTTCGGTCGCACCTGGACGTTGGACAGTAGTCTGCAGACCATCACCGCCTGGATCAGGCCAAATCTCTGGAATGAATTTTTGGGGAGCCCCATCACTTCGTTCTCATCGGAGACCGGCCTTGTTCCGTTCCACGCGGATCTCCGCGGACTGTGGGGCGAAATCAATGTTGGCGTCAGCGGCCAGGTGACCGCGTCCACGACGCTGTATGCCAACGCATCCTATTCCAGCCGGTTCGACAGCGGTGGATTCGCCTACACCGGAAAGGCCGGTGTGCGCGTGAGCTGGTAGACACCGGGCCAAGCGGACCCGCCATTCTGCCCGCGCTCCGTGATCGTCGCCTGGTGGTCCGAAGCGGAAATGCCGCCAATTAAAGAAGAAATTGACGAAACAGGCGGTTGGCACAAACTGCACATCCCAGCAGCCGGGATAGAGCTATTCTTGTGCTGTGGCGACCCCGCCACGTTTGCCCATGCGCTTTGATGCGCAGACACCATGTGCAGGCGTCTCTCGGACGGTGATGCTCAACCATGTCAACAAGTTCTGACGAGAAGGTCCTCGGTTTTGCCAGATGACCAGAACAAAGCAGTCGCCGGAAGGCATTCAACGGTTTCCCGGTTGAACGAACAGCCGACACTTCAATTGATCTACGATACCGCGCCGATCGGTCTCGCCTTCCTTTCTCCGGACTGCCGATATCTTCAGATCAATCACCACTTGACCGGTATCTGCGGAATCTCGGTGGCAGATCATTTGGGGCGCAGGGTGCGGGATTGCGTACCGGCTCTGGCGGACGCGGTGGAGGGTATTGTCGGCTCGATCATGAGGAACGGGGAGCCGGTTCTCGGTGTCGAAATTGCGGGCCAGATCGACGACCGTTCGTGGATTTCCTATTGGCACCCGGTTCGCAACGCGTCAGGCGAGATCGTCGGCGTCAATGTGGCCGCGGAGGAAACCACCGAACGCAAGCGTGCGGAGGCGGTGCTCGTCGCCAACGAGAAGGCGTTGCGCGAAAGCGAAGAACGTTTTCGCGAACTCGCCGATAACCTCAGCCAGTTTGCCTGGACCGCTGATGCCACGGGTTCGATATACTGGTACAATAAGCGCTGGCACGACTATGCAGGCACGACGCTGGAAGAGATGCAGGGGTGGGGCTGGCGGAAGGTCCATCACCCCGATCACGTGGACCGCGTGGTCCAGCATATTCAACGAAGCTTTGAGACCGGTACCCCTTGGGAGGACACTTTTCCCCTCCGGAGCAAGGATGGCGGCTATCGCTGGTTCCTGTCCCGGGCCTTGCCGATCCGCAACGAAGCCGGTGATGTCATACGTTGGTTCGGCACCAATACCGATGTGACAGAGCAGATAGAGGCGGAGAACGCGCTACGGATAAGCGTGGAGCGGCAGACGGCGACGGCCGACATCCTGAAGGTGATCGCCAGTTCGCCGTCGGACGCTCAGCCGGTGTTCGATGCGATTGCGACGCGCTCGAGCCGGCTGGTGGACGCCCATTCGACCACCGTGCTCCGCATCGTCGGCGACATGGTGGAAGTGGCCGCTTTCACGTCCATGGGTGCGGAAGCGGACAAGGCGTTGCTCGGATCGTTTCCGCGACCGGTCGCGACCGATCCACTCCTCGAACTCGTTCGCGACGGTCAAGTGATGGAAATTTCCGACAGCGATTCCTCGTTGGGAATCAGGGCGGGGGTGAGGGCTATCGGCCGCGCTCGCGGATTCCGCAGTATCTTGTTGACGCCGCTGAACAGCGAGGAGGGGCTCATCGGTCTGATCAGCATCACCCGCAGGGAGCCGGGAGCGTTTGCCGAACATCACGTGCAGTTGCTGCGAACGTTTGCGGATCAAGCGGTCATAGCGATCAAGAATGTCCGCCTGTTCGATCAGGTGCAGGCGCGGACCCAGGAACTGTCGGCCTCGCTTGAAGGACTGCGCGCCGCCCAGGGTCGCCTGGTGCAGACCGAGAAGCTGGCGTCTCTTGGGCAACTCACCGCGGGAATCGCTCATGAAATCAAGAATCCGCTAAATTTCGTCAACAATTTCTCCGCGCTCTCGTCGGACTTGGTCGATGAGTTGAACGATACGCTGCAGGACGTGGCGCTCTCTGACACGGCCCGGGACGAAATCGACGAACTCACATCGATGCTCAAGGGCAATCTCGCGAAGGTGGTTCAGCACGGCCAGCGCGCGGATTCCATCGTGAAGAACATGTTGCTGCATTCGCGTGAAGGAGAAGGCGAACTGCGACCCACCGATATCAACGCGATGGTCGAGGAGAGCCTAAATCTCGCCTATCACGGGGCGCGTGGGGAAAGCCCCTCATTCAATATTACCCTGCGGCGCCATCTCGATCCAAATGCCGGTATGGCCGAGGTTTACCCACAGGAGATCACGCGTGTGCTTCTCAACCTCCTCTCCAACGGCTTCTATGCCGCCGCCAGGCGCAAGGAGGCCGACGGCGGTGAGGGCTTCGAACCGTTGCTGGACGCGACCACGAAGAGCCTAGGTGACCATGTCGAAATCCGGGTTCGCGACAACGGTGCTGGCATTCCGCCGAATGTCATGGAGAAGATGTTCAATCCGTTTTTCACCACCAAACCCGCCGGGGAAGGCACCGGTCTGGGCCTGTCGATGAGCCACGACATCGTGGTGAAACAGCATGGCGGAAAAATCGACGTCGCAACCGAACCGAACGGATTTACCGAATTCATCGTCACTCTGCCGAGGACGTTCGCATCCAGGTCCGGCGACCGGAATTGAGCATCTATGGCTTGTTTTCGACGCTGCCAAAAGTCGGGCACGTCAACCCGACGTACTGAGACACTCTCTGTCCCTATCGCTAGGGACAGACGTCGGCACCTGAGTTCGCTAGTCTGGCCTGGATCACACGAGAATCCAGGGAGCCTGCTGTGAGCACCGCGCCGCGCATCGATATCGACCCGGCCTCGTTCTGGGCCGATCCCTATCCGATGCTCGCGAAGCTGCGGAAAGAAGCGCCGATCGCCTTCGTGCCGCAGCTCGGCTCGACGCTGCTCAGCTGCCGCGACGACATCTCGATCTCGGAGAAGCAGATCGACGTGTTCTCCTCGCACCAGCCGGCAGGGCTGATGAACCGGCTGATGGGCCACAACATGATGCGCAAGGATGGCGAGGCGCATCAAATCGAGCGGCGCGCGATGTTTTCGACGGTGTCGCCGAAGACGGTGAAGGCGCACTGGACCGCGCTGTTCCAGGCCCACGCCGACCGCATCATCGATCGCATCGAACCGGGCGCGCGGATCGACTTCATGCGCGACTTCGCGCTGCCGTTCTCCGGCGAGTGCCTGAAGTCGATCACCGGCCTCACCAATATCAGTTTCCACGACATGGATGCGTGGTCGCAGGGCATGATCGAGGGCATCGCCAATTACGGTGGCGATCCCGCGGTCGAAGCGCGCTGCCATGCGGCGACATCCGGCATTGATGCTGCGATCGACGACATCCTGCCGGTGATACGCAAGAATCCCGATCAGAGCATCCTGGGCGTGCTCGTTGCCTCCGGCATGCCGATGGAGAACGTGCGCGCGAATGTCAAACTCGCGATCTCGGGCGGTCAGAACGAGCCGCGCAAGGCGATCGCCGGGACGGTGTGGGCGCTGCTGAGCCATCCCGAGCAGCTCGATCTCGTGCGCAAGGGCGAAGTGTCCTGGCTCCAGGCGTTCGAGGAATACGCCCGCTGGATCTCGCCGATCGGCATGTCGCCGCGGCGGATCGCCAAGCCGTGGTCGATCCGCGACGTCACCTTCGAAACCGACGAGCGCGTGTTCCTGATGTTCGGCTCGGCCAACCGCGACGAGAAGCATTTTGAGCGGGCCGACCAGTTCGACGTACGTCGCGACACCTCCAAGAGCGTGGCCTTCGGCGCCGGCCCGCATTTCTGCGCCGGTGCCTGGGCCTCGCGCGCCATGATTGCCGACGTCGCGCTGCCCACCGTGCTCGCCCGCGCCAAGGAGCTCGAGATTGCCGACGACGAGCCGGTGCGGATCGGCGGCTGGGCCTTTCGTGGGCTGCTCAATTTGCCGGTGAGATGGCTGCAATAGTTCGTAGCGTTTCTGTGCTTCGCACCAAGGCGATTGAGGCGCGCGCTTTCCTCAGTTCCGGCGTCATCGCCCGCGAAGGCGGACGATCCAGTACGCCGCGGCAGTCGTGTGACGCATCGACGTCTCTGGGATACTGGATTCCCCGCCTTCGCGGGGAATGACAGCGAGGCGGTGGAGAGAGCTTCGCGCCACAGCAGCTCCCACTCCGCCATCATGCCATCATGCCCCTGTTTTGCCCGACGGGGCAAACGACGACGGGTCAAACGACTTAGCCTCTCACCTAAGCCATTGATCCGGCTATCGTCGGCTACTGTGCATGGGGTTGTTTTTCACCTTTTACGTTCGGCCTGGGAGCATTGGCCCAAATCCGCGCGACTCTCACATTCGCGTGCGGAAAAAAATCCCTCTGCAGGAGCGCGGGCGCTTGAAAGATTAATCATGCGCTTGTCGCAAGCGCAGTGCTCGCATCGCTATTTTTCCGCCTGTCTCGACACCTCCGACAACCCGCACCATCATTCTCCAAACCTGAATGATGACGGCCGGGTGCGGCTGGGAGCTTGGAATGCAGCGTCGGGACTTTCTGAGACTGTCCGTTGGAACCGCAGCCGCGGCTGCTTTTGCGACGCGCGCAACCGCGCAGGGCGCGGTGAAGGAAATTCGTATCGGCTACCAGAAGACCGGCGTGCTGGTTATCACGCGCCAGCAGGCGACCTTGGAAAAACATTTCACCCCGCAAGGCATCGAGGTCAAATGGGTCGAGTTCTCATCGGGTCCGCCGATGATGGAAGCGATGAATGTCAGCAGCATCGATTATGGTGCGGTCGGTGATTCCCCGCCGGTGTTCGCCCAGGCCGCAGGCGCCGCGATCGTCTATGCCGCTGGCCAGCCCATCACTAACGGCCAGGGCATCCTGGTGCCGAAGGATTCGCCGATCCATGCGATCGCCGATCTGAAGGGCAAGCGCGTCGGCTTCACCAAGGGGTCCAGCGCCCATAACGTGGTGGTGCAGACGCTGGAGAAGGCTGGTCTCACCTATGCCGACATCACCCCGGTCTATCTGACGCCGCCGGACGCCGGCCCTGCGTTTGCCAATGGCAGCGTCGACGCCTGGGCGATCTGGGATCCGTATTTTGCGATCGGCGAGACCAAGCAGGGCGGCCGCATCCTGATCAATGCGCGCGAAGTGACCAAGACCAATTCCTTCTACATCGCCAACCGCGATTTCGCCAGGAACCACGGCCCCATCCTGCAACAGATCGTCGACGTGACGACCGCGACCGGTCAATGGGCCGAACAGCACCGCGACGAGGTTGCCAAATCGCTGGCCGCGGTGACCGGCGTCCCGCTGGACATCCAGACCGTCGCCGCCAACCGCTCGAACTTCGTGATCGGTCCCGTCACCGACGACATCGTTGCGACCCAGCAGGGCGTCGCCGATCGCTTCTACAAGCTCGGCCTGATCCCGAAGCCGGTCGTCATTCGCGACATCGTCTGGCGCAGCGCGGCGACCTGATCGTGCCGACCAATCTCCCCATATCAAAAGGTCTAGACATGAGGCGCATCGTTCAACGTCTGATCGCAGCCATCGTCCTGTCGATCGGCATCGTCGCCGCGGCGGTCGGCACGTCCTACGGCTAGTCATCGGAGTACATCCATGAGCCAATCCAAAAGCAACATCCTCTGGTTCCTGCCGACCCACGGTGACGGCCGCTATCTCGGCACCGGCATCGGCGGCCGCGAGGTCAACTTCAACTATCTGCGCCAGGTCGCGCAGGCCGCCGACCAGCTCGGCTATTACGGCGTGCTGCTGCCGACGGGGCGATCTTGCGAGGATTCCTGGGTCGTTGCCTCCAGCGTTGCGCCGTTCACCGAGCGGCTGCGCTATCTCGTGGCGGTCAGGCCCGGTCTGCAATCGCCGACCGTTGCCGCGCGCATGACGGCGACGCTCGACCGCATCACCAATGGGCGGCTGCTGGTCAACGTCGTTACTGGCGGCGATCCCGTCGAGAACAAGGGCGACGGCATTTTCCTCGGCCATGACGAGCGCTACGAAGTCACCCGCGAGTTCCTCAACGTCTATAGCGACCTGCTCGCGGGCAAGACGGTGAACGTCGAGGGCAAGCACATCCACATCGAGGATGGCAAGCTCCTGTTCCCGCCCGTGCAGTCGCCGCGGCCGCCGCTCTATTTCGGCGGCTCCTCGGATGCCGGCATCGATGTCGCCGTCGACGCTGTCGACAAATATCTCACCTGGGGCGAGCCGCCGGCTCTGGTCGCCGAGAAGGTCGCGAAGGTGCGTGAAGTCGCAGCCGCCCGCGGCCGCAAGCTCTCCTTCGGCATCCGGCTTCACGTGATTGTCCGCGAGACCAACGAAGAAGCCTGGAGCGCCGCCAACGAGCTGATCAAGCATGTCAGCGACGACACGATCGCCACCGCGCAGAAGAACTTTGCGCGCATGGACTCCGTCGGCCAGCAGCGCATGGCGCAGCTCCATGGCGGCAAGCGTGACAAGCTCGAGATCGCTCCCAACCTCTGGGCCGGCGTCGGCCTGGTGCGCGGCGGTGCCGGCACGGCGCTGGTCGGCGATGCCCAGACCGTCGCGGCCCGCATCAAGGAGTATCAGGATATCGGCATCGATACCTTCATCATGTCCGGTTACCCGCATCTCGAGGAAGCCTATCGCTTCGCCGAGCTGGTGTTCCCGCTGCTCTCGCTGGAGCAGCCCAGCAACGTGACCAAGCTCCACTTCAATGGTGGTCCCTTCGGCGAGACGGTCGGCAGCGATTACCGTCCGCAGCACCGGGTGTCGCAATCATGAGCCTCATCGACAGCATTTCGCTTCCGCGCAACTTCCGTCTGCCGCGCGTCGACGGGCTGATCCAGTGGATCGTGCCGCTCGGCATCGTCGTGGTCTGGCAGATCGCCTGCGTCACCGGCTTCGTGCCGACCCGCGTGCTGCCCGCGCCGAGCGACGTTGCGCTGGCCGGCTGGAAGCTGCTTCTCTCCGGCGAGCTCATCCGCAACATCTGGGTCTCGTTCTGGCGCGCCTCGATCGGCTTTCTGATCGGCGGCAGCATCGGCTTCGCGTTTGGCCTTGCCAACGGCCTGTCGCAGCTCTCGGCCAAGCTGACCGACACCACGCTCCAGATGGTGCGCAACGTGCCGCATCTGGCGCTGATCCCGCTGGTCATCTTGTGGTTCGGCATCGACGAGAGCGCAAAGCTGTTTCTGGTGGCGCTCGGCGTCTTCTTCCCGATCTACCTCAACACGCTGCACGGCATCCGCACCGTCGATCCGCAGTTGATCGAGATGGGCCGGATCTACGGCATGAGCAACAGCGAACTGTTCCGCCGGGTGATCTTCCCGGGCGCGCTGCCCTCGATCTTCGTCGGCATCCGTTTTGCGCTCGGCATCATGTGGCTGACCCTGATCGTCGCCGAGACCATCGCGGCCTCCTCGGGCCTCGGTTACATGGCGATGCAGGCGCGCGAGTTCATGCTGATCGACGTCGTCGTGCTCTCGATCCTGATCTACGCCCTGCTCGGCAAGCTCGCCGACAGCGCTTCCCGTGTGCTGGAGCGGGCGACGCTCTCCTGGCACCCCGCCTTCCAGAAACGTTGAGCAGAAATACTGGGAATCACATGCAGACAGCCCTTCGTACCTCCCTTCCGGAAGCCGAGCTCGCCAGCCGCGCCAATTTCGCGCCGACGGCCCGTGTGGTGCGCGAGGAGCGCCAAGAACGCCAAGGGCACCAGGTGCAGAGCAGCGGCCTGCCGCTCAGCATCCGCGGCCTGCGCAAATCCTTCGGCGACAACGAGGTGCTGCGCGGCATCGATTTGCACATTCCCGCCGGCCAGTTCGTGGCGATCGTCGGAAAAAGCGGCTGCGGCAAGAGCACGCTGCTGCGCCTGATTGCGGGCCTCGAGAAGATCGATGCCGGCAGCATCAGCTTCGGCGATGCGACGGTTCAGCCCGAGGACATCCGCGTGATGTTCCAGGAGCCGCGGCTGCTGCCCTGGGCGCGGGTGCTCTCCAATGTCGAGGTCGGTCTCGGCCGCGACCGTTCATCCAGCGATGCGCATGCACGCGCCGAGAAGGCGCTTGCCGAGGTCGGATTGACCGACAAGCGCGACCAGTGGCCCTCGGTGCTGTCAGGCGGACAGAAGCAGCGCGTCGCGCTCGCCCGCGCGCTGGTCTCCCACCCGCGCGTGCTCGCTTTCGACGAGCCGCTCGGTGCGCTGGACGCGCTGACCCGGATCTCGATGCAGCGGCTGCTGGAGCGGGTCTGGCGCGACCAGGGCTTTACCGCGATCCTGGTGACCCACGACGTCGCCGAGGCGGTGGCGCTGGCCGACCGGGTGCTGGTGATCGACGAGGGCCGTATTGCCCACGATGTCATGGTTAACACGGTCCGGCCACGCGAGCGCGGCTCGGTCGAACTCGCAGGCCTCGAAGGCTCGATCCTGAGCCATCTTTTGTCGGCGGAAGATCGTACCTAAATAGAGAGGAACCCCGCTTTCGGGGGTGCATGCCATGAATGTAGTCCCCCGCGATCTCATGACCGAAATTCCCGTCTCGTCTGCCGATTTCCGCGGCGCCATGCGCCACCTCACCGGCGGCGTCAGCGTCATCACTGCCGGGCGGGGCAGGGACATTACCGGCATGACGGTGACCTCGGTGACCTCGCTGTCGGTCGATCCGCCGACGCTGCTGGTCAGCATCAACCGCGACGCCTCGTCCTTCCCGCTGATCCGCCGCCACGGCGCCTTCGGCGTGAACATCCTCGCGGCCGACCAGCTCGACATCGCCGAGCGCTTTGCCGGCAAGGGCGGGCTGAAAGGCGCCGATCGCTTTGCAGGCAGCCAGTGGGTGACGGCGGTCTCGGGCGTTCCGCTGCTGGTCGGTGCATTGTCGGCGGTCGATTGCGAGGTCGAGGAGATCGTCGAGCGGCATTCGCATGGCATCGTCATCGGCCGTGTCAGGGACATCAAGAATTCGACCCGCAACGCGGCGCTGGCCTATTGGCACGGCCAGTATGTGGCAGTCGACCAGGACGAGGACGCCGCAAAGCTCGCGGACGTCAGCGTTCCCGCGCGCAGCCGGCGCGGCGTTTGAGCGGCTGCGCCACAGGCGGCGGAGGCTGGCCTTTTCTTCATCATCGCTCTAGAAGCGCTGGCTGAGCCTTTCCGTCCGGGAAGGCAATGGAGCGGAACGATGAAGCGCGTCGGGACCTGGGCCTTCTACGCCGTCGGCGCGCTGGCAATCGCCTATCTCGCGCTCTACGCCTATGCGATGTTTCGCGGCCAGCCGTTCGTGCCGGGCGACCCCATCCACATTTTTCGTAGGCCGGATGCGCCGAGTTATTCGTAAAGTTTTGCTCGGTCTCGTAGGGTGGGCAAAGCGAAGCGTGCCCACCACTTCTATCCAACGAAGATAAACGGTGGGCACGGCGCAAGTGCGCCTTTGCCCACCCTACGGCACCTACGCAGTCCGCGAATTCACCCCCGCAAAATCGCCAGCGCCAGCGCCTGCGCGCGCGGCACGATGCTGTCGAGCTCGAGATATTCCTCCGGCGAATGTGCGAGGCCACCGACCGGCCCGACGCCGCAGATGGTCGGCGTGCCGACCGCGGCGGTGAAGCCGGAATCGGCGCAGCCGCCGGAGAATTCGCCCTGGAGCGTGGTGAGGCCGGCCTGCTTTGCGGCCGCCTGATAGCCTTCGAACAGCGCCTTCGAGCTCTCGCTCTGCACGACCGGCACGAACTCGCCCTTGATGGTCAGCACAGCGCTTGTGCCGGGCACGGAAGGCGTGGCGACGATCCGTTCGATCTCGGCCATCACCGTGGCGCGATCGGCGGGATTGACGTAGCGCATGTCGATCTGGCCCTCGGCTGAGGGCGCCGTCGTGTTGACGGACTGGCCGCCCGCGACCAGGCCGACATTGAGCGTGATACCCTTGGTGAGATCGGTCAACGCGTGGATCTGGATGATCTTGTGCGCGAGCTCGCCGATCGCGCTGATTCCGGCGGCGAAATTGGCGCCGGAATGTGCGGCTTTGCCGGTGATGGCCATGTGCATGAAGATGCCGCCCTTGCGGCTGGTGACGACGTTGCCGGTCGGGCGGCCCGGCTCGGAATTGAACACCGCGCGCGCGGTGCGCCCCTCGCGCTCGATCACCGGCCGCGACGAGGGCGAGCCGATTTCCTCGTCCGAGGTGATCAGCAGCTTGATCGGGTGCGGGTTGCCGCCGAATTTGTGGAAGGCGGTGGCCACGAACACGTTCATGACGAGGCCGGCCTTCATGTCGGCGACGCCGGGCCCATAGGCGCGCTTGTCTTTGATCGTGAACGGACGGCGGGTGGCCTCGCCCTTTCCGAACACGGTGTCGCGATGTCCCATCAACAGCACCGGCTTCTCGTTGCTGCCGGGCTTTGCGACCTCGGCATGGAGGGCGTCGCCAAAGGTACCGTGGCTCTCCCGCCGGGAGGGAATGCCGTGCTCGGAAAAATGCCGCTCGAACCGCGCACCGACCGCATCGACGCCTTCCTTGTCATAGGACCCGGAATCGATGTCCACGACGTCGCGCAACAGATCGATCATCGCCTGCCGCTGCGACGCCAGCCAATCGGTGATTTGAGCTTCAGACATGTTCATCCTCGCGTGGTCCTCGGTGGCGCTTATAGGGCTTTGCGCGGGCGCGACCTAGTCGCCGGATGCGGTGCGGCCATGTGTTCAGTCCCGTAGCCCGGATGGAGCGAAGCGAAATCCGGGAATCCCGATCGCGAAGCGAACCCCGGATTGCGCTTCGCTCCATCCGGGCTACGAGACCTTTCCCCGTCACCCTGAGGTGCTCGCCTCTTCGGCGAGCCTCGAAGGGCGACGGCCCGGCTGCGTCAGTGGCCGTTCGTCCTTCGAGGGTCGGCATGCGCTGCATGCCGAGCACCTCAGGATGACGGGGTGGGCATGTACGTCGCGGCAGCAAAAGAAATGCCCGGGACCAGCCCGGGCATTCGTATCCTCATTATTTGCAGAAGCTCTACGCCCCCACCATCGGCATGCGCGGATACTCGCCGGGCGTGCCGGCGGGGGTGATCGGGATGCCGCCGTCGGAATATTCGTTGAGCTTGTTGCGCAGGGTGCGGATCGAGATGCCCAAGATGTTGGCGGCGTGGGTCCGGTTGCCGAGGCAGTGCTTCAGTGTTTCCAGGATCAGGTCGCGCTCGACGTCCGCGACGGTGCGGCCGACCAGGGCGCGGGTCACCTGCTCGGCGGCGAACGTGGCATGCGCCACTGCCGGCACGGTCTTGGCGAGATCGAGGCGGTCGCCATCCGGCGTGAGGATGGCGTCGGGTCCGATCTCGTCGCCCTGCGCCATCAGCACCGAGCGGTGCATGGTGTTTTCGAGCTCGCGGACGTTACCTTGCCAGCGGTTGGTGGACAGCACGCGGCGGGCGTCCGCCGAGATCGGGCGTACCGGCACGCCGTTGGCGTCGGCATATTTCTTCACGAAGTGCTGAGCGAGTTCGAGAATGTCGGCAGGGCGCTCGCGCAGCGGCGGGATCTTCAGGTTCACGACGTTGAGGCGGAACAGCAGATCCTCGCGGAACGTGCCTTCGCGCACGGCTTCCGCCAGATTGCGGTTCGAGGTCGCGATGATGCGGATGTCGACCGGAACCGGCTTGGTGCCGCCGACGCGATCGATCACGCGCTCCTGGATGGCGCGCAGAAGTTTCGATTGCAGTCGGACGTCCATCTCCGAGATTTCGTCGAGCAGCAGCGTGCCGCCGGTCGCTTCCTCGAACTTACCGATGCGGCGGGCGATCGCGCCGGTGAAGGCGCCCTTCTCATGGCCGAACAGCTCGGACTCCAGGAGATGCTCGGGGATTGCGGCGCAGTTGATCGAGATGAACGGCCGCTTGGCGCGTTGCGAGCGGGTATGGACATAGCGCGCCAGCACTTCCTTGCCGGTGCCGGATTCGCCGGTGACCATCACCGAGGCGTCGGAACCCGCGATCTGCTGGGCGAGCTTGACGACCTTCGCCATCGCTTCGTCGCGATAGATCAGCTCGCGGGAATCGTTGGCCACTGCGGCCAGTACGGCTGCGATCAGCTCCGGATCCGGCGGCAGCGGGATGTATTCCTTGGCGCCGGCATGGATCGCGGCGACCGCGGCGCGGGCATCGTTGGTGATGCCGCAGGCGACGATCGGGGCGTGGATGTGCTCGGCCTCGAGCCGCATCACGAGGTCGCGGATGTCGAGGGCGACATCGACCAGCAAGAGGTCGGCGCCCTTGCCGCCGCGCAGCACGCGCATCGCCTGATCGAGATCCTCGGCGTGGGTCACGGTGGCGCCGTTCTCCATCGCGATCTTGGTGGCGGTGGTGAGCTGGCCCTTGAGTGTGCCAACGATGAGAAGCCGCATGTCAGTCTCCTGTCCGTCTGTTCGCGCTGCCGCGCGTCATTCCCTGTATGGCGCTAGCCGCGTTCAGTTTTGATGATTTCCGTCATGGTGACGCCGAGCTTGTCCTCGACCAGCACCACCTCGCCGCGAGCGACGAGCTTGTTGTTGACGTAGATGTCGATGGCCTCGCCGACGCGCCGGTCGAGCTCGAGCACGGTGCCGGGTCCGAGCTTCAACAGCTCGCCGACATCCATCTTGGAGCGGCCGAGCACCGCCGAGACCTGCACGGGCACGTCGAACACGGCTTCGAGGTCGGCGGCGACGCGGGCCGCATATTCTTCCTCATTGTAGCTGACGTCGTTGCCGGTCGGCGGCATCGGGCCGTTGAGATCGGGCAGCGGGACCTGTCCATCGGTGTCACTCATGGCTTAATTCCCCCTGCGGGACGCGACATAGCGTCCGACCAATTCGTCCACCTTGGCCGCGATGGCGGTGCGCTCCAGCACGACGCCGCCATCGGCCCATTCGATCCGGCAGTCGCCGGTCGCAATCTCGGGCTCGGCCAGGATCACCAGCCGTCCTTCGAAGCCGCTCTGCTTGGCGAGCCGCTCGATCTTCTCGCGCGCGCTGTCATAGAGCGCGTCATTGATGCGGACGACGAGATGCGGCGTCGCGACCAGATGCGAGAAGCAGTCCTTGACCAGCGCCATGATCTCGCCGAGCGGCTCGGCGGCGACCAGGTCGGCGCAGAGTTTGCGCGCCACCGCGACCGCGACATCGACCGCCTCGGTCTCCATCTTGCTCTCGATATTGCCGATGCCCGCCGCAATGCCCCGGATGCCGATGTTGATTTCTTCCATGGCAAGCGCGACGCGGCGGTCGCTCTCCGCCTTGGCCTCGCGCTGGCCGGCGGCAAAGCCGTCCTGATAGGCACGCGCTTCGGCTTCCGCGACCTTCTGCGCGATCTCGGCCGCGGTCGCGGCCTTCTCGCGCGTCCGGTCGGGCGCGGCGAAGTCGGTATCGAACAGGAATTTTGCGGGCGCGCCCATCAATACACCAGCTCGTCGTCAGCGCGGTTCTTGGTCAGCATGATCTCGCCCTTGGCGGCGAGGTCCTTGGCGAGGTTGACCAGCAGCGCCTGGGCCTCGTCGACGTCGCGCAGCCGCACCGGGCCCATCGCCGCCATGTCGTCCTGGAGCATCTTGGCCGCGCGCGAAGACATGTTGCCGAAGAAGAAGTTGCGGACGTCCTCGTTGGCGCTCTTCAGCGCCACGCCGAGCTTGTCCTTGTCGACGTTGCGCATCAGGGTCTGGGCCGAGCCGGAATCGAGCTTCACGAGGTCATCGAAGGTGAACATCAGCGCCTTGATGCGCTCGGCGGATTCGCGATTGTCCTCTTCCAGCGAGGTGATGAAGCGGGTTTCGGTCTGGCGGTCGAAATTGTTGAAGATTTCCGCCATCACCTCGTGGGCGTCGCGGCGGCGGGTCTGCGAGAGATTGGACATGAATTCGGTGCGCAGCGTCTTCTCCACACTCTCGATCACCTCCTTCTGCACCGCTTCCATCTTCAACATGCGGTTGACGACGTCGAGCGCGAGGTCCTCGGGGAAGATTCCAAGCACGCGGGCGGCATGCTCCGGCTTCAGCTTCGACAGCACCACCGCGATGGTCTGCGGATATTCGTTCTTGAGGTAGTTGGCGAGGACCTCTTCCTGCACGTTGGAAAGCTTCTCCCACATGTTGCGCCCCGCAGGGCCGCGGATCTCGTCCATGATGCCGTTGACGCGCTCGGGCGCCAGATATTGCTGGAGCAGCCGCTCGGTGGCGTCGAAATTGCCCATCAGCGCGCCGGAGGCCGACATGCGCGAGACGAATTCGAGCAGCATGTCCTCCACCGTGTCGACCTCGACGGTGCCGAGCGTCGACATTTCCAGCGAGAGCTGGCGCACCTCGTCGTCGTCGAGCAGCGACCAGATCTTGCCGCCATATTGCTCGCCGAGCGCCAGCATCAGGATGGCGGCGCGCTTCGGCCCCGCCACCGCTTCGGTCTTGGCGCTGCCCACGCGGCTGCCGGCACGCTGACCGAGCGTGGAGATCACGCTGGTGATGTCGTTCGAGTTGGCGTTTTGCAGGTTGCCGGCCATGTCAGTTCACTTCTCGAATCATTTCGCGGGTTCGGTCAGCCATTGACGGATGATGGCGACGGTTTCGTTGGGGTTGCGCTCGGCGAGCTCGCCGACGCGATGAACGGACTGGGCGTGGACCTGGCCCTGAACGGTGGCGACGTCGATCGCGCTGGCGGCACCGCTCGGCAGCAGCGCCTGGCCGGCCGGCGTGTCCTCGTCCGAGGCGGCGGGGCCGGTGAGGGCGCCGGAAATGGCGGCGGCAACCTCCTCGGAGGCCAGGATGCGCTTGACCAGCGGCCGGATCACCATGAACAGCACGACCAGGCCGAGCAGCATCATCACGCCGAGCTCGACGAAGTACATGACATCGTCTTTGGTGAACTGGAGCATGCCGAGGAACCCGCTCGGCTCTGCGATCGGGGCGGTGGCGGGGGCATCGGCAAAGCGCAGATTGACGACCTCGACCTGGTCGCCGCGCTTCTGGTCGAAGCCGATCGCCGAGCGCACCAGGGTGGCGATGCGGTCGAGCTGCTCCTTGGTGCGGTCGGTGTAGGCGAGCTCGCCCTTGTCGTTCTTGGTGTAGATGCCGTCGACCAGGACCGCGACCGAGATGCGGTTGACCCGGCCGACCTCGGTCACCTCGGTCTTGGTGGTGCGGGAGATCTCGTAATTGTTGGTCTCTTCGGTCTTCTTGCTCTGGTCCTTGGCCGCCGCGCCGCTGTTCTGCTGGTTGCCGGGCAGCTCGTTGTTGACCGTGACCTGGCCGTTATTGTCGGCGGTCATGCTCTGCTCTTCGCGGGTCTGGCTCGAGCGCAGCACGCGGCCCTCGGGATCGAACTTGTCGGAGGTCTGGGTGACCTTGTTGAAGTCGAAATCCGCGGAGAGCTGGACGCGGGCGCGGCCGGAGCCGACCACGGAGGAGACGATGTCCTCGACCTGCTTGCGGATCCGCTTCTCGTAGGCGGTGCGACGCTCGTCGCCGACCGCCTGCTCCGGATCGGTCGCAGCACCATCGGCGAGCAAGGTGCCGGCCTCGTCGACAATCGAGACCCGCTGTGGCTTCAACCCGTTGACGGCAGAGGCGACGAGGTGGCGGATGGCACGGATCTGCTGCGCTTCCAGCGAGCCGCGGACCCGCACCACGATCGAGGCCGACGGCTCCGGCGCCTCACGCGAGAACAGCGGGCGCTCGGGCAGCACGAGATGGACGCGGGCGGCCTGGATGCGGTCGATGGCGCGGATGGTGCGGGCGAGCTCGCCTTCCAGCGCGCGCAGATGATTGATGTTCTGGACGAAAGAGGTGGTGCCGAGCGCGTCCGACTTGTCGAACACCTCGTAGCCGACCCCGCCGCCCTTGGGCAGGCCGCCCTCGGCGAGCTTCATCCGCAGCCGGGTGACCTTGTCCTTCGGCACCATGATGACGCTGCCTTCATTGCGCAGCTCGAACTGGATGCCTTGGCGCTCCAAGTCTTTGATAATTCCGGAAGAATCTTCGACGCTGAGGTCGGTGAACAGCGTCGTCATCTGCGGCGTGGTGACGCGCATGATGACAAAGGCAAAGAAGCCGATGAGCGCGGCGGTGACCGCGATCATCGCCCCGAACCGGGCGGCGCCGATACCCTTCAAAAATTCCGCAAGACCTTGCAAGCAACCGCCCCAACAGATTCGGCTGCTTTCCCTGGAAAGGCCGACTGGGCAATTATTGCCTAGGTGATGGTTTCGATATGGTTAACGAAGGTTAAGAGCTCGGACAAAAGTCGCGCCAAAAAGAAACATGAAAAAAATCGGCCTCGCATCGCGAGACCGATTTTCGTCAAAAGCCGCAGATTTCCGGATCGCTTACTGGCGATATTGCTGGATGCGGGTGGTGCGAAGACCCGCCAGACCGTGCTGGTCAATGGAAAACTGCCAGGAGAGGAATTCGTCGACCGTCAGGGTGTAACGGCTGCAGGCCTCCTCGAGCGAGAGGAGTCCGCCACGAACGGCGGCGACGACTTCAGCCTTGCGGCGGATGACCCAGCGTTTGGTGCCGGGTGCGGGCAGATCTGCAATCGTCAGCGGACTGCCGTCCGGCCCGATGACGTATTTTACCCTCGGGCGATGGGGTTCTGTCATGGCGTACTCACAAACTCTCAACCACTGAACTCACGCCATAACCGTACCCACGCCGGCTTAAAAATCCGCTAAGCCTAAGGCTTCAATACAATTCTCGTTGAAACTTGCGGGAACGCGACCGGCCGGCGGGCTGAACACATGGTTTCAGCCGGCCGGGCGGGGTCTTCGTAAATACTTTACTAACTTTCGCTGTCGTCCCGGCGTAGGCCGGGAGGCCATAACCACAGGGAGAAATTTGGCGAAGACTCGCAGTGGAGGAGTCTTTCGCGGTACTGCTACCTGCGTCTCATAGATACATCACGCGGTATGGGTCCCGGCCTTCGCCGGGACGACACTTACCTTAGCTGCCGGTGCTGCTGCTGGTGGCGACGATGCTCTTCACCTGGCTCAGCGTGTAGCTGTTGCCGTCGATCGTGAGCAGCGGCGGCGACTGGGTCAGGTCGACGGACGACACCGTGCCCTGCACCTGGGCCGCGATGCCGACGTTGTTGCCCGAGACATCCTTGCCCGTCGCCGTGATCGTATATTTTCCGTCCGGCCACTGCGTGCCGTCATTGCCCTGGCCGTTCCAGGTGAAGGGAACGTCGGAGGCCGCACCGGCAGTATATTTTCCGGTGAACACGGTCTGGCCGCTGGAATTGGCGATGGAAATATCGACGGTCGCGTCGGTCGGCACGTTGAGATGCCAGGTCGCCGACGAACTCGTCATGGTCGCGGTGGTGCCGTCGACCACGGCGGTCTTGCCGACGAAGCCCAGCGCCTGGGTTGCCTGCGTGGTCTGTTGCAGGGTGACGAGCTGGGACAGCGAATCGTTGGTCTTGAGCTGTTGCTCGACGCCGGCGAACTGCACCAGCTGCTGGGTGAACTGGTTGGTGTCGAGCGGATCGAGCGGGTTCTGGTTCTGGAGCTGCGTCGTCAGCAGCGTCAGGAAGGTCTGGAAATTGCCGGCGAGCGTTGCGCCGGTGGTCGAGCCCAGGCTCGAGCTCGACGAGGATGACGACGATGACGTCGAGGTCGTGCCGGAGACGACGGCAGGTGCGGTGGCGGAATTCGTGGTGGTCATTGGCGAATACTCCTCACACTCTGATGTCGACGCCGCTGCTCGATCCGAGCATGCGGCCGTAGCTGCGGCTCACGGGCGCCGCGGGAGTTGCATCTTCGTCGCTGATGATCAGCCGGCGGGCATTGCCGTTATTGTCGTTGTTGTTGCCGGAGTTCTGCCCCGACGAATTCTGGTCGCGCAGGCTGAACGAGAGCCCGTTGCTGCCGGTCTTCAGCCCGGCATCGTCGAGCGCGCGCTGCAATTGCGGCGCGTCCTGCTTCAGCAGCGACAGCGTCTCCGGCTTCTCGACGGTGAGATGCGAGGTGACCTGGCCGTTGCGGTCGACATTGATGCGGACGTCGATGCGGCCGAGATCGACCGGATCGAGGCTGATGTCGAAGCGGGTCTTGCCGGCGCGCGCGGCGGCTGCGATCTCGACCGGGATGCCGCTGATCGGCACCGCCGTCGATGTCGCCGCGGTCGCGGTGAGCGTCGCGGTGGAAGCGGTGGCAGTCGATGTCGTATTGGTCAGCGGCGCCTGCACGGCGTTGGCCGCCTGCGCGCTGCTGTCCGTCGCGCTAGCGGTAGCCTGCGCGTCGGCATGGACGTGCGTGGTGGGTGCGGCCGGCGTGGCATCGACAGTACGGTCGGCGGCACCGGCCTTTGCGTCGGTCGCATCGGCGTCGGCCTGCGGTTTTGCGGTCTGCGGATGCGCGGCGGCGTTGGTGGTCGCAGTCGCCGCGGCAGTCTGCGTAGTGGTTGAAGCTGCGGTCTTGCCCGCATCCTGGCCGATATTGGAGACGTCGCTCGCGCCCTGCCCCGTCGCGGCGGCCTTGAACGAGGTATTCGGCGTGCCCTGGTCGACCGCGACAAGCTGTGCGGCGTTCGCCTTGGCATCGGTTGCGGTGGCGTCGGTGGCCGTTGCGGCGGCATCGCCAAGCGCGGTCTTCGCATCGGTGGTCTTGGCATCACCGGTCTTGCCGGTCTTGGCGCCGGTGGCGGTCGCATCAAGCTTGGTGCCGGCGATCTGCGCCGCGGTCGAGGCGCTGGCGGCGATGCCGGCAGCCGCGATCGTCAGCGGCGAAGAGGCAGCGGAGGTAGCCTGGTTGGCGGCCGCGTTCGGATCGATCGGCACGACGGGCGCGGCAACGACAATCGCGTTCGGATCGGGCACGGCTTGCGTCGCCGTGGTCTGGGCGTTGGCCGAAGCATCGACCGCGGCGGCGAGGCCATCGGTGCCGTCGGTCTTGTCACTCTTCGAGCTGTCGGATTTGTCGCCCGACTTGGTGGCGGAGGCGTCGGACTTGTCCTTGGTCTTCCCGCTCGCCTTGGCCGGATCGGTCGTGGTGTCGGTGCTGGCCTGCGTCGTGGAATCGGTGCTGTCGCTCGCCTGGCTCTGCGAGGATTGATCATCGGTCGAGGAGCTGTCGCGCGTGCTCCGGTCGGACGAGGAGGAGGACGACGATGACGATGAGGAATCACTGCGTCGCGGAGCGGTGTCTTGGGTCGAGGACGACGCGCTGTTGCTGATCGCCTGGGTGTTGCTGTCGACCAGCGCACCGAAGGAATCGTTTGGGGAGCTGTTCGAGCTCTGCGATCGGGCAGGCTTCTGCTGCACGCTCGAAACCTGCGTGCTTGCAGCTACGTCTGACGTGACACCAACCACAGGCGATCCCTCAAAAACATCTTCGGACCAGGAGGTTAGCAAGGAGCGGGCCAGCTCCGCGCGAAGCCATTTTATATAGTAAAATCAATATCTTGATGAATCGGCGCCAGCGCCGCGAGGCCCCCTTCGGCCCCGCCATTTCTGCCGCCCCGGCAAGAATTGCCCTAAGCTTTGGGCCCGCGCGATTGCTTCACCGGAAGGCCGCCTATATTAAAGGGTGCTCTCAGCCGCTTTCGACCGGGCAAGTCAGCCCCCCGGGGGAACCGAAGTTCCCGGGGACCGCCGATGTCCCGGCTCAAGGCATCAGGAACCCATGCTCAACAGTCTGGATCTCGAAGGCCGTCCGCAGGACACCAGGGTCGTCGTCGCCATGTCGGGCGGCGTCGATTCCTCGACGACGGCTGCGCTGTTGAAGGCCGAAGGCTATGACGTCGTCGGCATCACGCTCCAGCTCTACGACCACGGTGCGGCGACCCATCGCAAGGGCGCCTGCTGCGCCGGCCAGGACATCCACGACGCCCGCGACGTCGCCGCAAAACTCGGCATTCCCCATTACGTGCTCGACTACGAGGACCGCTTCCGCGAGTCCGTCATCGATAATTTTGCCGACAGCTACGCGCTCGGCGAGACGCCGGTGCCGTGCATCGAGTGCAACCGCTCGGTCAAGTTTCGCGACCTCTTGAAGACTGCCCGCGAGCTGGGCGCCACTGCGCTTGCCACCGGCCATTACGTCGCCTCGCGCCGTCGCGACGACGGCTCGCGCGCGCTGGTGTGCGCTGCCGATGCCGATCGCGACCAGAGCTATTTCCTGTTCGCGACCACGCAGGAGCAGCTCGACTACTTACGCTTTCCGCTCGGCGACATGACCAAGCCCGAGACGCGCGAGCTCGCGCGTCGCTTCGGCCTCTCCGTCGCCGACAAGCACGACAGCCAGGACATCTGCTTCGTGCCGACCGGCCGCTACACCGACATCATCACCCGGCTGCGGCCGAATGCGATGGACCCCGGCGACATCGTCGATCTCGACGGTCGCGTGCTCGGCCAGCATCACGGCATCGCCAATTTCACCATCGGCCAGCGCCGCGGCCTCGGCATCGCGGCAGCCGCGCCGCTGTTCGTGGTGCGGCTGGACGCGGCCAACCGCCGCGTCATCGTTGGCCCGCGCGAGGCGCTGAGGATGCACCGCATCAGCTTGCGCGACGTCAACTGGATCGGCGACGGCGACATCGACCGCGCCATCGGCAATGGCCTCGAGATGTTCGTGCGCGTGCGCTCGACCCGCAGCCCCCAGCCAGCCTGGCTGCGCGGCAGCAACGGTCATTACGAAGTCGAGCTCATCGCCGGCGAGGAGGGCGTCTCGCCCGGCCAGGCCTGCGTGTTCTACGACGCGCCCACCGGCCAGGCCCGCGTGCTCGGCGGCGGCTTCATTCAGAGCGCCGCGGCAAAGGTCGCGAGCAGCACAGCGCGGCCACTCGCTGAAGCGGTTCGCGGGTAATCATGAGTTCGGATCGCGCTGCCGCAGCACCGGAAGTGCGCTCCCTCTCCCGCTTGCGGGGGAGGGTTGGGGAGGGGGCTCTCTCTACACGCGATATCTCGCGAGCGGAAAGAACCCTCACCCGGCGCTACGCGCCGACCTCTACCGCAAGCGGGAGAGGCCCAGACCGCGCCCGGGGCTGGCTTTGATCTCACCAATTAAACTCTAGAAACGCGCAGGGCAGGGGGCATGGCAGCAGACATCTCGCGGGCCGGGGTCGAGAAGGCCTATGGCCGCTGGGCTCCGGTCTATGATCTCGTGTTCGGCAAGGTGTTTGACGCCGGCCGGCAGTCGACCATCGCGGAGGCCGACCGCATCGGCGGCCGCATCCTCGACGTCGGCGTCGGCACCGGTCTCTCGCTGTCCGACTATGCGCGCACCACAAAAATCTGCGGCGTTGACATCTCCGAGCCGATGCTGCGCAAGGCGCAGGAGCGCGTGCGCGCGATGCGGCTGTCCAATGTCGAAGTGCTCTCGGTGATGGACGCCAAGAATCTCGCCTTCCACGATGGCTATTTCGACGCGGTGGTCGCGCAATATGTCATCACCGCCGTGCCCGATCCCGAAGGCACGCTCGACGAGTTCGTGCGCGTGCTCAAACCCGGCGGCGAGCTGATCCTCGTCAACCACATCGGCGCCGAGAGTGGTCTTCGCAAACTCTCCGAGCTCGCCTTCGCGCCGCTCGCCCGCCGCCTCGGCTGGCGCCCGGAATTCCCGTGGCAGCGCCTGGTCGATTGGGCCGCCAGGCACGGCGGCATCACGCTGGCCGAGCGCCGCCCGATGCCGCCGATGGGGCACTTTTCGCTGATCAGGTACGTCAAATCGTAATGTTGCAGGCCGGGAACATCGGGCCTGACCCGCGCGTTTCCCCTCCATGAACAAGACATCAAACCTCATCCTTGCGGGCTTCCTGATCGCCGCCTCAGGCGCCGCGATCGCGCAGGCCCCGCCCGCCTCGGCAACGCCGCCGCAAGCGACCGCGCCGCAATCCCCGCAACGCGCCGCCGACTGCGCGCCCCAGGACCGCCCGAACCGCGCCACCGCGCCCGACGGCACCACCACCGGCCAGTCCCGGGAACCGCTCGGCGACAAGCTCGCCAAAACCGACGGCGTGCTCTGCCCGCCCTCCGGCGTGGACCCCGAAATGCACGCCCCCGCGCCCTCGACCGACGGCGCCATGCCCGTGATCCCGCCCCCCGGCAGCCCCGGCGGCGACCCGACGGTCCGGCCGAAATAACGGTTCTTCCTTCGCCTCTCCCCGCGAGCGGGGAGAGGCCGAAATCCGCGCAAAAGCACGGATTTCGGGTGAGGGGGACTCTCCGCGAGTCTGGGGCCTGAGGGGCGCGATTCCGCCGCCAAAATCAGCCCCCAGCCACGCCCCACTTTGCTTGACAGCCCGCCGCCCCCTTCCTTATATGCCGCGCGTTCGCGAGATCGGCCTGTTTCGGCCCCCGCGTACCCTGTGGCGGGGTAGCTCAGCTGGTTAGAGCACGGGAATCATAATCCTGGGGTCGGGGGTTCGAGTCCCTCTCCCGCTACCAAAATGCCTCCCGCTCAGTCCCTGAAGTCATTGGCGAACCGAGCGATTCCAGTCCGCAAGGCTGGGTGAGGCACTGTCCGGCGAAGAGCCTGGAAATTCGCTGCGATAGTTCATTTCGTCAGATCAGGTCGTCGACCGTGAGCTTCAGGACCGTGGCGAGCTTTTTGAGCGTCGCTGCGGTGCCCGGCTTGTTCCCGGCCTCGATCTCGGAAATGAAGCCCTGCGCGACGCCGCTCGCCTTGGACAACGCGCCCTGCGTCAGGCCGCGCTTGTTCCTCCAGAAAGCAAGCGGGCTCTTGGTGGCCAACAGCTCCTTCGCCTCGGCGGAGGTTAAGGTCTCTATCTCGCCTCGCTCGATTGCCTTCCGGGAGCGCTCGGCAATTTCGCTGTCCCTCTGATCCTCGGCCGCCTCCACCAAGCGCTCATAATCTGCGGCCGATAGCACAACCATGTCCTCGCCGCTGGGACTCTTGATGCGCTGTACCTTGTTCATGGTGCTTTCCTTCAATCGTAGATCCCGCCGCGTGGTCCGACATCGTGAATGGTGACGGTGTCTTTCGTTTCCGAGAAGATCACCCGGAAGTCGCCGACCCGCAATCGGTAGTCCGGACGGCCCTTCAGCTTCTTGACGTTGTTTGCCTGCGCCGCCGGATTCTTTGCATAGGCGTCGATCTTCGCCATGATGGCGGCCTTGCGGTTCGAATGTTGCCGCAAGGCCCGAACCGCTTCGACGCTGTAAATGACGTCCTTCATGGAAGCATCAATCCCATGCCGCAACAATGCGGTCAATCCCAATAGAGATAATTAGTCAATCCCAATAGAGATGAAGCGAGATCCGGGCGCCCTTGCCAACAGATCGCTTTCTTCAGGCAACAGGCCGCCCCATTGGCTGACCATGTCAGGGAAAGGTCTCCGATCGCACCTTCCACCTATCGTGCCCAGGCGGCATGCGGTGCCGGCTTTTCATATGCGTCAGCAGCTTCGTAAGCTGTGAATTGTTTGGAATGGGCTCAGGCCCCGTAGGATGGGTAGAGCACTTGCGAAACCCATCATGCCTCACCGCGGTCAGAAGCGTGATCGGCCTCGCTTCGCTCTACCATCCTACGGGTTATCGACACGACACAGAGTCACCTGCAAGCAATTTCCAACTCGTCAGCGTCGCGAAGTGATTCATCCTTGTCGTTCGCCTTGGCGCTAACGAACTTCATGTTCACCCGAGGCGGTATCGCGAAATCCGCGTCCAGGTACGCCGTTCCCAAGCGCATAGTGCTCTGGATACGCTTTGCCGTCGCCGCGCTCGTGATGAGGGCGGAAATCAGTACGCCGCCGCTCGTTGCCTTTGCCGCGATTGCGTTCACTTTTTGAACGTCCGGATTACCGGTTGATTTCAAACGCAACCGAGCTTTCGGCGGCAGACCCCAGGTGATTTTGAGCGTGGTGACCTCATAACCCATCTGTTCGAGGATCGGCAGCGCGTCGCCGACTTGCTGAGTAAATGTGTTGAACTCCGTCATGACTCTGCCGGTCGCATCTGAAAGGTCTGGTAACGAGAGGTCGGGCATCGACGGAAGGGATACGGACGGCATTGAAGGCATGGCGGGTATCATGTCACGCGCTGACTTGGTTATTCCGTCGATCCGGCTAGGAGCGGAAGTCTCCTCACACCGGGCGCTGCAAGTGGCGACGGCCAACAAGACGAGTATCAATATTGCTCTCATCTCAAATTTCCTTGGCTAAATCGTTCGCAGACACTATAGAAATCTCTACAATTTTAGAAAGCAATCATGTTCGATGCAATTACAGAGGGCATCAGAAGGTGGCTGGTTGGCCGTTTTGCTTCGGCTATCAAGCATACGACGCGGGCTGAAGATCGGGTGCTCGCCATACAATGGCTCAACGAGTCGCGCGCTATCGTTGCCAGTGATCTGCGTCCTGTCGAAAAATTCAAGGAGCTGAATTCGCTGATCAACTCACGAACGGCTATCGTAGCGATTGCGAAGAGTGTTTCTGAAGCGGTTTCAAATTACCGGAAATCTGACCTTCCGTTGTCGATGAAGATCGCTCTGCCCGCGACATTGGCTGCTATTCCGTTGGTCGGCGGACATGCCGCCGGCATCGCAGCATTCGGCGGTGCGCTCGGGGTGCCGGTGCTGTTGCTGATTTTTCTCGGCACCGCGGGCATCACATCGATAATCGAAGCTGTCATTACAAACCCTGAGGTACGGCCTCATATTGCGGAGATCATAGAGGTCATAATCCAAGACGAACGGTTGCGCCGCACCAGTGCGCGAATGAAGGCTGCGATGAAGGAGCAGCCGATGGACCCAACTCGGTTCGCCGTGCCGGTCGAAGAGTTGGCCCTTCGGAAACATCTGCTCGGTATGGATCCTTTCAAGTTCGAGCGCCACACCATGAGCTTCTTCGAAGCCGCAGGCTTTGAGGCATGGGCGACGCGAAAATCGAACGACTTCGGTGCCGACGGCTTTGCTGTTCATCCTGATGGTTTGATGGTCATACAGTGCAAGCGGAATTCGACTGACAATAAGGTCGGACGGCCCACCATTCAGCAATTCAAGGGCGTCATCGAAGAGCAGGGTGCTTTCCGGGGCTACATCGTCACCACAGCCGCGTTTACTGAGGAGGCTATAGAATCGGCCGAGCTGTCGGATAGAATAGCGCTGGTTGATATGGACGCCCTGGTGCGGTGGCACGCCGAAGCGCCGACCTTCCAGTGACGTTTAAGAAATACAAGGATAGGTAGAGCTCTTGCGAAACCCATCAGGCTTCGTCGTTGTCTACATCAAAGTATGCGGTCCCAAGTCGCCGGCGCGTTAAAGCCGCTCCTGCAAGCTCGAGTCGTGCAGCTGCTCGTGCGGGTTCACTCGCTCTTCGTCTTGGATTTCTTCGTCTTGGGTTGCTTTTTTGGCACCGGGCCCGCGGCGGCTTCCCGCGCCAGCCGCTCTGCCTTCAGCCGCTCTCGATTCTGAGCGAAAGCCTTCTCGGCGACCGCGTGCTCGGACATTGCCTTCTCCGCATCGACCTGGCGGAAGGCCTTGCGTGCTTCACGCTCCGCTTTGCTGATGGGCTGCGGCGGTTGGTATTCACTAACTTCTTTTGTCATCTTTTCTCGATCCAAATGCTTCTCGAAAGTCGGGTCAATTCTTGCCTGTCGGCCCGGCATCTCGCGCCAGGCGCTCCGCCCTGAGACGCTTATGGTTTTCCTGGAACTCCGGATCGGCGTGGCTGTCCGCGATCGTTTGCCGCGCCCCGATTGGATTTTGCGCCTTTCGGTCCGCTTCATCCGCGACCTGCTGCTCGGCGGAGCGCTTCCGTTTAGTCATTGCTCGATCCTTGCACCTGCGATTGGTCCAGAAACCATGATTCCCGGGAACAATAGACGTTTGTCGCGCAGGCGGCGACCTCAAAAGTGCGGGGCGTCCGGCTCAACGGTCCCAGCGCACCGGCGAAACTGCCACATGAACGCTTCTGGTGGGGAGACTGCAAAGGGCGATAGACCCGCCCGAAACCTGAGGACATCGCCGGACACGGTCGGACCGCGCAGCGCTGTTTCTGCTTCCAGGAGCCTGAGCCGGAGGGCAATGGTTACATTGCGTCACAGCATGCTCTGCGCTAGAGGAATGGGAGATGACTTCAGAGGTAAGCACATGGCATATGCCTATAAGCTGAATGACGACGTTCGCCACCAGCCCCAAGGTCCACAAGGACGTGCAGCACTTGATCCAGCCATGATTTACACCATCGTTCAATGTATGCCGATCGAGGCAGATGGACGTCTTCGCTACCGTATCAAGAGCAAGTCGGAGAATGTCGAGCGGGTCGTAACGGAAGATCAGCTATCGTACTTTCAGTGATCTTGCGCGCTTGTTGGTAGGAGGAGTTTCGTCGTGCTGAATGATCGAGAAAATATCCTGAATGCGCTTCGCGAGAAGCCGCTCAAAGTCTACGAAGTCATGAAACGCGCCAATGTCGCGAACGAGGAGGCTTGCCAGTCCCTCCTGTTGAAAATGCGAGACGAAGGCTCGGTGAAGTTCGATATTCACAAAGGGCGATGGCTCATCGGATGAGCCGTGAATTGCGGCGACGGTCCAGGCATGTCGTCCTTTTCAACATGCCTTGCTTTTCAGCACGCCTTCCTTTTCAGAATCTCGTCCTCGTGGCTTAAGTCCTTTGCTTGGCCCGGCTGCCGGGCCACCGGAAGCGCAGCCGGCTGCTCGCCCGTCGGGCAAAATCCTGGCCTGTTTCGCCGCCCCGTCAATCCTTCCTCATAAAAATATTCCACTTTACCGAAATTCGGAAACGGCGTATCTCTCGGCCATCCCGGCTCATCCTTGAGGGGCGATCTTGTGTCGTCATTTTCGCGAGCCGGGCTTGCGGTGGACGCGGCAGCGTTGGGCGCGAAAGGTTAAGGGCAGGGCGGATTGCTCTCCGTGAGCCCAAAACTTCGTGCTGGATGAGCGGCGCTGTCAGGTTCGTCTCGTCTGTAAGTTTCGGGCTCCGTCGACAGGGCTGGGAAAACTGCGGCGAAATGGCGAGCCGTGCGTACGGCAAAACCGTGTGGTCCTGGCCGTCGTTGCTACGGCCAAGCTCTTGCGGATGCGGCAGTCGCGTCAACCGGCGCGGTGCCGGTGAATTTCGCTGGAGTGAGGGAGGCCAGAACGAACTCGGCTCCCGGGAGAGCACGGCATAAGCCGTCCAACCATCGCGCAGGGAAGGCCGAGTGATTGGCTACACCTGTATGCTGCTGTGCGGTCTCTTCTGCGCTACCTTTCGCGCAGCAGACCGCGGGTGCCAGCCGGCACCCGGCCTTCCCTGCGCCCTCTTGGCTCAAGTGGGTGGAGTGTCGAAGCAAAGCTCGGGCGAAATGCGCCGCGAGAACGCGAAGGCGTGTCGGCAAGTTGGAGTGAGCGTGGAGGATGGCCGACAGTGCCCCTGGCTCCGTCATTGCGAGCGGAGCGAAGCAATCCAGACTGCCGCCGCTGAGGAATTCTGGATTGCTTCGCTCCGCTCGCAATGACGATGTTGAGGCCAGGAGCCGGGCCTTCACCCTTCGAGACGCGCGTTCCGCGCTCCTCAGAATGAGGAGCCGGGAGAGTGCTCGGCCCACCCTATGCGCTACCTCAACACTCGACTTCACGGCAGATCGAGCTAGTTTCCCGTGGTCATTCCGACGCGCCGTGCAAGGAGACCTGCGAGTGCTCGATCATATTCTCAAATTCATGACGCTTGGGACCGTCATCGTTGGCAGTATCGCGATCTACACGGCGCTGCACACCAACAACCGGCGTCTGGGTGCCGATATCTTCCTGAGATATTCCGACCGGATCTCCGACTTGCGGCGTCGCCTCCCGGTCACCGCGTTCCTCGAACGCGGGGCGCCTGGCAGCACCGAGATCACTGCGGAAGAGCGGCGGGTCGTGCATGAAATCATCCACTCGATCTGCGAGCTCTATGAACTCAGGGTCCACGGCTTCTTTCCATCGCCGATCTGGAAGATCAGGGAGCCCGATATTGAGAGGCTGCTTTCGCTGCCACTCTTCCAGCAGGAATTGGCGAGCCTGGAAGACAGATTCAGGGGGCATCCACGCTTGGCGGATTGGCTGAAGTCAATCAGGCAGCGCAAGATGTAATGCGCGGGATGGGTGGAGCACTTGCATCATGCTCGTCGTTGCACTTCGTCCAACCATCACGTCCGGATCACGAACCCCTTCGCCAGATGATTTCTCACAAAATAGATCATCGCAATTCCGGGAACGAGCGCGAGAACAGTCATGGCCATGACGAGGCCGACATCCGTTCGGAAGCCGAATAGCGCGTTGATGGCCATGGTGATGGGTTTGCCGCCGGTCGTCGTCAGAATGCGGGCGAGCACCACCTCGACCCAGGAGAAGATGAAGCAGAAGAACGCGGTGACGCCGATGCCCGGTGCCACCGCTGGAATGAGATGGCGGAAGACAAAGCTGACGAGAGAGTGGCCATCCAGAAATGCCGTCTCGTCGAACTCGCGCGGCACGGCTGCGATGAATCCCTCCAAGATCCAGATCGATATCGGGATGTTGAAAACACAATGCACGAGAGCGATGCCGATCGGGGTGTTCTCCAGGCCGACCTGCGAGAACAGGACAAAGATCGGCAGTGACAGCACGACAGTCGGCGTGATGCGGAAGACCAGCAGCAGGAAAAAGATCTGCCGATCGCCGACGAAGCTGTAGCGTGCGAACGCGTAAGCCGCGGGCAAGCCGACGGCGAGGCACAGCGTGACGTTCAACACGACGTATATGATCGAGTTCTGAATCGCCTCTTTCAGAACAGGCGAATGGAGAATGTTCTGGTAGTTGACGAGGCTGAAATGCCCCTCAGTGATCCCGTCTCGTGGCAGGGTCGACACAAAGCTGATGATGATCGTCTGCGCCAGCGGCACGAGGACGAAGGCCCCCACCAGTGCGAATACGACAATCCGCCCCACCCATGACAGCGACTTCACCCGGCGGGCTCCATGGCGACCGGCTTCGGAGCGCTGGTTGCCGCCTTGAAGGTCCACGCGACCGTCATGACGATCAGGAAGTAGACAATCGAGCGGGCGGCGGCCGGTCCGTAGTTGAAAGCCTGGATTTCCTCGCCGAGGTCGAGGCTCAAAAATGCGGTGGCGCCATTCGGTCCTCCGGCATTGATGCGGAAGGCCTCGATATAGATCATGAAGCTATCCATGAAGCGGAGCAGAAGCGCCATCGACAGCACGGTCTTCATCTTCGGCAGCTGGATGAAACGAAAGATGTGCCATTGCGATGCGCCGTCGATGGCCGCCGCCTGGTAGTAGGCGGGCGGAATGCTGGAGATGCCGGCATAGGACAGTACGACGACCAGCCCCAGCCAATGCCATGTATCCATCACGACAAGCACGATCCAGGTGTGCAGGGCATTGAACTTGTAGTCGAAGCCGATGCCCAGCCATCCCAAACTCCGGCCGGCGAGACCGACATTGGGATTGATGAAGTTGAGCCAGATCATCGGAATCATGTTCCAGGGCACCACGAGCGGGATCGTGATCAGAACAAGGACGGTGCTGACGATGAATCGAGGCGATCGTTGCAGCAGCAGCGCGATCCAGATGCCGAGCGGCAGCTGGATCGACAGCACGATGGCCGAGAACAGAAAGCTTCGCCCCAGGCTGCTGTAGAAACGCTCCGAGGAGACGATGTTCCGGTACCAATCGACGCCGACCCAATAGGGATTGTTCAGGCTGAAGAGGTCCTGGAAGGAGTAATTCGTGACAGCGATGAGAGGGATGATTCCGACGAAGGTCATGATGACCAAAGCGGGAAGCAGCAGGAACCAGGCTCTGTTGTCGTATGGCTTCATTATCGAACGATTGCGATGGGCAAGAACGGTTAGCCCCAGAATGACGGAAGGAGCAGACGGCAGGACGCGCCCCGGGCATGCAAAAAGGCCCGATGGCTTAATTCCGTGCGACGGCGATCTCTTGTAGCCCGGATGGAGCGCAGCGAAATCCGGGACCTTCGCAAATTGGCTGCAATCGACCCGGATTGCGCTGTGCTCCATCCGGGCTACGAGCCATTGCCCGTCGATCCTGCTTCTCCCTCAGCTCCGATACCAGCTTCCCAGATTCCATGTCGTCACGTCCCACCCCGAGATGTCGGCCATCAGGCTATTGACGGCACCGCCGACGATGTTGCGCGAGAGGAGCGGCACGAGCACGTTGGCCTCGCAGAAGATCTCGTTGACCCTGATCAGCAGCGCGGCGCGCTTGACCGGATCGAGCTCCTTCTGCGCGGCCTTGTAGGCCTTGTCGGCCTCGGGATCGGACCAGCGCGAGACGTTGCGGCCGAGCCATTTGTTATCCTTGCTCGATATCTCCCAGGAGACGCACTGGTTGAGGAATCGCTCCGGATCAGGCTGCGGCTGCGTCGCGTTGTACATCTCCATGTCGCAATAGAATTTCGAGTAGGTGTCGGGGTTGCCGGCGTCCGACGAGAAGAACACCGAGGCGGTGACCGCTTTGATCTCGATGTCGATGCCGGCCTTCTGGCAGGATTGCTTGATGATGGCCTGTGTCTTCTGGCGTGGCGCGTTGATCGAGGTCTGGAAGACGTATTTGAGCTTGTTGCCGTTCTTCTCGCGGACGCCGTCCGCGCCCATCTTCCAGCCGGCATCGTCGAGGATCTTGTTCGCCTTCTCGACGCTGAACTCGTAGGTCAGCTTGCTCGACCTGAACTGCGAGGGCTGGTTGACGAAGCTTGCGGTAGCGATGCCGCCGCGGCCGTAGATGTATTTCTGGATCGCCTCGCGATCGATCAGCAGGTTGATCGCCTGGCGAACGGCCGGATCGGACAGGGTCGGGTGTTTGGTCTTGACGCTGGAACGCTCGCCGTCGACCTCGGTCCACGGGTCCGTCGTGTTGAGGATGATGAACTCGAGGCCGCCGGAGGTCGTGAACTCCACCTTGCCTTTGCCGCTGGCCTCCATGCGCTTGAGGACCTCGTCCTCCACCAGCAGGTTCCAGGCATAGTCGTATTCGGCGGTCTGGAGCACAGCGCGGGCGGCGGAGACCGCGTCGCCGCCACCCTTGATTTCGAGCGTGTCGAAATGCGGCTGGTTCTTGACGTGATAGTCGGGATTACGTTCGGCTCTGACCAGGTCACCCGGCTTGAACTCGACGAACTTGTAGGGACCGGTGCCGACCGGCTTCAGATTGCCCGGCGCGTCGCGCGACTTTGCACCGACATAGTCGCCGAAATGATGCTTTGGCAGGATCTGGCCGACCGAGCCGACGAAGGGGTCGGCCCAGAACGGCGTCGGGTCCTTGAAGATCACCTTGACGGTGTGGTCGTCGATCTTCTCGACCTTGATATTCTGGTAGGACCCCGTGGTGTACGCCGCGGTCGCGATATCCGCGGCGTAGGTCCAGGTGAAGACGACGTCATCGGCGGTGAAGGGCTTGCCGTCATGCCATGACACGCCCTGCTTCAGCTTCCAGGTGACGTTCATGCCGTCCGCCGCGAGGCCGCCGTTCGCCTTGGTCGGGACCTCGGCGGCGAGGCAGGGGATGAGGTTGCCTTCCTTGTCCCAGCCGGCGAGCGGCTCGAAGAAGATGCGCGAGGCGACCTGGTCCTTGGTGCCGAGCGCAAAATGCGGATTGAGCAAAGTGGGCGCCTGCCAGAGCAGCATCTTGAGCGGGCCGCCGCCGCCGGCCTTGGTCGGCTTGTAGGCAAGCGTGGCGTCCGCCATCGCCACGTCGTTCCAGATCAGGATCTGGCTCGCGACTGGCGCCGCGATCCCGACCGCAGCCAGTGTCTGGATGAACGAGCGGCGCGACAGCGTGCCTTGCTTCACCTCCGCGATGGCCTTGCGGATGTCGTTTTCGTTCATCAGATGAGCTCCACCTTCGCAAAGAAAAGTCGTCGCCGGCCGCAACTGACATGCACTCTAACGCGGGTCGTCGGGCCGCGTGGAGTCAAAGATGAGGCAGTTGGCGTGAAATGGTGCGCTTGCGATGAAAGGCCGCAATGACAATGTTGAAGCTGCTTGCCCTAAAGGGCTGCGATCTCCGCGAGGCCGCTATGCTCCGAGCCGCGGCCATGGTTAGGCCGTTGCCCTTAACGGGGCCGCCTCATTATAGTGTCCCCCGGAGCAGCCTGCGCGGCGCTCCGCGATGAGGACCACGCGATGGATGATACGATTGGCTTCCCCGACCCCGGCCTCGATTTGTCGGACGGTTTCAAGCCGCACACCTCGCATTGGGGCGTGTTCTCGGCCCGTAACAGCGCCACCGGGCTCGAGGTCCGGGCCTATGCCGGCGATCCCGATCCGAACGGTATCATCGACAATTTTCCGGGCGCCTTGCGCCACCAGGCACGCATCGCGCAGCCGGCGATTCGCCGCGGCTGGCTCGAACGCGGACCCGGTCCCGACGATCGGCGCGGCCGCGACGAATTCGTCTCGGTCAGCTGGGAGAAGGCGCTCGACCTGCTCGGCGATGAACTGGCGCGCATCCGCGACACGCGTGGCCCGGGCGCCGTCTTCGGCGGTTCCTATGGCTGGTCGAGTGCGGGCCGCCTGCATCACGCGCAGAGCCAGGTGCACCGCTTCCTCAACGTCGCGCTGGGCGGCTATGTGCGCTCGGTGAATTCCTATTCCTCGGGCGCGTCCTCGGTGCTGCTGCCGCAGATCCTGGCGGGCTATGAAGACATCACGAAGCGCAACGTCACCTGGGAGCAGATCGCGACTGAGACCGACATCGTGCTCGCATTCGGCGGCATGGCGCTGAAGAACTCGATGGTGGCCGGCGGCTCGATCAGCAAGCATGTCGAGCGCGGCGCCATGGAAGCGGCGCGCAAGCGCGGCTGCGAGTTCATCCTGATGAGCCCGCTGCGCGAAGATCTGCCCGTCGAGGCCGGCGCCGAATGGATGAGTTGCACGCCCGGCACCGACACTGCGTTGATGCTCGGCATCGTCCACACGCTCGTGAACGAGAACCTGCACGATCAGGCCTTCCTCGATCGCTACACCGAAGGCTGGCCGGTGTTCCTGCGCTACCTCACCGGCGAGAGCGATGGCCAGGCCAAGGATGCCGCATGGGCCGCCGCGATCTGCGGTGTCGATGCGGAGACGATCCGCGCGCTCGCGCGTCGCCTTGCCGGCAAGCGCGCGCTGATCACCGTCTCGCATTCGCTCCAGCGCGCCGAGCATGGCGAGCAGCCGGTGTGGATGGGCATGGTGCTGGCGGCAGCGCTCGGCCAGATCGGTCTTGCGGGCGGCGGCTACGGCTATTCGCTCGGCGCGATCGGCTATTACGGCCGCCGCGTCAACGACGTGCCGGGACCGACGCTGGGGCAGGGCCGCAATGCTGTCCGGGATTTTATTCCGGTGGCGCGCATCGCCGATATGCTGCTCAATCCCGGCACCACCTATCGCTACAATGGCGAGACGCGCACCTATCCGGACATCCGCATGGTCTACTGGGCCGGCGGCAATCCCTTCCATCACCACCAGGACATCAACCGCCTGCGCAAGGCATTCGCGAAGGTCGACACGCTGGTCGTGCACGAGCTCGCCTGGACCGCGACGGCGCGGCACGCCGATATCGTGCTGCCCTCGACCATGACGCTCGAGCGCGAGGACATCGGCTATTCCACCAACGATCCGCTGATGGTCGCGATGCACCGCATCGCCGAGCCGTTTGGTCTTGCGCGCGACGACTACGAGATTTTTGCCGATCTCGCCGATCGTCTCGGCGCCCGCGAACCCTTCACTGAAGGCCGCACATCAAGGGAATGGCTCGAACATCTCTACGAGCCGACCCGGGCCTCGCTCGCCAAGCGCGGCCTCGAGGCTCCGAGCTTCGACGAATTCTGGCAGCGCGGCAGCCTGGTCGTGCCGCAACAGCCCGACGATGGCGGCCGGCTGCGCAGCTTCCGCGAGGATCCGGTCGCCCATCCTCTGCCGACGCCGAGCGGACGCATCGAGATCTTTTCGGCGAAGATCGCAGGGCATGGCGATGCGGATTGTCCGGGCCATCCGGTCTGGCTCGCGAAGTCCGATATGCCGAAGCCCGGCGCGCCGTGCTTCCTCGTCGCCAACCAGCCGGTGACGCGCCTGCACAGCCAGCTCGACTTCGGCGGGCATTCGCTCGCCGCAAAACATCGCGGCCGCGAGGTCGCACGGATGAATCCGCGCGACGCTAATGTCCGCGGTATCAAGGATGGCGACATCATCCGCCTGTTCAACGAACGCGGCGCTTGTCTCGCCGCGGTGAACGTCACCGACGGCATCGCGCCCGGCGTGGTGCAACTGCCGACCGGTGCCTGGTACGATCCGATGGATCCCGAGGACGAAGCGCCGCTCTGCGTTCACGGCAATCCGAACGTGCTCACCCGCGACATCGGCACCTCGTCCTTCGCGCAAGGCTGCACCGGTCAGCTCACGACGGTGGAGGTGGAGAAGTTCACCGGCAATTTGCCGCCGATCCGCGCGTTCGATCCGGTTTAGGCTAACCGCGCGCGACCCGCTTCATCTCCGCGCGATACCAGTCGCCGATCTCGCTCGCGGTCATCAGCGCGACGCCGTCGTGGCCGATGACGTAATCGAGCAGCTGTTCGAGGTATTTGATCCGGTGCGGCACACCGGTGATGTAGGGATGGATCGAGATCGCCATCACGCGCGCATTGTCGGCGCCCTCGAGATACAGCCGATCGAACTGATCGATACCACGCTGCAAAAATTGGTCGGACGGCAGATGCTGGAGCGCGTGGACGACGATGTCGTTGGTCTCGACCGTATAGGGGATCGTCGTGATGGTGCCGTGCGGCGTCGCGATGTCCTGCGGCAGGTCGTCGATCACCCAGTCCGCGACATATTCGATGCCGTTGAGGCGCAACAGATCGAGCGTCTCTTCGGTCTCGGTCAGGCCCGGAGACTCCCACGAGCGCGGCGCGCGACCGGTGAACTTCGCGATCGTCTCGACCGATCGCTTGATCGCGTCGGCCTGGTCGGGAAGCCTGTGCATCGGGCCCTGCATGAAGCCATGGCCCATGAACTCGAAGCCGGCCTCGCGCGCGGCCGAGGCGACGCGGGGATAAGCGTTGCAGACATCGGCATTTGCAGCCAGCGTGACCTTCATATTGCGATCCGTCAGCGCCTTGAACTGTCGCCAGAAGCCCGCGCGCATGCCGTATTCATGCCACGACCAGTTCGGGACATCAGGCAGCAGTGGTTGTCCCATCGGCGGGCTCAGCACGACGCGCGGCATCGCGTTCTCGATCCGCCATTCCTCGACATTGAGGATCACCCACACAGCAAGCCGCTTGCCGTTCGGCAGCTTCAGCTTCGGCCGGTCGATCAAGGCCTGATAGGGAATGCGGTCACTGAGGGCCATCGCGAGCCTCCTGTCCTGCTAACGGCTGAAATTATCGTGTGCCGGCGGTGACGCGCGGCATCACCTGCTCGGCCATCAGAATCATCGAGCGGCGCGCGAGCTCGCGGTCGCTCCAGTCCTTGCCGGCGTAGAGCAGCGTGCCGAATTGCCCGACCTCCTCCTGAAGCCCCAGGATCTGGTCGGCGACGCTGTCGGGCGTGCCCCAGATGATCAGCTTGTCGCAGACGGATTCGAGCGTGATTTCGTCATCCCGCTGATCACTCCGCGTCTTGAACAGCTCGATGCGCCCGTTGCGCTTCAGCTTGGTGAAGAGGGAGCGATAGTAGTACACGTAAGGACTATCCGGATCGGTGGCATAGGCCTTCGCGGTCGCCATGTCGTTGGCGACGAACACGCTCTTGGCCACGCGCCAGTTGTTGGAATCAACGGTCCGGCCGACGCGCTTGCAGCCCTCGACATATCTGGGCCAGTGGCTTCTCACCCAGACCGGCATCAGGAAGTTGGCGGAGATCGGATCCCAGCCGCGTGCTGCGGCTTCCGTGACGCCCTTCGAGAACGGCGCGACGGCGGTGACCACGATCGGCGGATGCGGCCGTTGCAAGGGGCGGCCGATGAAGCCCTGGCCGATATCGGCCATCAGCGTCTTCTGCGTCGTGATGTTCCAGAATTTTCCCTCGATATTGTAGGGCGGCTCGCTCGCCCAGATTTGCAGGACCTGGTTGATCGCCTCGAGGAATATTGCGTTGCGATCGCGCTCGAGCGTGCCGAACAGCTCGGCGTCCGAGAGCAGGCCGCCCGGGCTGATGCCGAAGATCAGCCGCCCGTCCAGCATGTGATCCAGCATCGCGATGGTGGCGGCGACGGTTGCCGGATGGACGTTCGGCATGTTGACGGTGCCGGTGCCGAGCTTGATCTGTTTCGTCGCAGCTGCAATCCAGGCCAGGAACGCGATGCAGGAGGTGATGTTCTCGGCGCGGTCGGTGACGTGCTCGCCGACATAGGCCTCGCTGAAACCGAGTTCATCGGCGAGCAGGAACGCTTCGCGATCCTCCTGCAAGGACTGTTTCCAGTCCTTGTCCAGCGGATGGATCGGCATCGTGAAGAAGCCCAGTTTCATGGCCGGCACCTTATTGGTTTTGTCGGGGAATTCAGGCCTGCGTTCCCATCAGCTTGTCCACGGTGGTCCTCAGATGCCGCCGCATTGCTTCCATCGCCCGGATGCGATCGCGCTGCTCGATCGCGTCGATTAGCGCGTCGTGTTCGGCAAACGACGAATAATCCTCGGGCGGACGTTCTGGCCTGGTGTCGAGCCATCGCCAGACCACGGCGCGCCTGACGTCGTCGACTGTTTGATGGATCGCCGACAGCAGCGGATTGCCAGTCGCCTCCGCAATCAGACGATGCAGCCGTCCGTCCAGCGTCTCGTAGTCTTTCCACGTCTCGGCTTCGCGCATCTGCCGCGCCAGCACGCGCATCCCTTCGATCTGCTTGAAAGTGGCGTTGACCGCGGCAAGGCTTGCGATCTCCGGCTCGAGCACGAGCCTCGCCTCCATCGCATTGCGCGGGCTGGTGCTGTCGCGCAGCGCGTCGAGATTCGAAGTCGCAGCTTCCGCAGGCGCGCGAATGAAGGTGCCGCGACCGACCTCGCGAGAGAGGCGGCCGTCCAATTCCAGCCGCGCCAGCGCCTTGCGGATCTCGTTGCGCGAAACTCCGAACTGCGCCGCGAGTTGTCGCTCCGGAGGAAGGCGCGTGCCGGGACCGTCTTCCGTCAATCGAGCCAACAAATCGAACACCGGTCCAATCCTCTGTCGCAACCAATATCAACCAATCTCTATTTCACGCGCATTGTGTTCACGAATGCAAGACCAAAACGACAGCGCTGAAATTTTGGCGTTGACAGCAGCAGCTTTGAAAGCGAGGCTTCAACCAATCAAAAGGCCAATTGTCAAAATTGGTTGACCAATGGGTGAGGATCGTTGCGATGGTCGAGGCCTCTGGCGTTCGCACGTCAACCGACATGCCGATTCCTGAGACGATGAAGGCCTGGGTGCTGGGTGACCCCGGCCAATTGCGTTTGGCCGAAAAGCCCGTGCCGATGCCGAAGCGCGCCGAGGTGCTCGTGCGCATCGATGCGGTTGCGATTTGCGCCACGGATCTGGAGATCATCGAGCATGGCACGCCGGCACTGATCCAGGGCGGGCCGCCGTTCAACAAGAATTTCACGCCCGGCCACGAGTACATGGGCACGGTCGCGGCACTCGGCCCCGGCGTCGATGAATACAAAATCGGCGAGCGCGTCACGGTCGAGATCCATGCCGGCTGCGGCCAGTGCAAGCGTTGCCGGCAGGGCATGTACACCTCCTGCCACAACTACGGCCTGAACTACGGCAACGTCGACAAGGGCCATCGCGCCAACGGGTTTACGACGGATGGTGGCTTTGCCGAATACGCTGTCAACCACATCAACACGCTGTCGCGCGTGCCTGATGACATGAGCGATGAGGAGGCGACGCTGGTCGTGACCGCGGGCACCTCCATGTACGGCCTCACCGAGCTCGGTGGCCTCGTTGCCGGCGAGAGCGTGGTCGTCACCGGGCCGGGTCCGATTGGGCTTCTCGCGGTGGCCGTTGCCAAGGCGCTCGGAGCGAGCCCAGTGATCCTGTCGGGCACCCGCGATGCCCGGCTCGCCATCGGGACCAAGCTCGGCGCTGATCGCGTCGTCAACGTGCGCAACGAGGATCTCGTTGCCGTCGTGAAGGAGATGACCGGCCGCGGCGCCGATTATGTCGTCGAATGTGCCGGCACAGACACGGCGATCAACGAAGCCGCGAAGATGGTCAATCGCGGCGGAAGGATCTGCCTCGCGGCGTTTCCGCACGAGCCGGTGCTTGCCGATATCGGCGCGCTGGTGAAGAACAATGTCTACGTCTACGGCATTCGCGGTGAAGGCAAGAGCGCGACACACCGCGCCATGGCGCTGATGGCGGCCAAGCGTTTCGATGCCACGCTCATCCACACCCACACATTCCCGCTCACGGATCTGCCGATGGCGCTGCATTACGCGCGCAACCGCATTGATGACGCCATCAAGGTCGTCATCAAGACCCGCGGGGTGGTGACTCAGACCAAGAAGGAAGTGGCGTGACGACGCCGCCTGATCGGCGTCGCCAAAATAGCTCCGACAACGGCTAGCATCTGGAAGGAACCGGCTCATGTCTGACTCAAATCCCCGCGCGCACTGGCCCGTCGAAGTGCAGCGCGAATACGAGGAGGGGCGCAACAGTGGCTGTGTCGGCAGCGTGCTGGTGTCGGAGACCGATCGCGTCCGCGTCTGGCACCTGTCGATCGCGCCGGGAAAGCGCTGCGGCTTCCATCGCCACGTGCTGACCTATTTCTGGACGGCGCACAACGCGGGCAAGGCGCGCGGCTATTTCGAGGACGGCCGCATCGTCGACGTCGAGCACTACAAGGGCGAGACCAAGCATCTCGCATTTGGTGCGGGCGAGTATATGGTGCATGCGGTCGAAAACATCGGGACCACGGACCTCCTGTTCGCCACGGTCGAGTTCCTCGACAGTGCCAACCAGCCCCTAACGATCCCCGACAGCGTGCGGCTGAAGATTCCGCAGGGCGCCGACATCAAGATGGCATCCTAATAGACCAGGATCGGCACACAGGAATTCTTGTATGGGTATGAAAGCCAAGGCAATTCGCATGGCCGCGCAGGGCGGCCCGGATGTCCTGAAACTGGAGGCGGTCGAACTCGCCGCGCCCGGCAAGGGCGAGGTGCTGATGCGGCAGACTGCGATCGGCCTCAACTTCATCGACATCTATTTTCGCGACGGCTCCTATGCGCTCGATCTGCCGGCAGGCTTAGGTGCGGAAGCGGCCGGCGTGGTCGAGGCCGTCGGCGAGGGCGTGACCGACTTCAAGGTTGGCGACCGCGTCGCTTACGGCGGCTCGGCGCCGGGCGCCTATGCGACCCACCGACTGATGCCGGCTGCACGTCTCGTTCCCATTCCGCAATCCGTCAGCGACGAGGCTGCCGCGGCCGTGCTGATGAAGGGGATGACCGCGGAGTATCTCTTGAGCCGGTGTGTTCCGGTCAAGCCGGGGCAGCAGGTGCTGTTCTATGCGGCCTCGGGCGGCGTCGGCCTGATTGCCGGTCAATGGGGCAAGCATCTCGGCGCCCGCATGATCGGCGTGACCAGCGGCGGGGAGAAGGCGGCTTTGGCACTCGCGCACGGCTATGACGCCGTGATCGATCGCAAGACCGAGCAGATCCCCGAGCGCGTGAAGGCCCTGACCGGCGGCAAGGGTGTCGCGATCGCCTACGATTCCGTCGGCAAGGATAGTTTTGAAGCCACGCTCGCCTCACTCGCCCCGCGCGGGTTCTTCGTCACCTTCGGTGCGACCACGGGCGCGCCGCCGCCGCTCGAGGCGGCGTTGCTCCAGAAGAACGGATCTCTCTATTATACCCGCCCGACGCTTGCGACCTACATCGCTACGCGCGACGATCTGCTAGCATCGGCAGCCGCCGTGTTCGATCTGGTCGGCAAAGGCGTTATCAAGCCGATGATTGGGCACCGCTATACCCTGTCCGAGGCGGCAACTGCCCACCGTGATCTTGAGGCCGGATCAACTCGAGGGTCGTCGCTGCTGATACCCTGATGCTACCGATGGCGGCGGAAAAGTCCCGCCTCCATGCCACCGCCGAAACAAGAACAACAATTTCCATTGCGTGCGCAAACAGGAGGAGGCCGGGAGCGGATGGGACAAGTCGCGGGATTGTTGCTCGATTCCATCGTGTCCGGGATTCTCGTCGGTGGCTTCTACGCGGCCATGGCGGTCGGCATTTCGATCGCCTTCGGCATGCTCGGCATCAGCAACATCGCCCATCCGGCGCTCATCCTGCTCGGATCGTTCATCGTCTATGTGCTGAATTCCAAGTTTGGATGGGATCCGATCCTGGTCGGTGTGCTCGCGACCGTTCCGTTCTACTTCCTCGGCACGCTGCTCTATAGCGCCTATGAATTCGCATTCGAGCGGCGCGGAACGCAGTTGATCCGCGGCCTGGCGTTCTTCTTCGGCCTCCTCTTCATCACCGAGGTCGGGCTTCAGCTGATTTTCGGCGTCGATTATCGCCTGGTCGAGGCGCCCTATATCGGGCCGTCCTACAATTTCGGACCGATCTCGCTGCCGGTCCGGATGCTGATCCCGTTCCTGGCCTCGGTCCTGCTCCTGATTGGCCTGCAAATCTTCTTCACGCGCACCTTCACCGGGCGCGCCATCATGGCGGTGGCGCAGGACAAGTTCGCGCTTCAGCTCATGGGGGCCTCACCCGTTCGCGTCAAGCGCATTGCCTTTGGTCTCTCCACGGCCACGGCCGCGATGGCCGGCGCCTTCCTCATCATTCTCCAGCCGGTCGAGCCGTCGATGGGGCGCGACTATATCGGCAGGATCTTTGCGATCTGCGTTCTCGGTGGTGTCGGCTCGCTGCCGGGCACCTTCATCGCGGCCGTGATCGTCGGTGTCGCGGAGAGCATCACGGCGACATTCTACGGCCCGTCATGGTCACCCGCGATCGCATTCGGCTTTCTGCTGATCGCGCTGGTGGTCAGGCCGGCCGGCCTGTTCGGGAGAGCTTGATGTCCAATGGACGGTTCATCGCTCTCGCCTGTTTGGTCGGTATCGCGCTGGTCGCCGGCAGCATGTTCGTGACCAACGAGTACTACGTGTTCGCGGCCTATTTCGTGCTGCAATATGTCGTGCTGGCGACGGCCTGGAACATCCTCGGCGGCTATGTCGGCTACGTCAATTTCGGCACGACGGCGTTCCTGGCCATCGGCCTCTACAGCGCGGCGGCCCTGAATAAATGGCTCGATCTGCCGATCCCCGTGCTCATTCTCATTGCGGGCGTGCTGTGCGGAGGCGTTGGTCTTGCGATGGGCTATTTGACGATCCGCTTGCGCGGCGTCTACTTCACCATCGCGACGCTTGCGCTTTCGGTCGTCGTCCAGACCTTCATCACCAACTGGGACTATGTGGGCGGCTCGCGTGGCATCTACATCATGCGGCCGAGCGAGGTTCCGGTGTTCGGCAGCTATGTCGCCTATCTCTTCTTCCTGATGACGGTGCTTGCGGTCGCAGCCGTCGTGACCGCGCGCGTGATCGAGCGCTCGACCTTCGGCTTCGGCCTTGCCGCTATTCGCGACGATGAGATCGCGGCGGCTGCATCCGGCGTTCCGGTGTTGCGGCTCAAGCTGGTCGCCGCGGCCATCAGCGGGGCCCTGATGGGAATGGCCGGCGCGCCGCTGCCGTTCTATCTGACCTATGTCGAGCCGACCTCCTCGTTTAGCCTCGCCTACACCGTGAACAGCGTCGCGATGCCGCTGGTCGGAGGCACCACGAGCTGGCTCGGCCCGGTGATCGGCGCGGTCCTGCTCGGCACCATGCAGCAGGCCATGACCGTGTTGATCTCGTCATCGGTCAATCTGCTCGTGGTCGGCGTGTTGCTCGTGATCTTCGTGATCGCCGCGCCGAATGGAATCTTGGGATTGATCCGCTCCATGGGCGGAAAGAAGCCCGACCCCGAGACAAACCCTCTCGCCGCGATGCTGGTTGCCGAGAAGCGGAGCGGTCAATGACGATGATCGACGCGAACGCGACGGCAAGCGATCTGCTTCTGGACGCAAGGGGCATCACCAAACGCTTCGGCGGCTTCGTGGCGCTGAACAAGATCGATCTCGCGGTCCGGCCCGGCGAGCGGCTTGGTCTGATTGGTCCGAACGGTTCAGGCAAGAGCACGCTGACCAACTGCCTGTGCGGCGCGCTCCAGACCGATGGTGGTTCGATCTCGTTTGCCGGCAGGAGCATCGACAGGCTGTCGTCCTACCAGCGTGCGCGGCTCGGGCTCGGCCGCAGCTTCCAGCTGCCGCGTCCGTTCCACAGCCTGTCGCTGCTCGACAATCTCCGCATCCCGCTGGTCTATGCCGTCAATGCGCGGAGTGGCACCCATCTGACCGAGCAGCAGATCCGGACCCGCAGCACGGACTTGCTCGGCGAGTTCGGCCTCGGCGGCAAGCTGCACCGTCTGCCCGGCGATCTGACCCAGGTCGAGATGCGCAAGCTGGAGCTGGCGCGTGCGATGGCGACGGATCCGACGCTGCTGGTCTCGGACGAGGCGCTCGCTGGCCTCTCGCATTCGGAGGTCAACGAGATTTTGGCGCTGCTGCTCGCGCTCAACAAGCGCGGCGTCGCCGTGATCTTCATCGAGCACATCATGCGCGCGGTGATGGCGTTCTCAGAGCGGCTGGTGGTGCTCGTGGCCGGCGAGAAGATTGCCGACGGTGCGCCGAAGGACGTCATCGCCGATGAGCGGGTGATAGGGGCGTATCTTGGCCAGTAGCATTCGCATCGACAATATCCATGCCGGCTACGGTTCGGTTCGCGTCCTCCACAACGTGTCAATGAACGTCGCCGCGCGGGAGACGGTGACGCTGCTCGGCACCAACGGCAACGGCAAGAGCACGCTGATCAAGACCATCATGGGGGTGGTGCGCCCGACCTCGGGGCGCATTGTCGCGACCATCGACGGCAAGGAGCACGACCTCATCGGCAAGGAGACCGAGGAGATCATCGACCTCGGCGTGGCACTTGTCCCGGAAGGCCGCCGGCTGTTTCCACGCCTGACGGTCGAGGAGAATCTCCTGCTCGGTGCCTATCGTCCGACGGCGCGGGCGCGGCTGAAGGACAACATGGCCTATTGCTATGAGGCGTTCCCGCGACTTGCCGAGCGCCGCGCGCAGCTGGCTGGCACAATGAGCGGCGGCGAGCAGCAGATGCTGGCACTGGCGCGGGCGCTGATGTCGGCGCCGAGCATCCTGATTGTCGATGAGCCTTCGGTGGGCTTAGCCCCGCTGTTCGTCAGCCGCACCATCGACATGATCGCGCAGCTCAAAGAGCGCTATCATCTGACTGTGCTGATGGCGGAGCAGAATTTTACGCAGGCGATGCGGATCGCCGACAAGGGTTATGTGATCGTCCACGGGGAAATCGCGTTCCGCGGCGAGAGCGCCGAAGAAATGCAGCAAAGCGATCTGATACGACAGCATTACCTCGGCACGTAGAACGCGAAACAACAAACAAGGGAGGAAGGCATGAGGATGTTTCGGCTGAAAGCTTTAAGGGGCGTCACACTGGCGCTCTCGACAATGATTGCCGCGTATGCGTTCACCGACGCAGCGCGCGCGGCGGATCCGATCAAGATCGGCTTCGGCATGCAATTGACCGGGCCGCTCGCCGGCAACGGCAAGGCGGCGCTGCTCGGTGCGCAGATCTGGGCCGACGAGGTCAACAAGGCCGGCGGCCTGCTTGGCCGGCAGGTCGAGCTCGTGGCCTACGACGACCAGAGCAATCCCGGGCTCGTGCCCGGCATCTATTCGAAGCTGCTCGATGTCGACAAGGTCGACCTGCTGCTGTCGAACAACACCAACCAGACCGCGCCGGCAATGCCCATGATCATCCAGCACAAGCGGTTGATCATGGGAATGTTCGCGCTGGCGATCAACGAGCAGTTCAAATACCCGGGCTATTTCCAGATCCAGCCCTATGGACCGAACGGCAAGGATTCGCTGACCCGCGGTTTCTTCGACAACGCGATCGCGATGGACCCGAAGCCCACGACAGTGGCGCTGGTCGGAGCGGACGCGGAATTCGCCAAGAACGCGCTCGAAGGCGCCCGCGCGCAGGCCAAGCGGCTCGGTCTCACCGTCGTCTATGACAAGGTCTATCCGCCGACGACGGTGAACTTCACGCCGGTGCTGAAGGCCCTCCAGGCGACGTCGCCGGACCTGGTGTTCGTCGCGTCCTATCCGTCGGATACGGTCGGCATCATCCGGACCGCGCACGAGATCAATCTCGAGCCGAAAGTGTTCGGCGGCGCCATGGTCGGCACCCAATATGCCGCGATCAAGCAGCAGCTCGGCGAGGCCCTCAACGGCGTCGTCAGCTTCGAGCAGTATATCCCCGAGCCCACCGTCAAATTCCCGGGCATCGAGGACATGCTCAAGAAGTATCAGGCCAAGGCAGCGGAGGTTGGCGTCGACGCGCTAGGATACTACGTGCCGGCGTTCGTCTACTCGGCGCTTCAGATCCTCGGTGAAGCCGTGACCAAGACCGGCGGCGTCGATCAGCAGAAGCTGATCAATTACATCCACGGCAACACGTTCCAGACCGTGGTCGGCGATATCACCTTCGGTCCGGACGGCGAGTGGGTCGAGCCTCGCATGTTCGCGGTCCAGTTCCGCAACATCAAGGGCAATGACATCCAGCAATTCACCCAACCCGGCAAAGAGGTGATCATCTTCCCGCCGAAGTACAAGTCGGGCGACCTGATCTACCCCTTCACGAATGCGCAGAAGAACGCACAGAACTGACGCGTCGCCGGAATGGCGCGGGCATGCGCCATTCCGGACACCGTTCAGAACAAGAAACGAGACGTCATGACTGGAACGATCGGCATGCTCGGCATCGGGATCATGGGCTCCGCCATCGCGCGGAACCTGATCAAGGCTGGCTTTGCCGTTGTCGGATACGATCCCGTGCCGGCGGCACGGGATCGACTTTCCGAGATGGGTGGCGAAGCGCTAGCTTCGCCGAGGGATGTTGTGGAAGCTGCCGTGATCAGTTTTGCCTCGTTGCCGAGCGGAGTCGCGCTAGCCGAGGTCATCGAGGGTGCTGCCGGTGTCGTCCGCACAGGCGGCTCCGGGCAGATTCTGATCGAGTGTTCGACGCTCCCTCTCTCTGCAAAACGCGCGGCGCTCGTCGCGATGGAGGGCGCAGGAAAGACCCTGCTCGATTGCCCTGTGAGCGGGACCGGAGCGCAGGCGGCGACCGGCGATCTGGTGATCCTCGGAAGCGGCGACGAACAGGCTTTCGCGCGCTGCGGGCCGGCGTTCGCGGCGATGTCGCGGCGGCAGGTCTATCTCGGCCGCTTCGGCACTGGCAGCATCATGAAATACATCGCCAATCATCTCGTGACGATCCACAATGCTGCCGCGGCTGAGGCGATGCTGCTTGGCATGAAGGCTGGGATCGCCCCTGGCCTGATCTACGATACGCTCGCCGACAGTGCGGCGACGTCACGCATGTTCCAGATGCGCGGACCTCTGATGCGCGACGAAAATTACGACACGCCGACGGCCACCATGCGCACCCACCTCAAGGATCTCTCCATCATTTCGAGCTTCGCGGCCGAACTCGGCTGCGCGCTGCCGGTCTATGCCGCCGCGGAGCAGCTCTATCGCGCGGGCGAGGGGCTGGGCTTTGCGGCGCGCGACACCGCGTCGATCTGCGCTGTGCTCGAACGTATGAACGGCTTCGACCGTCACGGTGGCGCGAGCGCGTCCACAACTTCGTACCCTCAATCGTAAAGGAAGATCCATGTCCGCCTATTGGTGCGCACGCGTTCACGTGACCGATCCAGAGACCTACGGGAAGTACGCCGCGCCCGCGGGACCGGCGATCGAAAAACATGGCGGCGTGTTTCTCGCGCGCGGCGGAAAGCAGGTGATCCTCGAGGGAGGCAATTACGAGCGCAGCATCGTTGCGCGCTTCCCGAGCCTCGATGCTGCGGTCAAATGCTACAATTCGCCCGAATACAGCGAGGCGCTCAAGTACACGATCGGCTCGTCCGAGCGCCACATGGTGGCTGTCGAAGGCATTGAATAGCTCGGCGAAGAAAATTGTTTCGTGGCGTTTCTCTCTTGCGGTAGGAAACGTCGCGTTGCGAAGGCGCGCGGGCTAGCCGCAGTGCAGTTCAACTCGATCGGGACGCCCGCTCCAAGCTGCGCGTGTCGAAATGACGGAAACGACGCATCGCCCAAGGGCGGGAGAAAAAGGCGGAGCCGCGTCACCCGAGAAAGGTGGAACTGGACCGCCGCCTGACGGCAGGGTCAGGCGGCGATCCAGTGCGAGCTAGACGAACTTGGGGAAGTTGTAAGGCCGCACGCAACGCTAACCCGGCCTATGCAACCACATCAAGTTTCGCTGTGTTGCTCCGGCTAGAGATTCATTGCGGCCGCCGCAAAACGGCCACGAGATAGCTGCTTCAGATTGAATTGCTTCCACGCGCTTCGGCGAACGGTATGGTCAACGAAAACTGATTACTTGTTATCTTACTGGAATCCCGCATTGACCCGCGATGCGGCTGGCGTGAATGCGCGTGCCCCTTATGCGCGCTCGTCCGGTCCTGTTCCCGAAAAAGTGAACCCACTCCCTCTGAATCGATGTCCGCGCTCGCGCGCGCCTGCGGCGGCGGACTATTGCGTCCGCGCCGACGGTTTGCGACCATGTCGGCCGGTTCGGACTTAGGTCACTACGGCGCAACTGACCCGCGCGGGCGCCGGCGTCAGGTGCAAGACGGTGGGCTCGAGGAAGTGAGCGTGCTGAAGATGACGATCAATCGGACGGTCGGTGCTATCGTGATTGGAGTGGCATCGCTCGGTGCGTTCAGCCCGGCGAAGGCGCAGACAGGCCAGGCCGGTCCGCCGGCGGTCGGCGTGATGGAGACGGTCAAGCGGCCCATTACCGAGTCGAACGAGTTTTTGGGACGCATCGAATCTCCCAATCGCGTCAGCGTGGTCGCTCGCGTGACGGCTTTCCTGGAGAAGCGTAATTTCGTCGAAGGCGCCGAGGTGAAGACCGGCGATTTGCTGTACGAGCTCGAGCGGGGCCCCTTCGAAGCGGACCTTGCGGCCAAGAAGGCCCAGGTCGCGCAGTTGCAGGCAACGCTCGTGAACGCCAAGCTGACCACCGACCGCGCAAGAACTCTTCTGAGCGGCCCGGCCGGCCAGCAGTCGACCTACGATGCGGCCGTCGCCAATCAGCAAAGTCTCGAAGCCCAAGTGCAGGGTGCGCAGGCGCAGGTCGATCAGTCGCAGATCAACCTCGACTACACCCAGATTCGTTCGCCGATCGACGGGATGATCGGCCGCACGGCGGTGACGCAGGGCAACGTCGTTTCTCCGAGTTCCGGCGTCCTGACCACGATCGTCAGTCAGGACCCGATGTATGTCGTCTTCCCCGTGTCCGTGCGCGAGGCCCTGATCTTGCGCGAGCGCTATGTCACGCGCGGCGGCTTCAAGGCGGTCATAATCCGGATCCGCTTGTCAGACGGCCGGCTTTACGAGCAGACGGGTCAGCTCAATTTCGTCAACAACACCATTGCCCAGAATACCGATACGATCACGCTGCGCGGCACGATCCCGAATCCGCCGCTCTATGAGCGGTCTGCGACCCAGGGCGCGGTACGCGAGCTGACCGACAGTGAATTCGTGACCGTGCTTCTGGAAGGCGTTGAGCCGGTCGAGGTTTTGGCGATCCCCAGGGCGGCGGTGCTGTCGGACCAGCAAGGCGAATATGTCTATGTGGTCGGCGACGACAACAAGGCCGAGCAGCGGCGCATCCAGCTCGGACAGTCCACATCGACCGTGGCCTCGATTACGAGTGGTCTCAAGCTTGGCGAAAAGGTCATCGTCGAAGGCCTTCAGCGGGTACGGCCGGGGCAGCCCGTATCGCCTGGGCCGGCGAGCGCATTGTTGCAGTCCAGCATGAAGACGACGGCGGATGATACTGGCACCCAAAAGAGCCGCGATGGCATTGGACCAAAGCCCGCGGGTACGTCTCCATGATCTCGTCCGTCTTCGTCGACCGCCCGCGGCTTGCAATCGTCATCGCGTTCGTCATCACGATCGCGGGTGCGCTTGCGCTGTTGCAGATCCCGGTGGCTCAGTTCCCGGATATCGTGCCGCCGCAGGTGACGGTCAGCGCCACTTTTCCTGGCGCGTCGGCCGAGGTCGTGGAGTCCAGCGTCGCGCAGCCGCTGGAGGCGCAAGTCGTCGGCGTCGACAAGATGCTCTATATGAAGTCGACCAGCGGAAATGACGGCAGCTATACCCTGACCGTGTCGTTCGCGCTCGGCAGCAATCCCGACATCAATACGGTCAACGTCAACAACCGCGTGCAGAGCGCGCTCGCGCAGCTCCCGACGGAGGTGCAGGCACAGGGCCTGACCGTGCAGAAGAAATCCTCCGCCGTGCTGCAGTTCATCGTGCTCTACAGCAAGAGCGGCGCGCAGGATCCGCTGTTCATCACCAATTATGCCATCATCAACGTGCTGGACGCGATTTCCCGCACGCCGGGCGTCGGCCAGGCGACGCTGTTCGCCAAGCTGAACTATTCGATGCGAATCTGGTTCGACACCCAGCGCCTGACCAGCCTCAACCTGGCGCCTTCGGACGTGATCGCGGCAATTCGCGCGCAGAGCGTCCAGGCTCCGGTCGGCCGCATCGGGGCGCGCCCGATCAGTGATGAGCAGCAGTTCCAGTTCAACGTGCAGACGCAGGGGCGCCTGACGACCTCGACCCAGTTCGGCAACATCGTGCTGCGCGCCAATACGGACGGATCGGTGCTGCGCATCAAGGACGTCGCCCGGGTCGAGATCGGTGCCCAGAACATGGACAGCGAGTCGCGCATCGACGGCAATCCCGGTGTGCCGATCGGCATTTATCTGGCTCCCGGCGCCAATGCGGTGACGACGGCAAAGGCGGTGCAGGACACGCTCACCAGGCTGTCGGAGCGGTTTCCGCCGGGTCTCGCCTATCTCGTCCAGTACGACTCCACGACCTTCGTGTCCGATACGATCAAGGAAGTGCTGAAGACTCTCGGCGAAGCCTTCATTCTTGTCGTGATCGTCGTGTTCCTGTTTCTCGGCAATCTGCGCGCCACGATCATTCCCGCGGTCGCGGTTCCGGTCAGCCTGATCGGCGCCTTCGCCGTGCTGCTTGCGCTCGGCTACTCGGCCAACACCGTGTCGCTGCTCGCCATGGTGCTCGCGATCGGCATCGTGGTCGACGACGCCATCGTCGTGGTCGAGAACGTCGAGCGTGTGATGGAGGAGGAGCCTGATCTTTCGCCGGCGGACGCAACCAAGAAGGCGATGACGCAGATCACGGCGCCGATCATCGCGATCTCGCTGGTCCTGCTGTCGGTGTTCGTCCCGATCGCCTTCATCCCCGGCATTTCCGGAACGCTGTTCCGGCAGTTTGCGGTGACGATCAGCGCGGCGATGGTGATTTCCGCGCTGAACGCATTGACCCTGTCTCCGGCACTTTGCGCAGTGTTCCTGCGGCATACCGGCCCGCGGCGCGGCATCATGGGACGCGTGCTTGGTGGCATCGACTGGATTCGCGACCGCTATGCCGGTGGCGTGCGCCGGCTGTTGCGGATGGCTGCGCTGTCGCTCGTTGCGGTGCTGGTGTTCGCCGGCGGCATTTTCGGCGTATCGAAGATCACGCCGACTGGATTCCTGCCCGAAGAGGATCAGGGCGCGTTCTTCATCGCCGTGCAATTGCCCGACGGTGCCTCCGTGGCGCGGACCAGTGCGGTCACCAAACAGGTCGAGGCGCTCCTGAAGAAGATGCCGCAGATCGACCACGTGCTTGCGATCATCGGCTTCTCGCTGCTTGACGGCGGCAACGAGCCGAATGCCGCCTTTATCGTCGCGCGCATGAAGCCGTTCGCCGATCGCCAGACGGCGGCGGACTCGGTGCAGGCGACGATCCGGCGGACGTTCGGCGAGGGTGCGCAGATTCGCCAGGCCAACGTCCTTCCGTTCAACCTGCCTCCGATCATCGGTCTGTCGACGTCGGGTGGATTCGAATATCAGCTCGACGCGCTGGAAGGACAGGATCCGGCCGCGCTTGGCAGCGTGATGGGCGGGCTGATCGGCGCAGCCAACCGCGATCCCCGGCTGGCCCGCGTGTTCTCGACCTTCACCGCGACCAATCCGTCGATCTTTCTCGACATCGATCGGGCAAAGGCTCAGGCGCTCGGGCTCAACATGAGCGATGTCTTCACCGCGCTACAGGCGACGCTCGGCGGCATCTACGTCAACAACTTCAACCTGTTCGGCCGTACCTGGCAGGTCAACGTGCAGGGCGAGGCCGCCAATCGTGGCGACATCCCCGATATCTGGCAGATCTATGTGCGCAACGCGACCGGAGACATGGTGCCGATCCGTTCGATCGCGAGCCTGCGGATCGTGACCGGACCGCAAGTCATCACCCGCTACAACAACTTCCGTTCGGTGACGGTCAACGGTGGACCCGCGCCCGGCGTGTCGTCGGGAACGGCCATTGCGGCCATGGAGGAGTTGTCGAAGTCGACACTGCCGGCCGGCTACTCCTTTGAATGGACCGGAACCGCCTACCAGGAGCAGGCCGCCTCCGGGCAGACCGGAATCATTCTCGGCCTCGCGGTGCTGTTCGCCTATCTGTTCTTGGTGGCGCTCTACGAGAGCTGGACCATTCCAGTGCCGGTGCTGCTGGCGGTCACGGTCGGCGTGCTCGGCTCCTATCTCGCCATCAAGATTGCCGGCCTTAATCTCGACCTCTATGGCCAGATCGGCCTTGTGGTGCTGATTGCGCTGGCGGCCAAGAACGGCATCCTGATCGTCGAATTCGCCAAGGAGCAGCGCGAAGCGGGCCGTTCAGTAGTGGACGCGGCAATCCTGGGATCGCAGATGCGCTTTCGTGCCGTGATGATGACCTCGATTGCCTTCATCCTCGGTCTGGTGCCGCTGGTGGTTGCCACTGGCGCCGCCGAGATCAGCCGCAGGGCCGTCGGCACGGCGGTGTTCGGAGGCATGCTCGCAGCGAGCTCGATCGGTATTTTCCTGGTGCCGATGCTCTACGTGACATTCCAGAACTGGCGTGAAGCGGCAAAACGGCTATCGCGCAAGAAGCAGGCGCCGGAACAAGTTTAGCAATCTGGCCCGCGTCTGAAGCTATTGTCCGTTTGCGAGGGCGACGGCCGCCTCCACAGCATTCTCCAAAATCTCCTCGGACAATTGTCTATCGTTGACCGCGCGCGCCAATTGCAGCGCGCCGACCATGGTCGCATAGATCGTGATCGCCTTGCGCCGTCTGTCCGCTGAGGAGCCGAGCCTGATTTGCTCCGCCATTAGCATGATGATGTCGGAGACTTTCCCTGTGAACGCATCACGCGTCGGTTTCGGATGCCGCGCGATCTCGGCGACGAGCGCGGCGGTCGGGCAGCCGGTTCCGGCACGATCACGGTGTTGCGTCGAGAGGTAGTCGCGGATCGTGGTCTCGAGCGCGGCACCGCTCTCGAGATTGGCCTTGTGCCGCTCTTCACGCCGGGTGAGCGAATCCATGAGCACCTCCCGCACCAATTCCTCCTTGGAGGAGAAGTGCGTGTAGAAGGCGCCATTGGTCAGGCCCGCCTCCGACATGATCCCGGCAAGGCCGACCGCGGCGATGCCGCTCTCACGGAACTGCGCCGAGGCGACATCGAGAATGTGCCGGCGGGTTTCGTCCTTGTGTCCCTTTTCGTAGCGCATGGGCCTTGACTCCCTCCTGTGAAGCCCGGCTTGAGGCCAACGCCACAGGATCGTGAGCGATTTATCTATTGCATTATGATCATAATAATGAATTATGAACGTAATGCAATAGTCGCCTGATGGGCGCCGACCTCCAGGGAACAACAGGACTACAACGAATGTCAGTCGAGGACGTCGCCGCATCGCCGTTGTCCGCAATGGAGGCCGCAGTACGCCCCGCGGCTCCCCTTCGCCCTGTGGCAACGACCGTCCAGAGCGCGACCGAGCAGCGGCGGGCCGCGCTGCTGACGGCGCCGATCCTGCCGACCCTGCTCAAGCTCGCCGCGCCGACGGTGACCGTCCTGGTGGCACAGACCGCGGTCAACATCGCGGAAGCCTATTATGTCGGCTATCTCGGCACCGACGCGCTGGCTGGTGCCGCGCTGGTGTTCCCGATCTTCATGCTGATGACGATGATGTCGAACGGCGGGTTCGGCTCCGGCGTTGCCTCTTCGGTGGCGCGTGCGGTCGGCGCCGGTCGTCGCGACGACGCGGATGCCGCGCTGTTCCACGCCATTGTGCTCGCGATCATTGCGGGCGCACTGTTCACACTGGGTGCGGTCCTCGGCGGTCCCGCGCTGTTCCGCGCGCTCGGCGGCCGCGATGGGGCGCTTGCCGCCGCCATCACCTATTCTAGCTATCTCTTCGCCGGCGCTATCCCGGTCTGGATCGTCAATCTCCAGGCGGCGGCGCTGCGTGGCTCTGGCAACGTCAAGGTGCCCGCGTTGGTGACGCTAATCGGCGCGATCGTGACCATCCCGATCTCTCCGCTCTTGATCTTCGGCTTCGGGCCGGTCCCAAGCCTTGGCATCGGCGGCGCCGGCATTGCCTTCGGCCTCTATTATGGCGCGGCGATGCTGTTCTTGCTGCGCTACATGTCGTCGGGCGCAGCCGGGCTGACGCTGCGCATCGTGCCGTTGCGGGCAAAGATCTTCGGCGACATGCTGAAGGTCGGTATCCCCACCGCGTTCAACGCGGTGCTGACCAACCTCACCGTCATCCTCGTCACCGGCGCGGTCGGCCTGTTCGGCACCTCGGCGCTTGCGGGTTACGGCATCGCTTCGCGGCTCGACTACATCATGATCCCGCTGCTGTTCGGCATCAGCACCGCGACCCTGACCATGGTCGGTGTCAACATGGGCGCGGGCCAGACGGCGCGCGCGCAAAAGATCGGCTGGATCAGCGGCCTCGCCGGCATGATCATGACGGGGGCGATCGGCCTTCTGGTGGCGATTGCCCCGACCGCCTGGCTGCATCTTTTCAGCCATGACGCCGAAGTCGTGAACGAAGGCATGACCTATTTGCGCATCGTCGCGCCGGCTTATGTCGCGCTCGGCTTCGGCTTTGTCACGTCCTTCGCGGTCCAAGGCACGGGTCGTGCACTGGGCCCGCTCGTCGGTTCGATCGCGCGGATCCTGATCGCGGCCGGCGGCGGCTGGATCGCGGTTACGAGCTTTGGCGCTGGAATGACGGGGCTCGCCACCATGGTCACGGTGTCGCTCGCCGCCTACGCGGTGATCTGCGTGCTGATCATGCTGTCGCCGGCAACCTGGCGCACCGAGCGTGGCGCGTGATCCCGGATTTGTTTCCCATTTGACGCCTCACGGAGAAACGTTGCCCGCCGCGGGCGATAAATATGAACGTTCTTTTCATTGATTTCGTACTCCGGGCGGGAGAATACGGTTCCAACCGTTGTCACAGCCTTCACGGAGACCAAAGATGTCGTTTCGTTCCGCCCTGATCCTCTCAACCGTGCTCGCCGCATGGTCGGCTGCAGCTTCGGCCGAGACCATCAAGATCGGCGTGACGCCGGGGCCGCATGCGCAGATTTTCGAGGCCGTGAAGCCGGTCGCGGCCAAACAGGGCCTCGATATCCAGCTGATCGAGTTTTCCGACTATGTGGTGCCGAACGCCGCGCTCGATGCCGGCGATATCCAGGCCAATTCATTCCAGAATCAGCCCTATCTCGACAACCAGAAGGCCGATCGCGGCTACAAGATCGAGGCGGTGGGCCTGACCGTGAATTTTCCGATCGGCGTCTATTCGAAGAAGCACAAAACTTTCGCCGACATCCCCGACGGCGGCAAGGTCTCGATCCCCAATGATCCGACCAATGGCGGACGTGTGCTGCTGCTCCTGCGTGACAAGGGCGTGATCAAGCTGAAGGATGGTGTCGGCTTCAAACCCACGGTGCTGGACGTCACCGAGAATCCCAAGAAGCTGAAATTCATCGAGGTCGATGCCGCGCAGGCGCCGCGCGCGCTCGACGATGTCGACGCCGCCGCGATCAACACCAACTACGCGACGCAGGCTGGACTCGATCCCGTGAAGGATCCGATCCTGCGCGAGGACCCGAAGGGCCCCTATGTCAATTTGATCGCGGTGCGCGCCGCCGACAAGGACAAGCCGTGGGTCAAGATCCTGGTCGATAGCTATCACACGCCCGAGGTGAAGGAGTTCATCCTGACCAAGTTCAAGGGCGCGGTGCTGCCGAGCTGGTAGGCCGGAACGCGAGCCGCGCGACTGCGTCGCACGCAAGATCTACAATCGCGTGCGATCTTCGCCTTGTCCGCCCTCGCAGCCGTCCTTGCCGCGCGGTCGGCTGAGACCGATTGAGATCGGTGTGACACCGCGGATCGAGATTGCAGCAGGCAACCATCACACGCCGAAGATGAAAGAATTCCTCCTGGCTAACTTCAAGGCGCGATGCCGCCGAGTTGGTAGGCAAACTGCCCGCCGCCCTTGGGCGGAGGGATCCGGGCGAATTGGCAGCCTTGCGCATTGCCCGCTTGTCTCGGGCTCTCGCAACCGACATCATCCGGGCCGTGGCAATCCTCGCCCGGCAGGAATCGTATGAAACGTTTTGCAAACCTGAAAAGACTGGGGTTCTTCACGCGGCTGCTCGACGAGGCGCCGCCGGCCGATCGATATCGTTTTGCGGCCGAGCAGATCGTGCGCGCCGAGAAGGCCGGTCTCGATTCCGCATGGATCGCGCAGCATCATTTCCACGAGCGCGAGGGCGGGCTGCCGTCGCCCTTCACCTTTCTCGGCTATGTCGCAGCCCAAACCTCGCGCATCCGCCTCGGCACCGGCATCGTCACCTTGCCGCTGGAGAGCGCGGTGCGGGTGGCGGAGGATGCCACGGTGCTTGACCTTCTCTGCGATGGCCGCTTCGAGCTCGGCGTCGGCACCGGCGGTAACCCGTCGGCCTTTGCCGCCTTCGGCCTCGACAGCGCCCAGCGCAACGAGATCTTTGCGCGCAACCTGCAAGTCGTCCGCGCGGCACTGACCGGCAAGCCGCTCGACGGCGGCGACACGCTCTACCCGCAGCGGCCGCAATTGGACAAGCGCATCTGGCAGGCGACGTTCTCGGTGGCGGGCGGCGCGCGCGCCGGCAAGGCCGGCGACGGCCTGCTGCTGTCGCGCACCCAGCCGCGGAGCAAGGACGCGCCGAAGGCCACGCTCGCCGACATTCAGAACCCGGTCATCGACGCCTATCTCGAAGCGCTGCCGCCGGGCTGCGAGCCCCGCATCATGGCTTCGCGCAGCATCTTCGTCGCCGACGACCGCCGCGAGGCGATGCGGCTCGCCGACATTGGATTGCGGCGTGCGCTGCCGCAGTTCATGAAGGGCGGCCACCTGCCTCCGGGCGAGACGCTGGAGGAGATGATCAAGGCGTTCGACACCCATGTCGGCGCGGCCGACGATGTCATCGCCTCGCTGCGCGCCGACGCAACGCTGGAGCGGGTGACCGATCTGGTGTTCCAGGCGCATTCGGTCGATCCGCCGCACCCCTACATCCTGCGCTCGATCGAATTGGTCGCGGACAAGGTTGCGCCGGCGCTGGGCTGGACCAGAACAGCGCCCGATGTGGCCCTGGCGGGCTAGTCGGGATTTCAGGGAATGCATGAGGCTGACTGATGAGTACGAAGGATATCATCGACACGCTCGCCGGGATCGAACCGGGATCGGCGCTGGACGCGATCCGTGCGAAGCGCGTGCAGGCGCGCGACAACGCGCAGAAGAGCTATCTCTCTCTGTTCGAACCGATTGACGCCAGCGACTTCTCACTGACGGAACGCGCGGCGATCGCACTCTTCGTCACCGGCCTCCATGGTGAATCCCCGGTGGCGGCCTTCTATCGGGCGAAGCTTGCGGCGAGCGCGAATGGCGCAGCTCTGGTAGAGGCGATCGAGGCAGAGGTCGCGCGGGGCAAGACGTCGGGTCCGTATGGCTCGTTTCCGGCCGGCCCGCTGTCAGTCGAGAACACGGCCGGTTTGATTTATCGCGTCAGCGCAGAGCGCAAATCCGCCCTCGGCGCCCGGCTTGTCGCGGCGCTTGAACATGCGCACCTCCTGGTATTCCGGCCGCGCGACGCTGCGTCGGCCGACATGAAGGCGCTGCTTGGTGCCGGCTGGTCGAACACGGGCATCGTCACCTTGTCCCAGCTCGTCGCGTTCCTGTCGTTTCAGGTGCGGGTCGTCAGCGGTTTGCGCACGCTTGCCGCGGTCAACGCGCAAGAGAAGGCTGCATCATGAGCACCGTCAATCCGCCCGTCGTCTTCACCCAGGATGAGCTCGGCTGGGTGTCCTGGATCGAGCCGCTGCCGGAGGCGGAGCTGACCGAGCGGCATTTCGCCGGTCTGGTTGATCGCGCCCGTGCCAAGTCGGAATATTTCCGGCTGCTGGTGCGCGATCCCGAGGTGCTGGAAGCCCGCACCAAGACCGACAAGGACATCTTCTACAACGTCGCCGACGGCCTGCCGCGCGCCGAGCGTGAGCTCGCAGCCGCCGCGACCTCGCGCTACAATGGCTGCATCTATTGCGCGTCCGTCCATGCGCGGTTTGCCAGCACCTATTCCAAGCGCCGCGACGACGTGCAGCGGCTGCTCGACGAAGGCATCAAGGCCGATCTCGGCGAGCGCTGGAACGCCATCGTCAAGGCGTCGGTGGCGCTGGCCTCGACGCCGATCGCGTTCGGGCCGGACAATATCGCGGAGCTGCGGCATGCGGGTCTCGACGATGCGGAGATCGTCGATGTCGTCAACGGCGCGTCGTTCTTCAACTGGGCGAACCGGCTGATGCTGTCGCTCGGTGAACCCTCGAAATAGGCATCTTCACTGGCACGAGAATTGCCATTTGTTTGTAACACCTGACGGGATGGAGCCGTACATGAGCAACATCAATCGCCGAACCCTGGTCAAGGGCTCTCTCGCCGTGATGGCAGGAACGGCATTATCGCGCGCTGCCTTCGCTGACACCTCCGAGCCGATCCTGCTCGGCGTCAGCGGTCCGTTGACCGGACCGAATGCGCAATATGGCACCCAATGGAAGCAGGGCTTTGATCTCGCCCTCGACGAGATCCTCGCCGGCGGCGGCATCAACGGCCGCAAGCTCGCCTACAGCTTTGAGGACAGCCAGAGCGACCCGCGGCAATCGGTCGCGATCGCCCAGAAGTTCGTCTCCGATCCCAAAATCGTCCTGGAGCTCGGCGATTTCTCAAGCCCGGCCTCGATGGCGGCATCGCCGATCTATCAGCGGGGCGGGCTGGTGCAGTTCGGCTTCACCAATTCGCATCCCGATTTCACCAAGGGCGGCGACTTCATGTGGAGCACCTCGGTCAGCCAGGCCGACGAGCAGCCGCTGCTGGCGGCCTATGCCGTGAAGAAGCTCGGCCTCAAGAAGCTCGCGGTGCTGCATCTCAACACCGATTGGGGCCGCACCAGCCGCGACTATTTCGTCAAGGCAGCCAAGGAGTACGGCGCGGAGATCGCCGTCACCGAGGCCTACATCGCGGAAGAGCGCGACTTCCGCTCGACGCTGGTGCGTGTCCGCGACGCCAATCCGGATGGGCTGATCCTGATCTCCTATTATTCCGACGGTGCGCTGATCGCGCGGCAGGCACGCCAGGTCGGGCTGAAGCAGGTGATCTGCGCTGCCAGCTCGGTCTACTCGCCGAAATTCCTGGAGCTCGGCGGCGAGGCCGTCGAGGACGTCCATGTCGGCACGCGCTACTTCCCGGAAGATCCACGGCCCGAGGTGCAGAAATTCATCACCGGCTTCAAGAAGAAGTACAACGGGCTGGAGCCCGACGCTTTCAACGCCTACGCCTACGATGCGATGAACATGGCCGCCGCCGTGGTGAAGATCGGCGGCACCGATCGCCGCGCCATTCGGGATGCCTTCACGAAAGTAAAGGACGTCTCGAGCGTCATCTTCGGGACGGCGACGTTCGACGTCGAGAGCCGCCGCGTCAAGGGCGCCATGAACGCCGAGCTCGTCGTGCGCAAGGGCCAGTTCGCGCTTTGGGACGGCAAGCCGACCTGACATGATGGCCGGGGACGCATCCCCGGCCGCGTTTTCTCTTTACTAGGAACCTCGCTTGTCTTCCTGGCTCGACTACACGATTAACGGGTTGATCGTCGGTAATGTGTACGCCCTCGTCGCGGTCGGGCTCGCGCTGATCTTCGGCGTCAGCCGGCTGATCAATTTTGCCCAGGGCTCAATCTATCTGGTCGGCGCCTATATCGGCTGGGTCGCGGTGGTGCAGCTGCATACGCCGCTGCCGCTCACCATCATTGTGGTCGCGGTGGCGGCGGCGCTGGTCGGGCTGATCATCGAGCGGTTCGGTCTGCGTCCGCTCCAGAACTCGGTGCGCATCGCGCCGCTGCTCGCGACGATCGGCATCTCTTTCGTGCTCGACCAGCTGGTGATGCTGACCTTCTCGCCCAATCCGCGCGCGCTGCCGAGCCAGTTGCCGGATGTCCGCTTCCAGGTCGGTGGCGGTACGATCGGGCCGCTTGATCTGCTCATCGCCGGTGTCGGCATCACCAGTGCGCTCTTGCTGTTCGTGTTCCTGCGCTACAGCAAGCTCGGCTGGGCCGTGCGCGCCACCGCGCAGGACCGCGACGCCGCGATGCAGATGGGCGTCGACGTCAACCGCGTCAATCAGGCCGTGTTCGGCATTGCGGCTGCGCTCGGCGGCGTCTCCGGGCTGCTGGTCGGCATGTACTACAACCAGATCGACACCGCGATGAGCCTTCAGGCCACGCTCAAGGGCGTCGTCGCGGAAGTCGTCGGTGGCGCCGGCAATGTGCCGGGCGCGGTGATCGGCAGCCTGCTGCTCGGATTGGTGGAGAGCTACGGCGTCGCCGTGTTCGGCACCAGCTACCGCAATCTGTTTGCATTCCTGCTGCTGGTCGTCGTGCTGGTGCTGCGGCCGAACGGATTGTTCGCAAGCGCCCGGCAGGCGCCGCCCGAACCGCTCACCGGCACTTTTATTGCGCCGAGCCGGCCGGTACGCATTCCGCGCTGGGCCCTGCTGGTCGCGGTTGGCGTGTTTGCAGTCTTGCCGCTGCTTCCGGTGTCCTTCTACGTGCTCCAGACCCTGATCAATGCATGGTTGCTCGGCATGCTCGCGCTCAGCCTGACGCTGGTGGCGGGCACGATCGGCCAGGTTTCGCTTGGACATGCCGCGCTGCTCGCGATCGGCGCCTATACCTCCGCGCTGCTGTCGCTGACCTTTGCCGTTCCCGTGGGCCTCGCCATCATCGCCGGCGGCCTGATGAGCGCGGCGCTCGGCACCGCGCTGATCTCGCCGTCGTTCCGCCTGCGCGGACACTATGTCTCGATCGCGACGCTCGCCATCGGGGAGATCGTGTCGCTGGTGATCCTGAACTGGGAAAGCGTCACCCGCGGTCCGATCGGCATTTCCGGCATCCCGCCACTGTCGCTGTTCGGCTACGAGCTGATCAGCCCGACGTCGATCTACTGGTTCAGTTTTGCGGTCATGGTGGTGCTGGCGCTGCTCCAGGCGCGCCTGCTCTCATCGCATCTCGGCCGCAGCTTCCGTGCCATCCGCGACGACGACGTCGCCGCACGCGCCTATGGCCTCAGCCTGAACCGCTACAAATCGCTGGCCTTCATCTTCGGCGGATTTGCCGCCGGCGTCAGCGGCGGGATCGCCGCGCATCTCTATTCCTATATCAACCATGAGACCTTCAACACGCAGCAATCCATCCTGGCGCTGACCGTCGTGATCCTCGGCGGCCTCGGCAATGTCGTCGGCGCGATCGTCGGCGCGGTGGCGCTGGTCGGTCTGCCGGAAGTGTTCCGGATCGCGGCCGAGTACCGCATCCTGATCTACGGCATCGTGCTCCTGCTTCTCGTACGGTTCAGGCCGCAAGGCCTGCTGGGGACGATCTGATGGCGGACACGCTTTTATCCCTGCGCGGATTGACGCGCCGCTTCGGCGGCCTCACCGCCGTCGACGATATCGATCTCGACCTCGCCAAGGGCGAGCTCATCAGCATCATCGGCCCGAACGGCGCCGGCAAGACGACCCTGTTCAACCTTGTGACCGGGCTCGATCGGCCCGATGCGGGTGTGGTTCGCTTCGAAGGGCAGGACATCACTGGGCTTTCGCCGGAACGACTGGCGGCCCAGGGCATCGCGCGCACGTTCCAGCTCGGCCGCGTCTTCGGCAATCTCAGCGTGATGGACAATGTCCTGATCGGCGCGCATACGCGGTTGCGCGCGGTCAAGCCGACCGTGCCGGTGATCGGCCCGCTGCTGGAATTGGGATTGGCGCTGCTGCGACCCGCCAGCGTCAAGGCCGAGGAAGAGCGGCTTCGCGAGGAGGTGAAGGTCATCCTCGCTCGCTTTGGCGAGCGATTGCTGCCGCGCATCGACCAGCCCGCATACAGCCTCTCCTACGCCAACCGCCGTCGCGTCGAGATCGCGCGCGCGCTGGCGCTCAGGCCGCGGCTGCTGCTGCTCGATGAGCCGACCGCCGGCATGAACCCGAGCGAGACCGCGGAGATGCAGGGCCTCGTCGCCGAGCTGAAGGCGGAGGGCCTGACCATTCTCCTGATCGAGCACAAGCTGGAGATGGTGATGCGCCTCTCCGATCGCGTCATCGTCATGGACGAGGGCAAGAAGATCGCGGAAGGCGCCGGCGAAGCGGTGCGCAACGATCCCAAGGTGATCGAGGCCTATCTCGGCCACGGCCTGTCGGGTGCGGCTGAGCAGGAGAGCGCGGCATGACGAACGCATCTCCCGAGCCGCTGCTCGCGCTGTCCAACATCAACACGTTCTACGGCCAGGCCCAGGTGCATTTTGATCTCTCGATCAATGTTGCGCGCGGCCACATCGTCTGCCTGCTCGGCGGCAATGCCAGCGGCAAGTCGACGACGATGAAGATCATCCTCGGCCTGGTGAAACCGCGCTCCGGCGAAGTCATCTTCGATGGCGCCTCGCTGATCGGCCTGACCACGCCGCAGATCGTCCGCCGCGGTATCGCCTCGGTGCCGGAGGCGCGGCGGCTGTTCGCCGACATGAGCGTCCGCGAGAATATTTTGATGGGCGCCTTCGTGCGGAACGACCGCGAGGCGATTGCGCAGGATCTCGACAAAATGCTGACGCTGTTCCCGAAGCTTGGCCAGCGGCTGTCGCAGCGGGCCGGCTCGCTCTCCGGCGGCGAGCAGCAGATGGTCGCCATGGCGCGCGCGCTGATGAGCCGGCCGCGGATGATCGTGATGGACGAGCCGACCATGGGCCTGTCGCCGCTCTATGTCGATCGCGTGCTGGAGCTGATCAGGACCATCAACCAGGAAGGCGTCTCGGTGTTCATGGTCGAGCAGAACGCCAGCCTCGCACTCGAGATCGCGCATGAGGCCTATGTGCTCCAGACCGGCAAGATCGTGCTGTCCGGCTCGGCGCGAGCGCTGAAGGACGACCCCCGCGTCCGCGACGCCTATCTCGGCGGTGCCGAGGCAGCGTAAGGCGGCCATGCACGAAAACTGTCCCGGCCGCCGGGGATTGCACTGGCCAGTGTGATCATTCTATGAAAAGATCATACCGTTGACGCGATGGGCGTGCGGCGGACGGAATGATGTTCGTGACGAGGTTGTCCTTGCGGGCGGTTGAGCCCGGAGTCGTGCTGCTGTTCGGTGGGCTCATCGCCGCCAATGTCGCCGCCTGGGTATGGGCTTTCGCATTGTTCGCCGACCGGCCGGCAGTGATGGCCACCGCGCTGCTCGCCTGGGTGTTTGGCCTGCGCCACGCCGTCGATGCTGACCACATCGCCGCAATCGACAATGTCGTGCGCAAGCTGATGCATGCCGGCGATACGCCGCGAAGCGCCGGCCTCTATTTCGCGCTTGGCCATTCCACAATCGTCGTGGTCGCGACCATGCTGCTCGCACTCGGCGTGGTAAGCCTTGGCGGCGATAGCCTGCTCAGGGACATCGGCGGGCTGATCGGCACCTCGGTGTCGGCGCTGTTCCTGCTCGTCATCGCAGCGATCAATCTCGCCATCTTCGCCGGCCTGTGGCGGATTTTTTGTGTCGCGCGTGAGCAGGGCGTTCATGACGCAACCCGGCTCGATGCGTTGCTCGCCAGCCGCGGTTTTCTCGCGCGCTTGCTCGGGCCCATGTTCCGCCTAGTGACAAAGCCCTGGCACATGTTCCCGCTCGGACTGCTGTTCGGGCTCGGCTTCGACACCGCGACCGAGATCGGCCTGCTCGGCATCTCCGCGACCGAAGCCGCGCATGGCGCTTCGCTCGCGGATGTCCTGGTCTTCCCCGCTTTGTTCGCCGCCGGCATGGCGCTGGTCGACACCGCCGACTCCGCGCTGATGGTCAGCGCCTATCGCTGGGCCTTCGTCGATCCCCTGCGAAAGCTCTGGTACAACCTCACCATCACCGGCGCCTCCATCGCGGTCGCGCTGTTCATCGGCGGCATCGAGGCGCTCGGCCTGATCGGCGCTCGGCTGGGTCTAACCGGCGGCGTGTGGGCGCTGGTCGACGGTCTCAATGAGTCCCTTGCCAATTTCGGCTTCGCCGTGATCGCGCTGTTCGTCGTCGCCTGGCTCGTCTCGGTGGTGCTCTATCGCCGCATGTTTGCGGACGGCCGCGGTCCCGCGCCAAAAGTCCTGGAATGCGCCGATGCGACTGAGGCGGCCTGATCTCGGCCGCGGCTACGGCACGCTGACGGCATTTTCGGCCTTCGTCCTTCTCGCAGATAGCGGCAAGGCCTTCGCGCAAAGCAACAATGCTTCGCGCGAGTTGCCGCCGATCCAGGTCACCGGGGGCGAGATACCGCGTCACAAGAAACCGCCGGTGCCACGACGCGCCAGCAAACCCACCGCTGTGACGAGCCGTGTCGTGGCTCAGCCGACGGCAGCGCCGGGAGCGGACGCCGCCAGCGTTGCCTCCGGCGTAAAAGGTCCACCGGGCATGGCGAGCGAACTCACCGTCTCCGGCGAGGCGCTCAACGCGCGCACTGTCACACGGCCGGGCGAGGCGCTCGAAGCCGTGCCGGGGCTGATCGTGACCCAGCATTCGGGTGAGGGCAAAGCCAACCAGTATTTTCTGCGCGGCTATAATCTCGACCACGGCACCGATCTCGCGATCACTGTCGACGACGTCCCCGTCAACATGCGCACCCACGCGCACGGCCAGGGCTATGCCGATCTCAACTGGCTGATCCCGGAAACCATCGCCGCGATGGATGTGCGCAAGGGGCCGTATTTCGCCGACGAGGGCGATTTCGCCTCCGTCGGCAGCATTCACATCGGCCTGATCGACCGCACGGAAAAAGGCCTCGCGCAGGTGACCGCCGGCAGCTTCGGCTACCGCCGCCTGCTCGGCATGGACTCCGTCAAAGTTGGCGACGGTTCGCTGCTCGTCGCTGGTGAACTCGGCACCTATAACGGCCCGTGGGACAATCCGGACAATGTGAAGAAGCTCAACGGCCTCCTGCGCTACAGCCAGGGTACCGCGACGGATGGCGTGTCCGTCACCGGCATGGCCTATGCGAACACATGGAGTTCGACCGACCAGGTGCCGCAGCGCGCGATCGCGAGCGGTTTTCTCGACCGCTTCGGCTCAGAAGATTCAAGCGACAGCGGCAACACCAATCGCTTCGCGCTCTCAGGCCGTGTGGCGCAGAGCGACGATCTCGGCGCCTGGAAGGCCAACGCCTATGTCGTGAAGAGCCAGCTCGATCTCTTCAACAATTTTACCTACTACCTCAGCGATCCCGTGTTGGGCGACCAGTTCCACCAGCACGACGACCGCCTGATGGCCGGCGCCAACATTTCGCGCACGCTGAACGGCTCGTTCGCGGGCCTGCCGATGCAGACCACGATCGGCCTGCAATCGCGCTATGACGCAATTGATCTGGCGCTGAGCAACACGTTCCAGCGCAGCTTTCTCTCCAACATCCGCAGCGACAAGGTCGGCGAAGGCAGCGTCGGAATCTACGCCGAAAACACCGTGCGCTGGACCGATTGGCTCAGGACGACTGTCGGCTGGCGCGGCGACTATTATGCCGCCGACGTCACCTCACTGTTCAATTCCAACAACTCCGGCCGCGTCGATGCGTCGCTCGGCAGTCCCAAATTCAGGATGGTGCTCGGTCCCTTCAACCAGACCGAATTCTTCCTCGGCGCGGGCTACGGCATGCATTCGAACGACGCCCGCGGTGCGACCACAACGGAGGATCCGACCGATCCCGCCACAAAGCTGTCGCCATCGCCGCTGCTGGTGCGCACGCGGGGCTCGGAGGTCGGTGTTCGCACGAGGATCATTCCCGGCCTCGACACCTCGCTCAGCGTCTTCATCCTCGACCAGGATTCCGAGATCCTGTTCTCGGGCGACGCCGGCGATACCGAGGCAACGCGTGCCAGCCGCCGTTATGGTTTCGAGTGGACCAACCATTACCGGCCGCGATGCTGGATCGACATCGACGCTGATCTCGCGATGACGCATGCACGCTTTCGCGGCACTGACAGCGAGCAGGCCGCGCTCTATGCCTCGCTCGCTGGTTATCCCGCGGCGCAGATCGGCAACGCGCCGGGCAATTACATTCCGAACGCGCCGCCAATGGTGGCGTCCGCCGGCGTCACGCTCGGCGAGAAGACCGGTTGGTTCGGGGCCTTGCGCTGGCGCTATCTCGCCTCCAGCCCGCTGACGGAAGATAATGCGTTCCGCTCATCCGCGACCAGCATCTTCAACGGCCGCCTCGGCTATCGCACTGAGGACGGCTGGCGTATCCAGCTCGACGTGCTCAATCTCCTCAACGCCAAGGCGAACCAGATCACTTACGCCTATGGGTCGCTGCTCAAGACCGATACGCTCTACAATCTCTGCACTGGCGGCGTCGCGCCGATCGCGGTCTGCCAGAACGGCGTGATGGATTACGTGCTGCACCCGGTCGAGCCACTGACGTTTCGCCTCACCGTGGCCGGCGCCTTTTAAGCAGGCGCCGCGCTCGGAGCCGGCTCCACCGGCAGATCATCGGCATTGGGATCGCCCGGCGCGGTCGCCCAGGCCAGCTCCACCAGTGTCACGAACCTGCGGCCACCGCCGTCGAGCTGGCAGACGATGAGGCCCTGCTCTTCCATGTAGGTGAGCAGGCGCTGCGCCCGGCGCAGCGAATGCGAACCGTAGGCGCGCGCGATCGCGGCATCGCCCGGGCAGGGCCAGCCTTCCTTGGCCGCGCGCGCAATCATCATGAACACGCCCTGCATGTCGTCGGGCAGGATCGAGGCGCGCAGCGACACCTCCTGCCAGGCGTCATCCTCGGCGAGCTCGGTGCCGAGACCGGCCCGCGCATGCGTTATCATGCGGCGAAATTCGTTGAGGTCTGGCACGGCAGCGCCAAGGCCTTCGATGCGGCAGCGAACCACGAACTCCTGGTAGAGCACGCCGATGGCGCGGAAGCCGGCATCGGGCTCGGCCAGCACCGCCCGCAAAGTCCGGTCGACGCGCTCGCGCCGCTCCGCCAACGCCTCGGCGCTGACCGGCAGCTCGATCGGCTCGGGGCTGATCTCGGGCGCGGCGGCCTTCGCGGCCCGGAGCTGTTCGAGCAGGTCCGGTGCCGGCCGGCGCTGCGGCCGGCTGGCATCGGGGGGCGGCGCGGCCAGGATCACCGCGCGCGCATCCTCCAGCGCGGCTTCGGGCATCGGCATCAGCCGCGGCGTCGAATTGCGCGGGCTGGTGTCGGTCGGGCCGATATGCAAACGCAAGGGACGGCGCGATAGCGCAGGTCCCAGCGCCATGAACTGTCCACGCTCGAGCTCGCGAAAGGATTCGGCCTGCCGCCGCTCCATGCCGAGCAGATCGGCGGCGCGCGCCATGTCGATATCGAGGAAGGTCCGGCCCATCAGGAAGTTCGACGCTTCCGCCGCGACGTTCTTGGCGAGCTTTGCCAGCCGCTGGGTCGCGATGATGCCGGCGAGCCCGCGCTTGCGGCCGCGGCACATCAAATTGGTCATGGCGCCGAGCGAGAGTTTCCGCGCCTCGTCCGACACCTCGCCGGCGACGGCCGGCGCGAACAGCTGCGCCTCGTCGACGACGACGAGCATCGGGTACCAATGGTCGCGTGGCACATCGAAGAGACCACCGAGGAATGCCGCCGCGCGCCGCATCTGGTTCTCGGCGTCCAGCCCTTCGAGATTGAGCACGGTGGAAACGCGATGCAGCCGCGCGCGCTCGCCGGCGACCTGAAGGCCGCGCTCGGTATGGTCCTCGGCCTCGATCACGAGATGGCCGAAATGCTCGGCCAGCGTGATGAAATCGCCTTCGGGGTCGATGATGGCCTGCTGCACCCAGGGCGCGCTCTGTTCCAGCAGCCGCCGTAACAGATGCGATTTGCCGGAGCCCGAATTGCCTTGCACCAGGAGGCGGGTTGCCAGCAGTTCCTCGAGGTCCATGGCCGCCGCGGCGCCCGCAAGGGTCTGCCCCATCTCGATCGCAACCGTCATGTCCCGACTCAAACCCCTTCATTCGCGGACAGGGGCTTACCAACCCGGCTGGGGCGCGTCGAGCGGCACAGGGCGAATCACGCCCTGTTGCCCACGATGGATTTCAGGCCAGGTTCGATAACCGTAAAAGCGCGGGCCGGTAGGGCGGGGTGGGATCGTCGTCATCGTCGTCCGGAATCGCGCACGACCCGAATTCCTGCCTGATCCGCTCGATCTCGGCAATGCGTTCGTGCAGCCGCTGCAAATGCTCCGGCGATCGTGCCTTCCAGAACCGAAAGGTGTCGGCGGTGAGCGGCAGGAATGCCGTCCCGAACAGTGTCGGATCGGGGACGATGGTGCGTCCGAGCAGCAGGAACTTGTCGGCGCCGGACACGACGAGGGTGGCGTAACCGCGGTTGCCGATTCGCCTGATGCCGTTCAGCGACCATTCGGCGAGCTTGCTGAAATACGGCTCCTCGCGCCAGCGATCGGGGCAATGGTCATCGACGGTGACGTTGACCGCGTCCTGGCTGAAATGCACGATGATGCCCGATTTTGCGGGAAACCAGTCGTCGTCGAGATGACCTTGCAGCCAGGCGCAGACGAATGACCGGCACATCTGCGGACGGCGGTCGTAGATGGTGCATCCCGTGCCCGTCTGCCAATGCCTGCACAGCTGGTTCACCGGCTTGTCGACGGCGGCCACCTCGAGGATATCGCAGCAGGCGTTGCACGATCCGCATTGCCGGGTAAGCGGCGCGGCCTTCGGCAGACCGGTCGGCCTGAACCCCTGGCCATCGCGAACCAGGAGCTTCTGCTTCTCCAGCGCGTTCAACGCACGTTCAATTTTGAGACGGGACAGTCCGGTGGCGTCGATCACACCCTTCATCGTCGTCGCGCCTGCCTCCATCGCGCGGACGACGCTCAACATTGCCTGGTCCATTTTTTGTTGTTCTTGTTCTTCTCTTATTCTTTTTGTCGGCCGGGCGAACGCCAGTTTTGGAATCCATTTTCGAGAACGGGTATCCAAGACATGACGTGGCCGAGGAAATATTCGGCAACAGCATCTTGCGCGCGCGCATTGGCGAGACAAGACAACGAGCCCGACGCACGCGCATACAGCGCTTGCGCAAATGAAGGATCGCGCACGTCCGAGCGAGAGGTTGTTTGCACCGCCACAAGCGGGAACCTGATCTGCTTTGGCTCAATTCGCCCGGAAATGGCTCACTTTGGTCTCGCGCGTCGCCGCGATATGATGCGCAACATGCATTGGGCTCGCGCACTTGTGATATTTTCAGGTGAGCGCCTGTGGGACGCGCAAACGACACGATCGCGTGATCGATGAGATGCAATCGCACGTCGTCGGCGTCATGCGCCGCCGCGTACGACCAAAGTCGAGTATGCGGCGCGCGCTTTTATTGCGCGCCCGAACCGCCCTGCACGATCTTCTCGTTCAGCTTCTGGTCCACCGTCTCGACCGTGCGGTCGATCTCCGCATTGGGCGTGCCGATCTGATGCGAGATCAGCTTCACCAGCAGGTCGACACGCTCGATGAAGGGCGCGCCGCTCGCCACCGCGCGCGCCGCCGATGACGGCTTCAGCAGGCTTTCGGCGGCCTTGGCGTATTTCGCGAACGGCACCTGGTCCTGCGGATCGGCGCCGAGACGGCGGGCGATCGCGTCGACATGCTCGTAGATCGTCTGCGAGCGCGCGAGATCGCCGTGCACGGCGTCGCGGATCGACTGCGGCTCGTGCGGCGTGATGCAGCGGTAGTTGCCGGTGAGCAGCATCGACCATTTCGCCAGTGGCACGAACAGTGAGTCGAATACCTTCAGCTTCACCGGAACATCCTGTCCGGCGAGCGTCACCGCGTCGATGTCGGCTTCGAGCTCGCGCAGCACCTTGTTGTGCTTGTCGTCGGCGAAGGCCGAGGCCTTGAAGTTCGTGGGCAGGCCGACATGCAGCACGTTGGCTGCCTCTTCCGGCGGACGGAAGGCCTGCGGATCGGGCGAGCACAGCGTCACCAGCCCCGGCTCGAACCGCTCCCACACTTGCGCATTGGTGTAGGCCTCCTCGAGATCCATGTCCGCCAGCGCCGGGATCCGCTTCAGATAGGGCAGCGGCGGCATGTTCATGATCGAGAGGCACGGCAGCTTCGCCGCGGCGATCTTGATCATGAGAACGCGGACCGTGTGGTTGGCGTATTGCGGCTCCTGCATCGCAAGGCCGACCAGATCGTAACGGGAGAGGTCGACATCGGCCGGCGTCACCGCATCCAGCTTGCCGGGCAGGTCGCGCGAGAAGATGGCGCGGTGCACCGCTTCGTCGCGCAGCTTGATGCGCACCTCGGTGCCGTCGCGATTGATCAGCTCCGCGGTCTTGGCGCGGCAGACCAGGGTCACGTTGTGCCCGGCCATCAACAGCTTCGTGCCCAGCAGGGAGCCGTAGGAAGCCCCGAGGATCAGAATGTTGCGCGCCATGCTTCGTCCCTTGACAATTTTGCGGGTTTTTGGGCCCGGGACCATGATCCGGGGGCGGATTGGGGCGCATCTAAAGGAAAGTCCCCCACGATGGCAACTGGGATAATGCATACAAGGCGGCGCCGGGTATCCCGGCTAATGGGTGCCCGACGGGCAACACACCTGCGGGGCCGTCAAGCCGTGAGCGCAAATATATTCCACTTTACCGAAATTCGGATTTGTCGTATTTGTCGGCCATCCCGGCTCGACCTTGAGGGGCGATCATGTGTCGTCATTTTTCGCGTGCCGGGCTTGCGGTGGACGCAGCAGCGTCGGGCGTGAGATGTGCGGGCAGGGCGGATTGCTCTCCGTGAGCCCGAGGCTTCACGCCGACGAGCGGCGCTGATGGTTCGTCTCGCCAATATCTCGGTGGCTGTGTGCACCACGCCGTCGGGCTCTGTGGCGAACAAGCGAACGCGCGTACGGCAAAACCGTGTGGTCCTGGCCGTCGTTGCTACGGTCAAGCTTTCGCGGAGGCGGCATTCGCGTCAACCGGCGCGGTGTCGGCGACTTTCGCGAAGGTGAGGGAGGCCAGAACGAACTCGGCTCCCGGGAGAGCACGGCATAAGCCGTCAACCCATCGCGCAGGGAAGGCCGTGTGTTCGGCTTCACCTGTATGCCGCTGTGCAATTCCTTTTGCGCTACCCGCGCACAGCGGACCGTGGGTGCCAGCCGGCACCCGGCCTTCCCTGCGCCCTCTTGGATAAGAGGGTGGAGAGATCAAGCAAAGCTCGGGCGAAATGAGCCGCGAGAATGCGAAGGCGTGTCTGTCGTGATTCGAGAACGGATCGGTGTTGCAGCGATTGCCAATCCGTCACCGTCACCCTGAGGTGGCCGCTTCTTCAGCGGCCCTCGAAGGGGACGGTCCCGCTGTTGCCTCGCGCTGCTGCATCCCGGCCGTCCATCCTTCGAAGCTCGCAGCGCAGTGCAGATGCACTGCGCTACTCGCACCTCAGGATGACGGGGCCAATACTGTGGTCGGTCAAAAGAATGATGCCGTTGCGACATTTCCCGCAAGCTCTACCCGCAATATTCACCCGGATATTGCGCGCAGCCTCACCCCTGGCTCGCCACCCGTGCGCGGTCGAGGTGTTCCTCGATCTTCGGACGGTCGCGGGTACGCTCGAAACTTGTGCAGAGGAGCTCGGTTTCGTCGAGCGATACAGGCGCGCGATACAGCCGGCACATGAATTCAGCCGTGGCGCGTCCCTTGGCCGTGCCGGGGCTGCGCTCGGCCAGGAACATGCAGTCCCGGCAGATGCTGGCATCGAGCCGCTGATGGGCCGCATCGAGGTGATTGAGGATCTCGCGGAGCGAGTCGCGCAGCTTGACGCACTCCTCGGTGCCGAGCGCTGTGACCGCATTCACCACATGGTTGATCGGATCATGCTGGTTCAGGCATTTCTCACCCTGTGGGGTGACGTGGAGCACGACGGAACGCTTGTCCTCTTGCGACGGCTTGCGGACCAGGAAGGACTTGCTCTCCAGGGTCTTCACGATCTGCGATGCGGTCGCCCTGGTGGCGCCGATGAAGCCGGCGAGCGCAGACGGTGTGCGCGAGAACCGGTTGGCTCGTCCGAGAAAACGCAGCGCCATCCACTCCCGATCGCGCAATCCGTGTTGATCGCCTTCGAAATACCAGGCTCTGGCCGCCTGAACCAGCAGCTCGACTGCTTCACGTGCCAACGGCATGAATTCCTACCTCGCCCCGGGAATCACGTCTGCGGCGCCCCGAAGCCGCGTTCCGCCATGGCGCGCGAATCCTGCGAGAGACGCCAGACAGATCGAGGTGTGCGATGAGCACGCCGTGTCAGGCTCATGTGCGAAGATGTGGACTGCAAGGAACCTGACTTGGTCTGACGGGCGCCGTGGGATCCGGCGCGATAGGCCGCGTCGCTGATGGCATACCAACCGCGGCGTCGTCGCACGGGAGCCCGAGTTGCCGTCACGACCGGACGATGGATCGGAGTTGCTCAACCGAAGCCCCTGAGTTCAAGTCGCAAGCAAACGTTTCTTATCTTCCGCCGAAACGATGAATGAGCTTCTCAACAAAAGCAAGTAGAGACACTCTTTCGAGACAGGATGTCGTTGCAGACGATTGTAACGTTCAAGACAATCTCACTCTGCGGGACACATGATGGTGAATACAATGGCGCGATCTAGCAGACTAGATGCACGCAACTCTACGACGGTTTGATTGCACGCATATTGTTGTCCGCCGTTGATGCAGATTGATCGAAGCTTGTGCACGACAGGCGATGCGCATCGCGAAAGTCATCCACAACTTGCGCGATCTGCTTCGGAAATCGCCAATGGAACACCAAGGGAACTTGGTCGGATTACACGCGGCGGTTGTTGTAGCGTTGTATTCGAAGTATGGTCCACACATCGTTCTCACGACCGTGCCGACGGCTCATCCGAACGGCTGAGATTCGCGTGGTGAACATCGGCGGCAATCAAACGCATACGCAGTTCGTGCAACGCGACGACACGCGCTGATCGAGATGCGAGGCGCGCATGTCGCGTGCCGTCTCACCCTGCTAGTCGCCCTTGAGCATGTCTCTCAACTCGCGGAACGGATCGGCGCTCGGTGAGGCTGAGGCGTCTTGTCGCATTGCGTTGTAGATTCTCGGGACCATGTCGACCGCCTGGTCGAGGCCCGAATCACGCCCCGACTGATATCCGCCCATCAGGCGAAGATCGCGCGTGTCCTCATATTTGGCGATCAGGGTGCGCAATTTGCTCACCAGTTCGCGCTCTTCGGGGTCCCAGACGTTATGGGCGAGGCGGGAGACCGAGGCCAGCACGTCTACGGCGGGATAGCGTGCCTGGTCGGCGATGTGTCGGCTCAGCACGATGTGCCCATCGAGTGTGCTGCGGATGGTGTCGGCGATCGGCTCGTTGTGGTCGTCGCCATCGACCAGCACGGAAAAGATTCCGGTAATCGTTCCGGATCCCTCCTCGCCGGGCCCGGCACGCTCCAGGAGGCGCGGCAGGTCGGTGAAGACCGTTGGCGCATAGCCGCGCGCGACCGCGGGCTCGCCGGCGGCAAGCGCGACCTCGCGGGCGGCATGGGCGAAGCGGGTGATCGAATCGACCACGAGCAGGACCGATTCGCCCCGGTCGCGAAAATATTCGGCGACGGCCATGGCCGTCTTCGGCGCCAGCCGCCGCATCATCGGACTTTCATCTCCGGTCGATACGATGGTGACGGAGCGGTGGCGGTCGTTGCCGAGCACGTCCTCGATGAACTCGCGCACCTCGCGGCCGCGCTCGCCGACGAGCGCCAGCACGACGGTGTCGAAACCCTGGCTGCGGGCGAGCATCGCCAGCAGCGTCGATTTGCCGACGCCGGAGCCGGCGAAGATGCCGACGCGCTGGCCGGCGCAGATCGGCGCGAACAGATCGATGACGCGGACGCCGGTGCGCAGCGGCTTGTGGACGCGTGCCCGCTTCATCGCCGGCGGCGCCTCGGTCTCCGCGGAAACGGGCCGCGATCCCGGGGTGAGCGGGCCCTGTCCGTCCAGCGGCGCGCCGAGCGCATTGATGACGCGGCCCTTCCAGCTTGGATCCGGCGCGAACGACAGGGGCGGCATCCGGTAGGCGACCGAACCGAGGCCGCCGGCGAATTGCCGATCGAACGGTTTCGCGACGATGCCCTCGCTGTCGATCCGGATCACCTCGCCGATCTGGGGCTTGCCGCCCGAATTGACGCCGATCAGCTCGCCGAGCCTGACGAAGCGCGACAGGCCGGAGACGCGGAAATGCGTCGGCGCGATCTCGGAGATCGCGCCACTGACGCTTGCAAGCGGCGTGCTCTGCTGGAGCTCCAGCAGCGCCCACTCAAGTTGCCGAAGAGCGTTCAAGGAAACCGTCCACCCAAATTACGCGCGACGCGCAGTCTACTTGCTGGGATCGCCCAGCGTCCGGATTGCGTTGTTGAGCTCGCTCTCGGTGCCCTCGATCAGCGAATTGGTGCCGTCGAAGGCGCGCGAGGCCGACATCAGCTTCGTCAATTCCATCATCGGATTGGCGCTGGAGCCCTCGACATAGCCTTGCTTGAAGCCGTCCCGGGTGAAATCGGCGATGGCGGTCGCAGGCCGGTCGGGCGTGACGCCGGAATTTCCGTAGCGGTCGAGATTGGCGTCAGCGGGAATGTTGAACAGGCCGATGGTGCCGATCTCGTTGTTGTCCTGGGTGATCGCGCCGCTGCGCGAGATCGAGACCGGTCCGCCGTTCGGGTCGAGCGTGATCTGCGCGCCGCCGGAATCGATGACGGGGAAACCCGACACCGTCTGAAGGTCGCCGTTGGCGGCGATCTGGAGGCGGCCGTCGCGGGTATAGACCGTGCCATTCGGGCCGGCGAAGGCAATAAAGCCCTGTCCGACCACGGCGACGTCGAGCGGGTTGCCGCTCTCGGTGATATTGCCGGGCTCGCGCGAAATGATGTTGTCGCCGGGCGAGGAAAACGCGACCGGGTTCGCGCCCGCCTTGGACAGCACGGTCTCGAACTTCACCACGTCGGTGCGAAAGCCGGACGTGTTGACGTTGGCGACGTTGTTGGCGATCGTCTGGAGGCGCTTTTCGAGGGCGACCTGCGCCGATAGTCCCACATAGAGAGCGGATTGCATGACTTACCTGTTGAACCGGATGTTCTGAAGTGTCGTGAGCATGTCGGTATCCAGGCCGACCGACGCCGAGGCGCCGCCGATCAGGACCAGCGCCGGGTTGGTCGAAGTGTCGCTCTGGGCCTGGGTCGCGTCCCACATCGCCGCGAAGCGCTGCACGAATTTGGTGACCTTGGTCGGGTCCTGGAAATCGGTGAGATCGATCTTGTCCGTGATCATCTTGGCCTGGGCGTCGATGTCGGACGAGCTGATCGTCGCCGACCAGCCCATTGCGGTCTGGACCACCTGGGTCAGGGCCTTGTCGGCGAGGATCTGGTAGGGGCTCGTGATCGAGGAGGCCTTGCGCGTGAAATAGAGTGCGAGCCGCAGGCCCTCGTTCTGGTCGCCGGCGTTCTGCTCCATCGTCTGCGTGACATATTGGGTGGCCGTGCCGGTCGTGGCTGCGGTGGTCTGGGTCGCGTTGGCGCCGTTGGCGGCGAAATTGAAGGCCGTGGCGAAGTCCCGGTAGCGGGTGTCACTCAACTTATTGGCGAAGGCGTCCTTGTCCGTGACGCCCTCGGTCAGCACCTTCCGCATGAACGCCTTGGCATAAGTCATGTCGCTGAGGCCATAGGCCTTCATTGCGTAGGAGTAGAGCCGATAGTCACCCAGGAAGTCGTCGATCGTCTTCACGTTGCCGATATGGCTCAGGAAGTAGTCGGTGTCGCGGCTGACGTCCGGCTCCTGCGCCACCTGCGTCATCGACTTGCCCATGTCCTTGGTCAGTCTGGTGTAGTCCGCGATGGTGGATAGCATGGCACGCGCCCCTCTGGCCGCCGTTGCGACATCGTCCCAAGCTGCCGCCAATTGCTTGCGCGGGGCTGGCGACGCCGAAGCCAGCCTCGCGCAAGCGTCGCCGGCTAGATATTCCCGATGGGATCGGTGATGGAGCGGCGCGTTGGGCAGTTTCGTGGGGATCGTCATCACGGTAGCGGCGCTGCTTGGCGGTTTTGCCGCCATGGGCGGGCATCTGGGCGTGCTAATGCAGCCGTGGGAGTTCGTGATCATCATGGGCACCGCGGCCGGCACCTTCATCATGGCCAATCCGTGGAAGGTGGTCGTGGATACCGGGCTTGCGTGCATGCAGGCCGTCACCGGCGCGGTGCCCGGTGAGCGCTATTATCTCGATCTGCTCGGCGCGCTCCACGCGCTGATGCGCGAGTTGCGGGGCAAGGGCCGCAACGAGGTGGAAGCGCATATCGACGACCCCCAGTCCTCCGAGATCTTCAAGGCGTTCCCGAGTGTGCTCGGGGATGCATCGCTGCTCCAGTTCATCTGCGACTATGTCCGCCTCATCATCATGGGGAATGCGCGCACGCACGAGATCGAGGCGCTGATGGACGAGGAAATCCACACCATCGTGAAGAGCAAGTTGTCGCCCTATCATGCGCTCGTGGTGGTGTCGGAGGCGCTGCCGGCGCTCGGGATTGTCGCTGCGGTGCTTGGCGTCATCAAGGCCATGGGGGCGCTCGATCAGTCGCCAAAGCTCCTGGGCGGCTTCATCGGCGCGGCGCTGGTTGGCACCTTCGCCGGCATCTTCCTGTCCTACGGCATCATTTCTCCCTTCGCGATGAAGGTCAAGATGACGCGCGAGAAGCGCTGCCGGCCCTACATCATCGTCAAGCAGACGCTGCTTGCCTTCATGAACGGCGCCATGCCGCAGATCGCGGTCGAGCATGGCCGCAAGATGATTGCCAGCACCGAGCGGCCGTCGATCGACGTCGTCGAGAACGAGACGATTGCCGGGCCGAAGGCTGTCGTGACTGAGGCCGAACCGAAGGCTGCACGCGCATGATGATGGAAGACCTCGACGTCGATCAGCGGAAGCAGCTGCCGAACTACCTGCTGGATGCGGCCGGCATCTCGATCGAGCGTATGCCGATGCTCAATGTGATCTTCGATCGCATGGCGGCGTCGTGCATCGACAGCCTCCAGCCGATGGCGGGTACGCCTTGCTACTTCTCCGTCAACGGCATCACCAACGGGCGCGTCGGCGACATCATCAAGGACTACGAAGCCAATGCGGTCGCGGCCGTGCTCTACGCCGAGCAGTGGGACTCCAGGATTCTGATGGTTCTGGACCGCGATTTCGTCTTCACGATGGTCGAGGCGATGTTCGGTTCGGACGGCGCCGAGCCGCCGATGGACGTCGAGCGCTCCTTCTCGAACATCGAAATTCGCCTGGTCCAGGCGCTGTTCGAGCGTTTCGCCAAGGCGCTGCAATCCGCGTTTGCCGGCACCTCCAACGTGACCTTTCGCGTGGAACGGGTCGAGACCGCGATGGCCTCGCTGGCGATCGGTCGGAGCGGCAACATGTCGATCTGTGCCAACATCATGTTGCAGGCGCTCTACCGCGGCGGCCAGATGTTCCTCATCATCCCGCACTCCGCGCTCAATCCGCTGCGGCAGAAGCTCGCAACCGTCGTCGTCAGTGACGGCCGTGCGGCCGATCCGCGCTGGCGCGAGCAGATGGAGAGTGAGGTTCACCGGACCGAGGTGACGTTGAGCGCCGTGCTCGACGAGAAGATGGTGTCGCTCGGCGACGTCGTGAAGTTCCATGTCGGGCAGGTTCTCGAGCTCGAGGCGACGCCGCGTACGCTGGCGCGGCTCGAAAGCAACAACCAAGTGCTGTTCTGGTGCCAGATCGGCCAGCTTGATGGCTATTACGCCATGCAGGTGGCAGATCCCGTCGATCAGAAGCGGGAGTTCGTCGATGATATCCTATCTCGTTGATGCCGTGCTGTTGATCGCACTCGGCTTCACCAGCATACGGGTGACCAAGATGCACCGCGAGCTGGCGCGGCTGCGCAGCTACCAGGGCGAATTCTCGACCATCGTCCACGAGACGGCAGGCGCCTTTGATACGGTCATCACTGCGGCGCACGACTCCACCGCGAATCTCGGTCGGCTCGCCAACGTGCTGAGCACGAAGATCGATCAGGCCCACGAGGCGATCGCGGCGCTCGATGCGCGAAGTGGGCTCGCTCCGGCCGCGACCGCGAACGGTGCCGACGCGAACAAGCATTAGGATCGGGACTGACGGAAATTTACCATCGGAACGTCGCGGCGCTCCGGGAGCGGAAATACCAAGAGGCGATACCAAATGGCGCAATCCTTCGACTATGAATCTGCATCTGTATCGGGAGATACCGATACGTCTCCGCTGGAGCGGCTGGCGGAGATTGCCGCGCGCACCGCGGAGGAGACCGGCAAGTTCGCCAATGTCGATGCCATCCTGCGCATCCCCGTCACCATGCAGGTGGTGTTGGGTTCGGCGACCATCCCGGTGGCGAATTTGATGAAGCTCGGTCGTGGCGCCGTAGTCCCGCTCGATCACCGGGTCGGCGAGCCCGTCGACGTCGTGGTCAACGGGCGCGTTGTCGCCCGCGGCGAGGTCGTCGTCGTCGAAGAGGACAATTCCCGCTTCGGCGTCTCGCTGACCGAGATTGTCGGACCGCTGGGGCAGGGTGATACCTGACCATGGCGGCACAGGTCGGCATCGCTCCCATCAAGCAGCGAGGCGTTGCCACGCTGGGTGGAACGGAAAAGGTCGCGGCGCTCCTGCTGGCCATGGGCCGACAGGCGGCTGCGAGCGTGCTCCAGCAGTTCGAGCCGCAGGAGATCCGTATCGTCACCAAGGCCGCAGCCGAGCTGCGGCCGATCACCGCGCAAGAGCTCGAGGGGATCGTCGAGGAGTTCGCGCAGCAATTCTCGATGGGCGCCAACATCCTCGGCACCCTCGGTGGCCTCGAGGCCGTGCTTGGCGACGTGCTTCCGGCCGACCAGGTCTCGGCGATCATGTCGGACCTGCTCGGCAATTCGAGCCGATCGGTCTGGGACCGCGTCTCGTCGGTGTCGGAAAACTCGCTCGCGAGCTATCTTTCCAAGGAGCATCCGCAGACCGCCGCACTCATCCTGTCCAAGGTCAAGCCGTCCTGCGCTGCCAAGGTCATGAGCCAGTTGCCATCGAGCCTGCGCAACGAACTGATGCGGCGCGTGCTCAGCCTCAAGCCGATCGTCGACGATGCCATGAGGGTTCTGGAGAAGACGCTGCATGAAGACCTGACGCTGAACTTCGCCCGTAACCTCGGCGCGGACACCTACGCACGTGTCGCCGACATCATCAACAAGATGGAGCGCGGCCACATTGAGGACATGCTGAAGAGCCTGTCGGAGAAACGGCCGAAGTCGGCGGAGGTACTGAAGGAACTGCTGTTCACCTTCGACGACGTGATCAATTTGACGCCGAAGGCGCGCACCATGATCTTCGATCAGGTGCCGACCGACCGCATCGTCATCGCCCTGAAGGGGACCGACAAGCACTTCCGCGAGTTGATCCTGTCCTCGGTCGCCTCGCGCGTCCGTCGCGTCGTCGAGCACGAGCTGGCCATCGGCGAGCCGTCGAACCAGCGCGACGTGCTGGAAGCCCGCCGCGTGATCACCGACCTCGCGCTCGACCTCGCAGAGAAGGGTGAAATCGAGCTCAACCCCGAACAGGAGGATGAGCTGGTCTTCCGCTGACCGCTGAACGGGCATGGCAGAATCATCCGACCAGGAGAACAAGACAGAAGAGCCGACCGAGAAGAAAGTCCGCGATGCGCTCGAACAGGGCAAAATTCCGGTCTCTCGGGAGGCTTCCATTTTCGCCTCGATGGCGGCGCTGATGGTGATCCAGATGTTCCTGATCGGTCAGGGCGTGCAGCAATTGACGCCGACCCTGAAGAGCTTTCTCGACGATCCCGATGGCTTCCGTCTCCGCAACGCGGCGGACGCGCAGAACCTCCTCATTGTGGTGGGCCTCGAGGCATTGCGATTCCTGGTGCCACTGGTCGTCACCATGGCCGTGTTCGGATTGGCAGCGTCGCTGTTGCAAAACGCGCCCACTCTAGTGCTCCAGCGCATCATGCCAGACCTTTCGCGAATCTCCCCAGTGAGCGGGTGGAGCCGGCTCTTCGGTTCTCAGGGCCTCGTGGAATTTGCAAAATCGCTCTTCAAGCTGGTGTCGGTGACCGCAGTCGTCGCCTTCGTGCTCCGCTCGTCGGAAGCGAGGGCGTTCGAGGCGATGTACACCGATCCCGTGGCGTTGCCGGAGATGATTCTCACCATCGCAATGCGGATCGTCTCGGCGATCTGCATCGCGACCATCGTGCTGGTTGCGATCGATCTCGCCTGGGCGCGCTTCCACTGGCGGCGCGAACTGCGCATGACCAGGCAGGAGATCAAGGACGAGCACAAGCAGGCGGAAGGCGATCCGCTGATCAAGGCGCGACTGCGTTCGCTGGCGCGCGATCGGTCTCGTCAGCGGATGATCGCCTCCGTGCCGCGCGCGACGCTGGTGATCGCTAACCCGACGCATTTCGCGATAGCGCTGCGCTACAACCGCGAAGAAAGCGCGGCGCCGCTCGTGGTGGCCAAGGGCATGGACGTGATTGCCCTGAAGATCCGCGAAGTCGCCGAGCAGAACAAGATCCCGGTGATCGAGAACAAGGCTCTCGCGCGCGCCCTCTACGAGGCGGTGCAGGTCGACCAAGTCATTCCGTCCGAGTTCTTCCGGCCCGTCGCCGAGATCATCTACTTCCTCCAGTCGAAGCAATCGCCGCGAGCTGAGAAGGTTCAGTAGATTTCCGAGGACGGCGTTCCCTGCATCAGCCTGGGGAAAGCTTGCAGCCCTAGGGTTGTTCCGAACAGACCAGAATGGGACTGCCGTGGGACCGCTTTATCTCTTCGAACTCGCATCATCGCAGGCGCGCTGGCTCGAGCTTCGTCAATCGACCATCGCCACCAACGTCGCCAACGCGAATACGCCGGGCTTCAAGGCGCGCGACGTCGAGCCGTTCAACAAGGTGCTCGACGGAATGCCGGTCAGGCTGGCGACGACATCGCCGACGCACATGCAGCTCTCCCCGACCGAGACCGACACGCGGGCGACCGCGAAGAAGGATAGCTGGGATGTGGTTCACTCCGGCAACTCCGTCAGCCTCGAGCAGGAGATGATCAAGGGCAGCGACGTCAACCGCGACTACTCGATGAATTCGGCGATCGTGCGGTCGTTCAACCGCATGGTCCTGAGCAGCGCGAAGACCTGAGGTGAATTGATATGCTGGATGCTCTACAGGCTTCACTGACGGTCGCAAGCTCCGGGCTCGAGGCGCAATCAACCCGCATGCGCGTCGTCTCCGAAAATCTCGCGAATGCGAGCTCGACCGGACGCGCCGCTGGATCGGATCCCTATCAGCGCAAGACGATCACCTTCGATGCCGCAATGGACCGGGCTTCGGGCACGCAGCTGGCGAAGGTCAAGGAGATCGGGGTCGATACCACGCCTTATCGCGTGGAGTACGATCCGGGACACCCCGCCGCCGACAAGGCCGGCTACGTCAAGATGCCCAACGTCAACATGATGATCGAGATGGCGGACATGCGGGAAGTCAACCGGTCCTATGAAGCCAATCTCCAGGTCGTGAAGCAGGTGAGATCGATGCTCGGCATGACCATCGATCTCCTGAGGAGCTGACAATGTTAGAGGCGATTTCATCCACCGCGATCACCGCAGGACAGGCGGCGTCGCGCGCGACCGAAACGCAGGCCATTGCGCCTGCGGCGACGCCCACGGTCCAGTCCGGCGACGACGTCGGCTTCGATTCCGTGATGAAACAGGTGACCACCGATGCGATCGGTACGCTGAAGACAGGCGAGGCGGCGTCGATCTCGGCGATGCAGGGCAAGGAATCGACGCGCAAGGTCGTCGAGGCGCTGATGTCGGCCGAGCAGGCCTTGCAGACGGCGGTCGCGGTTCGCGACAAGGTCGTGCAGGCCTACCAAGAAGTCGTTCGTATGTCGATTTGATCTGAAGGAATCACACTGTGAAATCGCTCGCCATCGCGGCCACGGGCATGAATGCCCAGCAGACCAATATCGAGGTCATCGCGAACAACATCGCCAACATCAACACGACGTCGTACAAGCGGGCGCGTGCGGAATTCACCGATCTGTTCTACCAGATGGACCGCATGCAGGGCGTCGCGAACGTTAATGGCTCCTCGCCGATTCCGGAAGGCGCCAATCTCGGTCTCGGCGTCAAGTCGGCCGCCATCCGCAAGCTGCACATCCAGGGCGCGCTGACGCAAACCGGCAATCCCTACGACATGGCGATCAACGGCCGGGGCTGGTTTCAGGTGCTCGGTCCGAACAACGAGGTGCAATATACCCGCGCGGGCTCGTTCAACACCAATGCCAACGGCCAGCTCGTCACGATGGACGGCTACCTGCTGGATCCCTCGATCACAGTGCCTCAGAACACGGTGCAGGTCACGGTCAACCAGACCGGACAGGTGTTTGCCAAGCTGGACACGGAAGTGAACCCGCGGCAAATCGGCCAGCTCAATCTCGCCAACTTCGCCAACGAGGCGGGCCTCGAACCGCTGGGCAGCAATCTCTATCGCGAGACCACGGCGTCGGGCACACCCGTCGTCGGGCTGCCGGGCGATGCCGGCTATGGCAAGATCAATCAGCAATATCTCGAGGCCTCGAACGTCGATCCCGTCAAGGAAATTACCGAATTGATCTCGGCGCAGCGCGCCTATGAGATGAATGCCAAGGTCATCCAGGCGTCGGATGAGATGGCGCAGACGGTGTCGAAGAATCTCAGTCGCTAGTTCCGGTGTGTCGATGTTGAACAGGGTGGGCCTGATCGCGCGCGGGTTGGCCGCCGCGCTGCTGGTTCTCGTCTCCGCGCGGCTCGCCGCGGCGGACGAGCGCCGGCTTCCCGTGCCGGCCGTGTCGATCCGCGCCGGCGACCTGATCAGGGACGACATGATCACCGAGCGCGCCTTTGCGCCGAACGTGCTCGGCGTCGCCATGTTCATCGAAGGGCGTCAGGTTCTCGTCGGCCGCATGGCGCGGCGGGCGCTGCTACCGGGCCAGCCGATTCCGACCAACGCGGTGGAGGATCCCTGGACTATCGCCCGCGGCGCCATGGTCAAGGTCGTGGTCGAGGACTCCGGCCTGTCGATCGTGACCTATGGCGCTGCCATGCAAGCCGGTGCGCCGGGCGCGCTCATTACGGTACGGAACACCGATACTGGCGTGATCATCAGGGCCATCGTCCAGCCGGATGGTACCGTCAAGGTCGCGGACGGGTCATGACCAGATTCCTGATCGCGCTGCTCCTCATCGTTTCCGCCGCCAGCGCCCAGGCCGCCGTCCGCATCAAGGATATCGCGGACATCAAGGGGCTGCGCGAAAATCAGATCGTGGGTTACGGCCTCGTCATCGGTCTGAATGGTACCGGCGACACGCTGCGCAACGCACCGTTCACGGAGCAGTCGCTCCAGTCGATGCTCGAGAACATGGGCATCAATGTCAGGAACGATACCACCAGCACGACCAACCCGACGCGGCCGACGACGCTGCGCACGCGCAACGTCGCCGCCGTAATGGTGACCGCGGACCTGCAGCCCTCGATCGGACCCGGCGAACGGATGGACGTGACGGTGTCGTCGCTGGGAGATGCGACTTCGTTGCTCGGCGGCACGCTGGTGATGACGTCGTTGCGCGCGGCTGATGGCGCAGTCTATGCAGTGGCGCAAGGAGCGGTCACGGTCGCCGGTTACAGCGTCGGTGGCCAGGCCCAGAATGTCAGCCAGGGCACGCCGACCGCGGGCCGCATTCCAAATGGTGCGCTGGTCGAGCGCGAGGTGCAGGGAAGTCTCCATGAGATGGAATTCCTGGTGCTGGAGCTCAAGAATCCCGATTTCGTCACCGCAACCCGAATCCTCGACGCCATCAACCGCTATGCCGGCGGCCGCTACCGTGCCCAGATCGCCTTCGAGCGCGATTACCGGACGGTCGTCTTGTCCAAGCCGCGCTACATCGGCCCGGTCCGCTTCCTCGCCGAAATCGGCGAGCTGACCGTCGAGCCCGACACGCCGGCACGGGTGGTGATCAATGAACGCACCGGCACGGTGGTGATCGGACGTGACGTGCGAATCTCGACCGTTGCCGTCACCCACGGCAATTTGACAGTCCGCGTCACGGAGATGCCGGTGGTGTCGCAGCCGGCACCGTTCTCGCAAGGCCAGACGGTGGTCGTGCCGCAGACCGTGGTCGAGGCCAACGAGGCCGGATCGCAAGTGGCGATCCTGAGCGGCGTCGATCTCCAGCGCCTCGTGCGCGGGCTGAATCAGATCGGACTGAAGCCGTCCGGCATCATCGCGATTCTCCAGGCGATCAAGACGGCCGGCGCGCTCCAGGCTGAAGTCATCGTCCAATGATGCACAAGCGTCGTGCAAGCTTGGTCGCTCAATGCTCTGGTCCTGACCGAGAATCGCACGCGGCCCGATGTTGAAGCTGGATCACAAAGCGCAAGTCCTCCTCCTGGTCGCAGTGTCCGCGCTGGCGAGCGCCTCGCCCGTGCTGGCACTGGACGAGGCGAAGCCGTCGAAGCCGCTCAACCTGCTCTCCTTCGCGCGCGCACGCGCGCCCGGGCCGCAGAAGCCGAACGCACCGGTCACGTCGATTCCGAGCAACAATGTACGGGCAACGGCCTGGGCGGCCGAAGACTCTGGCCCTGCGATCACCGGTGCGGTGCCGACCTCGGAGATGCCCCCTCCGGCGCCAGCACCGGCACCGGTGCGCCCGGCCAAATCCGGCAGCGTCACGGCGCCGCCGAAGCCGGCGCCAGCCCAGGCCGCCGCGCCCGCGGACAACGAAGTCGCGCTGTTCTGTAGCAACGTCGCTGATCCCGCCGTCGACGCCAGGTTGGCCTGGCAGCTGAAGGAACTGGAGAAGGCCGAGACTCAGCTGCGGGAGCGGATTGCCGAAGTCGAGGCCAAGCGGGCCGAATACGAGAAGTGGATGGTGCTGCGCGACGACTTCCTGAAGAAGGCCGAAGCGAGCGTCGTCGAGATCTATTCGCGCATGAAGCCGGACGCTGCCGCCACCCAGATCGCCGGCATGGCCGACGAGACGGCCGCCGCCGTGCTCGCAAAGCTCAGCCCGAGGAGCTCGAGCGCGATCTTCAATGAGATGGAGACCGGGCGCGCAGCACATCTCGCCGACCTGCTCGGTGGAATGCGTCGCGTGGATGACGGAAAGACCAAGTAGATGAAGAAGCCGATCCTCATCCTGTCGCTCGTGACGTCGCTCGTGTTTTTGGCTGGATGCTCCCATGATCCGGCAGAACTCCTGACGGGCCCGAAACTGTCGCCCGTGGGCAGCGGGCTGAGGACACCGACCGATCCGATCCCGGTGACGCCCCGCATGCACACGCCCGTCAGCTATCGCTCGACCTGGGATGACGGCACTGATCTTTACCGCGATCCCCGTGCCCGGCGCGTTGGCGACGTCGTGACGGTGATCATCTCGATGCAGGACAAGGCCAAGCTCGACAACAAGACGGACCGCTCGCGCGATTCGCAGATTCAGTTCGGGCTGAACTGGCTGATGGACGCCGCAGGATGGCAGGACAAGGGCCAGACCAATGCCAACCTCAACACCAACACCCAGATCAAGGGCAACGGCCAGATCGATCGCTCCGAGGACATCAAGCTTTCCATTGCCGCCATCGTCACCGATGTGTTGCCGAACGGAAATATAATGATCAGCGGTTCGCAGGAGTTCGGTATCAACACGGAGATGCGCGTGCTCAACGTCGGAGGCATCGTGCGTCCACGCGATATTTCGCGAACAAACACCATCTCCTACGAGAAGATCGCCGAGGCGCGCGTGTCCTATGGCGGTCGCGGAAATCTGTCTGACGTGCAGCAGCCTGGATGGGGACATCGGATCTATGACGCCGTTGCACCGTTCTGAGGCTCAAGTGTCGCGGGGGCAGGGGGCGTCATGCGCCTGATCGCCGCCATCGTCGTGCTGACCCTGATCGCGATTGGTGTGGGCGCGGTTGCGGGCTTGCACCTGCTCGCGACCGCCGAACGCGTCGCCGACGCAAGGAAGGGCGCCACGCCGCCGCCGCTGGCGTCGAGCTACGCCGGCAGCGCCCGGCTTCGAAAGCTGTCTCCGATCGTGACCAACCTCGGCGCGCCGGCGAACAACTGGGCCCGGGTCGAGGCCTCCATGGTGACCGACAGCATGAGTGACGAGGACGCCGGTATTCTCGCCGCCCATATCAGCGAGGACATCGTCACGTACTTGCGGTCCGCGACGGTCACGCAGTTCGAGGGGTCGCGCGGGCTCCAGCATCTGCGCGACGACCTGTCCGAACGCGCCAACATCCGCTCGTCCGGGAAGGTCCGGGAATTGATCATTGAGACGTTGGTGATCCAGTGAAATTGAGAGTCTTGCTGCTCGCGTTGCTGCTGGTCGTACTGCCTGAGGTGGCGTTCGCCCAGATTCCCGACCTCAACTCGCTGCTGCCGCCGGGCAACGGCTCGACCAGCGGCCGCATCATCCAGCTGATGGCGCTGCTGACGGTGCTGTCGGTCGCACCGGGGCTGCTCATCATGATGACCAGCTTCACGCGGTTTGCCGTCGCGCTGTCGTTCCTCCGCGCCGGTCTCGGCCTTCAGACGACGCCGCCGAATCTCGTTCTGATCAGCCTTGCGATGTTCATGACCTTCTACGTCATGGCGCCGACCTTCGACCGCGCCTGGGAGACCGGCGTCCAGCCATTGATGAAGAACGAGATCTCGGAGGAAGAGGCTTATCTGAAGATCAGCGACCCGTTCCGCGAGTTCATGCTGGCGCATGTCCGCGACAAGGATCTTCAGACGTTCGAGTCGCTCGCCGCGGAAAGCTTTCGCAGGAAGTTCGACGACAAGCGCATCGACATGCGCGTCATCATTCCGGCCTTCATGATCTCCGAGCTGCGGCGCTCGTTCGAGATCGGATTCCTCATCATCCTGCCGTTCCTGGTGATCGACATGATCGTGGCGACACTGACCATGTCGATGGGCATGATGATGATGCCGCCGACGATCCTCGCACTGCCGTTCAAGATGCTGTTCTTCGTGCTGATCGATGGCTGGAACCTGCTGGCGTCAGGCCTGGTGCGGTCGTTCTCGTAACAGCAGCAGCTCGGCCGACGGGCTGGTTATGGTTAGCGAAAAGTAATATTAACCATATGATATCGCTGCGAAATTCAAGCCGATCTTAATCTGCGAGCAAGTTTCGGCGTGCTAGCAATGCGTCACGGCGGGTTGGACCCCACCCACTCCAGTCCAAAGGCATGATGCCGCCCCTCCGTACCGGTGAAAGCCCGGTATGTCCCCCAGTGAAAATGTAACGCGTACATCAAAGGGACATTCGCAATGTCAAGCCTTCTCACGAACTCGACTGCCATGACCGCGCTCCAGACCCTGCGGTCTGTCAGCTCGCAACTCTCCACCACGCAGAACCGGATCTCGACCGGCCAGCGCGTGGCCACCGCTTCGGACAACGCTGCTTACTGGTCGATCGCGACGTCGATGCGCGCCGACAACGCCGCGCTCTCCGCTGTCTCCGACTCGCTCGGTCTGTCGGCCGCGACCGTCGACACCGAATATACCGCTCTGACCTCAGTTGTGGGCGACAGCAGCGGCGGCCTGACCAAGCTCCAATCGTTGCTGGTCGAAGCCAAGACTGCCGGTATCGACCGCACCAAGATCCAGGCGGACGTCACCCAGATCCAGCAGCAGATGAAGGGTACGGCCGATGCGGCGACCTTCAACGGTGTGAACTGGTTGAGCACAACGGCGACCACGCCGACGACCGTCAACCTCGTGTCGTCGTACTCGCGCGTCGGCGGCACGCCGACCACGGGCTCCATCGGCCTGACCGTTGCCAACTACTCGCTCTATACCAGCAGCACGAACGGCATCCTGGATACGGTGAGCGGCGGTGCGTCGGTCAACACGATCGACATCTCCACGCTGACCGACTCGGCTACTGACCAGACCACGCTCGATGGCTACATCGCGCAGGTCACCGGTGCGATCAACTCGGTGGCCTCGGCGGCCGCCAATCTCGGCGCCGTCAAGAACCGCATCTCGACCAACACGGACTTCGTGAAGACCCTGATGGACTCGGTGGATCGTGGTATCGGCCAGCTCGTCGACGCCGACATGAACCAGGAGTCCACCCGCCTGGCGGCTCTTCAGGTCCAGCAGCAGCTCGGCGTTCAGGCGCTCTCGATCGCCAACAACAGCAGCCAGAGCATCCTGTCGCTGTTCCGCTAAGCTTCAAAGAATCCGGGGAGGGCCGCGCTTCTCGCGAAGCGCGGCCCTTTCATTTTGATGTGACGCTGCGCGCGCCGTAATTTTGGCCGCCCTGTTGCGGCCGGGGCACAGGGCCACAAGCCTCGCACAAGCTTCGCCCGCTAACGTTGCCGCTACGACAGATTGGGCCCCTCACCCGCTTTTCCGCGGCCCAAAGGCATGACGCCGCCCTGTCGTACCGGTGCAAGCCCGGTATGTCCCCAAACTCAATCCAATCTTCAAAGGGACATCAAAATGGGTTCTAGTCTCCTCACCAACTCCTCTGCAATGACCGCGCTGCAGACCCTCCGGAACATCAGCACGCAACTCTCCACCACGCAGAACCGGATCTCGACCGGCCAGCGCGTCTCGACCGCTTCGGACAACGCCGCCTACTGGTCGATCGCGACGTCGATGCGCGCCGACAACGCCGCGCTCTCCGCCGTCTCCGACTCGCTCGGTCTGTCGGCCGCGACCGTCGACACCGAATATACCGCTCTGACCGCGGTTGTTGGTGACAGCACCGGCGGCCTGACCAAGCTTCAGGCGCTGCTGGTCGAAGCCAAGACCGCCGGTATCGACCGGACCAAGATCCAGGCGGACATCACTCAGATCCAGCAGCAGATGAAGGGTACCGCTAATGCGGCGACCTTCAACGGAGTGAACTGGCTGAGCGCAACCGCGACCACGCCGGCGACGTTCAACCTGGTGTCGTCGTACTCTCGTGTTGGCGGCACGCCCACCATCGGTTCCATCGGTCTGACGATCGCCAACTATTCGCTCTATACCAGCAGCCAGAGCGGCATTCTGGATACCGTGAGCGGCGGTGCGTCGGTCGACACGATCGACATCACCTCGCTGACCGACTCGACGGCTGACCAGACCACGCTCGATGGCTACATCGCGCAAGTCACCGCTTCGATCAACTCGGTGGCCTCGGCCGCCGCCGATCTCGGCGCGGTCAAGAACCGTATCTCGACCAACACGGATTTCGTCAAGACCTTGATGGACTCCGTGGACCGCGGTGTCGGCCAGCTCGTCGACGCCGACATGAATGCGGAGTCCACCCGCCTGGCGGCCCTCCAGACCCAGCAGCAGCTCGGTGTTCAGGCGCTCTCGATCGCCAACCAGAACAGCCAGAGCATCCTGTCGCTGTTCCGGTAAGCTTCGGCTTTGAAATTGGCCGTGCTCCCAAGGGAGCACGGCCTCCGCCATGACCGGCGGATTTGGTGGCACAAGACGTGCCCGCAATTGACCTCCCGACGCCAGACTTCATGCAACATGCCGCAGTCGATCTCGCGGCCATGCGCCCGATCGTCCGTTTGTTGCCACTGAACTGATTGCGTCACCCAAAGCTCTTGCAAAATTGCAACGCCTCGAAAGCGAACTGACACGTTCGTGTCCTCACGCAACCTTCAGACAAGGTTCGCAGCGGAGTGTCGTCTACGTTCGCATTGGTACGAGGTCATATGCTCAGTCGCGCGCAGCTACAGCAGCTGCTCAACAATCTGCTGGAACTCGGGCCGCGACGTCTGATGGCCTTGGGGTTGATCGGCTTCGCCGTCCTCGTCACCGTCGTCGGCGGTGCCTATTATCTGAGCCGGCCCGAATTCGAGCCTCTCTATACCGGCCTCGCCCGCGAAGACGTGACGCGCATCGGCGCCGCGCTGCGCGAGCAGAACATCAACTTCGACGTCAACGCGGCCGGTGATACCGTCTCGGTGCGGCCGAGCCAGACCATGCAGGCGCGGATGTTGCTGGCCGAGAAGGGGCTGCCGACCAGCGCCAATTCCGGCTATGAGCTGTTCGACAAGATCGGATCGCTCGGCCTGACCTCGTTCATGCAGGAGGTCACCAAGCTTCGCGCGCTCGAGGGTGAGATCGCCCGGACCGTGCAGTTGATGAAGGGTGTCAAGGCAGCGCGGGTGCATATCGTGATGCCGGTGCGCGGTTCGTTCCGCGCCACGCAGCAGCCGCCGTCGGCGTCGGTCGTGCTGCGCACCGACGGCGCGATCGAGGCGCGCACCGCGCAATCGATTCGCCATCTCGTCGCGGCCGCCATTCCCGGCATGACGCGTGACAAGGTGACCGTGCTCGATGCCGACGGCACGATGCTGCTGGCCGAGGAGGACGAAGCCAGCGCCGCGCCGACCAAGATGGCGAGCCTCCAGAAGACGGTCGGCGGGATGGTGCAGGAAAACATCCGCAAGGCGCTGACGCCCTATCTGGGCCTGGACAATTTCGAGGTCAGCGTCGCGCCGCAGCTCTCGACTGACAAGCGGCAGACCAACGAGACCGTCTACGACCCGGAGACGCGCGCCGAGCGTTCCGTCCGCAACGTCCGCGAAAACGAGAAGTCACAGAACGCGGATCGCTCGACGCCGACCACAGTGCAGCAGAATCTTCCGGACCAGCAGGTCAACGGCGGCGGCACCAAGAACTCCAGCGAGGACAAGCAGCGTCGCGAGGACGTCACCAATTTCGAGGTCTCCTCCAAGACCACGACGACGGTGAGCGACGGCTATGCGGTCAAGAAGCTCTTCATCGCCGTCCTGGTCAACCGCGGGCGGCTCGTCGCCGATCTCGGCGACAAGAGCAACCAGGCCATCGTCGACAGCAAGCTCGCCGAGATCAGCCAGCTTGCGGCGACCGCGGGCGGATTGGACAAGGCGCGCGGCGATCAGATCCAGGTCACTGCGGTCGACTTCATCGAAGGCTCGCGCGAGCTCGCGCCGGTGCCGCCGATCAGCTTCGTCGAGATGATCAACAAGCAACTCGGCAGCGTCATCAACGCGGTGACAATTCTGGCCGTCGCCTCGATGCTGGTCTGGTTCGGGCTGCGGCCTGCGGTCAACGGCATCCTGACCCATCGTGCGGCGCAGGAGCAGACCGAGGCGGCCGAGGCCGCTGAGCTCGAAGCTGCCGCTGCCCTTGCATTGACCGATAGTCAGGACCCCGAGCTCAACCTCGTCGAAGACCTCGAAGGCAAGATGCAGCGAACCCCGCAGAAGCGGCTGGAGCAGATCGTTCGCCTCGACCAGATGCAGGCGGCAGCAATTCTTAAAGACTGGATGCGACGCGAGGAGGCGGCATGAACGCGGCAATCGGAAAGCTTCTCACCCAGTTCGACGCGAACGGTCGGGCCAAGTCGCCTCCTCCTCCGCCGCCCAAGAGCCAGGAGCAACTGGCGCGGCCAAAGGACATCCGGCGCGAGCTCCAGCCCCAAGCTCAGGTCCAGGCTCAACCGCAGCCTCAGCGGCAGCCCGAGCCGCAGCTTCAGGCTCCGAAGGCGGAAACTGCGCCGGTCAATCTCCTGGAAGACGCCTATCGTCGCGGCTACACCGCCGGCCTCGCAGAGGGCGATAGCAAGCTCGCCGAAGAGCGCGTCCGCAGCGCAATCCGGCTCGGCGAAGAACGAGCCAAATGGTCCGACCAGCAGGCGGTCGCGATCGTCAACGGCTTTGCCGCGGCGTGCCAGGAGATCGAGAGCAACATCGCAAGCTCCGTTGCGCGGATATTGCTGCCGTTCCTCGCTGATGCGGTCCGCGACAAGGCGATTGGAGCGCTGGTCGAGCAGATCGCGACGTTGACCTCCAATTCGCCCGTGCCGGTGTTCCGCGTGACCGGACCGAGCGATCTCATCAACCTGGTCAAGGCGCAACTCGACGCGACCAGCCGCTCTGCGATCGAATACCAGGCCGCCGACACCGTCGAGGTCCGTGTCCTTGCCGATCAGACCACGATCGAGACGCAGATCTCGACCTGGATCGATCGCCTGAAAGAGGCGCGCCGGTAGTCGGTCATGGAGGAAGTCAAGCACGAGCTCGTCATCATCCGCCGGCGCGGCGCCTTCGAGGACTCGAAGCCGCACGGTGGCGTTTGGAAGATCGCCTATGCGGACTTCATGACCGCGATGATGGCGTTCTTCCTGGTGATGTGGCTGATCAACGCGCTCAACCAGGACCAGAAGCAGGTGGTTGCGAGCTATTTCAACCCGATCCAGCTTGCCGAGAACGCGCCGGCGCCCAAGGGACTCAAGGATCTGAACAAGAAGGAGCCGACCACGTTCGAGGGTCAGGACGGCAAACGCCAGCCGTCCGGCCCGAACGAGGAGCGTCGCGGCGATTCACCGACGGCCGAGAAGCCGCCCTTCTACGAAGAGAAGGTCCTGTTTCGCGATCCCTATGCGACGCTCGCCGAAATCGCGGCCAGCTCGAACCAGGCCTCGGGCCAGCGCCGCGTCGGCGCACTGACATCGGCGGAAGAAGATGGCCTCAAGGGCGGCGACGCCTATCGCGATCCGTTCGATCCCGGCTACTGGAAGCTCGCTCCGGAAGCGTCCAAGGAGGCAGATCGGATCACCGAGGGCCAACCGAAGCCGAATGCCTCCGCGCGCGACAACGCGGCCGACACAAACCAGAGCGAGCCGCGCCGCGGCAAGACGGATGATGCCGGCGGCAGCGTGGCCCCCAACGCGGAGGCGTCGTCCGCAAGCCTGTCGCCGCTGCTGCCACCTGGACCGGCACCGTCCTCGGCCGCGCGCGAAGGCAGTGTTCAGCCGAACACACAGGCCAACCTTCAGGCCAACGCCGCGGCGCAGACGCAGCAACCGACCGTCAAGCAGCTTCAAGCCGCGATTGCCGAGGCGCTGTCGGACATCAAGGCCGGCGCCGGTCCGGTGGCCGAGGTCCGCCAGGTCGAGGAGGGCCTTCTGGTCAGCCTGACCGACGATGCGAGCTTCGGCATGTTCGCGGTCGGCTCGGCCGAGCCGCGGCCCGAGCTCATTCGCGTCATCGACAAGATCGGGCCGTTGCTGACGAAGCGCCCCGGCACGATCATCGTCCGCGGCCACACCGACAACCGGCCTTACAAGTCGGAAACCTACGACAATTGGAGGCTGTCCACGGCCCGCGCGCAGATGGCCTATTACATGCTGGTCCGCTCGGGTGTCGATGCGCAGCGGATCGAGCACGTCGAAGGCTATGCCGATCGGCGGCCGAAGCTCCCGAACGATCCGGCAGCCGCACAGAATCGCCGGATCGAGATCCTGATCCGGGAGAAGCGCCCTTGATCAGGCCGCTGCTCCGCGCCGCGCTGTTGCTGGTGCTGCCGTTCGCGGCGACGCACGCATTTGCCGAACCGGCGCCGCCGTCGAGCGAGCCGTATGAACTTGTCCGTTCGCTGCAAGCCGTGCAGGACGGCATCGCCAATGGTGACACCGCGGCGCATGGCAGCCACATCGCGCTGATCCGGCAGATCGGCGAGAAGCTTCTCGCCGCCGACGCGAGCGTGTGGAGCAATCCGCAGAACGGCCAGGCGGTCGTCATCTATCTGCTCAGCGGCGGCGCGCCGCAGGTCGTCCGCAAGCTGCCGCGCGACAAGTTGAATGTTGATGCGCGGCTGTTTGACGGCGCGCTCGCCTATGTCGAGGGACGTCAAGAGGAAGCGCGCGAGCTGCTCAAGGACATCAAGCCACGTACGATCCCGTCCGGCATGGGCGGTCAGGTCGCGCTGGTCCAGGGTGCGCTGTTCGCACGTTCCGAGGCATCGTTCGCGATCGAACGCCTCGACGATGCACGCCTGCTGCTGCCGGGCACGCTCGTCGAGGAGGCGGCGCTGCGGCGCGAGATCCTGCTGGTCGGGCAGGCGGAGGATTTCGACAAGTTCGAGTTCTTGACGCTGTCCTATATCCGCCACTACCGCAATTCGATTTATGCCGGCGATTTCTGGCAGCGCTTCTCCACCGGCATGACGCAATCGAGCCTCGCTCTGGACGATCGCCGTTTCGTGCGAGTCGCGGCTCTGCTGGAACAGATCGACCGCGCCAGCCGCCTCAAGCTCTACCTGGTGATCGCGCGCGCCGCGCTGGTGCGCGGGCGGCTCGCCGTGGCCCGGCTCGCGAGCGAGCGGGCGCTGACGCTCAGCGCCGATGCCACGGCGGATCGCGAGCGCGCGCATCTCTTTCGTGGTGCGTCACGGGCGCTCACCAACGAGTATGACGGTGGTTTCGCCGAGCTGAAGGCGCTCGACAGGTCGAAGCTGCCGGAGCGCGACGTCCTGCTCCTGAATGCAACCGTCCAGCTCGCGCTCGACGTCCGCAAGCCGATCGCAGGCCCGTCTGCCGGCGCTGCGGCCGACAAGCCTCCGCCCACGCCGGCGCGGATCGATCTCGCGTCATCGACCGCGATGCTTGCGCGGGCCCAGAAACAGCTCGGCGAACTGGAGCTTCTCACCAAGGATCGCCGCCCATGACCAAGCTTAGCGGAACCTCCGGACAGTCTTTCGCGGGCCTGGCCGAGAGCCTGACGCGCGGGGTATCCCGTTCGACGAAGGGCGCGGGCGCGACAGGCGCGAAATCGGCCGACGATTCCTCGTTCAACGACCTGCTCCACACCGTCTCGAACATGGCGAAGCGGGCGTTGAACGACCAGGGAAGTGAGGCGACCGCGAAGGCGGGGGCGATGCGCCCGCGACTGGCGCAATTGACCGAGCGCGACACACCGAAGGATGAGACGGTGGACGAGCGCACCGAGGAGACCAAGTTGTCGGACAAGCGAGACCCGGTCGATCAGGCTGCGAAGGTGGACGTCCCGAACAGATTGAGCCTTCCGGCGATCGTGGGGCAGGAACTTGCCGCCGCGCCGGCCGTGACGGTGCAGACGCCGCAATTGTCGAGCGACAAGAAGGAGACGTCGGCGCGGGACGAACGGCCCTCCACAGCGAAGCGCGAGGTTCAGAGCATCGGCGGGGCAGAGGCGGCGACGGCAGATGTCGCTCGATCCGCCGCCGCTCCATCGACCGTCGCGCCATCGACGGTCGCGCGTCCAGCTGCCGATGCATCTGGAGCACGCCCGCAGCCGGCCGCAGGCGCACGGGCAGCGGCGACCCAGCAGGCGATGCCGCAGGGAAGCGAAACTCAATCGGAAGCCATGCCCGCCACATCCGGCTTCGAAGCCGTCACGGCGAATGTCGAGCGCGCGGCAAAGTCCGCAGGACGCGACGCCTTGCCCGAGACGACCAAGGTGACGGTGGTTCAGCAGGAGACCCATCTGCCTCCCGTGCCGCAGTTCAACGCGATCCAGCAGGTCGCAAACGCCGTGGTGTCGGAGCTGAAGAGCTCGCCTGCGGCGGCTTCATCCGCCATGGCCGATCTCGCAGCATCCCAGAGCAACGCGCCCGACCAGCCGGTCAAGATCCTCACCGTCAATCTCGAGCCGGCGGCGCTCGGCAATGTCACCGTGCGCCTTCGTCTCGTCGGCACTGAGGTGTCGGTTCATCTTGCGGCCGAACGCAAGGACACCAGCCTGATGCTGGACCAGCAGCGCGACCAGATCCGCGACGTGATGCAGTCCGCGGGCTACGTGGCCGACGTCGCGCCTGTGCAGCACGGCTCGCTCGACCGATTCCAGGCCGGATCCGGCCAGTCGCAGCCGCAGCTCTCGGGCCAGCAACAGCAGTCATCCCAGTCGCAAGGCGGATTCGGCGGTGCGGGCTCGTCGTCCGGTCAATCGGACGGCGGAGCCAGGCAAGCCCGGCAGGAGCAGCAACCCAACCAGGAGGCGCGTCATGACCAGGACGTGGCGCCGCAGATTCGTCGCGGCCCTGTTTATCTGTAACGCCGGCGCCGCCGAGGCGGCGGCGACCGACACTGCCCGTCCCTGCGAGCGCGAGATGGCGCGCGCGTCGCAGCAGCACGGGATTCCGCTCGGCATTCTCTATGCCGTCGGCCTGACCGAGACCGGCCGGCGCGGCGCGCTCTATCCCTACGCACTCGGTGCCGAGGGGCAGACCGTGTTCGCCAAGGACATGGGCGATGCGATGGCGAATTTCGAAGCGATGCGCAACAAGGGCATCAAGCTGATCGATCTCGGCTGCATGCAGATCAACCACTACTATCACGGCGACAAGTTCGCCTCGGTGCAGGCGATGTTCGATCCCGCCAAGAACGTCGACTATGCCGCGCGCTTCCTGAAAGAGCTGAAGCAGCGCGAAGGAAGCTGGACCATGGCGGTGGCCCGCTACAATGCCGGCCCCAACAACCAGCCGGCCCAGAAGCGCTATGTCTGTCACATCGTCGCTCATCTCGTATCGAGCGGTTTCGGCGCGTGGACCGACAAGGCGCGCTCGTTATGTCAGCCTAAAACGACGTGAGGGTGACGAGATGAAGTTGTGCATCGTCACTGACCATCAGCCCCGCGCAAGCAAGATCCCTCATTGTCAATACAACTTTCCTAAGGAGCCCAATCCATGAGCCTGTTTGGTGTTATGCGCACCGGCGTTTCCGGAATGTCTGCACAGTCCAACAAGCTGTCGACAGTCTCGGACAACATCGCCAACGTCAACACGACGGGTTACAAGCGGGCGTCGACCGAATTCTCCTCGCTGATCCTGAAGAGCGGCTCGGGCAATTACGACTCCGGTGCCGTTGAGACGACGGTCCGTTACGCCATCTCCGATGCCGGCAATCTGCAGTTTACCACCTCGACGACGGACCTCGCGGTCCAGGGTAATGGCTTCTTCGTCGTGCAGGACCCTCAGGGCAACAGCTTCCTGACGCGCGCCGGCGCGTTCGTGCCCGACAGCCAGGGCAACCTCGTCAATGCTGCCGGCTTCAAGCTCATGGGCTACAACATCCAGAACGGTGCCACGCCCACTGTTGCTGCCAATGGCTTCTCCGGTCTTCAGGTCGTCAACGTCAACCAGATGACGCTGCAGGCGTCGCCTTCGACCAAGGCGACCGTGGCGGCCAATCTGGATCCGAGTGCAACCGCGATTGCAGCGCCGGCCGGTCCGGCCAACTACACGTCGAAGACGTCGATGGTGACCTACGACAATATCGGCAATGCCGTGACGCTCGATGTCTACGCCGCGAAGACTGCCGCAAATACCTGGGACATCGAGGTCTACAACGGCGCAACCGCGCTGACGACGAGCGGCCCTGCGACCACGTTCGCCTTCGACGTCACGGCGGCCGGCAAGGGCGCGCTGGCAGCAACCAGCCCGACCTCGCTCTCCGTGAATATTCCCGGTGGCTCAGCCTTCAACATGGACTTCTCGGCCATGACTCAGGTAGCCTCCAGCTTCGACTTCAAGGCGACCGTCGACGGTAACGCGCCGTCCGCCGTCGAGAAGGTCGACATCGACGACAAGGGCGTGGTCACCGCGGTTCTTCAGAACGGATCGCAGCTGCCGAGCTACCAGATCGCACTCGCCACCGTGCCGAGCCCGGATCACCTGACGCCCGAAGTCGGCAACGTCTATTCGACGAACCTGGACTCCGGAAACGTCCAGGTCGGCCTTGCCGGCCAGGGCGGTCTCGGGACCATCCAATCCGGCGCTCTGGAAGATTCCAACGTCGATCTCGCGGACGAGCTGACATCGATGATCGAATCGCAGCGGAGCTTCACCGCGAACTCGAAATCGTTCCAGACCGGTGCCGACCTGCTCGACGTCGTCGTCAACCTGAAGCGCTAAGTCCCCCAGCGCCGATCCCGGGTAAGAGCACGCCATGTCCCTTACGTCAGCCCTCGACTCCGCCCGCTCCTCGCTCATGGCGTCGGGCATCCAGTCGTCGGTCATTTCGCGTAACATCGCCGGTGCCAGTGCGACCGGCTATTCGCGCAAGATCACCGTGCTGGACAACCTTCCCGGTACCGGCGTCTATGTGGCGGCGATCCAGCGCGCCGCCAGCTCGGGCCTGTACAGCAACGTCCTGACCGCGACCTCCGCGGCGGCTACGCAGAGCGCGATCTATGACGGTCTCCAGCAGATCGCAACTGCCACGGTGGACGATCCGGAGCTCGACCAGTCGCCGACGGCGCAGCTTAATGCGCTGAAGCAGGCGCTCCAGCAATATGCCAATGCTCCGGACAACGCCACGCTGGCGCAGGCGGCCGTCACGTCCGCCAAGGACATGGCGACCGCGCTCAACCAGGCGACCCAGACCGTTCAGTCGGTCCGCGAGGGCGCAGACGCCGACATGAAAACGTCGGTTCAGAACATCAACCAGTTGCTCTCCCAGTTCCAGACCGTCAATACGGCGATCGTGAAGGGAACGATCGCCGGCGACGACGTGACTGACTATCTCGACCAGCGCGACAGCATCGTCTCGAGCCTGTCGCAGGAGGTCGGTGTCACGATGTCGATCCGCACCAACGGCGATGCCGCGCTCTACACCGACAGTGGCGTGGTGCTGTTCGACAAGACGGCGCGCTCGGTCAGCTTCGCCCCGACCAACGCCTATTCGCCGAGCACCACGGGCAACGCGGTCTATATCGACGGCGTGCCCGTGACCGGCCCCAATTCGGTGATGCCGATCAAGTCCGGCAAGCTCGCCGGTCTCGCTCAATTGCGCGACAATGACACGGTCACCTATCAGAGCCAACTCGACGAGATCGCGCGCGGCCTGACCAATACCTTCAAGGAAAGCGATCAATCGGGCGCGGCGCTGCCCGATGTTCCCGGTCTCTTCACCTATCCCGGCGCGCCGGCGATGCCCGCGAGCGCCACCGTCTCGGTGGGCCTTGCCGGCACGATCTCGGTTGCCGCATCGGTCGATCCGGCTCAGGGCGGCAACCCAAATCTGCTGCGCGACGGCGCGATCAGCGGCAACGCCGCCTACCAATACAACACCGCTGGCAACGCCGGCTACTCGACCCGGCTTCAGCAGATCATCGGCAACATGGATGTGTCGCAGCCGTTCGATGCGACCACGCAAGGCAAGCCGAACGGCAGCCTGATCGACTTCGCGTCGTCGTCGACGAGCTGGATCGAAAATCAGCGCAAGGCCGCCAACGACAGTTCCACATATCAGAGCACGCTGCTCGACCGTAGTACGGCGGCGTTGTCGAACGTCAGCGGCGTCAACATGGACGACGAAATGTCGTTGATGCTCCAGGTCGAGCGTACCTATTCGGCGTCGTCGAAGATCATCTCGACCGTCGACCAAATGTTGCAGAGCTTGCTGGCAGCCGTGGGGACAACGTCATGATGAGCGCAAACTATATCTCGACGCTGATGCTGTCGTCGTCGTTGAGATCCTCGATCACGAACAACCAGGCTGCGCTGAGCAAGGCGTCGACGGAGGCGACCACCGGCCGCTTCGCCGATGTCGGCCTCGAGCTCGGTGCCACGACGGGTGGCGACGTCAGCCTGCGGGCGGACATGAGCTTCGCCGATCAGCTCGTCGATACCAACGGGCTGGTCTCGGGTCGTCTCGACGTGACTCAAAACCGCATCACCGAGCTAGGCTCGACCGCATCGGACTTCCTCAAGGACCTGATCGCGGCCCGCAGCACCGACGGCGGCGGGCGGATCGTCCTGCCGCCTGCGTCCTCGAACCTCGAGGATCTGATCGGCGCGCTGAACGTCTCCTATAACGGCTCTTTTCTGTTCTCGGGCATCAACACGCAGAACGCGCCGATCACGGATTATGCCGCGGGCTCGGCCAGCAAGAACCAGGTCGATTCCGATTTCCTTTCGACCTTCGGCTTCTCGCAATCCTCGGCCAGCGTGAGCAGCATTACTCCGGCTCAAATGCAGAGCTTCCTCGACACCACCTTTGATGCCGAGTTCGCGAGCCCGGCCTGGAACACCAACTGGTCATCGGCCACCGACCAGACCATGCAAAGTCGTATCTCCACGACCGAGGTCGTTGATACGTCCGTCAGCGCCAACCAGACCGGCTTCCGCAAGCTCGCCGAGGCCTACACCATGATGTCCGATCTCGGGAACATAAACCTGAGCCAGACGACGTTCCAGACTGTCGTGGACAAGGCCATCGGCCTCGTAGGTAGTGCCATCGATGACCTCGCGACGCTCGGCGGCAACGTCGGCGTGGTCCAGCAACGGGTCACCACCGCCACGGACAAGCTCAACGCCCAGAAGGACATTCTGAACAACCAGATCGTCGACATGGAGAAGGTCGATCCGGCCGAAGCGTCGGTGCGCGTCAACACCTTGCAGACCCAGATCCAGACGGCGCTCGCGTTGACCTCGCAACTCCAGAAGATCAGTCTCATCAATTACCTCTGAGCTGGGCGGCCGTCGCTTTCTCATTCAGTTTTCTTGCAGCTTCCTTGCAGTTCCTGCGCAGAGTGGTCCGGATGACTTTTGAAGCCTACGAAACGGTCGTTGAAGACAGCGGCTACGAGGCGCGGGGGCGCGAGCGGCAGGCGCTCAGCCTCGGCATCGACCGGCTGGAGCGACTCGAGAAGGGGCGTTTCAGTATCGAGGATCTGGTCGAGAGCCTGCTCTACGTCCGGCGGCTGTGGACGATCTTCATCGAGGATCTCGCGCATCCGGAAAACGGACTGCCCGACAAGTTGCGCGCCGACATCATCTCGATCGGGCTGTGGGTCGTCAAGGAAGCGGATCGGCTTCGTGAAGAGAGATCGAACGACGTGGTGCAGCTCATCGAAATCAACCGCCTGATCCGAGATGCGCTCTAATGAAGATATCCTTGCGGGCGGGCGAACGGGTCTACATCAACGGCGCGGTGCTGCGCGTTGACCGCAAGGTCTCCGTCGAGCTCGTCAACGACGTGATGTTCCTGCTCGAAGGACAGGTCATGCAGGCGTCCGACGCCACCACGGCGATGCGGCAACTCTATTTCATTGTTCAGCTCATGTTGATCAACCCGACGAACGTTGCCGATGCTGCCGCGCTCTACGGGCAGCATTACGCCGCCCTCTGGGCGGTCTGCGAGAGCAACGAGATGCTGGAGGGGCTTGCCGCGGTCGACGAGCTGGTCGGCGCGACCCGCTATTTCGAAGCGCTCAAGCGTATCCGGGCGCTGTTCCCGGTGGAGCAGGCGATCCTGGCCGGCGCCACCACCGATTCCCCATTCGAGGCTGCCTGACAGCGGAGAGGCACATGAACGTCACCAGTGCGACCGATGCAACGAACAACACTTCGTCGACGACCGGATCCAGCTCGACCACGTCGAGCAACAGCGTCGACTACAACACGTTTCTTCAACTCCTCATCGCCGAGATGAAGAACCAAGATCCGACCAATCCGATGGATACCTCGCAATATATGAGCCAGTTCGCGCAGCTCTCCACGGTCGAGCAGGCTACGCTGACCAACTCGAAGCTCGATTCGCTGCTGTCCTCGCAGGCGCTGACGCAGGCGGACGGGTTGATCGGACGCAACGTCAGCTTCACGGATACGACCGGGGCGGCCGTTACCGGCAAGATCGCGTCGGTCTCGATCAACAGTGACGGATCTGTCGCGACCCTCGAGGACGGCACCAAGATCGCGGTCGGCCCCGGCCTCACGCTCAGCTAGGCCATGAACGAGCGGGATGCCCTCGACATCGTCCAGGCGGCGATCTGGACCATCATTGTCGCCTCCGGACCCGCGGTTGGCGCGGCGATGCTGGTTGGCACCTTCATCGCGCTGATCCAGGCCTTGACTCAGGTCCAGGAAGTGACGCTGACCTTCGTTCCGAAGATCATCGTCATTCTCCTGGTCGTTGCTGTCTCCGGCTCCTTCATCGGCGCGCACCTCTCCACCTTCACCGAAATGGTCTATTCGCGGATCGAGCACGGCTTCTGATCCGCGAGCCGCAGGCCACCACCCTCGCGTAAGCTTTAGGCGGCAGATTGCAAGGCGGACCCTGCTGCCGGTGACCCATGGCCAATACGTTAGCTGCTAGCCTGCCGACCCCACGACGACTGGGGGCCGATGCCTTTTTCGCAGGCGGTATCGTGGCCATGCTCACGATCCTGTTCCTGCCGATTCCCTCGATCCTGATCGATCTCGGCCTCGCCTTCTCGATCGCGTTGTCGGCGCTGATCCTGATGGTCGCGCTGTGGATCCAGCGGCCGCTCGATTTCTCGGCCTTCCCGACGGTGCTGCTGATCGCGACGATCCTGCGGCTGGCGCTCAACGTTGCGACGACCCGTCTGATCCTATCCCGCGGCGGGGAGGGCGAGCAGGCCGCGGGCCATGTCGTCGCCGGCTTCTCGAAGTTCGTCATGGGCGGCGACTTCGTCATCGGCCTGATCATCTTCGCGATCCTGGTCACGGTGAATTTCGTCGTGATTACCAAGGGCGCGACGCGTATCGCCGAGGTCGGCGCCCGCTTCACCCTGGACGCAATCCCGGGCAAGCAGATGGCGATCGACGCGGACCTGTCGGCGGGCTTGATCGACGACAAGGAAGCTCAGCGTCGGCGCCGCGAACTCGAAGAGGAGAGCTCCTTCTTTGGCGCGATGGACGGTGCCTCGAAATTCGTCCGCGGCGATGCCATCGCCGGCCTGATCATCACTGCGATCAATATCTTCGGCGGTATCATCATCGGCGTCACCCATCACGGTCTGACGTTGTCGCGCTCCGCGGACATCTACACAAAACTCTCCGTCGGCGACGGTCTGGTCACGCAGATGCCGGCACTGATCGTGTCGCTGTCGGCGGGCCTCCTGGTCTCCAAGGGCGGTACCAGGGGGTCGGCGGAGCAGGCCGTGCTGCGACAGCTCGGCGGCTACCCGCGCGCGGTGTCGGCGGCGTCGTTGATGATGTTCGTGCTCGCCCTGATGCCGGGACTTCCGATGGCACCGTTCGTGTTGCTCGGCGGTGCCATGGCTTTCGTCGGCTACTCGCTGCCGCGGCGGCAGGCGGCGCGGGAGCGGAAGGAGGAGGCGCACAAGGCTGACGAGCGGGCGCAGGCCGAAGCCAAGGAATCCGTCAAGGAATCGCTCAAGACCACCGAGATCGAAGTGTCGCTCGGCGGCCATTTGTCGGTCCATCTGCTGGGTTCGCGCAACGAGCTGGCGCATCGCGTCGGCAAGATCCGCAAGAAGTTCGCCAAGCAGTACGGCTTCGTCATTCCCGAGATCAAGCTGTCGGACAATCTGTCGATCGACCCCAAGGGGTACCAGATCCGGATCCACGATACGCGCGTCGCCCATGGCGAGCTGCGGCTCGGCGAGGTGATGGTGCTGGTGGACAAGGACGGCAAGCCCGACGTGCCGGGCGACGAGGTCATCGAGCCCGCGTTCGGAATGAAGGCACTGTGGGTGACGGAAGCCTTCACCGACGAGGTCAAGCGACAGGGCTGCAAGCCTGTCGACAATCTGTCGGTGCTGCTCACGCATCTGAGCGAAGTGACCAGGGCGAACCTCGCCCAGCTGCTGTCCTACAAGGACATGCGTGGCCTGCTCGACCGGCTCGAGCCCGAATACAAGCGCCTGGTCGACGATCTCTGCCCGTCGCAGATCTCCTATTCGGGCCTGCTGGCGATCCTGAAGATCCTGCTGGCCGAGCGCGTGTCGATCCGGAACCTTCATTTGATCCTCGAGGCGATCGCCGAGGTCGCGCCCCATGTGCGGCGCTCCGAACAGGTCGCCGAGCACGTGCGGATGCGTTTGGCCCAGCAGATCTGCGGCGATCTCTCCGACAACGGCGTGCTCAACGTCCTTCGTCTCGGCAATCGGTGGGATCTCGCGTTCCACCAGAGCCTGAAGCGCGATGCCAAGGGCGACGTGGTCGAGTTCGATGCCGACCCACGGCTGATCGAGCAGTTCGCGACCGACGCCAGCGCCGCGATCCGCAAATTCACCGAGGACGGCACCAGCGTGGTGCTGGCGGTGACCCCGGAAGCCCGTCCCTATGTCCGCATGATCCTGGAACGGGTGTTCCCGACGCTGCCGATCCTGTCGCATGTCGAGGTCGCACGCACCGCCGAGATCCGGGCGCTCGGAGCCATCTCGTGATCAATGGCCTTGCCGACAACGTGCTTGCCACCTTCATCGTGTTCTGTCGCATCGGCGGTTGCCTGATGCTGGTGCCCGGCTATTCAAGCGTCAACATTCCGCCCCAGATCCGCCTGTTCGTCGCGCTCGTCACGACGTTTGCGCTGGCGCCGATCCTGGTTGCGATCCTGAAGCCGCTCGTGGACAACGCACCGCCGCTGGCGCTTGCGTCACTGATCGGCACCGAGCTCCTGGTCGGCAGCGTCATCGGGCTCGGCGGCCGCGTGTTTTTTCTCGCGCTCCAGACCATGGCGACCGTGATGGCGAGCGCAATCGGGCTCAGCAACATCCCGGGAACGCCGGTCGGCGATACCGATTCGGCGCCGGCCCTGGTGCCGCTGATCATGGTCGCCGTCACCACGCTGTTCTTCATGACCGACCTGCACTGGCAGGTCCTGCGCGGACTGATGAATTCCTACGACGTCTGGCGCCCCGGCGAGAAGTTGAGCAGCGAGATGGCACTGAACCAGCTCGAGAGCCGCCTGTCGCAAGCGTTCGTGCTGACGCTGCGGATCACCAGCCCCTTCATCGTCTATTCCGTCATCGTCAATTTGGCGGTCGGCCTCATCAACAAGCTGACACCGGCGATTCCGGTCTATTTCATCTCGGTGCCCTTCGTCCTGTTCGGCGGCTTCCTGCTGCTCTACCTCACCAGCGACGAGTTGCTGACGCAGTTCATGCTCGGCCTGTCGTCGTGGCTGGCGGAATGACCGGCCATGACATCGCGCGCGGACAAGCTCGGCCGGATCGTCTCGCTCGTGAAGCTCCAGCTCCGGCTGTCCGAATGGCAGCTCGCGCATTTGCGGCAGCAGGAGCAGACCTTGCAGGATGAGCAGGCATGGCTGGTCGGAGCCCTGAACGAGGGGAAGCCGCCGGTGGGATCATCGAGCGAATCGATCGCGCGGCGCCTGACCAAGACCAGCGTCGGCGCGCGCGCCGTTCAGGAGCGGGCCTCGCGGCAGCTCGACCAGGTCCGCTCGGAGAACCGCCGCGTGAAGCAGCTCGAGGAAGTCGCCAAAGCGGCGCTCGCCGACAAGCGTCGCGACGCGGAGAAGCGCTCGCTCGAGGAGATGACGGGGATACATCCCGCCGTGCGCGACTGGACGCCACGGCCAGCCAGCCGGAATAAGACATGATCGTGACAGCGACGCCCGACCTCGTTCTCGACGTTCTCGAAGCCGGCGATCCGGTGACGCAACGCGTGGCGACTGCAAAGCTCGATGCCCTGAAATCGTCGGACACCGATTTTGCCGCCACGATGGACGCCGAGGTCAACAAGGCCGCGGCAACGGCTGCCGCCGATCAATCGGCGACGACGGTGCCTGAAGCGCAATCGGGGGTGGTGAACGGCGCGCCGGTGCAGGTGATCAAGAAGCCCGCCTCGGGTGAGGTGTATCGCAAGTTCGAGGCGTTCATCCTCCAGACCTTCGTCGAGACGATGTTGCCGAAAGAGTCGGAGGAGGTCTTCGGCAAGGGGACCGCCGGCAGCGTCTGGAAATCGATGCTCGCCGAGCAGCTCGGCAATCAGCTTGCCAAGGGCAACGGGATCGGCATTGCCAAGCAGCTCGCCGCTGCGCATCCGGCGACTCCCGGCGTCACGGGGAAGGCCGGATGATGGATCTGGAAATGGGTGACGAAGGTTGAGGGGTGAATTTCCTATGCAGGCAGAAGAAGGCGCGACAGCTCCGGTGATGGAGCGACAGGTCTTGGAGCAGCAGGTCTTGGACGCCGGGGCGATGACGGGTGCCGCGTCGGGCGATGCGCTATTGCCCGTGCTCCTGCCTATTGTCGGCAGCGACATGGCGTCCGACGGCATCGATGCGGCAAGGTCGGAAGGGGAAAGGTCGCATGAAGTGCGCGGCCTGTTGACGGCGATTCGCCGGCTCGAGAGTATTATCGAGGAGGAGACCGCTGCGCTCGCGACCGGCAAGAAGATCGATTTCGACGACTTCAGCGGGCGGAAGAGCCGCAGCATGCTGGAATTCGTCCGGCTGATGCGGGCGCGGATGCATCTTGGCGGTGAGACCGAGATCACCGAGGAAATCCAGCGGTTGCGCGAGAAGCTGGAGCGAAACCGGTCGATCCTCGAAATGCACTACGACGCCGTGCGCGAGGTCGCGACCATCATCGTCAGGGCGATCAAGGAGGCCGAGTCGGACGGTACCTATACCGGCCGCGCGGCGAAGGACGGAAAATGATCAGACTGGTGCTTGCCGGGCTCTGGGTATGCATCCTCACCGCAGGCACGAGCTATGCCGTGGCCTATTGGAAGGAGAACGGCAGCCTGCTGCCGGCGAAGGACGAATATCTCGACGGGCTGCAATACCAGAAGACACGAGCGCTGAGCGTGCCCATGGTCGAGAGCGGCAGCGTGCAGGGCTACATCGTCGCGCGATTCGTCTACACCGTGGAGGCGCGGACCATGCACCAGCTCAGCGTTCCGCCGGAGCCGTTCGTCGTGGACGAAGCCTTCCGCAGGATCTATGCGGATGAGCGCCTCGATTTCAGGAAGCTCGCCCGTTACGACCTCTCCATCCTCACCGCGGCCATCAAGCAGCGCGTCAATGAGCGGATGCAGGCCGACGTTGTCCAGGACGTCCTGGTCGAGGACTTCAACTACGTCTCGAAGGACGAATTCCAGCAGAAGCCTTAGCCCGTCGTGCTGTGAAGCCGCGCCGGTGTCGTGACGTTGCTGCCGTTGAAAACAAACCGGCCTCTGCGGGTTATCTCCGCAGAGGCCGGTGGTCGTTTCGTATCGTCGCCTTAGTGCTTCAGTTTCCTGCCGGGTATGCCGCCGGGGCGACATGTGTCCGGTTCAGGAGGATGCCGACCTCGTCGAGATCCTGCATCGGCTCGTCGATGGTCTCGCCGGCCGGGATGTTGAGCCGGTATCCGACGTAGCGCCGCGCGACGATCGCGTCGAAGCCGAGGCGGTCACGCAGTTTCTTGCGCAGCTTGCTGACGTGGCTCTCGATCACGCTCTCGTCGAACGTCGCCTCGAAGATACCGTAGACCGCGTTGAAGATCTGCGTCTTGGTGATCCACTTGCCGTGGTTGCCGACCATATATTCGAGAATGCGCAGTTCGCGGCGGGGCAGGGTGAGGGCGTGGCCGCCGATCTCGGGGTCGCGCCCGTTGAAGAAGACCTGGATCCTGGTCTCGCAGGGCCTCGGCAGGTCGCCGACCCTGCGGCGTGCGATCGCCGCGGTCCGCGCGAGGATCTCGCGAAGATGGATCGGCACGTGAACCACATCGTCCACGCCCGATTCGAAGAGCTCAAGCGTGTTCTTGAGCATCTTCTGGCCGCTCATGGCGATGATGGGAGCCGCGGACCGCTTGCGCATCGCCCGTGGCAGGCTTCCGCGGGCATCGCAGTCCCCCAGAAGGAAGGCATCGACGGCTGCCAGATCCGATTCATTGGCGGATTGCAGCCAGTCCCAGAATTCTCCGGAGGAGAAGCCGATCGACGATACACCCTCACGAACGAGCCCTCCAACGTAGCCGTTCGCGACGCTCTCGCGATCATCAACGATAATATACATCAGTCTTTCGCCCCTGTTTCGCACTTGCTGCGGCCGGGTCGTTGTTGTGATGCCCCGGCTCGGCAGCCATGCTGTTTGACGACACTCCTTCCCGCGAATCGTTGTTATGGTCTCGATTTTCGCGGGCAGCCCTACGCATTCAGTGCCTGCGCGTGCAGGCCTGCTACTTCGACTCGATACTGAACGCTTACTGTGTGAGGTCCGGCGGGTGTCTTACGGATCACCTCGCGGAGCGGATTGAGAAAGCGACTAGAACAGTTGCGCCAAGTTGCTCATCGCGGCCGAACGCTACTGAACTGTCTCGATCTCCTCGCCAACTGGCGAGAATCACTTGAGTAAGACCGTAACAATTGCCGATTTCCGATCAAGCGCGCGAAACAAAGCGGTTGCTACGCGTGCTTGATGCTGTTGGTTTGTTTCCAGTTGTTTCTTGATATATCCAAACGCATCAGTTGATTTGATTCTCGAACTAGTTTTGCACCGTGGCGGTTATAAAGTTCCGTACACCCGTACAATTACAGCTATTTTGGGTAGTGCCGCGCGTCCTCGCATTGAGGGATTTTCAACCCCGGATTGACTCTCCTGGTCGCGCAACGGCGTGCGACAATTCGACTCATGTATGGCGAAGCGACTCCAGCTTGGCGAAATCTTGGCGAGTGTGTGTCTTTCGAGTCGCACTCTCGCCTCGTGCATGGCGCGTTGGACTCATTCGACATCGTATCGCGCGTGACGAATAGTTATTGACGCGCACGGTTCAGGCAAGCTTCGACAACTAGCTTCGTTCGACAGATCGAAACGAACGGAGCATTTTCACATGTTGTCCGATGGAAAAACGCGTCCCAACGAGACCGCGGATATCTCTACAGCGGCGAAACCGGCGTCGGTGGCGCGCGATGCAAAGGACAATGCGGCGCGAACGGCAAAGTCCGTGACAGGCACCAAGCCTGCGTCGGCGGCAACAAGCGACGAAGTTGCGGCAAAAGCAGCGCTCGAGGGGTTGAAGCGTATTCGCGCCAAGGCACGCCTCGACAAGATGGCGATACCCAAGTCTGCGCAAGTTGTGATCAGGCCGGCCGTGATCGTGGCGAAGCCGCCGTCGCCCCGTCCGACATGGGTCGCGCCGCTCGCGACATTGGCGGTTGCCGCTATCCTGGTGGTCTGCGCCTGCACCGGTGTGATCGCCTATCTCACCACGCAACCGAGCCAGACCAACGTCGCGGCCAATGCCGAGATCAGAAATCTGCGCGACACGGTCGCGCAACTGCGCAAGCAATTGTCCGGCGTGTCCGAAAATCTCGATGGCCTGCGCACCGCGGTCGATTTCTCGAGCAAGGCGACCAGCGATCGCTTCGGCCGGTTCGCGGAAAATCTGGATCGCATCGAGCGGGTGAGCTCGTCCTCAACGGTGAAGCTCGACAAACTCGCCCAGGCGCAGGCTCAGGCGCCGACAACCGTCGCCTCGCAGCCGCAATCGCCAGCGATGCCAATGATGGCCTCGGTCGCGGCGCCCGAGACCACGGGCTCGGTGGCTCCGGCCGAACGCACTTCGGCACCGCGCAAGGCGGTCAAAGGCTGGTCAGTCCGCCAGGCTTATGAGGGCATTGCGATCCTGCAAGGCCCGAACGGCGTCGTCGAGGCCGTGCTGGGGCAGCAGGTGCCGAGCCTCGGCCGCGTCGAGGAGATCAGAAACGAGAATGGGCGTCTCGTGGTGGATACCAGCGGCGGCGCCGTCTATTCGCCGCGCAAGGGGACGCCGTGATTGGCGGACCCTTCTATTGGCGGTGATGCTCGAAGCTGGTGCATAGCAGGTCGATCTCCGCCTCCGCGATCGGCGCGCGAAACAGGCGGCAGGTGAACTCGACGGTCGTCTTGTTCTCGGCGGCGGTGCGATCCTCCCGGAGGAAGATACATCGCTTGCAGACGTCGGTATGGTGCCGCTGTTCGGCGGCATCCGCCTGGTCGAGCACGTGCCGCAGTGTGTCGCGAAAGCGGATCTTGCCGTCATCATCGAGCACGGCGATGGCGTCGACGAGACCGTTGACGGGATCGCGCGCCAAAAACTTCTTGCCCTGCTGCGTCACGCTCAGCAACACCGAGCGTTTGTCCTTGGCGGAGCGCTTCCGCTCCAGATAACCCAGCCGCTCGAGCTCGCCGATGATGAACGAGGCAGTGCCGCGCGTGGTGCCGACGTAGCTCGCCAGCGCCGAAGGCGTCCTGGAAAACCGGTTGGCACGGGAGAGGAAGCGCAGCGCCATCCACTCGCGATCGCGCATGCCATGCTTGGTGCCTTCGAACCACAGGATCCGCGCTACCTGTCCCAACAATTCAATCGCTTCGCGAGCCAAATTCATTTCAATGCCAGATCGGATAAAGCTTTATTCAATTGAGTCCTTGGTAGCGCAATCTATGCCGGTCAGAATGAAGCACGCGAGCGTTGCTTCGCTCGAAGCGGAAACACGTACAGCGCTTGGAAGAGCTTCTCCGTTCTGGAGATGGAACATTCGGGAGTGGAACTAGAGCGTCACACAGAAAGTTCGAGTAAATTGCACGGCTCAACTCTTCTGAAAATTTCAGTCAAATGGCGGAGACTCGCGGGTAAATCTCAGGCTGTGTGCGATGTCTGGGCAACATGATGTGTCGTTGCGGCCACGATCAAGCTCGATTGTTGCGGCGAAGCGTTTCGAATTGCGCGAAGGCGCGCACGGCCTGCAACGGGTGATGGCGCAACGGGTGGTGGGAGAACCGCCTTTTTCGGTTAATGGATGTTGCGACGCAGCGCGGCGAGGCGGTTAAATCGGGCACATTTTCAAATCGGGGAATGCCAGAGTGTCGTCAGAACAAACCAAGCCTTCCCAGGCCAAGCCCTTCAACGTTAAGCGCGCAGCATTGGCCGCCACCGTCGGCAACATGCTCGAGTTCTACGACTTCATCACCTACAGCTTCTTCGCCATCCAGATCGGCCACACCTTCTTTCCGACCGGAAGCGAATACGGCAGCCTGATGCTGTCGCTGGCGACCTTCGGCGCTGGCTTCATCACGCGGCCGATCGGGGGGATCGTGCTCGGCATCTATTCCGACCGGATCGGTCGGCGGCCCGCCATGCTGCTGAGCTTTGCGCTGATGGGGGCTGCGATCCTGACCATCTCGCTCACGCCGTCGTACAATTCGATCGGCGTTGCGGCGCCGATCATCGTGATCGCGGCGCGCATGGCGCAAGGCTTTGCTTTGGGCGGCGAGGTCGGGCCGACCACCGCCTATCTGATCGAAATCGCCCCGCCGGAGCATCGGGCCCTGGTGGTGGCGTGGCAGCCGGCGAGCCAGGAGATCGCCGCGACCGCCGGTGCCCTGGTCGGCGTCATCCTGAGCAAGACCATGACGCCGGAGATGCTGGATTCCTATGGCTGGCGGGTGGCATTTCTGATCGGTGCCGTTTGCCTGCCGTTCGGATTGTGGATGCGCCGGACGCTGCCGGAAACGATCCCGCAGGCTGAATCCGGTCGCGCGGCCGTCGATCGCACGAGTCATCTTTCGCAGGCCCGTCGTCACACTGGCCTCATCGCGCTGGCGCTGATGATTTTGGCCAGTGGCACGATCTCGACCTACGTCACGCAATACATGACGACCTATGCGCAGAACACGCTGCATGTGTCCTCGACGCTGGCCTTCGGCGTGTCGCTCGTCAGCAACGCCATTCAATTTGCGGGTGCGCTGTTTGGTGGCTGGCTCGCCGATCGCCTGGGCCGCAAGCCGGTCATGATCTGGCCGCAGCTCGCAACGCTGCTGCTGACTTATCCGGCCTTCCTGTGGATCGTGCATGCGCCTGGGGCGTTGTCGCTGCTGGTCGGCTTTGGCGTCCTCTCCGCCATCGGCTCGCTGCCCTTCACCGCGTTCTACGCCACCTTCACCGAGGCGCTGCCCCAGAACATCCGCGGCGGCGTGTTCGCCACTGTCTATGCGGTTGCGATCGCAAGCTTCGGCGGCACGGCCCAACTCGTGGTCACCTGGCTGCTCCATGTCACCGGCGATCCGCTGGCGCCGGCCTGGTACCTGCTGCTTGCGGCAATCGTCGGACTTGTCGCGATGAGCCTGATGCCCGAGACCGCGCCGGTGAAGAACCGCAAAACCTGACCGCGGGCGGCGCTCGCAGGCTGGTGATTTGCGTTTGGCCGGCAACTATTGGCGAATGCGTCGCCTGAAGGATCAGGCCAGGCATCAGAAAGGATCAACCGATGAGTATCGAAACGACCATGACGTCCGACGTCGTCGGGCTGATCAAGCCACCCCCGGTGTCGCGTCGCGGCTTCATGAGCGCCACTGCGGCCGTGGCCGCCGGCTACACGCTAGCGGCCGGGCCGGTCCGCGCCGAGGTCATCACCACCGACACCAATGGCCTCCAGGCCGGCGACGCCCAGATCAAGGTCGGCTCCGAGGACGAGATGCCTGCCTATTTTGCCCGCCCGGCCGGCAACACCAAGGCGCCGGTGATCATCGTGGCGATGGAGATCTTCGGCCTGCATGAATACATCAAGGACGTGACGCGGCGCCTCGCCAAGCTCGGCGCATTCGCGGTCGCGCCTGACTATTACTTCCGCAAGGGCGTCGACCTGACCAAGATCACCGAGATCAAGGACCTGCTGTCGGTCGTCAATGCCAAGCCGGACGCCGAGCTGCTGTCCGATCTCGACGCGACGGTGGCATGGGCGGGATCGCAGGGCGGTGACACCACGAAGCTGGGCATCATCGGCTTTTGCCGGGGCGGGCGCACCGTCTGGGAATATGCCGCTCACAGCGGCACGCTCAAGGCCGGTGTCGCCTTCTATGGCCCGCCGGTCGATCCAGCCAATCCGCTGTGGCCGAAGAGCCCGCTCCAGCTCGCGCCCGAGATGAAGGCACCGGTGCTCGGCCTCTATGGCGGCGCTGACACCGGCATTCCCGTCGCCCAGGTCGAGCAGCTCAAGGCGGCGCTCGAGCAGAACAAGAAGACGGCCGAATTCAAGATCTATCCGGAGGCGCCGCACGGCTTCCATGCCGACTACCGCGGCAGCTATCGCAAGGACGCGGCGGAAGATGCCTGGAAGCAGGCGCAGGCCTGGTTCAAGAAATATGGCGTGCTGAGCTGACGCTGGCTTTAGAGAGGGCGGCCCGATCGGCCGCCCTCTCTATTTCAGTGCGATGATCTCACTTCACCATCGCGCCATAGACGATGTCCTGCACCTGCTCGCGATAGTATTTCCTGAGCTCGCCGGGCGCCGCCGTTCCCACCACCACGACAAGCCTCTCCTTGGGATCGCAGAAGAACTGCGTGCCATAGGCGCCATTCCAGGTGAACTCGCCTGGATTGCCGGGAACCGACGACAGGCCTTCGCTGGTCCGGACCGCGACCGCGAGACCGAAGCCGAAGCCGGCGCGATGCGGCTCGACATTCGCCACGTTGTTCTTGATCTCGGGACCGAGGTGGTTGGTCGTCATGTGATGCACAGTCTTGGGCCCGAGAATGCGCTGGCCGTCGAGCTCGCCGCCATTGAGCAGCATCTGTCCGAAGCGGATGTAGTCGCCAACCGTCGCAAATGAGCAGGCGCCGCCGCAATCGAACCTGGTCGGCGTATCCAGCAGCTTGATGGCTTGCGGCTTGCCGGTCAGCGGATCGTTGGCAAACGGGCGGGCAAGACGCGGGCGCTGCGCGTCGGTCGGGTGGAAGGTCGCGTCCTTCATGCCGAGCGGCTGCCACACATTAGCGGCGAGATAGTCGCCGAGCCGCTGCTCACTCACCTTCTCGACGACGGCACCGAGCACATCGATCGAAAATCCGTATTCGAACTCGGTCGAGGGCTGATGCACCAGCGGCAATTTCGTGATGCGCTCGATGAAGGCCTGGGTGTCGCCCTCGAGGGCCGGTGCGGTGCCCTCAGGGTATTGCCGCGCCAGTACGCTGGAGCTGTCCGGGCGGCCGCCATACATCAGGCCGGACGTGTGCCGATACAGGTCGTGAATGTAGATCGGTGAGGCCTGCGGTTCGAGTTTCAGCGATCCGTCGGCCTGCTGGACGCCGACTTTCATGTCGGCAAATCCCGGATAGTAGTCGGAAAGCTTGGCCTGGAGCGGCAGCCGGCCTTGCTCCATCAGCGTCAGGCCCGCGACTGCTGCCATCGGCTTGGTCATCGACGCCAGTGCGAATATCGCGCCAACCGGCATCGTCGTGCCCTTGTCCGGATCGAGCATGCCGTAGGCCTTGTAGTGGACGAGCTTGCCGTCGCGCGCCACTGCAACGACCGCGCCGGGCACGCGCTTGGTGGCGATTTCGCGCGCGAAGAAATCGTCGAGCCGGGCGAGCCCTTGTTTGGAGAAGCCGACATCGTCGGGATTGGCCTCGGGCAGCGGTGCAGCGCGGGCAGCACCGAGCGTGATGACGGCAGCCGCCGTCGCGATCATCGCGATCGTCTTCTTCATTGTATCCTCCCAAGGCGAGTTTGTTTTGCAATGGCCCGCTCAGGGCCCAGATCACGTCTGCGCGGAATTGGAGTCAAGTGCGGGCAAAGCGGACCAGGGACGCGTCCGGAGACAGCGGAACCTCTAGCTCCCCTCGCCCGCGTTCCATAGCGCCGCGAGGCCCTGCCGATAGGTCGGATGAGCGAGCGTCATGCCAAGGTCGTGTTTCAATCTCGCGTTGGAGACCCGCGCATTGCCGGCATAGAAGCTGCGCGCCATTGCCGACATCTCGGCCGTCTCGAACGCCTCTTCGACTGGCGGGGCGATGCCCATCAGCCGTGCCGCATAGGCGATCACATCCTGCGGCGGCGCGGGCTCGTCGTCGCAGACGTTCCATAGGCCGCCGCCCTGATGGCGAACCGCGGCCATGATCGCGCTTGCGATGTCGTCGACGTGGATGCGGTTGAAGACCTGTCCCGGCTTGACGATGCGGCGGGNGGGCCGAGCCCGCGCGTAGCGTTGCCAGCGCATTGCGGCCGGGGCCGTAGATGCCGGCAAGCCGCAATATTGCGACATCGCCACGCGTCGTCTCTGCCCACGCTTCCTCGGCGGCGAGCCGCATCCGCGTGCGATCGAGAGCCGCCTGCGGCGGCGTGCTCTCGTCCACCAACGCGCCGCCGTGATCGCCGTACACGCCGATGGTGGACAAATAGATGACTTTTTGGCTGCGCTTCCCAGCCAGCGTGTCCGCGAATGCCGCAATTGCGGGATCGCCGTGGCTTCCGGGCGGGATCGACACGAGAAGGACATCGGCGTCGCGAACCTGCTCCACCGTCTCGCGATCCGGGCCGCTCCCGGAAAACGGGTGCGCCTCGATGCCGGCGATCGTCTCCCGGTTCGCGGGGTCGCGCACCGTGCCGGCGATGTGGGTGAAGGCGCCGCCGAATCTGGCGACGAAGTGCCGGGCGCTATAACCAAGGCCAAGGATGAAGAGCCGCATGCGTCTCCCGTGCTGATCGAAGTTCCGGCCGCGCCGCCCCGTGCACTCATAAGAGATTTTTGGGTCAGGCAGAAGATATTGCAATTTTACTCACCCGCCACCCCCGGGCGATGGTCTCTCGCTACAGGGTTCGAGGAGGCGTCGGTCATGCAGGCAGAAGCGGCCACCATAGCGCCATCTGGTGCGTCAGAGCTGATCCGACGCGCTCGCGCCCTGATCTTCGATGTCGACGGCACCCTGGCCGAAACGGAGGAGCTGCATCGGCAGGCCTTCAATGGAGCCTTCGACTGCCGCGGTCTCGACTGGCATTGGGACCGCGCCGTTTACAAGGATCTGCTGCGGGTGACGGGCGGCAAGGAACGTATCCGCGCCTATCATGCAAGGCAGCCGATCGCGCCGCCATTGCCGGACGGGGACATTGCGGAGCTTCACCGCATCAAGACCGCGCGTTACGCCGAGCTGGTCGAAACAGGCTGCTGTCCGTTGCGGCCGGGCGTGGCGGATCTACTCACGGCTGCGAGGGCGCGGGGGCAGCGTCTCGCGATCGCGACGACCACCTCGCACGGCAACATCGATGCGCTGCTGTCGCGCGCGCTCGGGAAACGCTGGGCTGCGGACTTCGACGCGATCGAAGCCGGCGACGACGTCAGGCACAAGAAGCCTGCGCCGGACGTCTATCTCGCGATCCTGGCGCGACTGAAGCTGAAGCCCTCGGACTGTGTCGCGATCGAGGATTCTGCCAACGGCCTGATCGCGGCCTCGCGCGCGAACATTCCCGTGCTCATCACCCGCAGCATATTTTTCCGGGACGATGATTTCAGCGATGCCCGGTTCGTCCTGGATGATCTGTCGGAGCTGGGATGCCCTCGCTGAGCGCGCGCCGCTTCAATGAAACCGCCGGCTCTGGCCTGATGGCTCCTCGTGGGTCTGCTCGACGATCTGGGCGATCGGGCTCGACTGGTGATGAACCAGGCGCCAGCCGTCGCCGACGCGCCTGAAATGATTGGCCGCGGCCAAGGCGGTGCCGTCGACGATCTCGATGCAGAGCACGCGCGCACTGTCGCCGTCGACGATCACCTGCGGCTCGGCGCAGACGATCTGCGGCCGCTCCGGATTTTGCAGGATGTCGCGCCAGCTTCCGATCACGGTGGCGCGCCCGATGATGGCCGGCCAGCCGGGATGGATACAGGAAATGGCGTCGTCGTCCGCCCACATCCGTTCCATGCCGGCAAAGTCGCCGGTTGAGAAGGCGGTGTAAAAGGCCGCGTTGGCGGCTATGACCTTGCTGTCCTTCGGCATCGCTCTCGGTTGAGCCAATGACGCGAAAAAATCAAGCGCGACTTCCGTTAGCCGCAGTGCAGCATCGGCAGCTGTTGCTGCCTGAATTTTCGTCACGTGGAAACGAGCATCTCCACCGCGCGTCGGGCACCATGCGCATAAAGACGCCCGAGCGCTGCGGTCACCGCCTCGCGCAAGCGCGGCTCGGCACCGAGTGGCCCAAACACTTTTGTCACGCCGAGCAAAGCCGGCGCGAGCC
>NZ_JYMS01000047.1:0-34885 GCF_000938285.1 Bradyrhizobium sp. LTSP857 | reverse complement strand
GCCGGCGAGCGGATCGCGCACGTCGATGGCGCGGCCGTGTTCGTCGAGTGCGGTGACGTAGCGCATCCAGCCGGCGACCGCGAGCGCATGCGTCGCGATCGGCATGTTCCTGGCGATGCGGTCCTGCATTGCGCCGAGCAGCCGCTGCGGCAGCTTTTGCGAGCCGTCCATCGCGATCTGCCAGGTGCGGTGATGCAGCGCCGGATTGGAAAAGCGCTTGAGCAGCGAGGCGCGATAGGCGGCAAGGTCGGTGCCTGCCGGCATCGTCAGCGTCACGGCGGCCTCTTCCATCACCTGCGCGGCGAGCCGTGCGAAATGCGGATCGGTCATGGTGTCGGCGATGGTCTCGTAGCCGGCAAGATAGCCGAGATAGGCCAACGCCGAATGGCTGGCGTTGAGCAGCCGCAGCTTCATCAGCTCGAACGGCTTGACATCAGTGACGAGCTCGACGCCCGCGGCGGCGAGATCGGGCCGGCTTGCGACGAAGCGGTCCTCAACCACCCATTGCGTGAATGGCTCGGTCATCACCGGCCAGGCGTCGCGCAGGCCGAGCGCCGAGGCGACCGCGTCGCGGTCTGCATCGGTCGTCTCCGGCACGATGCGGTCGACCATGGTGCAGGGGAAGGCGACGGTATCTGCGATCCACTTGCCGAGATCCTTCGACCGCAGCGCTGCGAACTGGGTCACGATCCGCTGCACGGTGTGGCCGTTGGCGGCGAGGTTGTCGCAGCAGAGCACGGTGAAGGGCGAAAGCCCCTGCGCCCGTCGCCGTGCAAGGGCGGCCACGATGAAGCCTGGTGCCGAGCGCGGCGCGTCGAAATTGTTCAAATCGTGCACCACATCCGGATGCCGTTCGTCGAGATCGCCGGTCTGCGGCGCGTGGCAATAGCCTTTTTCGGTGACGGTGAGCGAGACGATGCGAGTGGAAGGATCCGCCATCCTGTCGACCAGCCGCGAAGGCTTTTCGCGGGCGACGACGCTGTCGAGCAGCGCGCCGATGACGCGGTGCTCGGTGCCTTCGGCCGCGCGCACGGCGACGGTGTAGAGATGATCCTGCGGGGCGAGGGCGTCGCGCGTCTCCGGACTGCGCAGGCTCGCGCCGATGATGCCCCATGCGTTGGCACCGGCGGACAGGCAGTCGTCGATGACGACGGCCTGATGGGCGCGATGAAAGGCGCCAAGGCCGAGGTGCACGATGCCGGGCGTGATGCGTGAACGGTCATAGGCCGGGCGGCGGATATTCGGATTCGGGGGCAGCCGATCGAGATTGGCGCGGCCGAGCCGCATGGTCGTCTCTCCCTGTGTTTGGCCGCTGCTTGACATGGCGCCCCTCCTCGGTCAATGCTCCGGTCAATTGGTAAGGCCAATTATCCAAAATTGGCGGGCCGCCGGGGGCGAAGTTCCCCAGCGAGGCCCTTTTCGGGGAGGCCAGCGTGCCGCTGGAAGCTGTGGAGGCGAGACGGCTCTATCGCCAAATCGCCGATCAATTGCGAAGCCTGATCGACAGCGGTGAATACGCGGTCGGCAGCCGCCTGCCGACCGAGCGCGAGCTCGCCGAGCAGCTCAAGGTGTCGCGGCCGACGGTGCGCGAAGCCCTGATCGCGCTCGAAGTCGAGGGCCGCGTCCGCATCCGCGTCGGTTCCGGCATCTATGTGATTGAGCCCGCGGGCGCTGCGCCCGTGTCGGCGGCGGCCGTCATCGAAGGCCCGTTCGAGCTGTTGCGTGCCCGCGAATTCCTCGAAAGCGCGATCGCCGAGCAGGCCGCGCGCGTGGCGACCAAGGACGACGTCGCGCGCATCGATGCCGCTCTCGTCGCGATGGAGAATGTCGACCATCCCGGCGAAGCCTCGATGGTCCACGATCGCGCCTTCCATGTCGCAATCGCTGGATGCCTCGGCAACGCCGTGCTGGTGCGCGTGGTCGGCGAGCTCTTTGACCAGCGCCTCAATCCCTATTTCACGCAGCTTGCGCATTACTTCGAGAACCCCGGCACGTGGCGCACCGCGCTCGAGGAACATCGTGTCGTGCGCGATGCCATTGCGGCGCGCCAACCCAACGCCGCCCGCGATGCGATGCGTGATCATCTCGCGCATTCGCAGGAGCGCTTTGCGCAGAATTTTGGCGCCGAGGTCGCAGCCGGATCGCCCTCCAAACGGAAGCGGGCGGCACGATCATCGGAAAAGCCGGCGAAATCAAAACGACCGTTGAACAAAGAGGCCAAGGCCGGTAGCGCGCGGCCGCGATGACATTGGGCGGCCCGCACCACTTAAGGGCGGGCGAATAAGAAACAGACTTAAAGGATGGAGGAAAAATCGATGTTGAAGAAAATGGCGATGGTGCTGGCGGTCTCGGCCGCGGCCATGTGTGCGGCGACCAATCCCGGCATGGCGCAGACCAAGTTGAAATGGGCCCATGTCTACGAGACCTCGGAGCCGTTTCACACGGCTTCGGTCTGGGCCGCGCAGGAGATCGGCAAGCGCACCAACGGACGCTATCAAATCGACGTCTATCCGGCGTCCCAACTCGGCAAGGAAGCCGACATCAACCAGGGCCTCTCGCTCGGTTCGGTCGATATCATCATCTCCGGCTCGAGCTTCGCCGCCAAGAGCTTCCCGCCGATCGGCGTGACCTATTATCCCTACACCTTCCGCGACGCCGACCATCTGCTCGCCTACACCAAGAGCGACATCTTCAAGGAGCTCGCCAAGGGGTATGAGGACAAGAGCGGCCACCACATCATCGCGGTGACCTATTATGGCGTGCGCCAGACCTCGTCGAACAAGCCGATCAAGAGCTGTGCGGACCTCAAAGGCCTGAAGATGCGCGTGCCGGACGTGCCGGCCTATCTGGCGATGCCGCGCGCCTGCGGGGCCAACACCGCGCCGATCGCGTTCGCCGAAGTCTATCTCGCGCTCCAGAACGGTACCGTCGAGGCGCAGGAGAACCCGCTGACCACGATCGAGGCCAAGAAGTTCTACGAGGTGCAGAAGTACATCGTGTTGACCGGTCACATCGTCGACCACCTCAACACGGTGGTGGCGGGCGCGCTCTGGAAGAAGCTGAGCGACGAGGACAAGAAGATCTTCACGGACGTGGCGCAAGAAGCGGCCGCCAAGGCGACCGACGAGATCAAGCAGAACGAAGCCAAGCTGGTGGCCTTCTTCAAGGAGAAGGGCCTGACCGTGACCGAGGTCGACAAGAACGAGTTTCGCGACACGGTGCTGAAGAACGTCCCGTTCGAGACGTTTGGTTATCGCAAGGCCGACTGGGAACGCATCCAGGCGGTCAAGTAGCGCAACGACCGTCATTCCGGGTTCGACGCTGATGCGTCGTCCGGAATGACGCCCAAGTCCATTGAGGGAGTAGCCCTATGTCGACCGCCGAAACGCACCGGCAGATCACCGCGGACGAGATCGCCCATACCTTCGAGGAAGAGTCGACGCCGAAGGTCGATCTGGGCATCTACGCGTTCGAGGATTGGGTGGTGCTGGTGATCTTCTGGGTGATGGCGCTCGCCGTCTTCCTCCAGTTCTTCACCCGTTACGTCCTCAACGACAGCTACGCCTGGACCGAGGAGATCGCGACCTATTGCCTGATCGGCGTGGTCTTCATCGGTTCCTCGATGTGCGTGCGGCTGTCGCGGCACATCCAGGTCGACCTGATCTACCGCTACCTGCCGCATCTCGTGGCGCGCGCGCTGTCCACAGTGATCGACCTGATCCGGATCGCCTTCTTCGGCTACGCCGTCAAGCTGGTCTGGGTCTACATCCGGATCATCGGCGACGAGTCGATGACTACGATCAATTTGCCCAAGGACTACGTGTACTACTCCGTCCTGCTCGGCTTCGTGCTGATGTTCGTGCGTTCCGTGCAGGTAGCGTTGCAACACTGGCGGCAGGGCTATTCGATCCTCGAACGTCCCGGTGCCTACGACGGTTTTGAAGGGTAAGGTCATGCTGCTGTTGCTTGGAGGTTTCCTCATCCTGATGCTGCTCGGCGTTCCCGTGGCGATCGCCATGGCGTCGTCGTCGCTGCTCTACATCCTGGTCAGCGGCGTGACGCCCGACGTCACGCTGGCGCAGCGCATGATCGCCGGCGTCGAGAGCTTTCCGCTGCTCGCCGTGCCGTTCTTTATCCTCGCCGGCAATCTCATGAACATCGCGGGCGTCACTGGGCGCATCTACAAATTCGCCGTGGCACTTGTGGGCTGGATGCGCGGCGGCCTCGGCCACGTCAACATCATCGGCTCGGTGATCTTCTCCGGCATGTCAGGCACCGCGATCGCGGATGCCGCCGGCCTCGGCACCATCGAGATCAAGGCGATGAAGGACCACGGCTACTCCACCGAGTTCTCGGTTGGCGTCACCGCGGCCTCCGCCACGCTCGGCCCGATCATCCCGCCGTCATTGCCCTTCGTGATCTACGGCATGATGGCCAACGTCTCGATCGGCGCGCTGTTTCTGGGCGGCGTCATTCCCGGCGTTGTGATGACCCTGCTGATGATGGCCACCGTCACCTACTTCGCGCACAAGAACAATTGGGGCAGCGATGCGCCGTTCTCCTGGCCACAGCTCGGTTCGGCCGGGCTCGAGATCGCCATCGTGCTCGCTTTCCCGCTCGCGATCTGGCTGATGACGCTTGCCGGGATGTCGACCAATATGGCGGTGGTTCTCGGTCTCGGCACGCTGCTCGCGATCGACTGGTATTACGACTTCTCCGCGGTGATGGCACTGATGGCGCCGGTGATCCTGATCGGCGGCATGACGCTCGGCTGGTTCACGCCGACGGAGGCTGCCGTTGCCGCGGTGATCTGGTCGTTGTTCCTCGGCCTCGTTCGCTATCGCACCATGACGCTGAAGACGGTGGCGAAGGCGACCTTCGACACCATCGAGACCACGGCCTCGGTGCTGTTCATCGTCACCGCCGCCTCGATCTTCGCCTGGCTCCTCACGGTGTCGCAGGCAGCCCAAATGCTGTCGGACTGGATGCTCAGCATCACCCATAACAAATGGGTGTTCCTGGCGCTTGCCAACATCCTGATCCTATTCGTCGGCTGCTTCATCGACACCACGGCGGCGATCACCATTCTGGTGCCGATCCTGCTGCCGATCGTGCTCAAGCTCGGCATCGATCCGATCCATTTCGGCCTGATCATGACGCTGAACCTGATGATCGGCCTGCTGCATCCGCCGCTTGGCATGGTGCTGTTCGTCCTCGCGCGCGTGGCAAAACTCTCGGTCGAGCGCACGACGGTCGCGATTTTGCCCTGGCTGGTGCCGCTGTTGCTCGCGCTGATCGCGATCACCTACATTCCCGAACTGACCCTCTGGCTGCCAAAATACATGGGACTCTCCAAATGACCTCAGTCGCTCTCGCTGCAACCCTGTTCGGCCCCGAAGATCTGCGCATGGTCGAGCACCCGCTCGACAAGCTCGCATCGGGCATGGTGCGCATCCGCTTCGGCGCCGGCGGCATCTGCGGCTCCGACATGCATTACTTCCGCCATGCACGGACCGGCGATTTCGTGGTGAAATCGCCGCTGGTGCTCGGCCATGAGATTTCGGGCGAGGTCGTGGAGATTGCGGGAGCCGCAGCCAACCTGAAGGTCGGCGATCGCGTTGCCGTCAATCCGTCGCGATGGTGCGGCCATTGCGTCGCCTGCCGCGAGGGTCGGCAAAATCTCTGCGAAAATATCTACTTCATGGGCTCGGCCTCGAAGACACCGCACATGCAAGGCGGTTTCGCCAATTACTTCGATGCGATCCCCGCACAGTGCGTCAAGATTCCCGACCACGTGTCCTATCAGGCCGCGGCGCTGGCCGAGCCGCTCGCGGTCTGCCTGCACGCGGTCGCGCGCGCCGGCAATATCGAGGGCAAGCGCGGCATCATCTTCGGCGCCGGCCCGATCGGGCTTCTGACCATGCTCGCCGCGCGCCGCGCCGGCATGGCTGACATCTCCGTGGCCGACATTGCGCCGGCACCGCTCGCCTTCGCGACCCGGCTTGGCGCCTCTCACGTCGAGAACGTCGCGAGCGGCGAGGATAGCCTAAAGGCGCAGGCTGCTTCGCGTCCCTACGACGTCGCCTTCGAGGTCTCGGGCACGGCGGCGGGGCTTGCGAGCGCGATCGGCATCGTCCGGCGTGGCGGCATTGTCGTGCAGATCGGCAATCTGCCGGGCGGCCAAATCCCGACGCCGGCGAATGCGGTGATGGCCAAGGAGATCGACCTGCGCGGCTCGTTCCGCTTCGGGCTCGAGTTCATGACGGCGGTGGAACTGATCGGAGCCGGCAGCGTCGACGTGTTGTCGCTGGTCACCGCCGAGCGGCCGCTCTCGACCGCGCCGGACGCACTTCGGTTGGCGCTCGACCGCTCGCAGAGCGTCAAGGTCGTGCTGACGGCGAACTGATCCAGGAGAACGCGCATGATGTTGCAGGGATGGCGCTGGTACGGGCCGGATGATCCGGTCTCGCTCGACGATGTCAGGCAGGCCGGTGCGACGGATATCGTCTCGGCGCTGCATCAGGTGCCGATCGGCGAAGCCTGGACGCGCAAGGCGGTCGAGGAGCGCAAGAATTTCATCGAGCGTGGCCAGCCGGGCCGCTCGCAACTGACCTGGTCTGTGGTGGAATCGATTCCGATCCCCGACGACGTCAAGCGGCTCGGGGCCAAGGCGACGCGCTCGATCGAGGCGTGGATCGCGAGCCTCGAGGCGGTCGCCGCGTCCGGCATCAAGATCATCTGCTACAATTTCATGCCCGTGGTCGACTGGTGTCGCACCGATCTCGAATGGGAGCTGCCGAACGGCGCTCGCGCGATGCGTTTCGACCAGGACCGCTTTGCAGCCTTCGAGCTGCATATCCTGAAGCGCCCGACAGCTGTGCAGGAGTATTCGCCCGAGCAGCAGGCGCGCGCGAAAAAGCTCTTCGACAAGATGAGCCAGGCGGACATCGACTACCTCATCATGACCATCGCCAGCGCGCTGCCGGGCTCGACCACCGAGCCGATGACCATCCCGCAATTCCGCGACAGGCTGGAGCAGTATCGGGACATCACGCCCAAGATTCTGCGCCAGCATCTCGCCGAATTTCTTGGCCGCGTCGCGCCGGTGGCCGAGCAGCTCGGCGTGTCCCTGACGCTGCACCCGGACGATCCGCCGCGGCCGCTGTTTGGCCTGCCGCGGGTCGCCTCCACCGCTGACGATTATCAAGCGCTGTTCGACGCCGTGCCGTCGAAGGCCAATGGTATCTGCCTGTGCACGGGTTCGCTCGGTGTGCGCGCCGAGAATAGCCTGCCGGCGATGGCGGAACGTTTCGGCCCGCGCATTGCCTTTGCCCATCTGCGCGCGACCAAGCGCGAGGCCGACGGTCTGTCCTTCTACGAGTCCGATCATCTCGACGGTGACGTCGACATGGTTGCGGTGCTCAAAGCGCTGCTGAAGGAAAACGCCCGCCGTTCGCCAGACGCGAGAATCGTCTTCCGGCCCGATCACGGCCATCGTATGCTGGATGATCTCGCCGCCACCAAGCGCACCAATCCCGGCTACACCGCGATCGGCCGCTTGCGCGGCCTCGCCGAGCTGCGCGGCGCGATCCGCGCAATCACGCATCAATAGCAGCAGCTAGAGCACGGCGTCGATCAGCTTGACCTCGGCAAGCAGCGCCCGAAGTGGGGCGGAAAGCGTGCGGCCGGCGCGGACCAGGACCTGTGCGCGGCTGTTCTCCAGCACCTTGCTCGTCGTCCGCCGGGCGACCAGCGTGCCCTGGGCGAGTTCGCGCGCGATCATGCGTTCGGACAGGAAGGTCACGCCGAGGCCGGCCAGCGCGTAGCGGCGCAGCGTCGCGGCGCGGTCCGCCGTGAAGCTCGCGGAAATCGTCACGCCTTCTCTCTCGGTTGCCGTCTGGACGAGCGCATGCAGGCCGGCGCCGGGCATGGCGAGCGCGACGGCGTGGCTCGCAAGCGCCGAGAGCCGGACGGGCTCGCGCAGCGCGGCGATTGGGTGGCCGGCTTTTGCAACCAGTCGCAGCGGCCGCGGCCGCTCGCGAAAGACGCGCACGGAAGCATGCGGCGGCGCGGAGAGCGTGAAGCCGACGTGGCAATCGTCTTCGGCGATCGCCCGCACGATGTCCCTGGCGCTGCCGGCCCGCAGGGTCACGTCAATGCCCGGATAGCGCCGGCAGAACGCCGGGAGCAAACGGTCCATCACCGCCTCGGCGAAGCCGTCGCCGGCCATGACCTGCAAGGTGCCGCGCTTCAAGCCGCGCAAGTCGTCAAGCCGGCTGCGCAGTGTGTCGTCGCTCGCCGTCCTCTCCCGGCAGTAGGCGAGCACGATCTGGGCCGCTTCGGTGGGAATGACGCCGCGTCCGCGTCGCTCGAACAGCGCCACGCCGAGATCGGCCGCAAGGCGCGCAATGTGGCGGCTGACGACGGATGGCTCAACGTTCAGCGCGTCGGCCGCTGCCCGGATCGACCCGGTCGCCATCACCTCCCGAAAGCAGTCCAGTTGCCGGCTGTCGGGGACGGGGCGTCCGGCGGCTCGTCGATTGTTGCTCATCTAGCAACGAATAGGAGCATGTTTCATCATGGCAGGCAACAAAGCGGAACCCGATAATCCGGGCCGATATTAGGGAGAAGTGACCTTCGATGCGCGTTTTTTCCGCCGCCCTTGCCACCGAGACCAACACCTTTGCGCCGATGCCGACCGGCGTGTCGGCATTCCACGAGCGTGCCTACTATCCGGCGGAGCAACATCCCGACAGGATGCAGATGCACGGCGGCCCGCTGTGGGCCGCGCGCGAGGTCGGGCCTTCTCGGGGCTGGACACTGATCGAGGGGCTGGTGGCGGCGGCCGTGCCAAACGGTATCGTGACGTGTGCGGCCTTTGAGAGCCTGCGCGACCAGCTTCTTGCGGACCTCAAGGCCGCGCTTCCCGTCGACATGGTCCTGCTCGGCATGCACGGCGCCATGGTCGCCGACGGCTATGATGATTGCGAGGGAGACCTCCTGGCGCGCGTCCGGCAGATCGTCGGACCCGATGCGGTCGTGGGCGGCACGCTCGACCCGCATACCCATCTCAGCGACGCGATGGTCGGGAATGCCGATCTCCTGATCTGCTGGAAGGAGTACCCGCACACGGATATTTTGGAGCGGGCGAGGGAGCTTGTCCAGTTCTGCACGGCGCTGGCCGAGAAGCGCCTCAAGCTCAACGTCGCGGTCGTCGACACCGGAATGATCGCGACGCTGCACACCACGCGTGAGCCGGGAAAGAGCTTTGTGAACCGCGTGCGCGCGCTCGAGGGCAAGGACGGCATTGTCTCCGTCTCGATCGTGCACGGCTTCTCCTGGGGCGATGTGCCGGACATGGGCACCAAGATGCTCGTCTACAGCGACGCCGCGGTTGATCCCGATGGCGCGCGGGGGAAAGAGGTGGCGCAACGCCTGGCGCGCGAACTGTGCGACTTGCGCGACGCGCTCGTCGAGCCCCTGATCGGCGTCGATGCCGCGCTCGATGCGGCGGTGGTCACGAACGGTACGGTGGTGCTCGGCGACGGCAACGACAATCCCGGCGGCGGCGCGCCAGGCGATTCGACCTATATCTTGCGGCGCCTCATCGACCGCAACGTCGCGAGCGCCTGTCTCGGGCCGCTATGGGATCCGGGCGCGGTGCGGATTGCCTTCGATGCCGGTGTCGGCGCGCGCCTGGGCCTGCGCATCGGTGGCAAAATCGGGCCGCTGTCCGGCGATCCCGTCGATGCCGTCTGGGAGATCCGCGCGCTCAAGCCGGACATGGTCATGACGGGACTTGCGGGAACGCCGGCGAAGCTTGGCGACTGCGCGCTTGTATCGTGCAACGGCGTCGAGGTCGTGCTTTCGACCTTCCGCTGCCAGGCCTTCGGCGTTGATCTCTTTACTCAGCTCGGGGTCGATCCCGCGCAGCGCAAGATCGTCGTGGTCAAGTCATCCCAGCATTTCCGCGCGTCCTTCGAGCCGATCGCTGCGAAGGTCATCATGGTCGACGTGCCCGGCGTCGTGGCGCGCGACATCACCTCGTTGCGGTATCGCAAGATAAAGCGTCCGAAATGGCCGTTGGATGCGAGCTGACGGTGCGACTGCGCTTCAATAGCAGGCGGCCATCGCGCCGAGTTTCGGATAGAGCCGGTCGATCGCCGCGATCTCGCTTTGCATCTGCGCGAGGATCCAGTCGCGGATCTCGGCGGCGATGGGGCGCATCGGCCGGTTGCGCGGCGGCAGGAATTCGCAGATGCGGCGCGTGGTGGTGAGCGTCTCCGACGCCGGCACCAGCGCGCCGGTCAGAAGCCAGTGCGAGGCGACCGTCAACCAGCCCAGCGCGATGCCCTGGCCGAGGAGCGCAGCCTGCACTACGACGGCATAATCGGTGAAGCTCAGCGCCTTGGCCGCGCCGCGGCGCCCGGTGAGAAGCGATGCGTAATCCGCGGCCCAGTCGCCCGGCGTCTCGGCGAGGCGAATGATGGTGTTACCTTCGGCCGGCTCGGACTCGCCGAGATAGGCCGGGCTGCACACCGGCAACATGACTTCCTTCATAATCAGCGTGCCGCCGGAGGACGGTTCTTCGCGATCGCGAAAGCGCATGCCGAGATCTACATTCTCCACCGGCCCGCGCAGTGCGCCGGAGATCAGCTGAAATCGCAAATCGACCCGCGGAAACTGCCGCTGGAGCTTGTCGATGCGCGGCATCAGCCAATGCGTGGTGAAGGCGGAAGAGACCGATAGCGTCACCGTCTCGGTGCCCTTGCGGCGCCGCTCGATCTCGACCAGCCCGGTCTCGATGCTGCGAAAGCCGTCGAGCACGCGGCGATAGAGCAACTCGCCCTCCTCGGTGAGCACCGCGCGTCCCGCTTTGCGGTCGAACAAGCGTACGCCGAGATGCTCCTCGAATTGGCCGAGCATCCGGCTCACTGCGGGCTGCGTGACGTTCAGCTCGGCTGCCGCTGCGGTGAAACTGCCGTTGCGCGCCGCGGCGTCGAAGACGAACAGGGCGTTACTGGAGGGCAGCATCCGGCGTAGCTCGGGCATAACGCCATGTTATGAGGCTGGTAAGAATTTGGCAATTGCCGAGTTTTGCCAAGTCTGGTGTCATTGACATGACAGCCTAAACGCAGGGTTTTTGAGCGAAGATTTGGTGCGGCGCACGCTCCAAGCGTGAGTGCTCTAAAACCCTGTCTATAAAGCAGGCTTATGGCGCGCAGCGAGGCACGCTGTTGCAGGACACGAGACGGGGTCGATCGTTGGACAAACGAGCGGAAAGCGTCGAGATCAGGTCCGCGAGCAAGGCTTACGGCGCGGTTCGCGCCCTCGATGACGTGTCCCTCAATGTCGGCGCCGGCGAGTTCGTCTCGTTGCTCGGCCCCTCCGGTTCCGGCAAGACCACGCTGCTCGGCATCCTGGGCGGCTTCATCCTGCCGACGTCCGGCACAATCCTGTTCGGCGGCCGCGACGTCACCTGGATGCCGCCGCACAAGCGCGACATCGGCGTTGTCTTCCAGAACTACGCGCTGTTCCCGCATATGAGCGTCGGCGACAACGTTGCCTTTCCGTTGCGCGCACGCCGCCTGCCCAAAGCGGTATGGCCCGACAAGGTACGCGCCGCACTTTCGATGGTCGGCCTTGCCGGCTACGAGGAACGCGGCATCGCGCAGCTCTCCGGCGGCCAGCGCCAACGCGTCGCGCTGGCGCGCGCCATGATCTTCGAGCCGCGCCTGATCCTGATGGACGAGCCGCTGTCGGCGCTCGACAAGCAACTGCGCGAATCCATGCAGATCGAGCTGCGCGCGCTGCACAAGCGCATCGGCGCCACCATCATCTACGTCACCCACGACCAGCGCGAGGCGCTGACCATGAGCGACCGCGTCGCCGTGATGAAGGACGGCCGCCTGATCCAGATCGATGAACCTGCGCGCCTGCACGACCATCCCGCTGATTCTTTCGTCGCGAGTTTTATTGGCGAGGCGACGATGCTGCCGGTCCGCCGCGTCGATGCCTCCAGCGTCGCGCTCGGCAATGCGCTTCTGCGCAGCGCCCGTCCGATTCCCGACGGCGATGCCCTGATGCTCGCCGTGCACAGCGAAAAGCTTCTGATCGAGGACGGTGCAGGCGATGCCGCTTGTAACCGTCTCACCGGCACGGTGAGCGACATCGTCTATCAGGGCGAGAGCCTGCGCATCTTCCTGGCGCTTCCCGACGGAACCGCGCTCAGCCTGCGCCAGCCGAGTCATCACCAGGCCTATCACCGCATTCCGCCTGTGGGCGGCAGCCTCACCGTTACCCTTCACCCCGAGGACACCATCGTCGTCCCCAGGGCGCGGGACTGAACCCAGCCTTGTCCAACCCGAGAGAAGAAAAATGTCGTCAATAGCCTCGTTCAGCAATTTCAAGGTCCTCACCTTCGACGTCGTCGGCACCTTGATCGATTTCGAGATCGGCGTGCTCTCCGCAGTGCGCAAGATCTCCGGCAAGACACCGGCCGAGCTCAGCGACGACAAGATTTTCGAATCCTACAAGCGCGGCCGCGACCAGCACCATGAACGCTCGAGCGAGGTGATGTTCCATGTCTACCGCTATCTCGCCAAGGAGCTCGGGCTGCCGTCTGACGACGCGTCCTGCGACGTGTTCCAGCTTTCGGTGCTGCGCTGGGGACCATTCCCGGACTCGGTCGAGGCCCTGAAGCGCCTGCGCACGAAATTCCGCCTGGTCGCGATGACAAATGCCGACCGCGTCGCGCTGTCCTGCTATGCGCACGCGCTCGGCGATCCCTTTGACGACACGGTGTGTGCCGACGAGACCGGCGTTGCAAAACCCAATCCGGAATTCTTCGCCTACAACAAGGGCCGCCAGTCCGCCTTCGGCTACAAGCAGTCCGACATCTTGCATGTCGCGCAGAGCCAGCACCACGATATCGGGATCGCGCGCAAGCTCGGCTACAAGGTGTGCTGGATCGAGCGGCGCCAAGGCATGACCGGCTTCGGCGGCACGCCGGCCGTCGAGACGCTGACCAAGCCGGACTTCCATTTCCCGACCTTGAAGGCGCTTGCCGACGCGGCGATCGGGCCGGCGTAAGGGATGAACGCGGGCATGACACGGGACTGGAGCGCATTGCCATCGGCCAACTCGCTGTGGGCTGCCACGGCGGAGCCGGCGCGCGCGTTTCCGGTCCTGTCGGGCGAACAGCAGGCAGATGTGGTGATCATCGGTGCGGGCTATACCGGCCTGTCCGCCGCGCACCACATCGCCAAGAGCGGGCTGTCGCCAATCGTGCTCGAGGCCAATCGCCCCGGCTGGGGTGCGAGCGGCCGCAATGGCGGGGTGATCACTGCAAAATTCCGCCTCTCGTTTCGCGAGGTCGATGCCGTGCATGGCCGCGCGATGGCGCGGCGCATGTACGAGATCGCGCATGAATCGACCGACATCGTCGAGGAGCTGGTCTCCGAGTTCGGCATCACCAGCGCACAGCTCACCCGCGCCGGGCAGGTCAAGGCCGCGCACAACGAGACCACGCTGAAAGCCGCGATCGACGAGGCCAGTTGGATGAAGCGCGAGATGGGCGATGCGGAGGTCCGCATTCTCGACAAGCGCGAGGTGCGCGACGAGACCGGCTCGGATATCTTCGTCGGCGGCGTGCTCAATCCCGGCTCGGGCGGCATTCATCCGCTGAACTATCTGCGCGGTCTCGCCGACGGCGTGGCGCGTCGCGGCGTCTCCATTTTCCAGGAATCGCCGGTCGTAAAGCTCCGGCGTGAGCAGGACGGCATCGTTGCCGAAACGCCGCAAGGCGCGGTGCGAGCCAAACAGGCGATCATCGCCACCAATAGTTATTCCGGTCTCACCGGCGCGACCGCGTATCTCCAGCGCACGCTGATTCCGTTCCGCAGCGCCATCATCGCGACCGACAAGCTGCCGCGCAATCTCGCCGGAAAACTGATGCCGACGGGACGAACCTACACGGAGACCAAGCGCATGATGCGCTGGTTCCGCATGGTCGACAACCGCGTGATCTTTGGCGGCCGCGGCGCTTTCGGCAAGCAGGACTCCGAATCCGCCTTCGACGCTCTCCGCAAAGCGATGGTCGGCATCTTCCCCGATCTCGCCGACCTGCGGCTCGCGTACAAATGGTCGGGCCTGGTCGGCATGACGCTGGACTCGGTGCCGCATATCGGCCGGCTCGACGACCGCACCCTGTTCTCGATGGGCTACAACGGTGCCGGCGTCGCGATGTCGAGCCTGATGGGCCGCTATCTCGCCGCCTTCGTGCGTGGCGAGACGCCTGATGTTGGGTTGCTCGATGCACGGCGTATGAAGTCCATTCCGTTCTATCCGTTGCGCGAGCCTGCCGTGCGCATGGTCGCCGGCTGGTACCAGTTTCTCGATGCGATCGGTCAATGACATTGTTTTGGCGATAGAGGAGGCGAGGATGACGAAACGGCACTTCAGATATGGTTACGCGTTGTTGGGCGGGTCGCTCGGATTGTTGGCAACGGCCGGCATCGCCGCCGCTGCCGAGCAGATCACCTTCGTCTCGCAAGGCGGCGCTTATCAGCAGGCGCAGACGGTGGCGATTCTCGATCCTTCCGCGAAGAAGCTCGGCATCACCATCAACCAGGATTCCATTCCCGATGCCTGGCCTGCGATCAAGACCCAGGTCGGCAGCGGCAAGCCGATCTGGGACGTCGTCGACACCCCGACCGGCTATTGCCTGCGCGGCGGCGAGCAGGGGCTGATCGAAAAACTCGACTTCTCAAAAATCCCGAACGCGGCGGCGATGCCGGAGACCTATCGCAGCCCTTACTCCGTGTCGTACGAGTTCTATTCCAGCGTGCTGGCCTATAGCCAGAAGACGTTCCCGAAGGATGCGCCGAACAGCTGGGTCGACTTCTGGGACGTGAAGAAATTCCCCGGCCGCCGCGCGCTGCGCAACCATCCGATCGCCACGCTGGAGGCCGCGCTGATGGCCGACGGCGTCGCGCCGGACAAACTCTATCCGCTCGATGTCGATCGCGCCTTCAAGAAGCTGGAAGAGATCAAGCCGAGCATCACGGTGTGGTGGACCTCCGGTGCGCAATCGGCGCAGCTTCTCAATGATGGCGAGGTCGACATGGAGATGGCCTGGAACGGTCGGGTCAGCGCGGTCGCCAAGGAAGGCGCAAAGGTCGCCTTCACCTATAACCAGGGCATTTTGCAGAGCACCTCGCTCTGCATCCTCAAGGGCGCGCCGAATCTCGACACCGCGGTGAAATTCCTCAACGAGGCCGTCGATCCCGTGCACCAGGCCAATCTGCCGCTCAACATCGACTACGGCCCGGGCAACCCGAAGGCGTTCGACACTGGCGTGATCAAGCCCGAGCGTGCCGCGCAATTGCCGAGCGAGCCGGCCAATGCGGCCAAGCAGGCGCTGATGTCCTACGCGTGGTGGTCGTCGCCGGCGGGCGAGGCGGCGGAGAAGCGCTGGGCATCGTTCATGCAGAAGTAAGCGAAGCGAGGCAGCGTTGACGACATCCATGCCGGGTTCATCGCAAAAGCATCAGCGCCGTGAGCACGGGCTGATGCTGGCTTTGGTGTCGCCGGCGCTGCTGGTGATCCTGGCTCTGATCGTGCTGCCGGTCGGCTGGCTCGCCTGGCAGTCGATCTACCACGACGGCTTCACGCTGGAGAACTATCGCCGCATCTTCACCGAGGACATCTATTGGCGCAGTTTTGCGCTGACCTTCGAGATCAGCCTCGCGGTCACCGTGATCGCATTGCTGCTCGGCTATCCCGTGGCCTATCTCGCCAATTCCGTGCCGAAAGGATGGAGCATCCTCATCCTGTCACTGGTCGTGCTGCCGTTCTGGACCAGCGTGCTGGTGCGCGCCTATGCATGGCTGGCGCTGCTCCAGCGCACCGGCGTGATCAACCAGCTTCTGCGTTATCTCGATGTGATCTCCGAGCCGCTCGCGCTCGTGCACAACACGTTTGGCACGGTGGTCGCGACCGTGCATATCCTGCTGCCCTTCATGGTGCTGCCGCTCTACGCCACCATGCAGAAGATCCCGGGCGATCTGATGCAGGCCGGCGCCAGCCTTGGTGCGAGCCCGTCGCTCACGTTCATGCGCGTGTTCCTGCCGCTGTCGCTGCCGGGCGTGCTCGCGGGTTGCACCATGGTGTTCGTGCTCTGCCTCGGCTTCTACATCACGCCGGAATTGCTCGGCGGCGGCCGCACGGTGATGGTGTCGATGCTGGTGAGCCGCAATGTCGAGCTCTACAACCAGTTCGGCGCGGCCAGCGCCGTCGCCGTGGTGCTGCTCCTGAGCGTGCTGCTGATCTTCGCCGCCGTCAGCCGCTTCATCTCGCTCGATCGCATCTTGGGGCAGAAATGACGCGCGTATCGCCGGCACGGATTGCGCTCTATGTGATCAGCACGCTGGTGCTGATCTATCTGATCCTGCCGGTGCTGATCATCGCGCCGATTTCGTTCTCCAGCGCGCGCTTCCTGACCTTCCCGCCGCCGTCCTTCTCGCTGCGCTGGTATCAGCAGTATTTTTCGAACCCGGCCTGGATGCAGGCGACGCGGGTGACGCTGACGGTCGCGTTCCTGACGGTCGTGATCGCGACCCCGCTGGGTGTCGCAGCCGCCTATGCCATCAGCCAATCGAAGCTGCGCATCATGCGCGTCATTCACATGGCGCTGCTGTTGCCGCTGGTGGTGCCGATCATCATCACGGCGGTCGGCATCTTCTTTGTCTATGCCAAGGTCGGGCTGGTCGCGACCCTGCCGGGCCTCGTGCTGGCGAACGTGATGCTGGGATTGCCCTACGTCGTCATCTCGGTGCTGGCGGGCATGCAGAGCTTCGATCCGGCGCAGGAGATGGTGGCGCGCAGCCTCGGCATGAACCGCCTGCGCAGCTTCTTCGCGGTGACGCTGCCGCAGATCAAGTCGAGCGTGGTCGCCGGCGGCGTCTTCGCCTTCATCTCGGCGATGGACGAGACCATCGTCGCACTGTTCATCTCCGGCGGGCAGTATCAGCCGCTGACCAAGCGTATGTTCACCGCGCTGCGCGACGAGATCGACCCGACGATTGCTGCGATCTCGACGCTAATGACGGCGGCGTCCTTCATGCTGGTGCTGCTGGCGAGCGCGCGGCAGAAAAAGGCCGGGTGAGGGCGCTCCAACAAAAAAGTCGAAAACAACCCCATGCACAGTAGCCGACGCGAACGGAAACAATGAGTTACGGTGTTTCCGAATTCCGACTTGAACCGTCGGGCAAAACAGGCAGATAAATGCATCATGGGGCGGGCTCGGTGCGTAGCTGCGTTCGCAATGACGGCGCTAAAGCAGTTGCGCGCAAATGTCTCCCCGACGTCGTCCCGGCGAAGGCCGGGACCCATAACCACAGGGTCGGGTTTGGCGAAGATTCGTCGTTCGGTACTGCGATCGATCTCCACGGAGAGACCTCGCGGTATGGGTCCCGGCCTTCGCCGGGACGACAGCGAGTGTTTGGCCGCAGTCGCGCACCGCCGCCTCACGCCTTCGCCAGCCACGCCAAGATCATCTCCACGATCTGCGTGCGGCTCTTCGCCAGCACCTTGGGCTCGCTGAGATCGCGGTCGAACAGGGCGCCGAAGGTGTGGCGGTTGGCGACACGGAAGAAGCAGTAGGAGGAGATGGCCAGATGCAGGTCGATGGCGTCGACGTCGTCGCGGAAGGCGCCTTCCGTGCGGCCGCGCTTGAGGATGCCATCGAGCGTCGCGATCACGCTGGCATTGAGCTGGCGCAGTTGCAAATTCTGCTTCAGATGCTTGCCGTGGTGGATATTCTCGATGCTGACGAGGCGGATGAAGTTCGGATTGCGCTCGTCGTGGTCGAAGGTCGCCTCGATCAGCCGGCGCAGGCCCTCGCGCGCGTCGCAGCTTCCGATGTCGAGCTGGTCCTCCAGCGCGCGGATGCTGCGATAGGCCTCTTCCAGCACCGCGAGGTAGAGCTGCTCCTTGCCGCCGAAATAATAATAGATCATCCGCTTCGAGGTGCGCGTCCGCGCCGCGATCGCGTCGACGCGGGCGCCGGAATAGCCCTCCGAGGCGAATTCGGCCATCGCCACCTCGAGGATGTCGCGCTTGGTGCGCTCGGGGTCGTTGGTGCGCTTCGATGGGGGTGGCATGCGCTTGAGCATCACTGTTTCTCCCGTCGATTTCTATGGATCACCTTGAAGGTGAAGGCAAATTTCGCCCAATCCGGCATCTTTCGATGCTGTCTTGCATAAACGTACTAGTTCGTACATTATTCTCCAAACAAAGGTTGCGGCAACCAAAACCAAAAAGCTCGCGCGCGGCCGGACGGCGTGACGCGAGCCGCGACCGACATTGCACACGGGGAGGAATTTCATGAGCTCGACCTCAATCGCATCGCTGCACGTGCCGTCCACCGCGGACACCACACCTGGCATGCTGCCGAAGCGCGCCGCGCTCGTCAGCTTCGTCGGCAGCATGCTCGAATACTACGACTTCTTCATCTACGGCACCGCGGCGGCGCTGATCTTTCCAAAAGTGTTCTTCGCCAATGTCGACCCGTCGACCGGGACGCTTCTTGCACTGCTCTCGTTTGGTATCGGCTACATCGCGCGGCCCGTCGGCGCCGTCATCCTCGGCCATTTCGGCGACCGCATCGGACGCAAGACGGTGCTGTTGTTCACGCTGGTGGTGATGGGCGTCTCGACGCTGGCGATCGGCCTGTTGCCGGATGCCAAGACGATCGGCAATGCCGCGCCTGTCATCCTGACGCTGCTGCGCCTGTTGCAGGGCCTGTCGGCCGCCGGCGAGCAGAGTGGGGCGAACTCGCTGACGCTGGAGCATTCCGCGAATTCCAACCGCGCCTTCTTCACGAGCTGGACCTTGAGCGGCACGCAGGCCGGCGCGATCCTGGCGACGCTGGTGTTCATTCCCGTCTCCAGCATGCCGGAAGATCAATTGCTGAGCTGGGGCTGGCGGATTCCGTTCCTGCTCTCCGCCCTGGTGCTGCTGGTCGCTTATCTGGTGCGGCGGACCATGCCGGAAACGCCGGTATTCGAAGACATCAAGGATAAGGCGCAGGTTGCGCGCTTTCCTGTCGTCACGTTATTGCGCGACTACTGGCCTGACGTGCTGCGCGTGATCGTCTGCGCGCTGATCGCGACGGTCAGTACCCTGGTGGCCGTGTTCGCGCTCGGCTATGCCACCAGTAAATTCGGCGTGGCGCGTTCGACCATGCTGTGGGCCGGCGTGCTCGGCAATGTCGTGGCGCTGGTCGCACAGCCGCTGTGGGCCTTGCTCGCCGACAAGATCGGCCGCAAGCCGGTGTTCATCGGCGGCGTGCTCGGCTGTGCGGTGCTGCTGTTTCCCTATTTCATGCTGGTGACCTCGGGCAGCACACCCGCGATCTTTGCCGCCGCGACTGGCCTGTACATCGTCTACTCCGCACCGAACGCGATCTGGCCGTCGTTCTACGCGGAAATGTTCGAAGCACGGGTGCGCTATTCCGGCACGGCGATCGGCACCCAGCTCGGCTTCCTCGCCGCCGGCTTCACGCCGCTGGTGAGCGCGAGCCTGGTCGGCGAGGGACCGAACGGCTGGATACCGGTTGCGATTTTCGTCGCCGGCTGCTGTGTCGCCTCGGCCGCCGCCGCGGCAACCGCGCGTGAAACCCACACCGTCGACATCGCCGATCTCGGCAAGCGGCGCGGTTGAGCGAAAGACAGGGCATCGCATGCTGACCAACGCAATTCCGACCATGCGCGGCCCCGTCGTCGGCGCCGCGCAGGGGACCATCCGCGCCTTCAAGGGCATTCCGTTCGCAGTCGCGCGGCGCTTCGCCAAGGCGACGCCGCCGCCTGTATGGACGGAGCCGCGGCGCTGCACGGACTACGGCGCTTATGCGCCGCAGCCCGGGTATCTCGATCATACCGATGAGGAGTCCTGCCTCAACCTGAACATTTGGACACCGGCGGGGGCCGATCGCCCGCTGCCGGTGCTGTTCTTCGTCCATGGCGGGGCCTTCGTCACCGGCGGCGGCGCCGACTATGACGGCGCTTTCCTCGCCGCGCACGGCCCGGCCGTGATCGTCACCATCAATTACCGGCTCGGGCCGCTCGGCTTCCTGCAACTGCATCGCCACGGATCGGACGAGGCCAACAACCTCGCGATGTCGGATACGCTCGCCGCGCTCGATTGGGTGTACGCCAACATCGTCAATTTCGGCGGCGATCCGGATGCTGTGACGCTGTCGGGCCAGTCGGCCGGCGCGTCGATGGTGATTGCGCTCGCAACTCTGAAGCAAGCGAAAGGCAAGTTCATCCGCGCTCTTGCGCTCAGTGCGCCCGGGCGGAACATCATGAGCGCCGATCATGCCGACGACGTCGCGCGTCGTGTGCTCGCCGAACTTCAGCTCGAGCGCGGCACCGGTGCGATCGCGTCCGTGCCGCTGCCGCAGCTCTTCTCGGCGGTAGAGAAAGTCGGCCGCAGGCTCGCGGACGAGACCGCCTCAGGGACCGTGTACGGCCCGGTGCTCGACGGCACGATGATCCCGCGCGAGCCGCGCGACGTCTTTGCCGACGGCAGTTTGCGCGACATTCCGCTCTGGCTCGGCTCCTGCCGCGACGAGATGGCGATGTTCTTGAAGAGCATCCCGCCGGCCGCGATGATCCGCACCACCGAGCGCAACGTGCGTGCCGCATTCGGCGATGCCGGCTGGGAGCGTCTGCTCGCTTATTACCGCGCCACGCCGCGCGTCGACGAGGATCCGTACGAGGCGCTGCTGTCGGATGCATTCTGGCACCGCCCGATGGCCGATCTCGCCCGGCAACACGCAGCAGCAGGCGGCGCAGTGTGGCTGAGCCGGTTCGACCATCGCCCGGCACTGGAACCGTTCCTGTCGCAAGGGCCGACCCATGGCGCCGACAATGCCTGCCTGTGGGCGCATCTGCCAAATTTCATCGATCGCCCGATCCTGAAGCGTAAGGGCGGCCCGATGACGCCGGCTGACATCGACGTAGCGGCGCGGTTCCAGACGAGCCTGTTGCGCTTCGTGACATCAGGCACACCGGACGTTGCGGAAGCCTGGCCGCGGTTCGAGCTGGCTAAGGAGCCGCTGGCAATCTTCGGTAAGCCGTTTCATATTGTGCCGCTGAAGGAAGGCGCGCGCTTCCGCCTGTGGGCTGAGCTGAGCGCAAGCCCCAACGACAAGAAGAAAATGAGGGAGGCCGGATGAGCATCCTGAACACGAACGTCGCGCGCGATTCGATCGTCTCGGTCCTTGGCGTGTTCGCGATGCTGGCGGCTTCGCCCGTCACCGCGCAGATCGTCGCGACGCCCGTTCCCGGCGATCCCGTCAGCATCGATAGCGGCGCCGTCTCCGGCAAGGTTTTGTCGTCAGGTGTGAAAGCCTATTTTGGTATCCCCTTTGCCGCACCGCCGCTCGGTGATCTCCGCTGGCGCGCGCCGCAGCAGGTCGAAGCATGGAAGGGAGTCTATCATGCCGACCGGCTGGCACCGGAATGCATCCAGGTGCTGCGCCGGCATAATCTCAATCATTATTTCGGTGAGGAGGCGACCAGCGAGAACTGTCTCTATCTGAACATCTGGGCGAGCCCGGATGCGACCTCGGGCGCAAAGCTGCCGGTCGTGGTCTGGATCTATGGCGGCGGCTTCACGCTCGGCTCGAGCGGCATGGCGATGTATGACGGCGAGGCCGTTGCGAAGAAGGGCACGCTCTTCGTCAGCTTCAACTATCGCGTCGGCATCTTGGGCAATCTTGCCCATCCCGAGCTGACCGCGGAATCGCCCAACTATGCCTCCGGCAATTACGGTCTGATGGACCAGGTCGCAGCGCTGCAATGGGTCAAGCGCAACATCGCGCAATTTGGCGGCGACCCTGATAACGTCACCATCACCGGGCAATCAGCCGGCGCCATGTCGGTGTCGGCGTTGGAGGCAAGCCCACTCGCGAAGGGCCTGTTCAATCGCGGTTTCGCGATGAGCCTCAGCATGTTCGACAACCGCTTCAAATTCCCGGCGCTGCCGGCCGCCGAAAAGATCGGCCTCGAGGTGCAGTCGGCGCTCGGCGCATCGTCGCTCGCCGAGATGCGGCTGATCCAGGTCGACAAGATCCTGGCGGTGCAGAAGGACTGCCAGCTCGGTTGCGCCGGCACGATTTCCGTTACACCCGATATCGACGGTTATATGCTGCCCGATACGGTTCCAAATATTTTTGCGGCCGGAAAGCAGAACGATGTTGCGACCGTCGTGGGCTTTACCAGCGACGAAAGCTCGAATGATTTGCGTACCGCCGGGACGCTCGAAGCCTATGTCGCTGCTGCGCGAAAGCTTTATGGTGATCAGGCCGACCGCTTCCTCGCGCTCTATCCGGCCAAGACTGACGGCGAGGCGAAGGCCATGGGCCTGCTTGCCGCACGTGAGGGACTGGTCGAGATCGGCACGCGCAACTGGGCCGTCGCGCAAGAGAAGACCGGCAAGGCGCCGTTCTACATGTACATGTTCTCGCGCGTGCATCCGTTCGCACCAGGCGTCGAATTCTTCGACAGCCCGCAAAAGATCGGCGCCTACCACACCTCCGACGTGCCCTACTGGTTCGGGACGCAGGACGCTTTCAACAAGTTCCGCACGACGCGGGTCTGGACCGAGTTCGACCGCGCGCTGTCCGAACGTATGATGGACACGCTCATCGCCTTCGCGCGAACCGGCGATCCCGCTACCCCGGCGACGCCGTGGCCGCAATGGAAGCAGGACGCGCAAAAATATGTCGAGTTCGGCGACGAGGCCGGCGTGCGCGAGGAGAACCGGGCGCGGCTCGATTTCCACACGCCCGCGAATGTCACGCCGTCGACGCCGCGGGTGTCGCGGGACTAGTGCGCGTGATGTTGAGTCTCAGGATAAAGCAGACTTGCGCAAGCAAGTCCGGCTTATCGCCGTTTGACCCAACGCCGTGCAGCCTCTCCCGACGTCGTGCTCAATAGCTTCCTCCCGGTATTCCATCACTGCATCGCATGAAAGGGTGGATCCGGCTGCCGTCGGTTGCGGCTGCAAAAGGCTAGCAAAGCAGCACCACGAGGTTGGCCTCATGATACGCTGCATGAGCTAGGGCTATTTTCGAAACAGCGAGATGTTGTCGCTCAGCCAATCGGTTGCCGGGCGCGGAGCGTGGCCCGTCAGCTCGCGAACAGTTGTCGTGGTTTCAGCGAGCACCGATTGATAGAAAGCACGATCCAGGCCGAGCAGCAGGTCGGCGACAAATTCGTTCAGCCCTGAAGCAAGCAGCTTCTCTCGCTGCTCCGCCGGGCTTCGATGCTGATATGTGACGGCGCGACCAAGCAATCCGGACAGTGCATCTGCTATCTCAGGCATGCTCACCGCGGCCGGCCCGGTCAGGTGATAGGCGCGCTGGGAAGTGACGTGCGCATCGCCAAGAAGGACAGCGAAAGCGGAATCCGCGACATCGCGTGTGTCGATCAAATTGACCAATCCGTCGCCCGCTGCCCCGCCCCATGTGTCATTGACGATCGGAGCGACGGCCCGCGCCAGGATGTCGACGAAACTCGAAGGTCGCAAAACCGTAAAGCCCACGTCGCAGGTCGCAAGATGCGCCTCGATTTGCATATGCCAGTCGAACGGATGTAGCCGAGATGGTGGTCCCAACACGGACAATTTCACGATGTGGCTCACGCCGGCGGCCACGGCTGCGTCGATCAGCGCGATTTCGTTGGCGACCTGCCGGGGAGACGTGCCGTGGGCGAGGAACAGACGGTCGGCGCCGCGCAGCGCGTGGTCCAGGGTTGACCGCGCATCGAAGTCCACGGTCGCAACGGAGATCCCGGACGGCAGGCGTTCAGCGTCCGGCCCGCGCGTCAACGCCACAAGCTCAACCGGTTCGGTGACCAGTTTCGAAATCAGGGAGGAGCCCACGCGTCCGGTGGCTCCTGCGACCGCAATGCGCGGATGGCCGGCCTTGGGCTGGGAGGGATTGTACATTGACACAACCTTTCGTATCTTGGAACGATCAGTTCAAGATATTTGGAACGATCGTTCCAAGATGTCAAGCGGGAATACGATGAGTGGAAAACCCCAATTCGATGACGATGCCGTGATCAATTCCGCGATGGATGTGTTTTGGCGGCACGGCTATTCGGCTTCATCAATTGATCAGCTGACGACAGCGATGGGTTTGTCGCGGTCCAGTGTGTACAAGCGATTTCAGGACAAGGATGGGCTGTTCCAGGAAGTCCTTTCGACTTACGTGGACCGTGTGGTGCGGCGGATGGGCGCCGTTCGAGGTGACACGAGGCGCCAACAGCTCGAAGCTCTGTTGCTCGAATTCCTGCCCAGAGAGGGCAAGACCGCGCGACCGGCTGGATGCTTGCTGGCCCGATCTGGCGCCGAGATGGTCGATCTGCCGCCGGCAAGCCAGTCGGTCACGCGGCAGGGACTTAGGAAGCAGCGTGCGATCCTTGGCGAGATTTTGCGCGAGGCGGTCGCAAGTGGAGAATTGGTGGCGGCAACCGACATCGACGGATTGGCCTGGCACTATCTCGGTGTGTTGCAGGCCATACTGAATTTGCCGCAAGCTGGCGCGACTGTTGGCGAGCTTCGCCGCGTTGTAGAACTTGCAATGATGGCGTGGCCCTTGCTCCCGGCCGCCGCAGCCCACCAACGTGCAGTCTGATGTGGACGTGCGCTTATGTCCGCCCAGGCGCTTCAGAATGAGCATCTCGAGGCATATGTTGCTCCCGCGCGAAAACTCTATGGCAACCAGGCTGATCGTTTCCTGATGCTGTATTCAGCGAAGACCGATAAGACCGCCACGGCAGTCTCACCTGTAATCTGCTTCACACGCAAATGCGCCAAACAACGCTAGATGAAGTCAGGCCACGCGACCGCGGGGCCTAGCTCGGAGCTGGCGATGATGGCTGCACTGGCAAAGGCAATATCCCGCGCGACGAGAACCAATGTCGACGTCGAAACTCTGAAGGTCCTCGTGATCTTCTCTGGAGCGGGCCTGCTGGTCTCACTTGCGGCCGCAATGATCTACGGACAGGCCTTCGACGCTGCCTTATTCTGAGTGCGCAAATCGACCGCGCTTCTTAGTGCGTCTCGTGAAACCGGCTCAGGAACGCTCTCAGCCGTTCGCTGCGCGGCTGGCGAATGGTTTCCTCGGGCGTGCCGATCTCGGCCATGATGCCGCCGTTCATGAAGCCGACGCGGGTGGAGACGTCGGCGGCGAAGGTCATTTCGTGGGTGACCAGCACCATGGTCATGCCTTCGGCGGCAAGGTTGCGGATGACGGAGAGGACTTCGCCGACGAGCTCGGGATCGAGCGCCGAGGTCGGCTCGTCGAACAGCATCACCTCGGGCTTCATCGCGAGCGCACGCGCGATCGCGACGCGTTGCTTCTGGCCGCCTGAGAGGCGGCTCGGGAAGGCGTCGGCCTTGTCGGCGAGGCCGACTTTTGCCAGGAGATCGCGGCCGAGCGCATCGGCTTCGGTGCGCGCCATGCCCTTCACCTGCCTCGGGCCCTCGGTGACGTTGGCGAGCACCGACATGTGCGGGAACAGGTTGAAGTGCTGGAACACCATGCCGACATTTTCGCGCAGCTGCGCCAGTTGCGCGTCCTTCGGCGCGCGAGGGCCTTGCCGAACGCGAACCGATGTGCGCCGATCGCAAGCTCGCCCTGCTGCGGCATTTCCAGCAGATTCAGGCAGCGCAGGAAGGTCGACTTGCCGGAGCCGGAGGCGCCGATCAGGGTGACCACCTCGCCGCGTTGGACCGAGAGCGAGACGCCCTTGAGCACCTCATGGTCGCCGAACGCCTTGTGGATGTTGTTGGCGACCAGCGTCGCGCCGTTCGCGCTCATCGATGCGCGCCCATCCGCGTTTCGATCTGGTCGGCGACCAGGGTCAGCGGGAACAGTACGACGAAATAGAGCACGGCAACGATGGTGTAGACCTCGAGCGGCTTGTAGCTTGTCGCTGTGATCACCGTGCCCTGGTAGAGCAGGTCGCCGACCGCGACCACCGACACCAGCGAGGTGTTTTTCAGCTGCATGATGGTCTGGTTGATGAAGGAGGGGATCATCACCTGGGTGGCCTGCGGCAGCACGATGCGGCGGAAGATTTTTCCGCGGCGCATGCCGATGGCGCGCCCGGCTTCCCATTGGCCGGTATCAACGGCTTCGATGCCGCCGCGGAAAATCTCGGCGTAGAACGAGCCGGCGTAGAGCGACAGCGCGACGAAGCAGGCCATTGCCGGCGACATGTCGACGCCGATCAGGACGGGCAGGGCGTAGTACATCCAGACCAGCTGCACCAAAAGCGGCGTGCAGCGGAACACCTCGATATAGAGCCGCAGCGGCACCGAGACCCAGCGCGGCGCCGTCGTGCGCAAAATGCCGACGACCAGTCCGATCAGGAGGCCCGCGACCACCGTGGTCACCGTGTAGAACAAGGTGACCAGGAGCCCTTGTCCGATCAGGCCCCAATACGGCTTGAGCGCCGCGAACTCCCAGACATACATCGGGGACGATCAGAACTGCACTTCGCCCGGAATATCTTCGGCGGCAAGGCCGACTGCCTCAAAGCCCTTCAGCATCCATTCGCGGGTCTGGCCCATCGCGCGGTTGTAGTCGGCCCAGGCGCTGAGGAAATCCTTGTAGCGGCGGTCGCTGTCGGCGCGGATGCCCATGTTGGTCGGCAGCGTCAGCAGCGGCCGCGGCACGGCGAGCTCGCCGAGCGTCGGATTCTTCTTCAAGGTCGCGACCGAAAGCACCGCGAGCGAGACGTTGCAGTCGGCGCGTCCAGTAGATACCGCGAGAATGGCCTCATCACGCGCCTTGAAGCCGAGGATCGTCGCCTTCGGGCAGTAGCGGCGCGCGATGGTCTCGTGGGTCGAGCCGATGTCGACGGAGATCTTGACCTCGGGCTTGTTGAGGTCGGCCCAGGTCTGCGGCTTGGCAAAGCCCTTCTTGGTGATGACGGTGAAAGAATGCACCAGGATCGGGGTGGAGAAGTCGATGACGAGCGCGCGCTCCGGCGTCGGGTTCACGGCGAAGGTGAGATCGACCTTGTCGGCCTGGAGGTCGAGGATCTGGTTGCCCCAGGTCGATTCCAGCGTCTCGACCTTGGCGCCAAGCTTGCTGGCGATGTTGTTGGCCATGTCGATGCAGGCGCCCGACCACTCGTTGGTCGCGAGGTCCTTGTGGAAGTAGGGCTCCTGGCCGACGATGACGGCGATCCGCAGCACGCCGCTCTTCTTGATACGATCGAGCGTGGAGGTCGGCGCGGTGTCGGCCTTGGCCGAGCTGCTCGCGGCAATCGCTGCGCCCGCCAGCGCAACAGTGGTGAGTGCGTCCCTGCGATTCATGGCTTGCTGCCTCCTCGAATTTGGCTCGGATCGTCTCCGTCCTCTGGACTATTTCTGTATTCAGGATAAAATGCAATACGGTATTTCATATTGCTGGTCATTTGTGCGACAAGGCAGAGAAGAGCTCAATATCTTGGCAGGATTGCGTAAAACTCCCCGAGGACAGGGCTTGTCAATCGCATGCAACTCTGAATACAAGACTGAACGCAATTGCTTCATGATCTGAAGGAGGAGCCTGTGCGCGCTCTGTTCGTCGATGCAAACGACACCCTGGCAGCGGTGACCGACAAGCTGCTGCGCTCCCAGGATCTGCCGGTCGGCATCAACCGCAATCCCTCCATCAAGCCCGACGATTTGCCGGGCCTGCTCGACGGCGTCGAGATCATGATCGTCGACCACACCGCGGTGCCGACGGCGATTGCGGCCAAATGCGCGAAGCTGAAGCACGTCGTCTTCCTCGGCACCGGCGCGCGCAGCTACATGAATCCGGACGAGCTCGCTGAGCGCGGCATCGCCGTGCACACCATCAAGGGCTATGGCGACACCGCGGTCGCCGAATGTGCGATCGCGCTGATGTGGGCCTCGGCCAAGAGTTTTGGCGAGATGGATCGCGGCATGCGCGAGGGCAACTGGCTGCGCCGCGACGCTTTGCAGCTCACCGGCAAGACGCTCGGCCTGATCGGGTTCGGCGGCATCGCCGCGGAAGCCGCGCGCATGGCGGCGGGCTGCGGCATGAAGGTGATCGCCTGGAACAGGACGCCGAAGACGCATCCGGGCGTCGAATTCGTTTCGCTGGAAAAGTTGCTCGCGGACAGCCACGTCATCTCGCTGCATTTGTTGCTCAACGACGAGACCAAGGGCTTCCTCTCCCGCGAGCGCATCGCGCAGATGCGGCCCGGCAGCATCCTGATCAACACTGCGCGCGGTGCCGTCGTCGACGAGGACGCGATGCTCGATGCGCTGCGCTCGGGCCACATCGCGCATGCCGGCCTCGACGTCTTCACCGTCGAGCCGCTGCCATCAGGCCATCCCCTGACAAAGCTGCCGAATGTGACGCTGTCGGCGCATTCGGCGTTCCGCACGCCGGAGGCGAGCGACAATTTGATCGGCGCGGCGCTCGATCACTGCCGCCGCATCATCGCGACCGGCAAGTAAAGAAGGACATCCCATGTCTGACATCACCCGCATCGACCAGAACGCCCGCCGCAGCCGCGCTTCCGTGTTCGGCGATCTCGTTTTTCTCGCCGGGCAAGTCGCGGACACCAAGACCGCCGACATTGCCCAGCAGACCCGCGAGGCGCTGGCGAAAGTCGACGACATGCTGGCGCGTGCCGGCACCGACAAGTCGCGCCTGCTCAGCGTGCAGGTCTGGCTTAGGAACATGGACGATTTCGACGCCATGAACGCGGTCTATGATGGCTGGGTCGTGCCGGGCAATGCGCCGACGCGCGCCTGCGGCAAGGTCGAGCTTGCCGATCCCGCCTACCGCATCGAAGTGATCGCGATCGCCGCGCGCAGTTGACATGCGTGTCGATGCCCCCGCGCTGGCTGCATTGGTCTTGCGCTGCATGTCCGTCTATCCTACGCCACCTCGGAACAAAACGCATCGCCAAAGCCTGTAGGGAGCTGTCATGACCATTCGCAACACCCGCACCGGGGGCCAGATCCTGATCGATCAGCTCGTCGCCCAAGGCGTCGAGCGCGTCACCTGCGTGCCGGGCGAGAGCTATCTCGCCGCGCTCGATGCGCTGCATGACAGCCCGATCGACGTCATGATCTGCCGCGCCGAAGGTGGCGCGGCGATGATGGCGGAGGCCTATGGCAAGCTCACGGGACGGCCCGGCATCTGCTTCGTCACCCGCGGCCCCGGCGCGACCAATGCCAGCCATGGTGTCCACATCGCGATGCAGGATTCCACGCCGATGATCCTGTTCGTCGGCCAGGTCGATACCGGCATGCGCGAGCGCGAGGCGTTCCAGGAGCTCGACTACAAGGCGGTGTTCGGCACCATGGCGAAATGGGCGGTCGAGATCGATCGTCCCGACCGCATTCCGGAGCTGGTCGCACGCGCCTTCCGCGTCGCCATGCAGGGCCGCCCGGGCCCTGTCGTGATCTCGCTGCCGGAGAACATGCTGACCGAAACCGCGGCGGTCGCCGATGCCATGCGTATCGAGCCGGCGGTGAGCTGGCCCGCGCCAGCAGATATCGAGCGTGTCAGCGCCATGCTCGCAAGCGCCAAGGCGCCGATCGTCATCCTCGGCGGCTCACGCTGGACCGACGAGGCAACCAAGAGCATCGCGCGCTTTGCCGAGCGTTTCGACCTGCCGGTTGCGACCTCGTTCCGCCGGGCCTCGTTGATCGACGCCGATCATTCGCATTATGCCGGCGATCTCGGCATCGGGCCGAGCCCGGGCCTGAAGGCGCGCATCGATAACGCCGATGTCATTCTTCTGATCGGCGGCCGCATGTCGGAGATGCCGTCGTCGTCCTACACGCTGTTCGATATTCCGACGCCGCAGCAGAAGCTGATCCACGTGCATCCGGGCTCGGAAGAGCTCGGTCGCATCTATCAGCCGGAGCTGGCGATCCAGGCGACGCCTGCCGCGTTCGCCGCCGCCGTCGAGACGCTGAAGCCGGCCGGTGCAGTCGCCTGGAAGGGCGAGGCCGCCAAGGCGCATGCGGATTATCTCGCCTGGACCGAGAAGGCACGCGAGCTGCCGGGCACGTTCCAGTATGGCCAGGTCATGACCTGGCTGCGCGATCGCCTGCCGAAGGACGCGATCGTCTGCAACGGCGCCGGCAATTATGCCGGCTGGATCCATCGCCATCACCGCTTCCACAGCTTTGCGTCGCAGCTGGCGCCGACCTCGGGCTCGATGGGCTACGGCGTTCCGGCGGCGGTGCTCGCGAAACGGCAATATCCGGATCGCACCGTCATTGCGTTTGCCGGCGACGGCTGCTTCCTGATGAACGGCCAGGAGTTTGCGACCGCCGTGCAGTATGACGCGCCGCTCGTCGTCATCGTCGTCGACAATTCGCAATACGGCACCATCCGCATGCACCAGGAGCGCGACTATCCCGGTCGCGTCGTCGGCACCCAGCTCAAGAACCCGGATTTTGCGATGTACGCAAAGGCGTTCGGCGGCCATGGCGAGCGCGTCGAGCGCACCGAGGAATTCGCGCCGGCGTTCGAGCGCGCTCTCGCCTCGGGCAAGCCCTCGATCCTCCATTGCATCATCGATCCGCGCGCGATCTCGGTCGGCAAGGACTTTGCCCCAGCGGTGAAGGCGTAAGCCATGCCGGAAGGCCGCCACGTCGCCATCATCGGAGCCGGCGCGGTCGGCGTGATCAGCGCCATCGAGGCGCTGCGCGAAGGTCATCGCGTCACGCTGATCGATCCCGGTGAGCCCGGTGGCGAACAAGCGGCGAGCTATGGCAATGCCGGCTGGCTGTCGTCGCATTCGGTGATCCCTCCGGCCGAGCCTGGCGTCTGGAAGAAGGTGCCGGGTTATCTGATGGATCCGCTCGGGCCGCTCGCGATCCGCTGGTCTTACTTACCGAAGGCCTTGCCCTGGCTGATCAAGTACCTGCTCTCGGGTTGGACCGAGGCGCGCGTCGAGAAGACTGCGTTCGCGCTGCGCGATCTCCTGAAGGACGCGCCGCTCCTGCACAGGAAGCTCGCGGAAGAGGCCGGCGTCCCTGAATTGGTCGAGCGCAACGGCGTGATGCACGTGTTCCCGTCGCGCGGCAATTTTGACAACGATCTCGGCTGGCGCCTGCGCAAGAAGGTCGGTGTCGAATGGTTGGAGCTCAATGCCGACGAAATCCGCCAGCGCGAGCCTGAGCTGCATCCGCGCTATACGTTTGGCGTGGTGGTGGAAGAAGCCGGCCGCTGCCGCGATCCCGGCGCTTATGTCGCGGCGCTTGCCAATCATGCGCTGGCGAGCGGCGCGCAGCTCGTGCGCGCCAAGGCGACCGGCCTCAAGCTCAACGGCAACAAGCTTGTCGCCGTCGTCACCGACACCGGCGAGATTCCTTGTGACGCTGCGGTTGTCGCCGCCGGCGCCCGCTCGAAGCAGCTCACGGCATCGGTCCGCGATTCCCTGCCGCTCGAAACCGAGCGCGGCTATCACGTCATGATCGAGCATCCGGAGTCCGGTCCGCGCAGCTCGATCATGGCGTCCGACGCCAAGATGGTGGTGAACTGGACCGACAAGGGCCTGCGCGCCGCCGGCACCGTCGAGATCGCCGGCCTCGAGGCCGAGCCGAACTGGAAGCGCGCCGAGATCCTGCGCGATCATCTCTTCAGCATGTTCCCGAAGCTGCCGAAGGACATTCCGGCCTCGCGCATCAAGACCTGGTTCGGTCATCGGCCGAGCATGCCGGATGGCCGTCCCTGCATCGGCTACGCACGCGCCTCGCACGATATCGTCTATGCCTTCGGCCACGGCCATATCGGCCTGGTCGGTTCGGCCCGCACCGGGCGTCTTGTCGCGCAGCTCCTGAGCGGCAAGGAGCCGGAGATTCCCCTTGCGCCATTCGCACCCACTCGCTTCCTCTGAGATCGCATCATGACGACTCCAGCCAATTCGCCTTCTCGTATTGCCCGTGGCGGCAAGGCCATCTACGGCGCGCCGCTCGGCATCCTGATGCTGGAAGCGCGCTTTCCCCGCATCCCCGGCGACATGGGCAACGGCACGACCTGGCCGTTCCCGGTGCTCTATCGCGTGGTGAGCGGCGCTTCGCCGGAGAAGGTGGTGCTGAACGGCGCAGCCGGCCTGCTGCCTGATTTCATCGATGCGGCGAAGGATCTGGTGCGGCTCGGGGCCGAGGCCATCACCACCAATTGCGGCTTCCTCTCGCTGTTTCAGAAGGAGATCGCGGCCGCCGTCGGCGTTCCCGTTGCGACCTCGTCGCTGATGCAGGTGCCGTGGGTGCAGGCAACCTTGCCACCGGGCAAGCGCGTCGGCCTCGTCACGGTGTCGGGCTCGACCTTGACCCCCGCGCATCTCGAAGGCGCCGGCGTGCCGCTCGACACGCCGCTGGTCGGCACCGAGAACGGCAAGGAGTTCTTCCGCGTCCTGATCAAGGCCGAGAAGGAAGACATGGACATCGCGCAGGCCGAGCGCGATGTCGTCGAGGCCGGCAAGCAGCTCGTCGCCAAAAATCCGGATGTCGGTGCCATCGTGCTCGAATGCACCAACATGCCGCCTTACGCGGCCGCGTTGCAGGCCGAGGTTGGGCTTCCCGTCTATGACATCTATTCCATGATCACCTGGTTTCATGCTGGACTGCGTCCGCGCGCCTTTGCCTGATTCCGGTCGTCGCAAAGCTCTGAACAAGCGGTACGAGAGCGCAGTTTGCATTGCTATCGTCCACACGGCCCCGGTATATTGGTCAGTGTTCGGGCATGAATGCAGCTGATGATGAGCAACGTGGAACTGGCTTCCGATAGTATCGTCGATCGCGTCTATGAACAGCTCAAGGCGATGGCCGTGAGCTATGAGTTCAAGCCGGGCGAACGGCTCAACGAGGGTGAGCTGGCGAAGCGCCTCGGCGTCAGCCGCACGCCGCTGCGCGAGGCGCTCAATCGTCTCAACACCGAAGGCTTTCTGCGCTTCACGCCGGGCAAGGGTTTCTTCTGCCGCGAGCTCGACGCCCACGAGATCTTCGATCTCTACGAGCTGCGCAAGTCGATCGAGGTCGCCTCGATCCGCCTCGCCATCAAGCGCGCCAAGGACGAGGACATCGACGCGCTGCTGAAATTCCTCGAGGCCACCGGCCCCGATCCCGGTGAGCGCACGTCGGTTGAGCTCGTCGAGTTAGATGAGACCTTTCACGAGCGGTTGATGGCAATGTCGAACAATGCCGAGATGCTGCGCGTCTTGCGCAACGTCAACGCCCGTATCCGCTTCGTGCGCTGGATCGATATGGACCGCATCAACCGCTCCAACACCCAAGCCGAGCACCGCGCCGTGGTCGAAGGGTTGAAGGTAAGAGACGAGGCGGTTTGCGTCTCCGTGCTGGAAAAGCATATCGACCGCCGGCTGGATCGCATTACGTCCGCGATCAAGGAAGGCTACGCGCAGATCTACATGCCGGCCACGGCGCGGTCGGCCGCGAATTGACGCTCCTCTTCCTTCTCCCCTTGTGGGAGAAGGTGGCGCGTGTCCAGCGGATGGATGGGTAACAGAACAGACCGGATGGATGGGTGACACTGGTTCATGATTTGGTCGGCTGCGGCGCTGCGCTAGCGCAGCGCCGCAGCTTGCGTGTTTTCTGGTCGATGATGCCGATCGGCACGTCGAAGAAGCGCACTTGCCAGGATCCGTCCTCGGTTTCCTCGACGGCAACCGCTTCACCGTCGAGAGCGCTGCAGATGTGGATGAGGTCACCACGCCATTTGATCTCGCCGTTGGAGCGGACCTGGCGCACCGCGGCTTCGGCTGGATAATCCGGCTCGGGAAGCCGCCTTGGCATCGCACGAGCCGAAGGCTGATAGACGCTCGCAGGTGGGTGCTGGCCAAGCGACTCGTGCGGCCGTTCTTCGTTGTAATCGCGCACAAATGCCGCGAAGCGACGGGCCTGCGCGGCCTGGGTTGGCGGCGGTGGCCGCATGGCTTCCAGAAGCGTGAGGTGAAAACGCTCGTGTCGGCCGTTCTGCTGCGGATAGCCAGGATCAATCCGTTCATGGCGGATGCCAAGCTTGATCCACCATACCGACAGCGCCGTCAGACCCGTGGTCCCAGTCGAGGCGAACGGCGAGCCGTTGTCGGAGCGGATGATCTGCGGCAAGCCGTACTCGCGAAACGCCCGCTCCAGCGGCGGTTGGCACTCGGCATATTGCGTGCTGCCCGTCGCTGCCAAACTAATCAAATAACGGCTGAAGCCATCGGTCACCGTGAAGGGTTCAACGCGAGAGCCGTCGCCCAGACGAATCCAGCCCTTGTGATCGAGGGCCCATACATGGTTGGCATGCTGAGGCACCGTCAGTTGACCCACACGCGGTGGCGCACGTCGCCGAGCCCGACGGCTACTAACCAGTCCCGCTCGTTTGAGAATCTGGCCTGCCGTCGAGGCCGACGGCCAATCGATATCCCCTTGGTGAGCCTCAAGCTTGCTTACGATCTTGCGCGGTCCCCAGCTCGGCCGCTCAAGCCGGAGTCCCACAATCGCATCCACGATGTGCTGCGGCGTCGCTCGCCCATGCACCCGCACGGCGTGCGAGCGATCCGCAAGCCCTCCAGCCCCTTCCAACCGGTAGCGGTCCAACCATTTGTAACCGGTCTTGCGACTAATCTCGTAGCGGTCGCACAGCTCCGTCATCGTCCACAATCCGCTTCGCTGATCCGCGATGAAGTTAACCCGCTGGTCCATTGCGCAGCTCTCTCGCCAAGGCATCGGCTGATCCTCCCAGCCGACAGAGAACTGTCACCTATCCATCCGGTCTACTGTGTTACCTATCTATCCGGTCTGGACA
>NZ_JYMS01000046.1:0-495982 GCF_000938285.1 Bradyrhizobium sp. LTSP857 | reverse complement strand
GCAGGGCGGAACGCCCGGGATAGACCTTTCGGGGGCCATAAACGCCCTCGAAAGGCCCTTATTTCCTTGCTTCTGGCCGAAATCGCGCTATACACCGCGCCATCTCACACGGAAGCATGGCTCACAAGGCCGTCCGGTGGCAGCCGGGGCGACAACGCTCCGTTTTGCTCACACGCTTCCGGAGGAACCAACCGGAGAATTAGAACGATGGCACTACCCGATTTCACTATGCGTCAGCTGCTCGAAGCTGGCGTGCACTTTGGTCACCAGTCCCACCGCTGGAATCCGAAAATGGCGCCGTTCATTTTCGGCGCCCGCAACAACATCCACATCGTCGATCTCGCCCAGACCGTGCCGTTGCTGCATACCGCGTTGCAGGCGGTCAGTGACACCGTCGCCAAGGGCGGCCGCATCCTGTTCGTCGGCACCAAGCGCCAAGCGCAGGATGGCGTTGCCGACGCGGCCAAGCGCTGCGCGCAGTATTTCGTCAATTCGCGCTGGCTCGGCGGTACGCTGACCAACTGGAAGACGATCTCCGGCTCGATCAAGCGCCTGCGCCACCTCGACGACGTGCTGGCTGGCGGCGATGCCAGCTCCTACACCAAGAAGGAGCGTCTGACGCTGCAGCGCGAGCGCGACAAGCTCGATCGCTCGCTCGGTGGCATCAAGGACATGGGCGGCCTGCCCGACATGATCTTCGTGATCGACACCAACAAGGAAGACATCGCGATCCAGGAAGCCCAGCGGCTCAATATCCCGGTCGCGGCGATCGTCGACACCAACTCCGACCCGAAGGGCATCACCTATGTGGTGCCGGGCAATGACGACGCCGGCCGCGCCATCGCGCTCTATTGCGATCTGATCGCACGTGCGGCGATCGATGGTATCTCGCGCGCCCAGGGCGATTCCGGCATCGACGTCGGTGCATCGGCCCGGCCGGTCGTCGCTGAAGAGCTTCCGGCGGCCACCAGCGGCTTCCAGGGCCTTGCCGGTCCGCGCGGTACCGCCGACGACCTCAAGAAGCTCCCGGGCGTGTCGGGCGCGATCGAGAAGAAGTTCAACGACCTCGGCATCTTCCACTTCTGGCAGCTCGCCGAGCTCGATCACGACACCGCGCACAAGATCGGCGAAGAAGTCGGTCTGCCCAGCCGCGCGGACGCGTGGGTGGCCAAGGCCAAGGCGCTGACCGCGGAAGCGGAATAGTCAAAAAGAGCGATGGGTTGGCCGGATAAGGTCCGGCCACCATTTCAGTTGACGCGAATTCCTGAAATGGACCGCGGCGGGGCGCTTCGATGCCACGCCGCGGCAAACCGGCAGGCAAAAGGATTTTCAACGATGGCAACGATCACAGCAGCGATGGTCAAGGAGCTGCGCGAGTCTACCGGCGCGGGCATGATGGACTGCAAGGCCGCGCTCACCGAGACCAACGGCGATTTGGAAGCGGCGCAGGACTGGCTGCGCAAGAAGGGCCTGTCGAAGGCCGCCAAGAAGTCGGGCCGCGTCGCGGCCGAGGGCCTGATCGGCGCGCTCACCAGGGGCACCAAGGGCGTCGTGGTCGAGGTCAACTCCGAGACCGACTTCGTCGCACGCAACGGCCAGTTCCAAGGCTTGGTCAAGATGATCGCCCAGGTCGCCTTCGACGCCGGCGCCGATGTCGAGAAGATCAAGGCCGCCAAGGTCGGCGACGTCACGATTGAAGCCGCGATCAATGATGCGATCGCGACCATCGGCGAGAACATGTCGCTGCGCCGCGCTGCTTCGCTCGAAGTGAGCCAGGGCGTGGTGTCGAGCTACGTCCACGGTGCCGTCATCGACGGCGCCGGCAAGATGGGCGTGATCGTGGCGCTGGAATCGCCCGGCAAAGCTGACGAGCTCGCGACGCTCGGCCGCCAGATCGCGATGCATATCGCGGCTGCCAATCCGCTCGCACTCGATCCGTCCGGCCTCGATCCGGCGGTTGTGAAGCGAGAGAAGGACGTGCTCGCCGACAAATATCGCCAGCAGGGCAAGCCTGAGAACGTGATCGAGAAGATCGTCGAGTCCGGTCTGAAGACCTATTACAAGGAAGTCTGCCTGCTCGAGCAGGCCTTCATCCACGACACCGGCAAGTCGGTGGCGCAGGCGGTGAAGGAGGCCGAGGGCAAGGTCGGCGGCGCCATTAAGATCGCCGGCTTCGTGCGCTATGCTCTCGGTGAGGGAATCGAGAAGCAGGAATCGGACTTCGCGGCCGAGGTCGCGGCGGCCAGCGGCAAGAAGTAAGCGCCGGAACGTTCCTTCCGGCGTGCCGCCGGAAGCGGCGCCCGGACGAGGAAAGTGCTCATGACTGATCCGGTCTATCGTCGCGTCGTGATCAAGCTGTCCGGCGAATATCTCGCGGGACAGCAGGGCTTTGGCATCGATCAGCCGACCATCGACCGGGTTGCGGACGATCTGATCGCCGCCCGTCATCTCGGCACCGAAGTCGCCGTCGTGATCGGCGGCGGCAATATCTTTCGCGGCGTCGAAGTGTCCTCCCGTGGCGTGTCGCGCCCGACCGGCGACACCATGGGCATGCTCGCGACCATGATGAACTGCCTCGCGCTCGAAGCCACGATCGAGCGCAAAGGCACGCCGGCGCGCACGCTGTCGGCCTTCGTCATGCCCGAGATTTCCGAGCTGTTCACCCGTACCGCGGCGCACAAATACCTCGCCGAGGGCCGAATCGTGCTGCTCGGCGGCGGAACCGGCAATCCGTTCTTCACCACCGATACGACCGCGGTGCTGCGCGCCGCCGAGATCGGCGCCGAAGCCGTGCTGAAGGCGACCAATGTCGACGGCGTCTACTCCGCCGACCCGAAAAAGGATCCGACCGCCACGCGATTCGACCGGCTGACGCATTCGCAGGCCATCGAGGGCGGCTACAAGGTGATGGATGCGACTGCCTTCGCACTTGCCCGCGAGACGTCGCTGCCTATCATCGTATTTTCGATCGCGGAGCCCGGTTCGATCGGCGCCATTCTGCGCGGCGCCGGCCACGGGACGATCGTCGCCGGCTGACAGCTCATCGGCGCCCGAAAGGGGTGCGGGGCGTGCCGGGTTTTTGAAGGAGAAGCGAGATGGCTACGGGTAATTTCGACATCAACGAAGTGAAGCGCCGCATGCAGGGCGCCATCCAGTCTCTCAAGCACGAGCTGGGTGGCTTGCGCACGGGCCGCGCCTCCGCATCGATGCTGGATCCGGTCCAGGTCGAGGCTTACGGCAGCCACATGCCCCTCAACCAGCTCGCCACCGTCAGCGTGCCCGAGCCGCGGCTGATCTCGGTCCAGGTCTGGGACAAGTCGATGGTCAAGCCGGTCGAGAAGGCGATCGTCGATTCCAATCTCGGCCTGTCGCCGGCGACGGAAGGCCAGGTCTTGCGGCTGCGCATTCCAGAGCTCAACGAGGAGCGGCGCAAGGAACTGGTCAAGGTCGCGCACAAATACGCGGAAGCCGCCAAGGTCGCCACGCGCCATGTCCGCCGCGACGGCCTCGATGTTCTGAAGAAGCTCGAGAAGAACCACGAGATGTCAGAGGACGACCAGGAGCGTCTGGCCGGCGACGTGCAGAAGGCGACCGACAGCACGATCACCGAGATCGACCAGTTGCTGGCCGCCAAGGAAAAAGAAATCCTCACCGTCTAAAGCGCGATGAATTGTCATCGCTCTTTAGGTTATTGTTCGCGCATGATCTTTTCGGATAACCGCTTCGCACTTTGCGCTAACGCGGCCCTTTGGGTCCGGATCATGCTTTAAGGCCGCCGTCATGTCCAACGCCGCAGCGCCCGTCACGGAAGGACCCGACAGGTCCGAGGCGCCCGCGCATGTTGCCATCATCATGGATGGCAATGGACGCTGGGCGGCCGCGCGCGGCTTGCCGCGGGCCGAGGGCCATCGCCGCGGTGTCGAAGCCCTGCGCCGCGTGGTCCGCGCCTCGCACGAGCTCGGCATCCGCTATCTCACCATCTTCTCCTTCAGCTCGGAGAACTGGTCGCGTCCGGCGAGCGAGATCGGCGATCTCTTCGGCCTGCTCCGCCGCTTCATCCGCAACGATCTTGCAAGCCTGCATCGCGACGGCGTCAAGGTGCGTATCATCGGCGAACGGGACGGGCTGGAGGGCGACATCTGCGCACTCCTGAACGAGGCCGAGGAATTGACGCGCGACAACACGCGCCTGACGCTGGTCGTCGCCTTCAATTACGGCTCGCGGCAGGAGATCGCGAAGGCGGCGCAGCAGCTCGCGCGCGAAGTTGCGGAAGGCAGGCGTGATCCGGCTTCGATTGATGCCGACACACTCGGCGCCCATCTCGATGCGCCCGACATTCCCGATCCCGATCTCATCATCCGCACCAGCGGCGAGCAGCGCCTGTCCAATTTCCTGATGTGGCAGGCCGCCTATAGTGAGCTCGTGTTCGTGCCGATCCACTGGCCCGACTTCGACAAGGCGGCGCTCGAAGGTGCGATCGCCGAATTCGCCAGGCGCGAGCGCCGTTTCGGCGGCCTGGTCGCGAAAACCGCCTCGTGAGCGAACCCGACGCCGCACCGGCCGGCTCCGCGCCTGCCTCGAGCAATCTCGTGATGCGAGTCCTCGCAGCGCTCGTGCTGGCGCCGCTCGCCATCGCGCTCGCTTATGCCGGCGGCTGGCTGTGGGCGCTTCTCGTCACCCTGGTGTCGATCGGACTGTTCGCGGAATGGCTGATGGTGGTGGGCGCCGGCTCGGCCGTTCTGACGGCGTCCGGGACGATCGTCCTCGCCATCATGGGCTTCTGCGTTGCCTTCGGCGCACTCAAGACCGCTGTCATCGCCGGCCTCATTGGCGGCGCGATCGTGACACTGCTCGCGCGGGGCAAGTTCGTCTGGGCCGCCACCGGTTTCGCCTACGCATCGGCAGCGCTGCTGGCCTCGATCCTGGTGCGGCAGGATCCCGCGCACGGCTTTGCCGCGCTGATGTTCGTGCTGCTCGTGGTGTGGGCGACCGATATCGGCGGCTATTTCGCCGGCCGCGGCATTGGCGGACCGAAGCTATGGCCGCGGGTCAGCCCCAAGAAGACCTGGGCCGGCGCGTTCGGCAGCTTTGCCGCAAGCCTCGGGGTTGCGGCCGGCTTTGCCGCTTGCGGGCTTGGAAAGGCGGTTCCACTGCTGCTCGTGAGCGCCGTCCTGACGGTGGTCTCGCAGTTCGGGGATCTCTTTGAATCCGCCGTGAAGCGGCGCTTCGGGGTCAAGGATTCCAGTCACTTAATTCCCGGCCATGGCGGGCTTCTGGACCGTCTGGACGGCTTTGTCGCCGCCATCCTGGTGGCATGGATTATCGGCTTTCTCCGCCATGGTGTGCATAGCGCCGGAAGCGGTCTTATGGTTTGGTGAGGATATGAGCGCGGTCCCATTGCGTAACAACAAGGCTGCGGCGTCGAGCGTCCGCAGCGTCACAGTCCTCGGCGCCACCGGCTCGATCGGCGACAGCACGATGGATCTGCTGCGCGCCTCTCCCGAGCGCTACCGCGTCGAGGCGCTGACGGCGAACAGCAATGTCGAAGCGCTGGTGAAGCTCGCCAAGGAGTTTTCCGCGCGCTTCGTTGCGATCGCCGACACCTCCAAGTTCGCCGAGCTCAAGTCCGCGCTTGCCGGAACCAGCACGGAATGCGGCGCCGGCGAAAGCGCGGTGATCGAGGCCGGCGCGCGTCCGGCCGATTGGGTGATGGCGGCGGTGAGCGGGGCGGCCGGACTGAAGCCGGCCTTGGCTGCGGTTGATCGCGGCGCCCATGTCGCGCTCGCCAACAAGGAATGCCTCGTCTGTGCCGGCGACTTCTTCATGCAGCGCGCGGCGAAAGCGGGCGCCTGCATTTTGCCGGCCGATTCAGAGCACAACGCGCTGTTCCAGGCGCTCAGTTCAGGCAATCGCGATGAACTCGTCCGCGTCATCATCACCGCCTCGGGTGGGCCGTTCCGGACCTGGAAGAGCGCCGATATCGAGCAGGCCACGCTCGCCCAGGCGCTGAAGCATCCGAACTGGAGCATGGGCCAGAAGATTACGATCGATTCCGCCTCGATGATGAACAAGGGGCTTGAGGTGATCGAGGCGTCGTATCTGTTCGCGCTGACGCCGGACGAGATCGACGTCCTGGTTCATCCGCAATCGATCATCCATGGCATGGTCGAATTCTCCGACCGCTCGGTCGTGGCCCAGCTCGGCTCGCCCGATATGCGGACGCCGATTGCGCATTGCCTCGGCTGGCCCGACCGGATCAAGGGCCCGGCGGCCAAGCTCGATCTGGCCAAGATCGGCCAGTTGACCTTCGACGCGCCGGATTTCGAACGGTTCCCCGGGCTTCGCCTGGCCTACGATTCGCTCCGGACCGGGAAGGGGGCGACCACCGTCTACAACGCTGCCAACGAGGTCGCGGTCGCCGCCTTCATCGCCGGTAAGATCAGGTTCGGCGCCATCGCGCGGCTGGTCGAGGCGACGCTCGAGGACTGGATCCGGGGCGGGAACCAGGCCCCGCTGACGTCAGCCGATGATGCAATATCCGTTGACCATGTTTCGCGAAATAGAGCCGCCGCCCTATTGCCTCAAATTGCCTTAAAGGCATCCTAGGTAGTTCGGGGCCAGGGCCTTGCGGCGCTGGATGAGGGAATTCGATGATCGACTTTTTCGTCCATAGTTTCAATACGTTGAGCCATGGGCTCTTGGGTTACGCGGTTCCCTTCCTGTTCGTCCTGACGATCGTCGTGTTCTTCCATGAGCTCGGCCATTTCCTGGTCGCGCGCTGGGCGGGTGTTCGGGTGTTAACCTTTTCACTCGGTTTCGGGCCTGAGCTGGTTGGTTTCAACGACCGCCATGGCACCCGCTGGAAGATCTCGGCGATTCCGCTCGGCGGCTACGTCAAATTCTTCGGTGACGAGAGCGAGGCTTCGACCCCGTCAGCCGAGACGCTCGCGGCCATGACCGCTGAGGAGCGCGCCGGCAGCTTCCATCACAAGAAAGTCGGCCCGCGCGCGGCCATCGTCGCGGCCGGACCGATCGCCAATTTCATCCTCGGCGCGCTGATCTTCGCCGGCATGGCGCTGTACTACGGCAAGCCGAGCACGATCGCGCGTGTCGACGGCGTCGTGGCCGACGGCGCCGCGGCTTCGGCCGGCTTCAAGATTGGGGACGTCGTCGTGCAGATCGACGGCAAGCCGATCGAGAGCTTTGCCGACATGCAGCGAATCGTTGCGATGAACGCCGGTTCGGCGCTTGCTTTCCAGGTGAAGCGGGACGGTGCAGTGGTGTCACTGACCGCGACACCGGCGCTGCTGGAGCGCAAGGATCCGTTCGGCAACAGCCATCGTCTCGGCGTGCTCGGCGTCGAGCACAAATCTCAGGCTGGTGAAGCTTCGACCGCGCCGGTCGGTGTCGGCGAGGCGCTCAAGATCGGTGTCGAGCAGGTCTGGTTCATCATCACCAGCACGTTCAAGTTCCTTGGCTCGCTGTTCGTCGGAAACGGCAATCCGAACGAGGTCAGCGGCGTCCTCGGAATCGCGAAAATGTCGGGGCAGGCGGCGAGCGCCGGGTTCCAGTTCGTGATCAATTTGTGCGCCGTGCTGTCGGTCTCGATCGGCCTGCTGAACCTGTTCCCGATCCCGCTGCTCGATGGCGGCCACCTTCTGTTCTATACGGCTGAGGTGCTCCGCGGCCGTCCGCTGTCGGAGCGGACGCAGGAGATGGGATTCCGAATCGGACTCGGTCTGGTGCTGATGCTGATGGTGTTTGCGACCTACAACGACATCCTTCGGATGGCCGCATCTTGATCGGGGCTTTTTTGTGACGTTGCTCTTGGGCAACGTCTTGGACTGAATTGGAATTACGGCGCGCTCAACCGTTTGCGGCGTCGGCGAAATTGGCTACAAGCGGCTTGAACTTGGGGAATCTCCAGACCGGCGTTGGGGTTGGGTCTGGTACGGAATGATAAGGGCGCGTTGCGCATGAAGTTTGGACTGCGACTCCGGGGGGGATTGCTTGCCGCCCTGATCATGTTCGGCGCGCCGGTGGTTGCCCCGGTCGGGGCTATTTTTGTGTCTTCGTCTGCGCTTGCTCAGACCGTCCAGTCGATTTCCGTCGAAGGAAATCGCCGTGTCGAGGTGGAGACGATCCGCTCCTATTTCAAGCCGGGCCCGGGTGGCCGCCTTGATCAAGGCGCCATCGATGACGGCCTCAAGGCCCTGATCGAGACCGGCCTGTTCCAGGACGTGAAGATCAACCGCGGCGCGGGTGGCCAGATCGTCGTCTCCGTGGTGGAAAACCCGGTGATCGGTCGCATCGCCTTCGAGGGCAACAAGAAGATCAAGGACGAGCAGCTCACCGCTGAAGTCCAGTCCAAGGCACGCGGCACATTCTCCCGCGCGATGGTGCAGTCGGACACGCTGCGAATCGCTGAAATCTACCGCCGCTCCGGCCGCTATGACGTACGGGTCACGCCGGAAGTCATCGAGCAGCCGAACAACCGCGTCGACCTCGTCTTCACGGTCGAGGAAGGCGCCAAGACCGGCGTCAAGTCGATCGAGTTCGTCGGCAACAATGCGTTCTCGTCCTACCGCCTGCGCGACATCATCAAGACGCACGAATCGAATCTGCTGAGCTTCCTCGCCAGCAACGACATCTACGATCCGGATCGCGTCGAAGCCGACCGCGACCTGATCCGCCGCTTCTATCTCAAGAACGGTTTTGCCGACGTCCAGGTCGTGGCCGCGCTCACCGAGTACGATCCGGACAAGAAGGGCTTCCTCGTCACCTTCAAGATCGAGGAAGGCCAGCAGTATCGCGTCGGCAGCGTCGATTTCCGCACCAGTATCGCCAGTTTCGACCCGACCTCGATGCGCAATTTTTCGCGCGTCAATGTCGGCTCGCTCTACAACGTCGAATCGGTCGAGAAGTCGGTCGAGGACATGCAGATCGAGGCCTCGCGCCGCGGCTTTGCCTTCGCCGTGGTGCGTCCGGGCGGTGATCGCAATTTCGATGCGCACACCGTGTCGGTCGTGTTCAACATCGACGAGGGTCCGCGCACCTATATCGAGCGCATCAACATCCGCGGTAACACCCGTACGCGCGACTACGTGATCCGCCGCGAGTTCGACCTCTCCGAGGGCGACGCCTACAACCGCGCACTCGTCGACCGCGCCGAGCGCCGCCTGAAGAACCTCGACTACTTCAAAAGCGTGAAGATCACGACGGAGCCGGGCTCATCCAGCGACCGCGTGGTGCTGATCGTCGATCTCGAAGAGAAGTCGACCGGCGACTTCTCGATCTCGGGTGGTTACTCCACGACTGACGGTGCGCTGGCCGAAGTGTCGGTCTCCGAGCGCAATTTGCTCGGCCGCGGCCTGTTCGCCAAGGCGTCGGTGACCTACGGCCAGTATGCGCGCGGCTACTCGCTGTCGTTCGTCGAGCCGTATCTGCTCGACTACCGCGTCGCGCTGGGTCTCGACTTCTATCAGCGCACCCAGCTCTCCAACAGCTACATCTCCTACGGCACCAAGACGCTGGGCTTCTCGCCGCGCCTCGGCTTCTCCTTGCGTGAAGATCTGGCGCTCCAGCTGCGCTACTCGGTCTACCAGCAGGAAATCACGCTGCCGTATTACCTGGCGAACTGTAACAACGTGCTGGGTTCGTCAGCGTTCAATCCGAGCCCGGCCTTTGCCAACCTCAATGGCATCGACCTGAGCTCGACCAGCGGCCTCGGCTGCTACAGCGACGGCGAAGCCTCCCTGCCGGTGCGCAAGGAGCTTGCGAATGGCAAGACGCTGACCTCGGCGCTCGGCTATTCGCTGACCTACAACACGCTGGACAACAACAAGAACCCGACTGACGGCCTGATTGTCGACTTCAAGCAGGACTTCGCCGGCGTCGGCGGCGACGTCACCTACCTGAAGACCGTGGCCGATGCGAAGTACTACCAGTCGCTGGTGTCGGACCTCGTCGGCCTCATCCACCTCCAGGGCGGTATCCTGACCAAGGTGGGCAGCGACCTGCGCATGCTCGATCACTTCCAGATGGGGCCGAACCTCGTCCGCGGCTTTGCCCCGAACGGCATCGGCCCGCGCGACCTCAATCCCTTCGGCACGCAGGACGCGCTCGGTGGCACCAAGTACTGGGGCGCTTCGCTCGAATTGCAGATGCCGTTCTGGTTCCTGCCAAAGGAAGTCGGCCTGAAGGGCGCGGTCTACGCCGACGCCGGCGGTCTCTACGACTACCAGGGCCCGACGACGTGGTCGGTGACCAACGAAATGACCACGCCGAAGAACTCGAACTGTATTCCGTCGACCATCACCCCGGCGGCCACGCCGGGAACCTGTACTGGCCTGGTCTATGACGACAGCAAGGTCATCCGCTCGTCGGTCGGTGTCGGCTTGATCTGGGCCTCGCCGTTCGGACCGCTGCGCTTCGACTACGCGGTGCCGCTCACCAAGGGCAAGAATGACCGCACGCAGGAATTCCGGTTCGGCGGCGGCACGACGTTCTAGTTCGATCAGCAGGGCATGATCCGGCCCCTTTTAGTTTCCCTTGGGTTTCCCTTGGGGGCCGGTCGCCAAAAAGATCGTGTTCAATCCATGAGATGAGGCATGATGCGGCCTGGCCGCTTCATGCCGAAGCCGGACCGCGACGGGGTGGAATGGCGCAGCCGACCTTCTTCACAAAGCCGCCAGCCTCAGCGCTGGCCGACATTGCCGAGCTGACCAAGGCGCAACTGGTCGACCCCTCGCGGGGCGGCCATGTCATCACGGGCCTCGCTTCGCTCGACGAGGCCGGCCCGATGCATCTGGCGTTCTTCGACAATTTGAAATACGCCGACGAGCTTAAGGCTACCAAAGCGGGCGCCTGCCTGGTGAGCCCGCGCTTCGAGGCCCAGGTGCCGGCGCATGTGGCGGTGCTGCGGGTGGCGCAGCCGTTCCGTGCCTTCGTCAGGATCGCGCGGGAATGGCACGGCGATGCGCTCAGGCCGCAATCCTGGGTCGGCAATGGCGGCATCGCGCCGTCGGCCATCATCGATCCCTCGGCCCGGCTCGAGGACGGCGTCATCGTCGATCCCCTGGCCGTCATCGGTCCGGATGTCGAGATCGGCAGCGGCACCGTGGTCGGCGTCGGCGCGGTCATCGGCCCGGGCGTCAAGATCGGCCGGGACTGCAATGTCGGCGCCCGCACCGCGATCCAGTGCACCCTGATCGGCAACAACGTCCTGATCCATCCGGGCTGCTCGATCGGCCAGGACGGCTACGGCTTCATCTTCTTCGGCCCCGAGGGCCATCTGAAGGTGCCGCAGACCGGCCGGGTGCTGATCCAGAACGATGTCGAGGTCGGCGCCGGCACCACCATCGACCGCGGGTCCTTGCGCGACACCGTGATCGGCGAGGGCACCAAAATCGACAATCAGGTCCAGATCGGCCACAATGTGACCATCGGCCGGCACTGCCTGCTGGCGGCCCAGATCGGGCTCGCGGGCAGCCTGACCATCGGCGACAACGTAGCGCTGGGAGCGAAGGTTGGCATCAACAACCACCTCAAGATCGGCGACGGGGCTCAGGTGACGGCCATGAGCGGCGTCAAGGACGACATTCCGGCGGGCGGGCGCTGGGGTGGCTTTTTTGCCAAGCCGACCAGGCAGTGGTTCAAAGAGATTTTGGCGGTGGAGCGCCTGGCGCGCGACAGCAAGGCCGATCCGAAGGATGAGGGACGGGAATGACGGAGGAATCGCCGGTCAAGTTCGCGCTTGTGGATATCAATATGATCCTGCAAACGCTGCCGCACCGCTTTCCGATGCTGCTGATCGATCGCGTGATCAACATCCGCGCCGATTACAGCGGCATCGGCATCAAGAACGTCACCTTCAACGAGCCGCAGTTTCAGGGCCATTTCCCGGATCGCCCGGTCTATCCCGGCGTGATGATGATCGAGGCGATGGCACAGACGGCGGGTGTGATCGGCATCAAGTCGGTCGAGGGCACCGAGAAGCCACGCGCGGTCTATTTCCTCACCATCGATAAGTGCAAATTCCGCAAGCCCGTGATGCCCGGCGACACCATCGAATATCACATGCGCTCGCTCGGCCGCCGCAAGGCCATGTGGTGGTTTCACGGTGACGCCAAGGTCAACGGCACGGTCGTCGCCGAAGCCGATGTCGGCGCCATGCTGACCGACTGATTGAGGCGCGCCGTCCGTTCAAGTGTTGGATGAGGTCGTTGATGCAGCGGCAGGGCCAGTTCGGCCGGCTTCTGAAACAAGCCGAGATCATACGTCACTGGACAGATCGGGCGCAGTCGCGCTAACCACCGGAAAGCCGAGCAACTTCAACACATAGTCAGACCTTCTTGATGAGTAAGATCGACCCCACCGCGCGGGTGGAAGACGGCGCCGTGATCGGCGAGGGCACCGAGATCGGGCCCTATTGCATCATCGGCCCGCATGTCGTGATCGGCAAGAACTGCAAGTTGATCGGCCATGTGCACATCACGGCGCAGACCACGATCGGCGACGATTGCACCATCTATCCGTTCGCCTCGCTGGGCACGCCGCCGCAATCGCTCAGCTATCGTGGCGAGTTGACGAAGCTGACGATCGGCTCAGGCTGCACCATCCGCGAATCCGTGACCATGAACGCCGGCACGGTTGCGGGCGGCGGCATCACAGAGGTCGGCGACCGCAACTATTTCATGAACTGCAGCCATGTCGGCCATGACTGTCACGTCGGCAACGACGTGATCTTCGCGACCTCGGCGACGCTCGGCGGTCACTGCGAGATCGGCGACTTCGTCTTCATCGGTGGTCTGTCCGCCGTGCACCAGTTCACCCGCATCGGTCCGCAGGTCATGGTCGGCGGTGTCTGCGGCGTGCGCGACGACATCATTCCGTTCGGGCTCGTCAACGGCCAGTACGCAGCGCTCGAAGGCCTCAACATCATCGGCATGAAGCGGCGCAAGTTCACCAAGCAGCGGCTGGCGTCGGTGCGTGCGTTCTATCAAAAACTCTTCCACGGCCCCGGCATGTTTGCCGAGCGGCTCGAAGCGGTGGGGCCGCTTGCAGGCGAGGATCCCGCGATCGGCGAAATCCTCGACTTCATCGGCAAGGGCAAGCATCGCCCGCTCTGTCTTCCCGTCATCGCGAAGTGATCCTGGGATGGCCGCGGACATGACATCGGCGGCGTCAGGGATTTCATCGCCGGTCGGCGTGGTCGCAGGCGGCGGCGCGATGCCGTTTGCGGTCGCCGAGTCGCTCGCCGCGCGCGACATCACGCCAGTGCTGTTTCCCCTCCGGGGCGCCTGCGATCCGGCGCAGGTGGAAAAATTCCACCACCGCTGGATCTCAGTCGGCCAGCTCGGCCGCGCGATGCGGCTGTTCCGCGAGGAAGGCTGCCGCGACCTGATCTTCATCGGCACGCTGGTGCGGCCCTCCCTCACCGAGATCCGGTTCGACTTCACAACGTTGCGGCTGCTCGGCAACGTTATCCGCGCCTTCCGTGGCGGCGACGATCATCTGTTGTCCAGTGTCGGGCGCATTCTCGAGCAAGGCGGCTTTCGCATGGTCGGCATCAAGGATGTTGCACCTGACCTGTTGATGCCTGAGGGCTGCATTACCCGCGCCTGGCCGAGCGACAACGGCAAGAGCGATATCGAGCGCGGACGCGCGGTGCTGACCGCGCTCGGTCCGTTCGACATCGGCCAGGCCGCCGTCGTGATCGACGGCCATGTGGTGGCGGTCGAGGACATCGAGGGCACCGATGCGCTGCTGGCGCGTGTGGCACGGCTGCGCGAGGAGGGCCGCATCCGCGCCGCGACGGGCCGCGGCGTGCTGGTGAAGGCGCCGAAGAGCGGTCAGGATCTGCGGTTCGACCTGCCGACCATCGGCGCTCGCACCATCGAGGGCGTCGCGGCCGCAGGCTTAGCCGGCATCGCCGTCGTCGCCGGCAACACCATCGCGGCCGAGCCGCAGGCGATGATCGCGCTCGCCGACGCAAAATACCTCTTCATCGTCGGCCTGTCGGCGTGATGCAGAGCCGCGATCCCAAGCGAAAGATCTTCCTGATCGCGACGGAGGAATCCGGCGACCGGCTCGGCTCGGCGCTGATGAAGGTGCTGCGCCAGCGGCTCGGCGATGGCGTGCAGTTCGAAGGCGTCGGCGGCACCACCATGGCGCGCGAGGGGCTGGTTTCGCTGTTTCCGATCGAGGAGCTCTCGATCGTCGGCTTCGCCGCAGTCGTGCAGCAATTGCCAAAAATCCTGCGGCTGATCCGCGAGACCGCGGACGCCGTGATCGAGGCCGCGCCCGACGCGCTCATCATCATCGACAGCCCCGATTTCACCCATCGCGTCGCCCGCCGCGTGCGCGGGCACAATCCAGCGATCCCGGTTGTCGATTACGTCTCGCCCTCGGTCTGGGCGTGGCGGCCGGGCCGGGCGCGCGCCATGCTCGGCTATGTCGATCACGTGCTTGGCGTATTGCCGTTCGAGCCGGAGGAATATCGCAAGCTGAAGGGACCGCCATGCAGCTATGTCGGCCATCCCCTGATCGAGCAGCTTGCGCAGCTGCGCCCGAACGCGGAGGAGCAGACGCGCCGCGACGCAGAGCCGCCGGTTTTGCTGGTGCTGCCGGGCAGCCGCCGCAGCGAGATCCGGCATCATCTCGCGGTGTTCGGCGCGACGCTCGGCCGGTTGCAGGCTGGCGGCTCTGCCTTCGAGCTGATGCTGCCGACGATGCCGCATCTGGAAGCCACGGTGCGCGAGGGCGTCGCCAGCTGGCCGGTCAAGCCGCGGATCGTGGTCGGCGAAAACGAAAAGCGCGCCGCCTTCCGCATCGCGCGCGCGGCATTTGCAAAATCGGGCACGGTGACGCTGGAGCTGGCGCTGTCCGGCATTCCGATGGTGACGGCCTATCGCGTCGGCGCGATCGAGGCCTTCATCCTGCGCCGCGCGGTCCAGGTCTCGTCTGTGATCCTCGCTAATCTCGTGATCGGCAAGGACGTCATTCCGGAGTTCTTGCAGGAGGACTGCACGCCGGAGAAGCTCGCGCCAGCGCTGTCCGAAGTGCTGACGGATTCGCCGCTGCGCCGGCAGCAGGTCGAGGCCTTCGCCCAGCTCGACACGATCATGTCGACCGGCAACAAATCGCCGAGCGTGCTCGCCGCCGACATCGTGCTCGCGACGATGCGCAAGGGCGTGCGAAAGCCCTAGCCAAGGCCGCCATCGACCTGGAAGCACTGGCGCGTGATGCGCTGGCTGGCGTCGGAAGCCAGGAACAGCGCCATGTTGGCGATGTCCTCGGGCGTCACCGCATCGGGAATGGCCTGGCGCGTGCGCAGCTCGGCGATTGCCTGCTCGTTCGGAAACCACAGCCGGCGCTGCCGCTCGGTGATCACCATGCCCGGCGCGATCGCATTGACGCGGATGCGGTCGGGGCCGACCAGCCGGGCCAGCGAATTGGTGAAGCCGACGATTGCAGCCTTTGCTGCGGCATAGACCGGCAGCGCCGGCGCGCCGCGCATCCAGGCGATCGATGACATGTTGATGATCGAGCCGCCGCCGCGCGCCCGCATCTGCGGTACCACCGCTTGCGCCGCAAAGAAGACGTGCTTGAGATTGACGCCGATCATCCAGTCGAATTCGGCTGGTGTCACCTCGGCCAGAACCTGGCGCTGGTCGTTGGCGGCGTTGTTGACGAGGACCGCGGCATCGCCAAGTGTTCCGTGAACCTGTGTCATCGCCGAACGCAAGGCGTCGATGTCCAGGAGGTCGCAGGGCACGAATAGCGGTGCGGAGCCGGAGATGCCCGCCACCTCATTTGCCAGCGCCTCGCCGGCATCCGCATCCACGTCGAGAAACGCGACACGCGCACCCTGCGCCGCGAAGGCGCGCACGAAGGCGGCGCCGATGCCGCTGGCGCCTCCGGTGATCAGCACCACGCGGTCCGCAAGGCCGGCATAGCTCGTCTGGGTCATGCGATCAGTCGCTCCGTCTCGGGGTCGAACAGGCAGATGCGCCGGGTGTCGAGCGCGAAGGGTACGGGGGCGCCCGGTGTCGGGCGGATGTCCGGCGAGAGGCGCGCCAGCGCGGGCTCGCCGCCAAGCCGCAGCAGGACGATGGTCTCCGCGCCGGTGGGCTCGATCATCTCGACTGGCGCGGTGACGAGGACGGGCGGCTCGGCTGAGAAGATGCGGCTGCCCTCGGCGATGCATTCCGGCCTGATCCCGAGCACCACCTCGCGGCCGACAAAGGACGCCGCTGCGTCATAGCCACGGAGGTGGAAACGGACCTCATCCGGCAGCCCTGCACCGATCACCACCATAGGTCCGCCGGCGTCAGCCTCGAGCCGTGCCGGCATCGTGTTCATCGGCGGCGAGCCCATGAAGCGGGCGACGAACAGATTGGCCGGATAGCGGTACACGGTGTCCGGATCGGCGAATTGCTGCACCACGCCCCGATGCATCACCGCGATGCGGGTCGCCATCGTCATCGCCTCGATCTGGTCGTGGGTGACATAGACGATCGTGGCGCCAATGCGCTGATGCAGCCGCTTGATCTCCATCCGCATCTCGACGCGCAGTTTGGCATCGAGGTTGGAAAGCGGTTCGTCGAACAGGAAGAGCAGGGGATCGCGCACCAGCGCCCGACCCATCGCCACGCGCTGGCGCTGGCCGCCGGACAGCTGCGACGGCTTGCGGCCCAGCAGGGGCTCGATCTGGAGCAGCCGGGCCACATTCGCCAGCGCCTTCTCCTGCTCCGCCCTGGCGACGCCTCGGCATTCCATGCCGAAAGTGATGTTCTGGCGCACCGTCATCGACGGGTAGAGCGCGTAGGACTGGAACACCATGGCGATGTCGCGGTCCTTGGGCGGGACGTCGTTGACGACGCGCCCGCCGATCTCGACGGTGCCTTCGCTGGCGCGATCGAGCCCTGCGACGATGTTGAGCAGCGTGGACTTGCCGCAGCCGGAGGGCCCGACCAGCACGGTGAATTCGCCACTCTCGATGTCGAGGTTGATGCCCTTCAGCACCTCCAGATTGGCGTAGCGCTTCGACAGGGCGCGAATGCTTAGTGCTGCCATGACAAATCCATCATTTCACGGCTCCAGCGGTCAGGCCGCGTACGAAGTACCGGCCACCGAGGAGATAGATCAACAAGGTGGGCAGGGCTGCGATGATCACCGCGGCGCTCTGCACGCCATGCTGCGGGATATCTGCGATTGCGGCAGATAGCGCGATGAGAGCGGCGGTGACGGGCTGCTGCTGGCCGGTCGTGAACGTCACGCCATAGAGAAACTCGTTCCAGATATGCGTGAACTGCCAGATCACGGTGACGACCAGGATCGGCGGCGAGAGCGGCAGGATGATGCGCCAGAAGATGCGAAAGAACCCGGCGCCGTCGATGCGCGCAGCCCTGATCAATTCATGAGGAATGGCGACATAGTAGTTTCGGCAGAACAGCGTGGTGAAGGAGAGCCCCTGGATCGTGTGGATCACGGCCAGGCCCGTGAGCGTGTTCATCAGGCCCGTATCGCGCAGCACGATGGTCCACGGCAGCAAACGCATCTGCTGCGGAAGGAAGATGCCGAGCGTGACGATCCCGTAAATCCAGTTATCGCCGCGAAAGCGCCAGAGCGAAACCGCGTAACCGGCGACCGCACCAAGCAGGGTCGAGAGGATCGTCGCGGGAATCGTGATGAGCGCGGAGTTCAGCATGTACGGCCGGATGCCGGCGCAGGTCTCGGCGACGCAGAAACCGCTCCAGGCGGTGGCGTAATTGCTCCAGGCCAAATGTTGCGGCCAGCCGATCATCGAACCCTGCGCGATCTCCTCGTTGGTGCGGAGCGAATTCAGCACGACAACAGCGAGTGGCGCGAGCCATGCCACAGCGATCAGCGAAACGATGAGATAGATCAGAATCCGGCTTGGTGCGAAGGTTCGCTCACGCATGGATTGCCCGCCGCCGCTGAACATAACGCCAAGCTGCATACGGCAGCAACACTGCGAGAAGAATGAGCAACATGAGGACGGCTGCCGCCGCTCCGCGTCCGAGCAGGCTGCGCTGGAACATCAGGTCATAGACGACAAGTGCAGGCAGCTGGGTCGCGATACCAGGCCCGCCATTGGTGAGCGCGCGGACGAGGTCGAAGGTCGAAATCGCGAACTGCAGCTGGATGACGATGACAGTGATGGTGATCGGCCAAAGCGTCGGCAGGATGACGCGCCGGTACATCCTGACAGGTCCGGCGCCGTCGATCTGCGCGGCCTTGATCAGGTCGGCATCGACGGAGCGGAGGCCGGCGAGGAACAGCGCCATGGCGAAGCCGGAGGACTGCCAGATCGCGGCGATCACGATGGTCCAGATGGCCATATCGCGGTCGATCAGCCAGTCGAATCGGAAGGAGGTCCAGCCGAGGTCGTGGACCAGCTTCTGGATTCCAAGGCCGGGATTGAGCAGCCAGCTCCAGACCGTGCCGGTGACCACGAACGACACCGCCAGGGGATAGAGGAAGATGGAGCGCAGCACGTTCTCGCCGCGAATGCGCTGATCGAGCAGGATGGCCAGGACGAGGCCGGTCACCAGACTGAGCAACACGAAGGCGCTGCCGAACAGCAGCAGATTGTCCAAGGCGATCTGCCAGTTTCGCGATGCCGCAACCGCGGAGTAGTTGCGCAAACCGACCCAGCCCGAGACCGGGACCAGAGTGGACGGTGTGAACGATATCCAGATCGTCCACAGCGTAAACGCGATGAGGTGCGCGGCGGATAACAGCAGCGGCACCCAGATCGTCAAATATTCGGGCAGCCGGCGTACCCAGTCAAAGGCCGCCGGCCGGCCCGGTCTTGTCGAGACGGCGATCGTCAACGTGAGCTCTCGACGGCCTCGGCGAGGCGTGTAGCCGCTTGCTCCGGCTTGATCGTCTTGTTCTTCACGTACTCCGTGATCACGTCGATCATCGCTGCGGTCATGCCGTTTTCCTGCGCCATGTTGTGCGCGAGACTGAGGACGGCCTGATTGCTGGCGATCGCCTCTTTCAGAGCTGCTGCGGTCCGCCGTTGACCGTCCGACCAGCCTTCACCGGACAGATCGACATCGGTGCGCACGGGGATCGATCCGGTGATCTGCGAATACGTCGTCTGGATCGCCGGATCCATGACGAGCTGGGCCATCAGCGTCTGGCCGGCTTGCAGGTCGGGCTCCTTGCGCTGCCAGAAGATGAACGCGTCGGCATTCAACAGGAAGACCGGCTTGCTGTTGTCGCTCGGGCCCGGAGCGATCATGAAGTCGTCGAACTTGAAACCGGCGTTGCGCAACACGCCCTGCGCCCAGCCGCCCATGATCATCATGCCCATGTCGCCGTCGACGAAGCGCTTCAGGTTGGTCGAAAAATGTTGGGCGCCGACGTTGGGGTCCATCCAGTCGGCGATCTTGCGGACCTGCACGAACGCAGCCTTGATCTCAGGGGCCTTCAGGGCCTTCTCGTCGAGATTCATGATAGCCGCGCGGTATACGGCGGGACTGATGCCCGCCAAAGCAGCCTCGAACTTCTGCCCATCGTCGGGGCGGGTACCGCCGTTGGCGACAGGAAATGCGACGCCGCCTGATTTCATCTTGTCGGCAAGATCATTGAACTCGGCCCAGGTGACGGGGATCTTGTCGGCCTTGGCCTTGTCCATCGCGCGTTTGGAGAGGAACAGCATGTTGGTGCTGTAGATCTGCAGCGGCAGCGCGATCCACTTGCCGGCCGGCTTGTGTAATTTTGCAAGGTCCGGCGCGACGACCTTTTCGTAGCCGGCGGCCGCGACGACCGCGTCGAGATCGAGGGTCGGGGCAATCTTCGACCAGGCCGCGATCTCGGGCCCCTTGAGCTGCGAACACGCCGGCGGATCTCCGGCGATGATCTGGGCACGCAGCTTGTTCATCATCTCGGTGGTGAACCCGGGGACGGGCGAGTGCTGCCAAGTGCCGCCTTTCTCCTCGAATTTCTTGCCGAGCGCCGTGATAGCCGCTCCATCGCTGCCTGCGGACCATTGCGAGATCACGGTCAGGCGCGGCTTGACCGCGCTTTGCGCGCGGGCAAATGCCGGCAGCGCGAGCGCGGCAGCAGATCCAGCGAGCAGTCGGCGCCTTGTTGTTGTGATCGGCATGGCAAGTTCCTCCCGGTGTGAAATTCTTGGGCGCGTGCAGGCTGCGCGGCTCAGGACATGTCAGGCGGCCTCCGTCGATGCGGCGGGCATGCCGCCGCGACTGGCCAGACAGAACGCGGCGAAGGCGAGTGCTGCCTGCGGATCGTTGCCGGTCGAGGGCGGCACGAAGACGAGCGATACCTGCGCCAATTTTCGGCCGCCCAGCAGGCAGGCATCGATCCCGTCGATCACGGCCTTGCGATCGTCTTCGGCGAGCAGCGATGGCCAGCCGCTGATCGCGACGCCGCGGCAGGGTTTCACGTTCAGCGTGTTGCCGATCGCTAGCCCAAGCCGGAACAGTCGCTGGCGCAATTCCTGGCGCACGCGCGACGACAGCGGGATCGTGGTCACCCATTCGTTGCCGAGCTGAAGCAATTCAGCTTCGGTGACGCGGAGGAGCTCGGCGAGTGCCGGCAGTGACGTATAGGCCTCGACGCAGCCATGATGCCCGCAGCGGCAACGCGGTCCGTCGGCAGCGAATACCATGTGGCCGAGTTCGACCGGCTCGAGCGCGTCCTGCTCGATCGGATCATCCATCCAGGCGCCCGCAACGCCCTGGCCGACAAAGACGAACAGATGTGCGTCGCTGAAGGGATATTCTTCCGTGCGGCAGCGATGAAAAATGGCGTGAGCCACGACCGAATTAGTGAATTCAACCGGCACGTTGGCGAACAATTCGCCGACCACGTCGCCGATACGTTCGATGTCACAGGGAATGATTGGATTGCCGAATTCACTCAGGCGGCCGAGGCCCGGAACGGAGACCCCGATCTGCGCGAGCCTGATGCGGCGGCGTCGCGTCCAGTCGCGCAGCAATGTCAGCGCCTCGCGAAATACCCGGCCGACGGTTTCGACGGTCAGCTTTGCTGGCAGCGGCAGGCGCTCGGTGTAATGCAGTTCGCCCGACAGGCCGCCGACGCCGACGCTGAGCCGATCGCCGGTTAGCTCAACGGCTGCGAGCGCCACCGCGCCATCGAGCGACACGAGACCCGTTGGGCCGCCGACGTAAGGGGCAGGGCGCCGCACTTCCTCGATCAGGCCTTCGGCCTTCAGGTCAAACAGGATGCGCGACAGGCTCGCCTCAGACAGGCGCACGGCCCTGGCGAGAGGCGGCCGAAACGTGCCGCCCGACTGGAACAGATAGGTCAAAATGGCAGCGCGCGTCTGCCGCCGACTTCTCGGCTGCTCCGGCATTTCCATCCCTGTCGTCATTCTTACTTAGTGTAAGAATGCGCGCGGAGCATCCGCTGTCAAGCGATTGCGGGCGCGATGGCTCGACTTGTTGTTGTGCGCGGCAGCAAGAGAGGGATGTCGTCCGATCAGGATTCTGGCGGCCTGCCTTCCGCCCATTGCGGCAATTCGAGCTTCGGGTCGTACCAATTGGCGGCGTCCGATCGCCAGATGTGCACCTCGGGCCGTTCCGCGATCGCTGTGTCGAGGCATCCCATCCGCAGCAGCACCGTGTTCCTGCCTTCGCGGGTCGCGACGATGTGCGAGCCGCATTGCGAGCAGAAATAGCGCGTCTTGCCGGGCGAGGATTCGTATCCGCGCAGCAGCCCTTCGCCCTTGGTCCAGCGAAAGCGATCGCGCGGCACGTTGGTGACGGTGGAGAAGGCGGAGCCGTGCGTCTTGCGGCAGGTCTGGCAGTGGCAGTGCATGATAGTGCCTGGGGGCGCATCGACCTCGTAGGCCACGCCTCCGCAGAGGCAGCTTCCGCTCAGCATTCGGGCTTCCTTGGGGCAGCATTCGTAAGGTGGGCAAAGCGAAGCGTGCCCACCATTTCTGTCTCTCTCGTGGAGAGGTGATGGGCACGCTTCGCTTTGCCCACCCTACAAGCTCACCGCAAAAACAAAAACGGCGCCATCCGAAGATAGCGCCGCTTGAGAGGCCCGTAAGCCCAAGCTTACTTGCGATCCTTGATCGCCACGTAGTCGCGGCTGGTGACGCCGGTGTAGAGCTGGCGCGGACGGCCGATCTTCTGCTGCGGATCCTCGATCATCTCGCTCCACTGGCTGATCCAGCCGACGGTGCGGGCAACCGCGAACAGCACGGTGAACATCGAGACCGGGAAGCCCATCGCCTTCAGCGTGATGCCCGAATAGAAGTCGACGTTCGGGTACAGCTTGCGGTCGATGAAGTACTGGTCGCTGAGCGCGATCTTCTCGAGCTCGAGTGCCACCTTCAGCATCGGATCGTCGCCATGGCCGGTCTCCTTGAGCACGGCGTGACACATCTTCTGCATGATCTTGGCGCGCGGATCGTAGTTCTTGTAGACGCGGTGACCGAAGCCCATCAGGCGGACTTCGCTGTTCTTGTCCTTCACCTTGGCGATGAATTCCGGAATCTTGTCGACCGAACCGATCTCGGCAAGCATCGCAAGGGCGGCTTCGTTGGCGCCGCCATGCGCCGGGCCCCAGAGGCAGGCGATGCCGGCGGCGATGCAGGCGAACGGGTTGGCGCCGGAGGAGCCGGCGATGCGCACCGTCGAGGTCGAAGCATTCTGCTCGTGGTCGGCGTGCAGGATGAAGATCTTGTCCAGCGCTTCCGCAAGCACCGGGTTGATCTTGTAGTCCTCGCACGGCACCGCGAAGCACATGTTGAGGAAGTTCTCGGCGAAGGAGAGCGAGTTCTTCGGATACACGAAGGGCTGCCCGACCGTGTACTTGTAGGCCATCGCCGCCAGCGTCGGGATCTTGGCGATCATCCGCATCGACGCGATCATGCGCTGCTTCGGATCGTTGATGTCGGTGGAGTCGTGATAGAACGCGGCGAGCGCGCCGACAGAAGCCACCATCACCGCCATCGGATGGGCGTCGCGGCGGAAGCCCTGGAAGAAGCGGGCCATCTGCTCGTGCACCATCGTGTGATGGATGACGCGGTCGTCGAAATCCTTCTTCTGCGCGGCGGTCGGCAGATCCCCGTAGAGCAGCAGGTAGCAGGTCTCGAGGAAGTCGCCGTTCTCGGCGAGCTGTTCGATCGGGTAGCCGCGGTATTCCAGCACGCCGGCGTCGCCGTCGATATAAGTGATCTTGGACTGGCAGCTCGCGGTCGACGTGAAGCCGGGATCATAGGTGAACAGCCCGGACTGGCCGTAGAGCTTGGCGATGTCGACGACATCAGGCCCAACGGTGCCGCTGAGGATCGGGAGATCGTAGTTCTTGTTTCCAACCGTCAGCGTGGCGGTCTTATTGCTTGCTTTTGCGTCCATCAGAGGTCCCCGATGTGTGGTGAAACGGGCCGGATCCGGAAGGCCCCGATGACATGGCGGGGCAGGCCGGATATTCCAGAAGGTACGGTCAAGATGGGTATATTATTGCTGTGTGCGCTGCAAGATGGCGCCGCGCATGCTCGACTTACGTCGTAGCCTGATCCTTGGCCGGGTCCTTGGCCTGATCCTCAAGCCGGCCCAGACTTTCCTGGCGTCCCAGCACGTCCAAAACCTCGAAAATCCCGGGCGATGTCGACCGTCCGGTGAGCGCCGCCCGCAAAGGCTGGGCGACCGCGCCGAGCTTGAGACTATTTTCGTCGGCGAAGGCGCGCAGCGCGGCCTCCGCAGAAGCCGCACTCCAGGTCTCGACATTCTCCAGCGCGGAATGAAGCTGGCCGATCAGCTTGCGGTTTTCCGGCGTCAGCAGCGCCGCCGCCTTGGGATCGAGCTCCAGCGGCCGGTCGGCGAAGATGAAATAGGCGCTGTCGATCAGCTCGATCAGCGTCTTGGCGCGTTCCTTCAGGCTCGGCATGGCCTTGAGCAGCTGCGCCCGCGTGGTGTCGTTTAACTTGGCCTTAATCTCGTCGCGGCTGGGCACGACGTGGTCGAGCACGTCCTCGAACATCTTCACGAGTGATTGATCGTCGGCATTGCGGATGTAGTGGCCGTTGAGGTTTTCCAGCTTGGCAAAATCGAAGCGGGCAGCCGCCCGGCCGACGCTGGCGAGGTCGAACGCCGCGATCATCTCCTCGGTCGAGAAGATCTCCTGGTCGCCATGGCTCCAGCCGAGCCGGACCAAATAGTTGCGCAGCGCGGCCGGCAAATAGCCCATGGCGCGGTAGGCATCGACGCCGAGCGCGCCATGGCGCTTGGACAGCTTTGAGCCGTCCGGGCCGTGGATCAGCGGGATGTGGGACATGTTCGGGAGCGTCCAGCCCATCGCATCGTAGATCTGCTTCTGGCGCGCGGCATTGATGAGATGGTCGTCGCCGCGGATCACATGGGTGACACCCATGTCGTGGTCGTCGGCCACCACCGCGAGCATGTAGGTCGGGTTGCCATCGCCGCGCAAAAGAACGAGGTCGTCGAGGTTCTCGTTCTGCCAGACCACGCGGCCCTGGACCTGGTCCTCGATCACGGTCTCGCCGGTCTGCGGCGCGCGCAGCCGGATGGTCGGCTTGATGTTGTTGGATGATGGCGCCGTGGCCGGGTCGCGATCGCGCCACATTCCGTCATAGAGGCGGGTGCGGCCCTCCGCGCGCGCCTTCTCGCGCATGGCCGTGAGCTCTTCGGGGGTGGCGTAGCAGCGATAGGCCTTACCGTTGGCGAGCAGCTGCTCGGCAACCTCGCGGTGGCGGGCGGCGCGGCTGAACTGGTAGATGACGTCGCCATCCCAGCCGAGCTCCAGCCACCTCAACCCGTCGAGGATGGCGCCGATCGCAGCCTCGGTGGAGCGCTCCCGGTCGGTGTCCTCGATCCGGAGCAGCATCTTGCCGCCGTGCTTCTTCGCATAGAGCCAGTTGAACAGCGCCGTGCGGGCGCCCCCGATATGGAGGAAGCCGGTCGGGGAGGGAGCGAAGCGTGTGACGACGGAATCGGTCATTCTTGGCAGGGCCTATGCATTGGAGGCGGTGGTATATAACAGGACCGGAGCATAACTAAAGCCCGGCAGCGGACCGCTTAAGGCCTTGGCTCAGCCAAGCGAATTTGGCAGAAGGGCCGCTGATTTCCCTACAGGATTTTCGTAATGACAGAACCGGTGGCGAACGAGGTTGGGCGCGATTTCATTCGTGACATCATCCAGGCTGACCTCGATCAGGCCAAATACAAGGAGATCGTGACCCGGTTCCCGCCGGAGCCGAACGGTTACCTGCATATCGGCCACGCCAAGTCGATCGCGCTCAATTTCGGCATCGCCCAGGAGTTTCCGGGCCGCTGCCATCTGCGCTTCGACGACACCAACCCGGTCAAGGAAGAGCAGGAATACATCGATTCCATCCAGGCCGATGTGCACTGGCTCGGCTTCGACTGGGGCAAGAACCTGTTTTTCGCCTCGGACTATTTCGACCGCCTGTACGAGTGGGCGGAAAAGCTGATCCGCGACGGGCTCGCCTATGTCGATGACCAGACCCAGGAGGAGATCCGCACCTCCCGCGGCACGCTGACTGAGCCGGGCCGGAATTCGCCGTTCCGCGACCGTACGGTGGATGAAAACCTCGACCTGTTCCGCCGCATGAAGGCCGGCGAATTCCCGAATGGCGCGCGCGTGCTGCGGGCCAAGATCGACATGGGGGCGGGCAACATCAATTTGCGCGATCCCGTGCTGTACCGCATCCTGCATGCGCATCATCCGCGCACCGGCACCAAGTGGAGCATCTATCCGAGCTACGACTACGCCCACGGCCAGTCAGATGCGATTGAGGGCATCACGCATTCGATCTGCACGCTGGAGTTCGAGGACCACCGGCCGCTCTATGACTGGTTCATCGAAAAGCTGCCGGTGCCGTCGAAGCCCCACCAGTATGAGTTCGCGCGGCTCAACCTGACCTACACGCTGCTGTCGAAGCGCGTGCTGACCCAGCTCGTGCGCGGGGGCCACGTCGCGGGCTGGGACGATCCGCGCATGCCGACCATGGCGGGCATGCGCCGCCGCGGCGTGCCGCCGGCAGCTCTTCGCGAGTTCGTCAAGCGCATCGGTGTTGCCAAGGCCAACAGCGTGGTCGATGTCGGCATGCTGGAATTCTGCATCCGCGAGGAGCTGAACCGTACGTCGCAGCGGCGCATGGGCGTGCTGCGGCCGCTCAAGGTGGTGATCGAGAACTATCCGGAAGGGCAGACCGAGGAGCTTGACGCGATCAACCATCCCGACGATCCCTCGGCCGGCACGCGGAAGATCAATTTCGGCCGCGAGCTCTATATCGAGCAGGACGATTTTATGGAGAACCCGCCGAAGAAGTTCTTCCGCCTGTCGCCCGGCAACGAGGTGCGGCTTCGTTACGCCTATTTCGTCAAATGCACCGGCGTGATCAAGAACGACGCTGGCGAGGTGGTGGAGCTGCGCTGCACCTATGATCCCGCGACCAAGGGCGGCAACGCGCCCGACGGCCGCAAGGTCAAGGCGACCATGCACTGGCTGCCGGCGGCGACGTCGAAGCCTGCGGAGATCCGCATCTACAACCAGCTGTTCGCCAACCCGAGTCCGGACGCTTCGAATTTCGCCGCCGATCTCAATCCGCAGTCGCTGGAGATTTTGGCGGACGCCCGGATCGAAGCATCGGTTGCCGAGAGCAATTTTGCCGAGCCGATGCAGTTCGAGCGCCAGGGCTATTTCGTGCGCGACAAGGATTCGACGCCCGGCAAGCCGGTGTTTTCGCGGACGATCGGCCTGCGTGATACGTTTGCGAAGGAAGTCGCGAAGGGCTGAGGTTTCACATGACGGACGAAGCCGCCGCCATCGTTTCCACCATCATCGCGAAATGGTGCGCCGGCTTCGCAAGGCTCGACGCCGTCGCGCTGTCGTCGCTCTATGCGAAGAATGCGTTCTTTTTCGGCTCCAACCCAAAGCTCTATCGGGGCAGGGACGGCGTCGCCGACTATTTCAACGGTCTGCCGCGATGGCGCAAGCCGAGTGCGGCGTTTTCCGAGGTGAACGCGGCACAAGCGAGCCCAGACCTCATCAACATGGCCGCGATCGTGTCGTTCGACCTCGCCGGCGAGCGGGCGGAGTTCTCGGTCAAGATGAGCTGGGTCATCCTGCGCGAGGACGGCGACTGGAAGATCGTCAATCACCACGCCTCGTCGCAGGCGCCGCTGATCTGACGGGGCACACGGCATCGTCATTCCGGCGCAGGCAACGAACGCGCTCCCCGCGCGTTGTGTGGGTCCCCAATTGAGGATTCCCCCATGCAGAACATCGCAGAGCATATGGAAGTCATCGGCGCCGATGGCGTCCACATCGGCACCGTCGACAAGGTCGAGGGCAATCGCATCAAGCTGACCAAGAAGGACAGCGGCGAGGGCAGCCACAAGGGCCACCATCACTTCATCGACAAGGGGCTGGTCGCCGATATCGAGGGCAACAAGGTCCGGCTCTCGGCCAAGGCGGCTGTCGCCGTGACGATGGAAGAGGAAAAGTAGGGCTTTCCGCCGCCCGTTCCTGATCCGTACCGCTATTCGCGCAACCGCACGTTCCGATAGCCTCCGCCTCCGTCGCGTATCGCAAGGTGCAGGGGAATGGCGGAGCCGGGCCGGCCCGTACGGTCCCAGGGTGTTGCGGGGACTTGGCCTGTCGGCCGGGCCGCGTCCGCCGGCGGCTTTGTGCCGGCGGGTTTTGGCATTTGGCCTGCGCTCGTCGAGACGTTGCGCCAATGGGTCCACGCCGAGGCCGGCGCCGGGCGGCTGTTTCCATGGGTGCCCATCGCCTTCGGCTGCGGTATTGCACTCTATTTCGCCGCTGATCATGAGCCGGTGCTCTCTGTCGTTGCCGCGACGGCGGTCGCGCTCACGCTTGGCGCTGTTCTGTTGCGGCGGAGCCGACTGTTTGCGCCCGCGATCATGATCGCCGCGGCCGCGGCCGGCTTCGCGATGGCGACTTGGAAAACGGCGCGCATCGACCATACCGTGCTGACAAAACCGCTCTATTCGGTGTCGGTGTCGGGCTTCGTCGAAACCCGTGACATCCGCGAACGCACCGACCGCTTCGTGCTGCGCGTCACGGCGATGGAGACCCAGCGCGGCGACGTCAGACTGGAGCGCGTTCGTCTCTCCGTGCGCAAGGGGACCGCGCCCGAGGTCGGTAGCTTCGTGCAATTGAAGGCGCGGCTGATGCCGCCGCTCTCGCCGTTGCGCCCCGGCAGCTATGATTTCTCGCGCGACATGTTCTTCCAGGGCATCGGCGCCTCCGGTTTTGCGATGGGTGCAATCACGGTGGCGGCGCCGCCTGAGACCGGGGGCATCAGGCTGCGCTATGCCGCGATGATGCAGGGCCTGCGCGACGCGATCGATGCGCGCATCCGCGCCACGCTCGACGGCGACAACCGCGCGATCGCGACCGCGCTGCTCACCGGTCGCCGCGATGCGATCACGACGCCCGTCAATGATGCGATGTTCATCTCAGGGCTAGGCCATGTGCTGTCGATCTCCGGCTATCACATGGCGGTGGTCGCCGGCGTCGTCTTCTTCGCAGTCCGCGCGCTGCTGGCGCTCATTCCGGGACTGGCGGTCGGCTTCCCCATCAAGAAATGGTCGGCAGCTGCCGCGCTGTTTGCTGCCGCGTTCTATCTGCTGCTGTCGGGCGCGGAGGTCGCCACCCAACGATCGTTCTTCATGACGGCGGTAGTGCTGATCGCAGTCATGGTCGACCGCCGCGCCATCACGTTCCGCACGCTGGCGGTGGCGGCACTGATCGTGCTTGCGGTTGCGCCGGAAGCGCTGGTGCATCCGAGTTGTTTGATGTCGTTCGCAGCAACGCTCGGGCTCGTGGCACTGGTGCAAATCGGCATGCCGAACCTATTCGCCTCGCCCGATCATTCCGCCACCGCGCGCATCGCAATGTGGGGCGGACGCGAGATCGCGATGTTGTTCATGGCCTCGATGATCGCGGGGCTTGCGACCACGCCCTATGCCGCCTTCCACTTTCACCGCGTCACGCCGTTCGGCGTGCTCGCCAATCTAGGCGCAATGCCGGTGGTCTCGGCGCTGGTGATGCCTGCCGGGCTGTTGGGATTGCTCGCGGCGCCCTTCGGGCTCGACGGCGTGTTCTGGTGGCTGATGGGGATCGGTATCGACTGGATGGTCGCGGTCTCGCGCTGGGTGGCGGCATTGCCCGGTGCGGTCGGCCACATCGGTGCCTTCGGCACCGCGCCCCTGATCGCGGCGAGCCTCGGCCTCATCCTGATGGGGCTGCTGCGGACGCCGCTGCGATGGTCCGGCGCGCTGGTGCTGTTCGTTGCGATCGTCTGGGGTTTGTCGGTCCGGCAACCCGACATCCTCATCGCCGGTGATGGCCAGAACGTCGCGGTGCGGGGCAGGGACGGGCAGCTGCATCTGATCAGGACGAGCAAGGACAATTTTCTGCTCAAAGAGTGGCTCGCGGCCGATGCGGATCCTCGCGATGCAGGCAGCGCCTCGCTCGCTAACGACGTCTCGTGCGATGACTCAGGCTGCGTGACGCCGCTTGCCGACGGGCGCCTGGTCGCACTGGCGCTGCGCATCGACGCGCTGGCCGATGATTGCAGCCGCGCCGCGCTGGTGGTGACGGCGCGGCCGGCGCCGCCGGATTGCGCGGCCATGGTGGTCGATCGGCCTCGCCTCGCGAGCCAGGGCGGGCTGGCGCTGACGCGGCGTGGCGACGGTTTTGCGGTTCAGGCGGTCAAGGCCAGGGGCGCAGATCGTCCCTGGTCGCCGGTGATCCCCGGCGCGGCAGATTATGACGGCAGTCTTGCGCCGAAGACGGCCGCGCCCCGCAGCAACGACGCAACGCCATCTGAGACCGACTTGCAGGCCGAGGATTGAGCGGACGGGCTACAGGTACCAGGCTAACATCGCTTCAAGCCCAGCGCTCCCGATCACCGGCAAGACCACCATCTGGCTCAGCCCGGCTGCGCGAGCCCCCACGGCCGCGATCGAGCCGTCCTGCGCGAGGTCGTCGTTGAGCGCGGGCATGCCGGTGGTCCAGGCCCCGCCGATGCTGCCTTCGCCCCTGGCGATGGATCTTTGCGCATAGAGCGCGGCGAGATCGGTCTGCGCGCTGCAATCGCCGGCGCGAAACATCAGCCCCGAACGGGCCTCGTTCGGCACCCAGATCTCGAAGCGTCGCGCAATCGGGGTTGCCTGTGCGGACAGGAATGTCAGCACCCAGGTCTGGTCGGTGCCGGTGCGATAGGGCACGCCGACGCCGAGATTGATCCCGACCTTGGCGGCGTCCTCCCAGCGCAGAAAACTCTTGGCGTCGTGCAAATCCTTGATGATCAGCGGCAGCCCGGCTTTCCAGGTGCGTCCGGGCAGGCCGAAGCCGCGCGGAAATTTGGTGTGGCGGGAGTTGAACTCGAACATGTCGGCGCTGCCGTAATAGCCGTCGACGAGGCCCATCTCGTGCGAGACTTCGGCATCGTTGTGCCAGAGCTCGACCGCGCCGACATGGGCCTCGTCGTCGCCGCAGAACAGCACCATGACTGCTTGCAGGAATTCGCCGGCAAACACCGGCACCGCGACGCCGCAGGTCAGACCAGCCTCGATGGCCTGGTCGGTTCGCTTGAAATAGGAGTTGGCGAATTTGGTGAGGATCACGGGGTGGCCGGCGGCCCAGGCCTTCCCGGGAAGCCCCTCGTCATATCGGAAGCGCAAATCTTCGCTCGCGGCCTTGAACGCGGACAGGCCTTCGCTGTAGAGGCCGCCGCCAAATTCCAGCCGCATCCGCGTCCGGTCAGGCACCCAGAGTTCAACGACGCGAATGAAGGTCTTCATCGAGCCTGTCCGCCGCCTCGAGCCGTGAGCAGCATCGGCGATTTGTCAGCAGAACGGACGTTCAAAATTCAGGCAGGGCAGCGGAAACTTCGTGCGGTGGGGAAGTGCGGCGAGCAGATGTTATTCCAGGGCCGCAAACCACCCCATCTCGCCGGCCTCGGCCGGCGATGGACATTTCAATCCTGGCGCCGACCTGGCGGCCGGGATGGTGGTGTCAGCCGATCGGCAGGCGAGTGATCGTTGGCTGCCTGTCGGCGATCTGCGGCTTGTGCTCGCGCTCGCCCACCTGTTGGGTCACCGGCAATTGCAGCACGGTTGCGCGCTGGCCTTCGACGAGCTGCGTCACCAGCACGTATTTGCCGTCGGGGAATTCGATCGCATCATGGTGGCGATCGGGAATGTGCGGATCGACCTTGCCGAACTTGCCGACGCGGGAGTTGATGGTGCGCGTCCAGATCCAGCGATTGTCGTAGCGGACGCTGTCGGCGAAGGCGAGCTCCGTTCCCGGCAGCAGGCAGACCGCGACGGAGGGATCGGCTTCGGAGGCGAAGCCGCGCGTCGAGGTGCCGCGGAAGGTTGTCGTGACGATCGTCTCGCCGACTTCTGCGGGACGCGTCGCGACGGCGTGCAGGCTGTAGTCACACATCGGGTGCTCCTCATTCAGGATAGAGCACCCGCGCCTCTTCTGAGGCGCAGGCCTCTATCAGAGTGGAAGCCTGCAAGCTTATGCTTGTTTGTGGGCAAATCTGCGGCTCGCATCCGCAGCGGGCAATCACATTATCTTTTTCAAATGCGCTGGGAACAAAGCCTGCTCCCGTGCATTTTGGGAGCTTCGACGTCAGCGGCCAGCAGGTGCCGACCAACCCGAATATTGCCAGGCCGGTTGCGCCGGCTCGACCGCGTTGCGGGCATTGCGGAATTGCTCGCTGGTCGTCGCCTGCGGTGCCTTGCGCAGATGGTGCTGCGACTGCGCCGCAAACGCTTGCGACGCTGATGCTGTGATCAGCGCCATCGTGACTGTGCTCAGAATGATCTTGCGCATGGGTGTCTCCTCGGTCTCTCAAAGCCTGCGAAGCGGTGTGTGCTTCGTTGTGGCGTGCCGAGGATGTAGCGCTGGAGAGGTGGCCGGATAATCTGTGCAAAACCAGAAACACTATCCAGCGGGAGCGGACAATCGTCCGCTCCAATCGTTAATGGGCGGCCGCCAACAGGCGGTGCGCGGAAGATTGAGATTATTGTTTAAGCATGACCTTTTCGGAAAACCGCTGCGCACTTTGCGCTAACGCGGCCCTTCGGGTCCGGGTCATGCTCAGTACTTCCGGTACAACCCGATCAGCTTGCCCTGAATCTTCACCCGGTTGGGCGGCAGGATGCGGACCTCATAGGCGGCGTTCGCCGGCTCGAGAGCGATCGAGGCGCCACGCCGACGGAAGCGCTTGAGCGTCGCCTCCTCGTCGTCGATCAGCGCCACTACGATGTCGCCGGTATCGGCGGTCTCGTTGCGTTGGATCAGCGCCATGTCGCCGTCGAGAATGCCGGCCTCGACCATGGAATCGCCGCGCACTTCGAGCGCGTAATGCTCGCCCGAGCCGAGCATATCAGGCGGTACGCTGATGGTGTGGCTGCGGGTCTGCAACGCCTCGATCGGCGTGCCGGCCGCGATGCGGCCCATGACGGGCACCGCAACGGGGCGCTCGCCGTCGTCCGCAGGCGCGCCGGAGCTGGTGCGGACCTTGCCGAGAGTGCCTTCGATGACGCTCGGGGTGAAGCCGCGGCGGCTGCCGGCGGCGGCCTGGAGCTCCGGCAGCTTGATCACCTCGATCGCGCGGGCGCGGTTGGGCAGGCGCCGGATGAAGCCGCGCTCCTCGAGCGCGGTGATCAGGCGATGGATGCCCGATTTCGAGCGCAGGTCGAGCGCGTCCTTCATCTCGTCGAAGGAGGGCGGCACGCCGCTTTCCTTCAGCCGCTCACTGATGAACCGCAGAAGCTCGTATTGTTTGCGCGTTAGCATCTCGACCAAAATCCCCCGGTTGATGTCGTTCGATTCCGAGACGTTCAATTCAGCGATAAGCCGCTACATGCTCGAAACAAATCATGAACGGACACTATATGTTCGATATGTGTTCCGCAACTGCTTAATTTACCGTGAACGCCGCAATGTTCGCGGAACGCATGTGGTCCAGGCGTTCAGGCCGGTAAGCGCAGCACCTCGCAGGGCGTGCCTGCCTCGGCCTTCGGCGCGAACGGCGCGCGCACGAGAAGTGCCTGTGCCGCAGCGAGATTCGCAAGCAGCGAGGAATCTTGATGGTTCACGGGATGGGCGATGAGCGTGCCGTCGTCGCGCACCTCAAGCCGCGCGCGCAGATAATCCTCGCGCTGGTCATTGGCGCCGACATCGCGGCCGAGCAGGGCGCGTTCGCGACGGTGATGAATCACTTCGCGGCCCGACAGCGCACGAATCAGCGGGACCATGAACAGGAAGCCGCAAACGTAGGACGACACGGGATTGCCGGGCAGGCCGATCACGCGCATTGCCCCCAACCGCCCGTGCATCATCGGCTTGCCCGGCCGCATCGCGATCTTCCAGAACGCCATCGAGATACCTTCGGCATTCAGCGCCGGCTGCACCAGGTCATGATCGCCGACCGATGCGCCGCCGGTCGTGATCAGGATATCTGCGCCGCTCTCGCGCGCGCGGCGGATGCCGGCCGTGGTCGCCTCCAGCGTGTCGGCGGCAACGCCGAGGTCGATGGTATCAGCACCCTCGCGACGGGCGAGCGCATGCAGGGCGTAGCCGTTGGAATAGACGATCTGGCCATGGCCGGGCGTCGTGCCCGGCATCACCAGTTCGTCCCCGGTGGCGAGAATCGCGACCTTCGGACGGCGGCGGACGGCAAGCTGCGGGTGGTTCATGCCGGCGGCGAGCGCGAGGTCGCGCTCGGTCAGCCGGGTGCCCTTGCGCAGGAGCACGTCGTCCTCGCGAAAATCGATGCCGGCGGGGCGGATGTGCCGCCCGGTGATGGCGGCCTCCTTGATCGCGATGCGCTTGCCGTCCGCGACGGTGTCCTCCTGGATCACGACGGCGTCGGCGCCATCGGGAACGACGCCGCCGGTGAAGATTCGCACGGCTTCGCCGGCGCCGACAGTTCCAGCAAATGGCCGGCCCGCCGCGACCTCACCGATCACGGTGAGCCGGGAATCGATCTTCGCTGCATCGGCTGCGCGCACGGCGTAGCCATCCATCGCCGACATCGCCTGCGGCGGCTGCGTGCGCCGCGCCGCGACGTCGCGCGCGAGCACGCGATGGAAGGCGTCGTCGAGGGGAACGATCTCTTCAGGCAGCGGCTCCGCGCCGGCCAGCACCGCGGCAAGCGCGTCAGAAACCGGCATCAAGGCCACGGGACAACTCCTGCTCGGCGGACTCGGACGAATGGGCGGCGAGAGTTCTAACCGAGTGCGGGCGCAGAGGCAAAACAGCAGCGGAGCGGGATTATTCATCCAGCATCACCCGCTCCGCGTTGGGAGCCTAGTATCGGGTCCGGCGCGGCATGTTGTGAAGGACGAGGAAGACCGGCACGAGCGTGGCGATGGCAAGGACGAGAACGACCATAACCACAGCCAGCATCGGGCGCCTCCTGTCTATCCGTCCGAACTGACGTCGGGCGCCTTGAGGCCTCGATCCTTGTCGGGCAGCGGATCGGCCTGAGACTTCAGGTCGGCGGCCTTGCTGATCAGTTTTGCGGAAAGCTCAGAATTCGAGGTGGTTCTGGCGAATTCAACCAGCAGGGAGGCCTGCTTGGTGAGGTAGGTTTTGCCCAACACGATGATACGTCCGTTCGTAGAAGTCCCAACGGACTCAAGAGTCCGGAACAGGGCATTCCGTTCCCGGAACTCTGTACAAAAATGCACAAAGTGCTTTGGTTCCTATTCCCGGGTGAAATTGTTCCGGAATCGGCCGATTTGGCGGCCCGTCCGCCGGTCAGATCCCGAGCGCCTTCAGCGCCTCACCGACATCGCGGGGCGAGGTCACATGCACCGCGGTCAGTCCGCGTGCGCGAGCGCCTTCGACGTTCTCGGCAAGGTCATCGAAGAACACGATTCGCTCGGCCGGCACGCCGATCGCGGCCACGACATGGTCGAAGGCTGCCGCATCCGGCTTGCGCAGGCCGATGCTGGAGGACAAATACAGCTCGCGGAAATGGCCGAGCACGTCGGCATATTCCGTCGAGAAATAATCGATATGCGGCCGGTTGGTGTTGGAGAAGGCGTAGAGCGGCACCTGCTTGGCCGCGCGCGGCAACAGCTCCGCGATATCAGGCATCTCGCCGGCGAAGATCGCGTTCCACCCTTCGAGGAACTGCGCATCCGAAATGCCGATCCCGAGCGTGGCGCGCAGCGACTGGAAATAGTCCTCGTCGCTGATCTTGCCGACCTCGTGCAGCCGATAGGCTTCGCTGTCGCGCACATAGCGCGTGACGATGGCTTCCGGCTTGCAGCCGGCATGTCCCGCCCAGCAGGCGATCGCCTTGGAGAAATCGATATCGAGCACCACGCGCCCGAGGTCGAACAGAAGCGCATCGGCGCTGCCGGGAGAAAGCGAGGTCATTGCGTCCTTTTTCACTTCGGTATCGGCGATCAGTACCGATAAGGCTCGTGGTCGAACAGCGGGAACGCGCTGAATACGCTCGGCGCGTTGGTCGCGGTCGCCGGATGCAGGCAGGATTTGTTCACCCCGGCGAACGAGGTGGCCCCGAGCAGGCCAAGGCAGCGCAGCACCTCGTCCTCCAAGAGCTCCAGCATGCGCGTTACGCCGGCTTCGCCGGCCGCCGCCAGGGCCCAGCATTGCAGCCGGCCGATGCCGACGAGGTCAGCGCCCGTCGCGATCGCCTTGACGATGTCGGTGCCGCGGCAGAAGCCGCCATCGACCATGATCTTGGCGCGGCCCTTCACGGCCTCGACGATCTCGGGCAGCACATGCATGGCGCCGCGGCCGTGGTCGAGCTGGCGGCCGCCATGATTGGAGACGTAGATCCACTCGACGCCGTGATCGACCGCGATCTGCGCGTCCTCGGCGGTGGCAATGCCCTTGAGGATCAGCGGGATATTGAACGTGTCCTTGATCATCTTCACGGTCCGCCACTCCAGGCCCTTCTGGTAGTCGCCGCCGGTGGCGCGCAGGCGGCTCTCGCGAACATAGCGCTTGGCGATGTCACGCTCACGACGGCTGTAATGGGCGGTGTCGACGGTCAGGCAGAAGGCGGCGTAGCTGTGCTTCTCGGCGCGGCTGACCACATCGGCAACGAAGGCATCGTCGCCGCGGACATAGAGCTGGAACAGGCGCAGCGCATCGGGCGCGGCTTCGGCGGTCTTTTCGAGTCCGGGCTCGGACACCGAGCTCAGCATGTGCGCCGCCCCGAACGTGCCGCAGGCGCGCGCCACGCTGGCGGCGCCGTGCGGGTCGAAGATCTCCAGCGCGCCGACGGGGGCGAGCACCACCGGCAGCCGCATCTTGCGGCCGAACTGCTCGACCGAGCCGTCGACCTTGTGCACGTCGCGCAGCACACGCGGGCGGAAGGCAATCTCGTCCAGGGCCATTCGGTTGCGGCGCATCGTGGTCTCGGTCTCGGCGGCGCCGACGATATAGTCCCAGGCGTTCTGGTTGAGGTTGGAGCGCGCCTTCCGGATGAATTCGTGCAGGTTCTGGAAGGGCTCGTTGCTGGCGCCGAGTTCGACATTCCGTTGCGGCTGGATCCGGGGCGATTCGTTCATTGTTATCCTCCCGAGAATTTGAAGTCTTATGTCATCGACTATCCCGTCCGGCCCTCCCAAACCATCCTAAAATCGCATAGCTGCGAGGCGTGGCCGGCCGACCGATTCCCGCATTGCGCGAGGTGTTTCCGAACGTTGCCAAAAGTTTAGGCCAGGGCGAAGGGATTTCTGTAATGTACCCGTGGGCGTGGCATCCCGGCCTTGAAGAAACCGGAATGATATTGTGAGAACCGGGCTGGATCGCCATTTGCATGGCGGCTCCCAAGACCCAAAAGAACTGCCTCAAGAGAACCGCGAAACGAGAAGGCCAACCATTCCATGCGGAAAACCCTGCTGTTCCCCCTCGGCGCGCTCACTGGTGCGTGCCTGACCCTCCTCGTTTCCGGTCCGCATGGCGGACTATGGGCGGCTCGGGCGGCGGCGAGCGCGGATGATGCCTATTCCCAGCTCAATTTGTTTGGCGAGGTCTTCGAGCGGGTGAAGGCGAGCTATGTCGAGAAGCCCGATAATTCCAAGCTGATCGAAGGTGCGATCACGGGCATGGTGACCTCGCTCGATCCGCATTCGCGCTACATGAACGACAAGGCCTGGACCGAGATGCAGGAGACCACCTCCGGTGAGTTCGGCGGCCTCGGCATCGAGGTCACGATGGAGGACGGCCTGGTCAAGGTCGTCTCGCCGATCGACGACACGCCGGCCTCCAAGGCCGGCATCATGTCCGGCGATCTCATCAGCAAGATCGACGGCGACGCCGTGCAGGGTATGACGCTCGAGCAGGCCGTCAACAAGATGAAGGGCCCGGTCGACACCAAGACCAAGCTCACCATTGTGCGCAAGGGCGCGGACGCTCCGCTCGACGTCGCGATCACGCGCGAGATCATCCATGTCCGCCCGGTGCGCTTCCACGTCGAGAACGGCGACATCGGCTACATCCGCGTCACCTCGTTCAACGAGCAGACCACCGACGGCCTGAAGAAGGCCATCGCCTCGATCTCCAGGGACGTCCCGCCGGAGAAGCTCGTCGGCTATGTGATGGACCTGCGCAACAATCCGGGCGGCTTGCTCGACCAGGCCGTCTCGGTGTCGAGTGCGTTCCTCCAGCGTGGCGAGGTCGTCTCGACCCGCGGCCGCAATCCGGAAGAAACCCAGCGCTTCACCGCCCATGGCGGCGATCTCACCAAGGGCAAGCCGCTGGTGGTGCTGATCAACGGCGGCTCGGCCTCGGCGTCCGAGATCGTCGGCGGTGCGTTGCATGATCACAAGCGTGCCACGATCATCGGCACGCGTTCGTTCGGCAAGGGTTCGGTGCAGACCATCATTCCGCTCGGCGCCGGCAACGGCGCGCTGGCGCTGACCACGGCGCGCTACTACACGCCCTCGGGCCGTTCGATCCAGGCCCAGGGCATTGCGCCCGACATCGAGATCCTCCAGGACGTGCCGGCCGAGCTGAAGGGCCGCGTCGACACCATGGCGGAGTCCCAGATGCGTGGCCATCTGCAGGCCGCAGACGGCACCGAGCAGACTGGATCGCAGTCCTATGTCCCGCCGGACGAGAAGGACGACAAGGCGCTACACACGGCCTACGACTTCCTGCACGGCGTCACCGTGAATGCTGCGGCCGCCAAGCCGGCACCGAAGACGACGGTGCCGAACTAGCAAGATGCCGTAGGGTGGGCAAAGGAGCGTAAGCGACGTGCCCACCGCTTCTGCATGCGCGGCAAGACAAGAGGTGGGCACACTTCGCTTTGCCCACCCTACGAAGTCTGTCCACCCACGAACTAGCGGTCCTTGCTAGCCTGCTTCGCGGCGGCGGCTCTGGTTGCCATCGCGCTGTGCGAGCCGGCTGCGATGTAGCGCGAACAGCTCCAGCACCTTGTCGGCCGGTTTTGCGGCGCTGAACAGATAGCCCTGCATCTCGGAGCAGCCGAGCGCGCGCAGCAGGCGCTGCTGCTCCTCGGTCTCGACGCCCTCGGCCGTGGTGGCCATGCGGCGGGCGCTGGCGAGGCTGACCACGGCCTGCACGATGCTGGCGGAGCCGTCAGGACCCGCGATGTCGCTGACGAAGCAGCGGTCGATCTTGATCTTGTCGAACGGGAAGCGGTGCAGGTAGCTCAGCGACGAGTAGCCGGTGCCGAAATCGTCGAGCGCGATGCGCACGCCGATGGCGCGGAGCTGATGCAGGATCGCAAGCGCAGCGTCGTCGTCGCGGATCAGCACGGCCTCGGTGATCTCGAGCTCGAGCCGGCTCGCGGGCAGGTTGGAGGTGGCCAGCGCCGCCATGATCTTCAGCGCCAGCGTGCCGCTCTTGAACTGCACCGGCGAGACGTTGACGGCGAGGCGGATGTCGTCGGGCCAGGCGGCGGCGTCGCGGCAGGCGGTCGCCAGCACCCATTCGCCGATCTCGTTGATCAGGCCGGTATCCTCGGCGATCGGGATGAACTCGGCCGGTGACACCATGCCGCGCTCGGGATGGCGCCAGCGCACCAACGCCTCGCAGCCGGTGATGCGGTCGTCCTTCAGGCTGAGGCAGGGCTGGTAATAGACTTCGAGGCCGCCATGGGCGATGGCGTGGCGCAGGTCGATCTCGAGCTGCCGCCGCTCGCGAACCTTGGCATCCATCTCCTGCTCGAAGAAGCGATAGGTGCGGCGGCCTGCGGCTTTGGCGGCATACATCGCCATGTCCGCGTTCTTCAGGATCTGGTCCAGCGCGGTGCCGTGCCCCGGCGCCAGCGCGATGCCGATGCTGGCGTCGGTGGTAAGATGATGGCCCATGCAGTCGAACGGCGTACGGATCGCCGCGAAGATCCGCGCGACGAGGTCGTTGACCTGGTCCGGCGACGTCACCGTGCTCTGCACGATCGCGAATTCGTCGCCGCCGAGCCGCGCCACGAAATCCATCGGGCCCGCGCAACGACTGAGGCTTGCGGCAACCGATTTCAGGAGCTCGTCGCCGACGAGATGGCCGAGCGCGTCGTTGACGCCCTTGAATTCGTCGATGTCGATGTAGTGCACCGCGAGTTCTTCGCCGTCGGCGATGGCGGCCAGCTCTCCGCGCAAATGTTCGTGGAACATGGCGCGGTTGGGCAGGTCGGTCAGCGCGTCGTAATGGGCGAGGTGGGTGATGCGCTCTTCGATGCGACGGCGTTCGGTGATGTCCTCATGCGTCGCCACCCAGCCGCCGTCACCGAGAGGCTCGTTGACGATCTGGATCGAGCGGCCGTCGCCGGTCTCCACGACCATGGAGTTGCGCGCGTGGATGTCGCGCAGCACGCGCGCGACATACTGGTCCACGTCGCCCGTGAATGAGCCCGTGGCTTTGCGGTGCGCGATGATGTCGTGGAAGCTGTAGCCGGGCTTCACGATCTCGGCCGACAGTCCGTACATTTCGATGTAGCGCTGGTTGCAGATCACGAGTTTCTGCGAGGCGTCGAACAGCAGCAGGCCCTGGGTCATGTTGTTGACGGCGCGGTCGAGGCGCTGCTTTTCCAGCGTCAGCCGCTCGCGCGAGAGGCGGTGCTGCTCCAGGAGCTTGCGCACGATTGCGATCAGCACGCCCGCAATCGCGAGCGCGGACGCGCCGGCGACCGAAATCAGGATACCGATCTGCTCGCGCCAGTCCGCCAGCGCCGCCGCGCGTGTCGTGGTCGCCATCATCAGGATCGGGAAGTGGGGCAGGGCGCGCGCGGAAATCAGCCGGTCGTCGCCGTCAACCGGACTGATGAAGCGTCCGGCGAAGTGATCGAGTCCGAACACCCTCTGCTGCTCGAACGGGCCGGTCTTGAAATTCCGCCCCATCAGATCGCTCGAATGGGGATAGCGGGCGAGCAGCGTGCCGTCCCGATGCAGCATCGAGATGGTGGCGCCTTCTCCGAGCACCACGGTCTCGAAGAATTTCTCGAAATTGGCGGGCTCGATGCCGCGTCCGATCACGCCCATGAACTCGCCGTCCGGCGCGACGATCTTGCGCAAGATCAGGATGGTCCAGGCGCCGGAGATGCGGCTATGTACCGGCTCGATCAGAACGTCGGGCGCATAGGGGTCGTAGCGGAAGCTGCGGAAATAGGCGCGATCGGCAACGTTGATCTTCGGCGCCGGCCATGCCGTCGACGAATTGATCACATTGCCGTCTACATCGATGATGTTGACACCACCCATGTAAGGCAGCGCCTCGATCTTCGAGCGCAGCATGCGATGGATGTCCTGGCCGGAGAGGCGCGTGCGATAGTCCTCCGCGGTCGTGATTCCGCTCGCGTGGACGTGGTCGACGAAATCCTTCTGGATGACGGCGAAATCCTGCAATTGCTGATCGAAATGATGGGCGAGCAGCAGCACGGTGTTCTCGAGCTCGCGGCCGCTGTTGCGTAGCGCGCGCTCGCGGAAATTCTGGGCCATCAACGTCGCGCCGACGGCGATCGCCGCGATCAGGAGCGTGCCGCCCACCACCAGCCAGCGGATCGGTCCGCTGCGCACGAAGGCCTGGTCAAAGAGGCGACTGCCGTATCTCGTCATCATGTCGATCGTTGCCGTGCACACGTCAGGGTCAGCTCTTGATCCCCATGACATCCGTCGGTTTACGGGAACGATGTGGAGGCGACGTTAGGAAGCGCGGTTAATGCGACATAAACCGTAATACACAAATGCAATCGATGCGTATGACGACAGGCGTGCAGGATTTGCCGCAAGGTCTGGTGATGCCGGTCAATTCTTGCCGGTCGTGACGACATCAACCGGGGCTTAACCATCTAACGTGTTGACGATCCTTGATGCGGCAATGGCACGCGATTTGCGAGCAAGGCTGGCAGAGACGAAGAGAGGATACGATCATGAAAAACACTTTGACGAACTTCCTCGCCGACGAATCCGGCGCGACCGCGATCGAATACGGCCTGATCGCAGCCGGCATCGCGCTCGCCATCATCACGGTCGTGAACGGCATGGGCAGCAGGCTCAGCGCAAAATTCGGGTCGATCAGCTCGTCGCTGAAGTAGCGGCCTGCGATCAGGCGCGGTAGTGGCCGGACTTGCCGCCAAGTTTTTCGATGAGGTGGATGCCCTCGATGCGCACACCGCGCTCCACCGCCTTGATCATGTCGTAGATGGTGAGGCAGGCGACCGAGACTGCCGTCAGCGCTTCCATCTCGACGCCTGTGGGGCCGGTCACCTTCACGCTGGCGCGGACCACACAGCCCGGCAGTTTCGCGTCGGGCGTGATGTCGACCGTCACCTTCGACAGCGCGAGCGGATGACAGAGCGGAATCAGCTCCGAGGTGCGCTTGGCCGCCATGATGCCGGCGATGCGCGCGGTCCCGAGTACGTCGCCCTTCTTGGCATTTCCCGAGACGATCAGATCGAGCGTTGCCCTGGTCATGACGACGCGGCCTTCCGCGACTGCGAGCCGCTCGGTCGCGGGCTTGTCCGACACATCGACCATGCGTGCCTCGCCCGAGGCGCCGATATGGGTGAGGGCAGGGATCGCCTTCTTCGCCGGCTTGCGCGCCATGTCAGCGCGTGCCCGTCGCACGCGACGTGGTCTCGCGCGCAAGCAGCGTGCGTGTAGCAGCGGTCACGTCAGCCTGACGCATCAGGCTTTCGCCGACCAGGAAGGTCGACATGCCGACGCGCTCAAGCCGCGCGAGGTCTGCGGGCGTAAAAATGCCGCTCTCGCCGACCATCAGCCGTTCCCCAGGGATCAGCGGCGCCAGCGTCTCGCTGGTCGCAAGCGTGGTCTCGAAGGTACGCAAATTGCGGTTGTTGACGCCGATCATCGGCGAGCGGAGCTTGAGCGCCCGATCGAGCTCGGCGTGGTCGTGGATCTCGATCAGGACGTCCATGCCATAGGCGATGGCGGCGTCTTCGAGATCCTTGGCCGTCGCATCATCGAGCGCGGCCATGATGATGAGGATGCAGTCGGCACCATGCGCGCGCGCCTCCGCCACCTGGTAAGTGTCGAACAGAAAGTCCTTGCGCAGCGCCGGCAGCGACGTTGCCGCGCGCGCCGCCACCATGAAGTCGAGATGACCCTGAAACGAGGGCGCATCCGTCAGCACCGACAGACAGGCGGCGCCGCCCGCTTCATAGGCCTTGGCGAGCAGCGGCGGATCAAAATCCGCGCGGATGAGCCCCTTCGAGGGCGAGGCCTTCTTGACCTCGGCGATCAGCGCGTAATCGCCATTGGAGATCTTGCTCCGGATTGCGCGCAAAAAACCGCGCGGCGCGGCTTGCGCCTTGGCCTTCGCCTCGACCGCCGACAGCGGCTGCGCACGCTTCGCGGCCGCGATCTCCTCGCGCTTGTAGGCTTCGATCTTGGTCAGGATGTCCGACATGGGGAGGCTCAGCCGTTTGAGACCGCGATCAGATGTTTCAGCCGCGCGCTCGCCGCGCCGCTGTCGAGCGACTTTGTCCCGATCGCGACCCCTTCCCTGAGGTCCTTGGCACGTCCGGCCACGATCAGTGCGGCCGCTGCGTTCATCAGCGCGACGTCGCGATAGGGGCTCGGCTTGCCGTCGAGCACGCTCTGGAGCGCAATCGCATTGGAGTCGGCGTCGCCGCCTTTGAGCGCGCCGGGCTCGCAACGCGGCAGGCCGGCATCCTCCGGCGTCACCTCGAAATTCCGGATCTCGCCATTGTGGAGCGCGGAGACGAAGGTCGGGCCGGTGAGGGTGATCTCGTCCAGCCCATCGGAGCCGTGCACGACCCAGGCGGATTCGGAGCCGAGGTTTTTCAGCACCTGCGCCAGCGGCTGCACCCATTGCCGCGAGAACACGCCGACCATCTGCCGCTTGACGCCGGCCGGGTTCGACAGCGGTCCGACCAGGTTGAAGATCGTGCGGGTGGCGAGCTCGACCCGGGTCGGACCGACGTTCTTCATGGCCGGGTGGTGAGCGGGCGCGAACATGAAGCCGATGCCGCATTCGCGCACGCAGCGGCCGATCTGTTCGGGCTTAAGATCGATCTTCACGCCGAGCGAGGCCAGCACGTCGGCCGCGCCCGAGCGCGACGACAGCGCACGGTTGCCGTGCTTGGCCACCGGCAGGCCGGTGCCCGAGACGATGAAGGCGGCGCAGGTCGAGACGTTGACCGAGCCGGAGCCGTCGCCGCCGGTGCCGACGATGTCGACGGCGTCAGCTGGTGCAGTGACGGTCAGCATCTTCGACCGCATCGCCGAGACCGCGCCGGTGATCTCGTCGACGGTCTCGCCGCGCACCCGCAGCGCCATCAAGAGGCCGCCCATCTGCGAGGGCGTGGCCTCGCCCGACATCACGGCGTCGAAGGCGGAGGCCGCTTCGTCGCGCGACAGGCTGGCGCCAGTCGCCACTTTTCCAATGATCGATTTCAGGTCGTCCATCGCGTGCTTTCAAACTTACTGGTTCGCGCCCGTCACCTGCGCGAAGGCGGCCTGATTAATGGTGGTCCCGATATCGGTTTGAAGCTTGTTGACGTAGGATGCAACCTGCTCGTCGGTCAACGCGCGGTCGATGCTGTCCTTCAGCTTCTTGATGGCATCGGAGGCGGCATCGACCGCTGGCTCGATGATGTCGGTGACGCGGAAGACGATGACTTCGCCGCCGCCGGCCACGGGCGTCTGTCCGACGCCATCCTTGGCAGTGCGGAAGGCGGCCGCAACCAGGTTCGTGGGCACGCCGGCGGGGGAGTCGTCGCGCTTGAAGCCGGTCGCGGTCTGGACCGTGGCGCCGACGGCGGCCGCCTCGTCAGCGAGCTTGCCGCCCTGTTCGAGCTTCTGCACCATCTCGCTCGCCTTGGTCTTGAGCTTGGCGGCGATCTGGTCCTGGCGCCAGCGCGCCTCGACCTGGTCGCGGACCTCGTCGAGATTGCGGTCGCGCGACGGCGTGGTGGCGAGCACGTCGTACCAGACATAGCCGCCGCGGAACGAGATCGGATCGTTGTCGACGCCGACGTCGCTGTTGAAGGCCTGCGACACCACGTCGAGGCCCTGCGGAATGCTGGCGACGGGCTGACCGTCCGGCGCGCGGCCGGAGCGATCGACGGCGTCGACGGTCACGGCTGCGAGCCCGAGCTTCTGCGCCGCGTCGACGACGCTGGTGCCGGCGCCGCGCTCGTCCTCCATCTTGTCGCGCAGCTCCGCGACCTTGATGCGTGCACGCTCGGTCGCGATCTCGCGCTTGATGTCGCCGGCGAGGCTGGCGTAGTTGGCCTCGACACCCGGCTCAATCTTGTCGACCTTGACGATCGCGGTGCCGAGACGGCCCTCGATCGGCTGGCTGATTTCGCCGGCCGGGAGTGCAAAGACAGCGTCGCCAATCGCCGGATCGAGCGACGACTTGGTCACCAGCCCAAGATCGACGTCGGAGGTGCTCAGTCCGCGCTCCTTGCCGAGATCCTCGAACGACAGCCCGCCGGCGAGGCGCTCGCGCGCGGCCTGCGCCTCGGCGGCGTTCGGGAATACGATCTGGTGGATCTGGCGCTTCTCCGGCGTGCCGAGCTGGTTCTTGCGCTGGTCGAACAGTTTTTTCGCATCGTCGTCGGAGACCTGGCTCCACTTGCCGATCTCTTCCGGCGAGATCACGACGAAGGCGATCTTGCGAAATTCAGGCGCGCGGAACTGGACCTTGTGGTCCTCGAAATAGGCGGCAAGCGCCTCGGGCGAGGGCGCGTCGATGGTGCCCGCCTGCGCTGCGTCGAGCTTGACGAACTCGATCGCGCGCTGCTCGTTCTGGAAACGCGTCAGCACCTCGAGCATGGCCTTCGGCGGCTCGAGCCCGGCGCCGATCGTGCCGGTGATCTGCCGGCGCAGCGACACCTTGCGCTGCTCGGCCACGTAGCGCTGCTCGGTGTAGCCGAAATTGCGGATCATGGCCTGGAAGCGGTTCGCATCAAAGGCGCCGCCGACGCCCTTGAAGTTCGGATCGTTCATGATGAGCTGGCGGATCTGGTCGTCGGACTGGCCGAGCCCGAGCCGGCGCGCCTCTTCGTCAAGCGCTGCTTCCGCAATGGTCTGCTGGAGCACCTGGCGGTCGAGGCCGAAGGCGCGCGCCTGGTCAGGCGTGAGCGGGCGGCCGAACTGGCGGCTGATCTGCTGGAGGCGGTCGGTGTAGATCTGGCGGAACTCGTTCAGCGAAATCTCGGTGTTGCCCACCTTGGCCACCGTGGACTGCCCGAAGCCCTTGAAGATGTCGGCGATGCCCCAGACGCCGAAGCTGATGATCAATACACCCATCACCACGGCCATAATGGTCTTGCCGACCCAGTTTGATGAGGCCTTGCGCATTCCTCGAAGCATTTGGTCCAACTTGTTTGGCAGGAGGGGAACGGGAGCGCGTCTTAATGCAGATTCCGCAAGAGCGCGTCACCAAATTGATATGGCATCATAAAGTGGCGGCTTTCCCCCCGCAACCTCAGGTCAGGCCGGTGCCTGGTCCTGCGGTTAAAAGCCCCTGGTCTCTGGAACTGCCGCGGCACCTCTGCTAGCGCATGGACAAACCTCATTTTGCTGGAATTGACATGACCGACGCCATCCGACCGCTGATTGCCGGCAACTGGAAAATGAACGGCCTCAAGGCCTCGATTGCCGAATTCGACGCCATGCTCAACGGTGCGGCAGAGGTGGCCGGCAAGGCCGATCTGCTGGTCTGCCCGCCGGCAACCCTGATTGCGGCCTTCGCCGAGAAGGCGCGCGGCAAGGCGGTGACCGTTGGGGCGCAAGACTGCCATCCCAAGACCTCAGGCGCTCATACCGGCGATATCGCTGCCGAAATGCTGGCGGATGCGGGCGCGAGCGCCATCATTGTCGGCCATTCCGAGCGCCGCGCCGACCATGGCGAGAGCGACGCCCTGGTGAAGCAGAAGGCCGAGGCTGCCTGGCGGGCAGGGGTGGTTGCGATCGTCTGCATCGGCGAGACGCAGAGCCAGCGCGATGCCGGCCAGACCCTCGACATCCTGCGCGGCCAGCTCAATGGCTCGCTGCCGGACGGCTCCACGGCCGCCAATTTGGTTGTGGCCTACGAGCCGGTCTGGGCGATTGGCACGGGTCTCACCCCCACCGCTGAGGATGTTGAGCAGATTCATGGCTTTATCCGGGAATTCCTGACCTCCCGGTTCAAGGCGGACGGTGCCAGGATGCGCATCCTCTATGGCGGCTCGGTCAAGCCGTCGAATGCGGCCGAGCTGATGGCGGTCAAGAACGTCAATGGTGCGCTGGTCGGCGGCGCCAGCCTGAAAGCGGCCGATTTCCTTGCGATCGCCAAGGGCTGTCCCTAGCTAAGCTCGGGGCGCGATCGGGACCGATCGGGGGTGGCATTGCCGTTTCCGATCGTGTAACACCGCGCAACTTCAGGAAAACCCGCGAAGCGCGATCGGCTGCCGGTACCGGCGCTGTCGGCTTGTGACGGAAGGATAATATGCAGACTGTTGTCATCGTCATCCACCTCATGATTGTTGCCGTCATGATCGGTGCCGTCCTGCTTCAGAAATCGGAAGGCGGCGGCCTCGGCATGGGCGGAGGCGCGGGCTTCATGTCGAGCCGCGGCACCGCGAATCTCTTGTCGCGCACGACCGCGATCCTGGCCGCGGGCTTCTTTGTGACCAGCCTGTTCCTGTCCTGGTACGCTGGCTACAACCGTGCGCCCTCGTCGATCATCGGGGCGCCGGCATCGCAGACCCAGCCGGCCGGAGGCGGGCCAATCGTACCGCCGACCTCGGGCGGCATCCTGGATTCGCTGAAGAAGGCGGACGAGCAGCAGCAGGCCCCGGCAGCGCCGAGCGGCCCGCAGGTGCCGCGCTCGCAATAAAGCAGGGGGGCCATGCAGGGCGGCTTCTACCGTCCTGCATCAACAATCCCCATCAAGACCCTGTCACCACTCTTAGTTTTGGCTCACCCACAGGCCCGCAGATTCTTTGGGGCGGAATACGAATCGCTTTGGCGAATCGAATTCGAGGGATTAGAGGTTAAGCCCCATGGCGCGGTACATATTCATCACCGGCGGCGTGGTTTCTTCGCTCGGCAAGGGTTTGGCTTCAGCGGCACTCGGTGCTCTGTTGCAGGCCCGGGGCTACAAGGTCCGCCTCCGCAAGCTCGACCCCTATCTCAACCTCGATCCCGGAACGATGTCGCCGTATCAGCACGGCGAAGTGTTCGTGACGGATGACGGCGCGGAGACCGATCTCGATCTCGGTCACTACGAGCGCTTCACCGGGCGGCCTGCGACAAAGCAGGACAACATCACCACGGGCCGCATCTATCAGGACATCATCACCAAGGAGCGTCGTGGCGATTATCTCGGCGCGACCATCCAGGTGGTTCCGCACGTCACCAACGCCATCAAGGAATTCGTTCTCTCCGGTAACGACGACTACGACTTCGTGCTGGTCGAGATCGGCGGCACGGTCGGTGACATCGAGGGCCTGCCGTTCTTCGAGGCGATCCGCCAGCTCAAGAACGAGCTGCCGCGCGACCACGCCGTCTACATCCATTTGACGCTGCTCCCGTACATCCCGAGCGCCGGCGAGCTGAAGACAAAGCCGACGCAGCACTCGGTGAAGGAGCTGCGTTCGATCGGCATCCAGCCGGACATCCTGCTTTGCCGCACCGATCGCGAGATCCCGAAGGAGGAGCGGCGCAAGCTCGGCCTGTTCTGCAACGTGCGCGAAAGCGCCGTGATCGAGGCGCGCGACGTCGACAACATCTACGCTGTCCCCGAGGCCTACCACAACGCCGGCCTCGACGACGAAGTGCTCGCCGCCTTCGGCATCGGCTCGCGGATTCCACCGCAGCTCCAGAGCTGGCAGAAGATCAACGAACGCGTCCGCAATCCCGAGGGCAACGTCACCATCGCCATCGTCGGCAAATATACCGGCATGAAGGATGCGTATAAGTCGCTGATCGAGGCGCTCTCGCATGGCGGCATCGCCAACAAGGTGAAGGTCAATCTCGACTGGATCGAAAGCGAGATTTTCGAGAAGGAAGATCCGGCGCCGTTCCTCGAGCACGTCAACGGCATCCTGGTGCCGGGCGGCTTCGGCCAGCGCGGCGCGGAAGGCAAGATCCGCGCGGCGCAGTTCGCGCGTGAGCGCGACGTGCCGTATTTCGGCATCTGCTTCGGCATGCAGATGGCGGTGATCGAAGCTGCACGAAATCTCGTCGGCATCGAGGAGGCCAACTCCACCGAGTTCGGCCCGACCAAGGAGCCCTTGGTTGGCCTGATGACGGAATGGCTGCGCGGCAACGAGCTCGAGAAGCGCACCAACGCCGGCGATCTCGGCGGCACGATGCGGCTTGGCGCCTATCCAGCGGCGCTCAATCGCGGCAGCCGCGTCTCGCAGGTCTATGGCGGCGCGACCGAGATTTCCGAGCGCCACCGCCACCGCTACGAGGTCAACACCGCCTACAAGGACCGCCTCGAGCAGCACGGCCTGAAATTCTCCGGCCTCTCGCCCGACGGCGTGCTGCCGGAGATCGTCGAGTACGAGGATCATCCCTGGTTCATCGGCGTCCAGTTCCACCCCGAGCTGAAGTCGCGCCCCTTCGAGCCGCACCCGCTGTTTGCATCCTTCATTCAGGCGGCGATGGTGCAGTCGCGGCTGGTGTAGCTCTTTCTCGGCCTTTGACGATCGCGCAATTTGTTGCGACAACTCGCTGCCGCAAGAACAACAATACTGGGAGTGAATTCCAATGATCTACGAAATGCGCGTCTATCGCTGTGTGCCCGGCCGCTTGCCGGCGCTGTTGAAGCGGTTCGAGACGGTGACGCTGAAGCTGTGGGAGAAGCACGGCATCAAGCAGGCCGGCTTCTTCACCACGCTGATCGGTGAATCCAACCAGGAGCTGACCTATTTCCTGGCCTGGGAGTCGCTTGCCGATCGCGAAGCGAAGTGGGGCAAGTTCATGACCGACCCGGACTGGATGAAAGCGCGCGCCGAGAGCGAAGCGGACGGCCAGATCGTCGGCAACATCGTCAGTCAGTTCCTGACACCGACCGCCTTCTCGTCGGTCAAGTAGCGGCTGTCCGGCATGGGTTGTGGCGGGGCCCCCTCGCGCAACCCTGATATTCTGATTGCCCCGGACGAATGGGGTTGATCGCCCCCTCATCGCCGCTATGGTCGCGGCGAAACGAGGGATATTGGCCTTGAGCTCTTCGAATTCAGCGGCCCCGGTCGTTACCATTGGCACGGTCAAATTCGGCAATGATCTGCCGATCTCGATCATTGCGGGGCCATGCCAGCTCGAAAGCCGCCAGCATGCGCTGGAGGTGGCCTCAGCGCTGAAGGAGATCGCGGCGCGGCTGAACGTCGGCCTCGTCTACAAGACCTCGTTCGACAAGGCCAACCGCACCAGCGCTTCGGCGGCGCGCGGCCTCGGGCTTGCGCCGTCACTGCCGATCTTCGCCGAGATCCGTTCATCGCTTGGACTACCCGTGCTGACCGACGTGCACGACGCCGCGCAATGCGCCGAGGTGGCGCAGGCGGTGGACGTGTTGCAGATCCCGGCCTTCCTGTGCCGCCAGACCGATCTGCTGCTCGCGGCGGCCGCAACCGGCAAGGTCGTCAACGTCAAGAAGGGGCAGTTTCTTGCGCCCTGGGACATGGCGAATGTCGTCGCCAAAATCACCGGCGCGAACAATCCCAATGTGCTCGTCACCGAACGCGGCGCGTCCTTCGGCTACAACACGCTCGTCTCGGACATGCGCGCGCTGCCAATCCTGGCGCGCACCACCGGTGCGCCCGTGATCTTTGACGCCACTCATTCGGTGCAGCAGCCGGGCGGGAAGGGGGCATCCTCAGGCGGCGAGCGCGAATTCGTACCGGTGCTGGCGCGCGCGGCCGTGGCGGTCGGCGTCGCCGGTGTCTTCATCGAGACCCATCCCGATCCCGATCATGCGCCTTCGGACGGGCCCAACATGGTGCCGCTGCGCGAGTTCGAGGGGCTCATCCGCAAGCTGATGGCGTTCGACGCGCTGGCCAAGAGCACTCCGCGCTGATGCACCAGCCTGTGACCGGGCCGTCGTCCGACCAGAAGTTTCCACCCGCGATCAACATCATCGCGCTCGCCGGATTCTCGGCGGCGTTGTCGACGCGAGCGCTTGATCCCGTCCTGCCGCATGTCGCGGAGGATTTTGCGGTCAGCATCACGACAGCGGCGAGCGTCGCGGCCGGCTTCGCCTTGATCTACGCGCTGGTTCAGCCGGCTGTCGGCGCCGCCGCCGATCTGTTCGGCAAGGCGCGATTGATGACGCTGTGTCTGGCGCTGCTCGGCGTGGCCTGCATCCTGGGCGCGCTCGCCACGTCCTTCTCCGGCCTGTTCGCGAGCCGCATCCTGGCCGGGATCGCATCGGGCGGCGTGTTTCCGGTCGCCCTCGGCCTGACCGCCGACCTCGTCGCGCCGGCCAAGCGGCAGGTCGCGATCGGGCGCACGATGGCGGGTTCAATGACCGGCAATCTCCTTGGCGCGTCGGCCTCCGGCATCATCGGCGATCTCATCGGCTGGCGAGGTGTGCTGGTGGTTCTCGGTGCGCTCGGCCTGATCGCGGCCGCGGCGGTGGCGGCGGGCTTTCGCGGTGCCGCACTTGCCGCTCCGCCGAAGACCGACTTCAAGACCTTGCGGCAGGGCTACCGCACCATCTTTGCCAATCCCAACACGCGCTACTGCTACTCGGCCGTGTTCGTCGAGGGCTGCTGCGTGTTCGGCCTGTTTCCCTTCATCGCCGCGCTTCTGTTTGATCTCGGTGAGAAGTCGCTGTCGATCGCGGGCATCGTGATCGCGGGTTTTGCAATTGGCGGGCTGTTCTACACCTTCACGGTATCGCGCTTCCTGCCGCTGCTCGGCGTCAAGGGCATGATGATCGCGGGCGCGAGCCTTGTGGCGCTCCAGCTCGGTGCGCTCGCCTTCGGTCCCGGCTGGAAGCTTCAGTTCGTCAGCATGCTGGCAATGGGCTGGGGCTTCTACATGATCCATGGCTGTTTGCAGGTGTTCGCCAGCGAGCTGTCGATCGGAGCGCGGGCGACGGCGATGTCGCTGCATTCGTTCTTCTTCTTCATGGGACAGACCGTCGGACCGCTTGCCTATGGCCTTGGCCTTCAGCACGGCGGCAAGGTGTTGACGTTGCTCGCCAGCGCCGCGATCATGATGGCGCTGGGCTTCGTCTGTGCCCGGCTGCTCAAACAGCGGGCGCCGTCCGACGCGCGGGCCTGACGGAAGTATCGAATTACCGATGTCCGTATTTTTCCGGGAAATAACGGTAGCGGCATCCCTTCAATCTTAAATCAAATCTCACCCTTCGATCCCTAGAGTGCCGCCAAGCCGTCGGTTGCGGCATCACTCCATCGGATCGCCAGATGCAAAAGCAACGCTCGGTCGCCCGCATTCTCGGGGCAGTGGTCGGTTCTCTCGGTATCGTCCTCGTCCTCATCTGCGCTTACAGCCTGAAGCAGGCGGTCAGCCGCTATGCCGACAGCAACCGCATCGTGTCGCTTGCGATCGCGAGCCGTGACATGACCAATGCGCTGGTGGTGTTCCGGCTCGAGCGCGGAGATACGCTGAGCAATCTGTCGGCGCCCGTGCCGACCCCTGAGAACACGCTCAGCGCCATCGCCGACATGCGCGCAGCAGCCGTCAAGAACTATGGGCAGGCGCTCCAGACCCTCGAGCAGCTCGATCTGGCCGGCCTCGCCGAGCGCGTGCAGAAGCTGCGAGGCACCTGGCAGGACGTGGACGGCCTGCGGGCGCGCTCCACGGCTGCCCTGCGCCAGGAGAAGGCGGCGCGTGATGCGACCCTGACCCCGGCCTGGGCCAAGGCCTCCGACGCCTACATGGATGCGATCGGCGAGGTGACCGCGCATCTGGACAACAGCATGACCCTGATCGATCCGGTCGTCGACCGCCTGCTGCTGGTCAAGCAGTCGGCCTGGCTGACCCGCGCGACGGTCGGCCAGACCATCCTGTCGCAGTTCAGCACGATCCTGGCGAACAAGTCTTGGGCCGCCTCCGACGGCACCGATTTCGCCGATCTGCGCGGGCGCTCGCAGGCGGCCTGGAGCATCGTGCGGAATCTGAGCGTGAATGCCGCGTCGCCTGCGCTGTTGCAGGCGATCCGCGATGCCGAGCCAAACATGTCCGGCGAACTCTATGATGAGCGTAACACCGTTGCAGCCCGCTTGTTGAAGGGCGAGCCCGCCGGCATCACCGGTCTCGATTTCCGCAACCGCCAGCTTGCCGGCGCCGAGAAGCTCGTCATTGCCACCCAGTCTGCGCTCGCCAACATGATCTCGCGTGCGGAAGAGGACACAGCGCAAGCGCGCATCGGCCTGATCCTGTTCGGGCTCCTGCTGCCGGCCTCTCTCGCGCTGACGATTGGCGGGCTGATGCTGATGCGCAACCGCGTCACCCGGCCGCTGACCGCGATCACCGGCATCATGACCCGCTTCGCAGCGCATGATTTCGCCAGTGAGGTGCCGGGCCTCGACCGCAATGACGAGATCGGCCGCATGGCCGCGGCCTTGCAGGTGTTCAAGGATGCCATGATCAACGCCGAGCGTCTGTCGGGTGATCAGGCCGTCGAACGCGCCGACAAGGAGAAGCGCGCGTCCGAGCTCTCGGGCCTGGTGCGGCAGTTCGAAAGCCGGATCGGCCAGATGGTACAGACGCTGTCGAGCGCCTCCAGCGAGCTTGAGACGACGGCACGCTCGATGTCGGGCACGGCGGCGGAAGCCCAGACCCAGGCCGGCTCGGCCTCGACGCTGGCCGACCAGGTCGGCGGCGGCGTGCAGACGGTCGCGGCCGCGGCCGAGGAGCTCAATGCCTCCATCCGCGAGATCAATCGCCAGGTCGAGCAGGCAAGCCGCGCCACCGAGCAGGCGGTCGTCACCGTCAAGGAGACCGACAGCACCATGCGCGCACTCGCCGACGGCGCCGACCGCATCGGCGAGGTCATTGGTCTCATCACCTCGATCGCGGGCCAGACCAATCTCTTGGCACTGAACGCGACGATCGAGGCCGCGCGCGCCGGCGAATCCGGGCGCGGCTTTGCGGTCGTGGCAAGCGAGGTGAAGAACCTCGCGTCGCAGACGGCGAAAGCCACCGAAGAGATCAGCGCCCAGATCACGGAGATCCAGGGCGCGACGCAGAAGGCGGTCTCCGCCATCGACGGCATCGTCAAGACCATCGAGGAAGTCTCGAGCATCAATCGCACCATCGCTGCCGCCATCGAGGAGCAGAACAAGGCGACCGCCGAGATTGCCAACACCGTCCAGCACACCGCAGAAGCGACCTCGACCGTGACGCGCAATATCGCCAGCGTCTCGTCAGCGGCGAACGAGACCGGCCGCGCCGCGTCGGGCGTGCTGAAGGCCGCCGCCAATTTGTCGAGCCAGTCGTCCTCGCTCACGGGCGAGGTGGACAGCTTCATCACCAAGGTGCGTGCGGTGGCGTAAGGCTGCCGGGCAGAAGCACAAGTCAGGAAGACCCGCGCGGCATCGGGGTGCGGCGATTCCTGCTTGAGACGACGCGGAATCCTGTCACAAATCCAACGTGGGGCCCATATCGTCAGGCGAAACGAGGCCTCGAGTTCGAGCCGCCCCGCCGAGGACTGGAGATGGTTGCCAGCGACAGCTTCGTCGAGTTCCTGCGCGAGCAGCTCGCTCCGCTCGGACACATCAATGTGCGGCGCATGTTCGGCAAGACCGGCGTGTTCTGTGATGGATTCATGCTCGGGATGGTCCGTGACAACACGCTCTACTTCCGGGTTGATGACGACAACCGGGTGGCTTTCAAGGAAGCGGAGTCGTTTCCGCCGCTCAATTATGAGAAGCGGGGCGGCTCGATCGATCTCTCGTTCTGGCGAGCGCCCGAGCGGCTTTTCGATGAACCCGATGAACTCGTTACCTGGGCGCGCTCGGCGCTGGCGGCGGCACGTCGCGTCGCGCGGAAGAAAGGGCCGACAGCGCCAAAGCGGGCGACCAAGCGGCGGCCTCTGAGATAATCGCTCTGGCCTGGTTAACCCCGCCCGCGATAGGGCGCGACGCCTTGCTCCGGCACCCACAGGCCCTTCGGCACGCGGCCGGTCTGCCAGAACACGTCGATCGGGATGCCGCCGCGCGGATACCAATAGCCGCCGATGCGAAGCCATTTTGGCTTGATCTCGGACGCGATGCGCTTGCCGATCATCACGGTGCAGTCTTCGTGGAAGGCGCCGTGGTTGCGGAAGCTCGCGATGTAAAGCTTGAGCGATTTCGACTCCAGCAGCCATTGGCCGGGCGCGTAGTCGATCATCAGATGGGCGAAATCCGGCTGGCCGGTGACCGGGCAGAGCGAGGTGAATTCCGGCACGGTGAAACGGACCAGGTAATCCGTCCCTCCTTGCGGATTCGGCACGCGGTCGAGCTTCGCCTTTTCGGGCGCATCCGGCCATTCCACGGCACGTCCTAGCTGCAAAGAAGGTGAGTTTGCAGGTGAGGTCTTCGATTTGCTGGGCTTTTTCGACATCAGGCCGCCTCCGTGGTGGCCCTCTTAGCCAATCATCGCGCGGCCGTCACCCGGCCTTTTCCGCTCCGATGCATTGCGGTAGAAGCACCGCCAACTGCCCCCTCCGTTCCCCGAAAAGAGGCCCTCATGACCGCCATCGTCGACATCATCGGACGCGAAATCCTGGATAGCCGCGGCAATCCCACCGTCGAGGTCGACGTCGTGCTGGAAGACGGCGCGCTTGGCCGCGCGGCGGTGCCGTCCGGCGCCTCCACGGGCGCCCATGAGGCCGTGGAACTGCGCGACGGTGACAAGGCCCGCTATCTCGGCAAGGGCGTCACCAAGGCGGTCGGCGCCGTCAATGGCGAGATCTTCGAGGCCCTGAGCGGCATCGATGCCGAGCAGCAGGTCCAGATCGACCAGATCATGATCGATCTCGATGGTACCGCGAACAAGAGCCGGCTCGGCGCCAATGCCATCCTCGGCGTCTCGCTCGCCGTCGCCAAGGCGGCCGCGAACTCGCTCGACATGCCGCTCTATCGCTACGTCGGCGGCACCTCGGCGCGGCTCTTGCCGGTGCCGATGATGAACATCATCAATGGCGGCATGCACGCTGATAACCCGATCGACTTCCAGGAGTTCATGATCCTGCCGGTCGGCGCTTCGAGCTTTGCCGAGGCCCTGCGCTGCGGCGCGGAAGTCTTCCACACGCTGAAGTCCGAGCTGAAGAAGGCCGGTCATAACACCAATGTCGGCGACGAAGGCGGCTTTGCGCCGAACCTGCCGTCGGCGGATGCCGCGCTCGAGTTCGTCATGAACGCGATCGGCAAAGCCGGCTACAAGGCTGGCTCCGACATCGTGATCGGGCTCGACTGTGCCTCGACCGAGTTCTTCAAGGACGGCAAGTACGTCTATGAAGGCGAGGGCAAGACCCGTTCGATCTCCGAGCAGGCCAAATATCTTGCCGACCTCGTCGGCCGCTATCCGATCGTTACCATCGAGGACGGCATGTCCGAAGACGACATGGACGGCTGGAAGGAGCTCACCGACCTCATCGGTAACAAGTGCCAGCTGGTCGGCGACGATCTCTTCGTCACCAATGTCAAGCGCCTGGCAGACGGCATCAAGGCCGGTCGCGCCAATTCGATCCTGATCAAGGTCAACCAGATCGGCACGCTGACCGAGACGCTCGCCGCCGTCGAGATGGCCCACAAGGCCGGCTACACTTCGGTCATGTCGCACCGCTCCGGCGAGACCGAGGATTCCACCATCGCCGACCTCGCGGTCGCCACCAATTGCGGACAGATCAAGACCGGCTCCCTTGCACGTTCCGATCGCACCGCCAAATACAACCAGCTCCTGCGCATCGAGCAGCAGCTCGGCAAGCAGGCGCTCTACGGCGGCAAGGCGGCACTGAAGGCGCTGGCATAAGCCAGCGCCTCGAATAGGCAACAAGGGAGGATCGACATGAGCGACGGCAAGAGCGGCCTGCAACTGCGTTCGCTGATCAAGACAAGCGGAGAGCTCGAGATCTCGCTCGTCGACGTGCCGACCCCCGAGCCTGGCCCGGACGAGGTCGTCGTCCGCGTCGAGGCGGCGCCGATCAACCCATCCGACCTCGGGCTTCTGGTCGGCGCCGCCGACATGAGCACGACGAAGGCCTCCGGCACGAAGGACGCTCCGGTCATCACCGCGAAGGTGCCGGAGGGTGCGATGCGGGCGATGGCGGCTCGCCTCGATGAATCGATGCCAGTCGGAAACGAGGGCGCGGGCGTCGTCATCAGGACCGGCTCGTCCGATGCAGCGAAGGCGCTCCTGGGCAAGACCGTCGCCATGATCGGCGGCGCGATGTATGCCCAGTATCGCACTCTCAAGGTGCGCGAGTGCCTGCCGCTACCATCAGGCACCACGCCGGCGGAAGGCGCTTCATGCTTCGTCAATCCGCTGACGGCGCTCGGCATGACCGAGACCATGCGGCGCGAGGGCCACAAGGCACTGGTGCACACCGCGGCCGCCTCCAATCTCGGCCAGATGCTGAACAAGATCTGCATCAAGGACGGCATTCCTCTGGTCAACATCGTGCGCAGCAAGGAGCAGGCCGACATCCTGCACAAGATCGGTGCCAAATATGTCGTCGACTCCTCTGCACCGAGTTTCCTCGGCGATCTCACCAACGCGCTGGTCGAGACCGGCGCCACCATCGCCTTCGACGCCATTGGCGGCGGCAAGCTCGCGGGCGATATCCTCAACTGCATGGAAGTCGCGATCAACAAGACCGCGAAGGAATACAGCCGCTACGGCTCCAACGTGCACAAGCAGGTCTATGTTTACGGCGGACTCGATATCCGCCCGATCGAATTGCCACGCGGCTTCGGCATGGCCTGGGGCGTCGGCGGCTGGCTGCTGTTTCCGTTCCTGATGAAGATCGGGCAGGCGGACGGCGCGAAACTTCGCCAGCGCGTGGTCGACGAGTTGAAGACGACCTTCGCTAGCCATTACACCAAGGTGGTGTCGTTGCAGGAGACGCTCGAACCGGCCAACATCGCGGTCTACGCCAAACGTGCCACCGGCGAAAAATTCCTCATCAACCCGAATAAATCTTCGTGATGTACGACGGCACATCACCGAAAGAAGGTCTTGCCTTCTGAGCGAAGCGGGAGATTATTCCGCCGCGTTAAAAGCGGAAAAACCGCACAGCGCTCAGAAGGGGACATCTCCATGATAGATCTCAAACGCCGTCACCTGCTCGCAGGCGCCGCCGCTGTCGGCGCAGCTGCCGTGACCGGACTGCGACCAATTGCAACCAATGCGGCGGTGCCGCAAAGCGGCGCGCAGGCGCCGGGCTTCTACCGCTACAAGGTCGGGTCCTACGAGTGCACCTCGATCAATGACGGTGCGCGTTCGTTCCCGATGCCCGACAAGTTCGTCGTCAACATCCCGAAGGAAGAAGCCCTCGCCGCGGCCGATGCTGCCTACATGCCAAAGGGCATGGTGACCGTGCCGTTCAATCCGCAGCTCATCAACACCGGCTCCAAGCTCGTGCTGATCGATACCGGCAACGGCGTCACCAATCTCGAGGCGAGCAAGGGCGCGGTCGGCCGCACGCTGCAAAACCTTCAGGCTGCCGGCGTCGATCCCAAGACGATCGATGCCGTGCTGCTGTCGCATCTGCATCCTGACCACACCAACGGCATCCGCCTGGCCGACGGCGCGCTCGCCTTCCCGAATGCCGAGATCATGGTGCCGGGCAAGGACTGGGAATTCTGGACCAGCGAAGACAACGCCGCCAAAGCCGAGTCCAATGCGATGATGAAGGGCTACTTTGCCAACGTGAAGAAGACCTTCGCCGGCCTCGAATCCAAGGTGACGAAGTATGATTGGGGCAAGGAGGTCGCGCCAGGCATCACCTCGATCGGGACGCCGGGCCATACGCCCGGTCACACCTCTTTCGCGATCGCTTCGGGCGACGCAAAAGTGCTGATCCAGTCCGACGTCACCAACATCCCGGAGTTCTTTCTGCGCAATCCGGACTGGCACGTTGCGTTCGATACCGACGGTCCCCTGGCGCAGCAGACGCGCCACAAGTTCTACGACATGGCGGCGGCCGAGAAGGCAACTGTGATCGGCTTCCACTTCACCTTCCCCTCGGTTGGACATGTCGAGAAGGACGGTGCCAAATACCGCCTGATCCCGTCGGCGTGGAATCCAACGATCTGATCGAGGTGACGCAGTTGCGCTAAAGATCGGGCCGCCTCTTGGCGGCCTGATTGTTTTGAGCGACCGTCTGCTTTCGTGAAACGCTGGGTTTCCAAATCCAGCCGGTACATGCACTTGCATCCATTGGCCGGGATCGCTTAAGTGCCGCCCCGGCACTCCCGCTCAAGACTTCGAGGACAACCCATGGCCTACAACATCGTCGTAATCGCCGGCAGCCTGCGCAAGGACAGCTTTTCGCTGAAGATCGCCAATGCGCTGACAAAGCTCGCGCCGGCCTCGCTCAAGCTCGAGGTCGTCACACTGGCAGGCATCTCGTTCTTCAATCAGGATCTCGAGGGCGCGCCGCCCGCGGACTGGCTGGCTTTCCGCGATAAGCTCCAGAAGTCGGACGGCGTTATCTTCGTCACGCCGGAATACAACCGCGCGATCCCGGGCGTTCTGAAGAACGCTATCGACGTCGCCTCGCGGCCCTATGGCAAGAGCTCGTTCAACGGCAAGCCGGTCGGCATCGTCTCCAACTCGCCGGGCCCGCTTGGTGGCGTCAGCGCCGCCAAGACGCTCCAGAACATCCTGCCGGGCATCACCGGCCCGATCATGCAGCAGCCGGAGATCTATCTGAACGCGGTCGGCGATGCCTTCGATGCCGACGGCAATCTGGCCAAGGAGTCCCTGAAGCCCGTGCTCCAGGCGTATATCGACGCCTTCGCTGCGCACGTGGCGAAGCATCACGGCTGAGGACGCGCTCTCCGTCATGCCCGGCACAAGGCCGGGCATGACGTTTGGGGCGGGGCATCGGAGCGAGGCCGGGCAGGGGACATTAGCACTCCCTTAACCAAGCTGCCCCATCTTGCCAAAATGGTCTCCCGCGCGCGTCTGAAATCGATCCTGACCGGTCTCGCCCTCTACGCGATGGCGGCCGCCATCGTCGGCTATTTCGGCGTCAACGCCTATACCGGCAAATACGGCCTCAACGCCCGCCAGGAACTCGACCGGGAGATCATCGCGCTGACGAGCGAGCTGGCGCAGCTCAAGCGCGAGCGCGCCAGGAATGAGCAGCGCGTGTCGCTGCTGCGCTCCGAGAAGATCGATCCCGACATGCTGGACGAGCGGGCGCGCTATCAGCTCGACTATGCCAATCCGCATGATCTCGTTCGGATGACCCCGGCGAACTGAACAGAGCGTCCCCGTCGCAAGCGAAGGCTCGTTTTCGCCCCTTTTCGTCATCTGCCTGTCAGAGAAGTGAGACAAGACGACAAGCCCGGCATTCGATGCGATGCCGTGAAGATGGAGGCTTGTGATGCGGGACAATCGTTTGCAGCGGAAGGTACATATTGGAGCGATGCTGCTCGGCGCGGCGGCCCTGGCGTTGCTTCCATCGTCGATGGCCTTCGCACAGACTGGCCCGGCGCCGGCCAGCGCCAAGCACTTCCTGACCGTTGACGGAAAAGCACCGTTGATTCTCGGACATCGCGGCGTGCCCGGGCTGATGCCCGAGGAGACCGAGGCGTCGTACGAGCTCGCCGCGGCGCTGGGGACTGACGCGCTCGAAGAAGACCTGCATCTCACCAAGGATTGCGTGCTGGTTGCTCGCCACAACCCCTGGCTGGCCGACAACACCAATGTTGCCGAAGTGGCGAAGACCAATGCGGCCGTGGCGGCCCGCAAGCGCACGGTGCCCGGTGTGCGCGTCAAGGCGCCGGCCCCCACCAATGGGCCCGCTGACTACCTCATCGATCTCACCGATCCGGCCGATCCCAAATCGGTGCTGAAGTCATTGATCGTCGACGGCGAAGACCATACCAACGACTGGTCGATCACCGACTTCACCATGGCCGAGCTGAAGAGCTGGATCGCCGGCACCACCTATGATGCGGCCAACGAAAGGCCGAAGGTCTTTAACGGCAAGTTCCCGGTCATCAGCTTCCAGGACATCATCGACATCGCCAAGGCCAAGAGCAAGGAGACGGGGCGTTCCATCCTCGTCTATCCCGAAACCAAGAATCCGACCTGGAACAATGCCCAGGCGATCGCCAATGGCTGCGGCGCGTCCGGCAGCCATCCGCTCGAGGATGCCCTGATCAAGATCATCAAGGAGAACGGCCTCAATACGAAGGACGCGCCTATCCTTGTTCAGAGCTTCGAGCCCGGCAGCCTCAAATATATGCGCGGCCATGGCCTGGAGACGCGGCAGGTCCAGCTCGTCGACGGCAACGGCATCGACTTCAAGACTGGCAAGGTCCTGCTCAACAACATCACCAATTCCCGTCCGTTCGACTGGACGGTGTCCGGTGACCCGCGCCTGTACGATGCAATGCTGACCCCGGAGGGCCTAGCGGAGATCAAGACCTATGCCGACGGCATCGGGCCGTGGAAGGCTTACATCGTTCCGCTCAAGATTGCGCCGTGGAAGGACAGCAATGCCGACGGCACGCCCTACAAGGGATCAACGCCGGAGGCTTCGACGCAGGAGCCGACCAGCCTGATTGCCGATGCGCACAAGCTCGGCCTGTTCGTGCATGTCTTCACGTTCCGGAACGAGAAGAAATATCTGGCCGCCGACTATCACGCCGATCCGGCCCAAGAATATCTCAAATTCTTCCGTCTCGGCGTCGATGGGGTCTTCACCGACTTCACGCATACCGGCGTTGGTGCCCGCACAGCCTATCTGCGAGAGCTGGGCTGGTGAGCCCGGCTTCGCGGCGGAGCTAATGTTGCCTGATCGGCGTCAAAGGTTTTGCAAAATTTCGACCACGTTGCAGTGCGGCATAATGAAAGTCGTGCCATGCCGCCGCAGCGCTTTCGCGCGCGATTGAGTTAGGTTAGAGAGGACTTAGATTTCTCTGACCCGGAATTCCCATGGCCGCACTCAAGAAAGCCGCCGCAAGCGCACCACAGGACAAGATCAACGGCGGTTCTCCCCCGGAATTCACCAAGGAGCAGGAGTTCAAGGCGCTCCGCGACATGCTCCGGATCCGGCGATTCGAGGAAAAGGCCGGCCAGCTCTACGGCATGGGCGCCATCGGCGGCTTCTGCCATCTCTATATCGGCCAGGAGGCCGTGGTGGTCGGCATGCAGATGGCCCTGAAGCAGGGCGATCAGGTCATAACCGGCTATCGCGATCACGGCCATATGCTGGCCACCGGCATGGAAGCCAACGGCGTCATGGCCGAGCTGACCGGCCGGCGCGGCGGCTATTCCAAGGGCAAGGGCGGCTCCATGCACATGTTCAGCAAGGAGAAGCACTTTTACGGCGGCCACGGCATCGTCGGCGCGCAGGTCTCGCTCGGCACCGGTCTCGCGTTTGCCAACAATTATCGCAGTAACGGCAATGTCAGCGTCACCTATTTCGGCGACGGTGCGGCCAACCAGGGCCAAGTCTATGAGAGCTTCAACATGGCGGAGCTCTGGAAGCTGCCGGTGATCTATGTCATCGAGAACAACCGCTATGCCATGGGCACCGCGGTGTCGCGCGCCTCCGCGCAGCAAGATTTCTCCAAGCGCGGCGCATCCTTCAACATTCCCGGCATGCAGGTTGACGGCATGGACGTCCGCGCCGTGAAAGCCGCCGGCGACGAAGCTGCCGCCTGGTGCCGCGCCGGCAAGGGACCGATGATCCTGGAAATGCAGACCTACCGCTATCGCGGCCACTCGATGTCCGACCCTGCAAAATACCGCACGCGTGAGGAAGTCGAGAAGGTCCGCCACGATCAGGATCCGATCGAGCAGGTCCGTAATCGCCTCCTGGCTGCCAAGGTGAGCGAGGCCGACCTGAAGGCGATCGACGCCGAGGTGCGCGACATCGTCAACGCGTCTGCCGACTTTGCCCAACATGATCCCGAGCCGGATGCCGCCGAGCTCTGGACCGACGTTTATCGCTGAACGCGCGCAAGCTTTCTTTTGGAGTCGATATGCCAATTCAAGTGCTGATGCCCGCGTTGTCGCCCACGATGGAAAAGGGCAACCTTGCCAAGTGGCTGAAAAAAGAGGGTGAGACGATCAAGTCCGGCGATGTCATCGCCGAGATCGAGACCGACAAGGCCACCATGGAGGTCGAGGCGACCGATGAGGGCACGCTCGGCAAGATCCTGATCGCCGAGGGCACCGCCGACGTTCCCGTCAACACGCCGATCGCGACCATTCTTGCCGATGGCGAGACCGCGGCTGATCTTGCGAAAGCGCCCGCACCGGCCAAGCCAGAGAAGGCTGCGGAGTCCGCAGCACCGGCCGCCGCAAAGGCTGAGGCGCCTGCACCCAAGGCTGCCCCCGCGCCGCACGTCGCCGAGCCCGATCCGGAAGTGCCCGCCGGCACCGAGATGGTGACGCAGACCATCCGCGAAGCGCTGCGCGATGCCATGGCCGAAGAAATGCGCCGCGATGCGGACGTCTTCGTGATGGGCGAAGAGGTCGCCGAATATCAGGGCGCCTACAAGGTGACGCAAGGCTTGCTCCAGGAGTTCGGCGCCAAGCGCGTGATCGATACGCCGATCACCGAGCACGGCTTTGCCGGCATCGGCGTTGGCGCCGCGATGACCGGGCTGAAGCCGATCGTCGAGTTCATGACCTTCAACTTCGCCATGCAGGCGATCGACCAGATCATCAACTCCGCCGCCAAGACGCTCTACATGTCCGGCGGCCAGATGGGCTGCTCGATCGTGTTCCGCGGCCCGAACGGCGCTGCCGCGCGCGTCGCCGCCCAGCACAGCCAGGATTACGCGTCCTGGTACTCCAACATCCCGGGCCTAAAGGTCGTCGCGCCGTTCTCGGCCGCCGATTACAAGGGCCTGCTCAAGGCTGCGATCCGCGATCCCAATCCGGTGATCTTCCTCGAGAACGAGATGCTCTACGGCCACACCGGCGAGGTGCCGAAGCTCGACGACTTCGTGATCCCGATCGGCAAGGCGCGCATCGTCCGCTCAGGCAGCCATGTCACGATCATCTCCTGGTCGAACGGCATGTCCTATGCGCTGAAGGCGGCTGACGAGCTTGCGAAGGACGGCATCGAGGCCGAGGTGATCGATCTGCGCACGCTGCGGCCGATGGACACCGAGACCATCATCAACTCGGTCAAGAAGACCGGTCGCGCCGTCACGGTGGAAGAGGGCTGGGCCCAGAGCGGCGTCGGCGCCGAGATTGCCACGCGCATCATGGAAAACGCGTTCGACTATCTGGATGCACCGGTCGCGCGTGTCACCGGCAAGGACGTGCCGATGCCCTATGCCGCGAACCTGGAAAAGCTCGCGCTGCCGTCAGTGGCCGAAGTTGTCGAGGCCGCCAAAGCTGTCTGCTACAGGTAGGCCATGGCGGGCCCGAAGGAGCAGCCATTGCCGCCCGACGTCCTCGCCCGCGATGATGCGGTCGAGATTCTGCGCGTATTCGTGCTGGACGGCGGGCTGTCGATGGCGTTCCAGCGGGCCTTCGAGGAGCCCGACATGTGGGGCCTGCTGCTGGTCGATCTCGCCCGCCACGCCGCGCGTGCTTATGCGCGCGAGAGCGAATATACCGAGGAGGACGCCATGAACCGGATCCTCGATATGTTCCAGGCCGAGATCGAGCGGCCGACCGACACCGGCACCACGACACCGCGCGGGAAGGGGCACTGACAGTGGCGATCGAAGCCCATCATTTCGATCTTATGCTCGAGGCGATCCGCGAGGCGGAAGCCTCGATCGCGCAGGGCGGCTTGCCGATCGGCGCCGTGCTGACCCGCGACAACAAGATCATCGCCCGCGGCCACAACAACCGCGTGCAGGAGAACAACGTGATCCTGCACGGCGAGATGAGCTGCCTGCGCGAGGCCGGCGCGATCACATTCCACGATACCGTCATGTACACCACGCTGTCGCCATGCTCGATGTGTGCCGGCGCGCTCGCTTTGTTCAAGGTCCAACTGGTGGTGATCGGGGAATCCGTTACCTTCCCGGGCTCCAAGGACATCCTCGACAAGTTCGGAATCCCCTGGATCGACCTTGCCGACGACCGCTCCATCACCATGATGAAGAATTGGCGTTCCATCCCTGCCAATGAGCGCCTGTGGCAGGGCGACATCGGCAACTAAACCTGGTCTGTTCGTCTTCGCTGTCGGAGACGGATTTTTGCAAAGTTCTTCTTGAGGTCAGCATGCCCATCAACATCCTGATGCCCGCTCTCTCGCCAACGATGGAGAAGGGCAACCTCGCCAAGTGGCTGAAGAAGGAAGGCGACAAGGTCAAATCCGGCGATGTCATCGCCGAGATCGAGACCGATAAGGCGACCATGGAGGTCGAGGCCATCGACGAGGGCACGATCGCCAAGATCCTGGTGCCCGAGGGCACGCAGGACGTCCCGGTCAACGACGTGATCGCGGTGCTGGCCGGCGAAGGCGAGGACGTGAAGGCCGCTAGTGCCGGAGCTGCGAAGCCCAGCGCCGCGGCTGCACCGCCAAAGGCTGCTCAGGCTCCTGCTGCCGCACCGGCGCCCGCGCCGGCCGCGCCCAAGGCTGCGCCGCCGCCTGCTGCTCCGGCACCGCAGGCTGCCGCACCGGCCGCACAGAGCAACGGCCATGGCGGCCGCGTGTTCTCGTCGCCGCTGGCACGCCGTCTCGCCAAGGACGCCGGCATCGATGTTGCGATGGTCACCGGCAGTGGCCCGCACGGTCGCGTGGTCGCGCGCGACGTCGAGCAGGCCAAATCCGGCAAGGGCCTCAAGGCACCCGCGGCAGCTCCGTCCGCCGCGCCCTCGGTCGCGCCGACCATGTCGGACAAGCAGATCCTGTCGCTGTTCGAGCCCGGCTCCTACGAGGTCGTCCCGCATGACGGCATGCGCCGCACCATCGCGCAGCGCCTGACCGCATCGATCCAGAACGTCCCGCACTTCTATCTCACCATCGACTGCGACATCGGCAAGCTGCTCGCCGCACGCGAGGAGATCAACGCCGCCGCGCCGAAGGACAAGGAGAAGAAGCCGCTCCACAAGATCTCGGTCAACGACTTCGTCATCAAGGCGATGGCGGTCGCGCTCCAGAAGATTCCGAACTGCAACGTGAGCTGGACTGAAAGCGGAATGGTCAAGCACCACCATTCCGACGTCGGCGTCGCCGTGGCGATGCCTGGCGGCCTGATCACGCCGATCATCCGCAAGGCCGAGACCAAGACGCTGTCGACCATCTCCAACGAGATGAAGGATTTTGCGGCGCGGGCCCGCTCGCGCAAGCTGAAGCCGGAAGAGTACCAGGGCGGCACCACCGCGGTCTCCAACCTCGGCATGTTCGGCATCAGCCACTTCACCGCCGTGATCAACCCGCCGCATGCGACCATCCTTGCGGTCGGCACCAGCGAGGAGCGCCCCGTCGTGCGCGGGGGCAAGATCGAGATCGCGAACATGATGAGCGTGACGCTCTCCTGCGATCACCGCGCCATCGACGGCGCGCTCGGCGCCGAGCTGATCGGTGCGTTCAAGCAGCTGATCGAAAACCCCGTCATGATGATGGTGTGAGCCGCGGACGGTGAATACGTAGGGTGGGCAAAGGCGCAAGGCGCCGTGCCCACCCTATTTCATAGCGTTGGAAGGCGGTGGGCGCGCTTCGCTTTGCCCACCCTACGAAGTTCAGTTGAATGGGAGCCGCAATGGCCGACACATCCTTCGACGTCATAATCATCGGCTCTGGTCCCGGCGGCTATGTCACCGCGATCCGTGCCGCCCAGCTCGGCTTCAAGGTCGCGATCGTCGAGAAATCCTATCTCGGCGGCATCTGCCTGAACTGGGGCTGCATTCCGACTAAGGCGCTGCTGCGCTCGGCCGAGATCTATCACTACATGCAGCATGCCAAGGATTACGGGCTGTCGGCCGACAACGTCTCGTTCGATCCGAAGGCCGTGGTGCAGCGCTCGCGCGGCGTCTCGAAGCGGCTGAACGACGGCGTCGGCTTCCTGATGAAGAAGAACAAGGTCAGCGTGATCTGGGGCGCCGCTTCGATCGACGCGCCCGGCAAGGTCACAGTGAAGAAGTCCGACGTCGAGGCGCCCAAGGGCGCGCTGGGCGAGGGCGCCTATCAGGCCAAGCACATCATCATCGCGACCGGCGCGCGCCCGCGCGTGCTGCCGGGGCTCGAGCCCGACAAGAAGCTGATCTGGACCTACTTTGAGGCGATGGTGCCGGAGAAGATGCCGAAGTCGCTGCTGGTGGTCGGCTCCGGCGCGATCGGCATCGAGTTCGCCTCCTTCTTCCACACCATGGGTTCGGACGTGACCGTGGTCGAGGTGCTGCCACAGATCCTGCCGGTCGAGGACGCCGAGATCGCGGGGCTTGCCCGCAAGCGCCTCGAGAAGCAGGGCCTCAAGATCATGTCCTCGACCAAGGTGACGAAGCTCGAGAAGAAGGCCGACAGCGTAGTCGCCACCATCGACGACGGCAAGGGCAAGCCGGTCACGACCGAGTTCGAGCGCGTGATCTCGGCGGTCGGCGTCGTAGGCAACATCGAAAATCTCGGCCTGGAAAAGCTCGGCGTCAAAACCGATCGCGGCTGTATCGTGATCGACGGCTACGGCAAGACCAACATCCCCGGCATCTATGCCATCGGCGACGTCGCAGGTCCGCCGATGCTGGCCCACAAGGCCGAACACGAAGGCGTGGTCTGCGTCGAAGCGATCAAGGGTCTGCACCCGCATCCCATGGACAAGCTCCTGATCCCCGGCTGCACCTATTGCAACCCGCAGGTCGCCTCGGTTGGTTTGACGGAAGCCAAGGCCAAGGAAGGTGGCCGCGAGATCCGCGTCGGTCGCTTCCCCTTCGTCGGCAACGGCAAGGCCATCGCGCTTGGCGAAGACCAGGGTCTGGTCAAGGTGATCTTCGATAAGAAGACCGGCCAGCTCCTCGGCGCCCACATGGTCGGTGCGGAAGTGACCGAGCTGATCCAGGGTTACGTCGTCGCCATGAATTTGGAGACGACGGAAGAAGAGCTGATGCACACGGTGTTCCCGCATCCGACGCTGTCGGAGATGATGAAGGAAGCCGTGCTCGATGCTTACGGGCGGGTGTTGAATATTTGATGGGTGCGCGAGGCACCCGTCAGACCCGTCATCCTGAGGTGCGAGGTCAGCGGTGCGGAGCACCGTTGGCCGAGCCTCGAAGGATGAACGGCCGAGACGTAGCAGCCGGGCTGTCGCCCTTCGAGGCTCCCCATCCGGCGCGTTGCGCCGCATGGCTCGCACTTCAGAGTGACGGTCTAATACCGAACGGATCAGAACAAGAAGAGGGCTCACCCCATGCACGACAACGACAACCTCACCATCGAACGCCCCACCTTCGTCACCCATCTCGAATGCGCGATGGAGGGCGATCATTACGCGGCCGATGAGGTCCATAATCTCTCCAAGGTCGGCAAGCCGCTGCTGGTGCGCTATGACCTCGCCGGCGTGAAGAAAACGCTGACCAAGGATGCGCTGGCGCAGCGCCCCGCCGACATGTGGCGCTACCGCGAGCTGCTGCCGGTGCGCAAATGCAAGGACATCGTCTCGCTCGGTGAGGTGACGACGCCCTTGATCCGGCTGCCCAAGCTCGGCGCGAAGCTCGGCGGCGGCGAGATCATCGTGAAGGACGAGGGACGGCTGCCGACCGGCTCGTTCAAGGCGCGCGGCCTCGTCATGGCGGTGTCGATGGGCAAGGCGCTTGGCATCAAGCACATGGCGATGCCGACCAACGGCAATGCCGGCGCGGCGCTCGCGGCCTATGCGACCTCCTGCGGAATCAAGACCACGATCTTCTGCCCGGCCGACACGCCGGAGGTGAATGTCAGCGAGATCGAGCTCCAGGGCGCGACGGTCTATCGCGTCAACGGCTATATCGACGATTGCGGCAAGATCGTCGGCGAGGGCAAGGCCAAGGTCGGCTGGTTCGATACCTCGACGCTAAAGGAGCCGTATCGCATCGAAGGTAAGAAGACGATGGGGCTGGAGCTCGCCGAGCAGCTTGGCTGGGACGTGCCCGACGTGATCTTCTATCCGACCGGCGGCGGCACCGGCCTGATCGGCATGTGGAAGGCTTTTGACGAGCTCGAAAAGATCGGTTTTATCGGTTCAAAACGCCCGCGCATGGTCGCGGTGCAGGCGTCCGGCTGCGCGCCGATGGTGCGGGCCTATGAAGCCGGCACCGAGCATGCGACGCGCTGGGAGGATGCCCACACCATCGCCTCCGGCATCCGGGTGCCGCAGGCGATCGGCGATTTCCTGATCCTGCGTGCCGTGCGCGAGAGCAAGGGCTTTGCCATCGCCGTCGACGACGACAAGATCTCGTCGGCGCTGAACGAGGTCGCGCGTGAGGAGGGGCTGTTGCTGTGCCCCGAGGGCGCCGCGACCTACGCCGCCTATAAGGACAGCCTCGCCGACGGCCGCGTCAGCAAGACCGACCGCGTTATGCTGTTCAACTGCGCGACCGGCCTGAAATATCCGCTGCCGCCGGTCACGCGCACGCTGGACCGCCACAAGCCGATCGACTTCTCCCAGTTCTAGCGCGGCAATACGTCACCAACGACCCCTCTTCCCGTTTGCGGGGAGAGGGCAAAAATAAGAATGACGTCGTCGGGAGGACACCATGAAGAAAGCCGTCTGGGCTGCGCTGATCGGCATTGTCGCGTTCGCAGGCACGGCGCGCGCCGACGATTATCCTTCGCATCCCATCACCATCATCGTCCCGTTTGCGGCCGGCGGCCCGTCGGATGCAATGGCGCGGGTCCTTGCTGAGCGCATGCGCGTGACGCTCGGCCAGCCGCTGGTGATCGAGAACGTGACCGGCGCCGGCGGCTCGATCGGCGTCGGCCGCGCCGTGCATTCACCGCCCGACGGCTACACCATCTCGTTCGGCCATCTCGGCACCCATGTGGCCAACGGCGCCGTCTACAAGCTCAATTATGATCTCGTCGCCGATCTCGAGCCGGTGGTGCTGCTGCCGAGCAACCCGATGATCGTCGTCAGCAAGAACGCCGTGCCCGCGACCTCGCTGAAGGAGCTGATGGCTTGGCTGAAGTCGCGCCCGTCGCCGCCAACGGCCGGTACAGCCGGGGCCGGTTCCGGCAGCCACATCGCCGGCGTCTATTTCGAGAGTGTCTCCGGCATCAAGCTGCAATACGTGCCCTATCGCGGCACGGCGCCTGCATTGAACGATCTGATCGCTGGCCAGATCGACGTCATCGTCGACCAGACCTCTAATTCCATCAACCAGGTCCGCGCCGGCACCATCCGCGCCTATGCCATCACCGACGACAAGCGCCTCGCGTCGGCGCCAGAGATTCCGACCGCGGCGGAGGCGGGGCTGAAGGGCTTCAACATGACGCTGTGGTCGGGCATGTGGGTGCCCAAGGGCACGCCGAAGGAGATCGTGACGAAGCTCAACGCCGCCGCCGTGGAGGCGCTGAACGATCCAGCCGTGAAGAAGCAGCTCGAGAGCCAGGGCCTGGAGATGACGCCGCAGGATCAGCTCACGCCTGATGCGCTCGGCACTCGCCAGAAGGCCGAGATTGCAAAGTGGTGGCCGATCATCAAGGCGGCGAATATTACGGTGGAGTGAGGCGCGCTCAGCTATGTCGCCTCATTCTCGGACCTCATCCTGAGGAGGCCGCGTAGCGGCCGTCTCGAAGGATGGATGTGCGCGACAGCAGGGCCTTCATCCTTCGAGACGCCTGCTGCGCAGGCTCCTCAGGATGAGGAGTTCGACCTCACTCCGATCCCGTAAACCCCACTGGCGTCGCCGCAGCGCGCGGGGCGGCAGCGGCATCCTGCGTCACCACGCGCTGATCGCTCTTGCCGGCCATCGCACCGCTGCCCTCGAACCGCGCGCGGTAGACCAGCACATTCTCGATCACGCGCTGCACATAGTTGCGCGTCTCCGACAGCGGGATGCGCTCGACCCAGTCGACCGGATCGACCTTGGGATCCCTGGGGTCGCCATGCGCCTGCACCCATTCGCGCACACGACCGCGGCCGGCATTGTAGCCGGCGAAGGTCATGATCTGGTCGCCGCGATATTCCGACAGCAGAGCGCTGAGCTCGGCTGCGCCCATCTGCGTGTTGTAGACGGGATCGGAGACCATCCTGTCCCAGTCATAGGTCACGCCGAAGCGCTTGGCGGTGTCGCGGCCGGCTTCCGGCGTCACCTGCATCAGTCCGACCGCGTTGGCGGCCGACTTGTCACGCTGGTTGAACGAGCTTTCGGTGCGCGCCACCGAATAGATCACGCTGGTCTCGATGGCCGGCGCAACCTGCTTGTGCTCGGGGATACCGATGGTCGGGAAGGCGTAATGGTCGAGCGCGAGCCCGCGCGCCAGCGCCGACTTGCCGATCTCGAGCATGACGCGCGCGTCATTGCGTTGGCCGGCGAGTTCGCCGAGCCCTTCGAGGGCTGCGACGTCGGTGCTCTCCTTGGCAAAGTCCTCGGCATAATAGAACACCGTGTCGCGCTCGCCGATCCCGTACAGCATGTCGGCGGCACGCACGCGTTCGTCCGCGGGTGGCGTGTCGGCTGAAGCCAGCACAGGCGAGGGCGGGCGCAGCTCGATCCGGTCGAGGCCAAGCCTTGCGCGCGCGAGCTGGCCGTAATAGGCGGTCGGATAGCGCGCGGCGGCCTGATAGCTCAGGCGTGCGTCGGCCGTTGCGTTCATCGCCTCCGCCGCTCGGCCGCGCCAATAATGCGCCCGAGACAATGCGATCGGATTGGCCGAGCCCTCGTCGATCGCGGCGAAGTGCATTAATGCGGTTTTGGGATCGTCGAGATAGCGCAACGCGATCCAGCCGCACATGAAGTGATAGTCGACGCGGTAGACCTCCATCTCCGGCACCGCGGCGGCGCGCACCACGTCATAGGCGGTCCTCGACTTGCCCTGGTCGAGCAGTTTTCGCGCGAGCAGGCGCCGCTCGCGCCACCAGGCGTCCGTATCCTGCGCCGCCATCGTGTCGGGCGATGCGGCCAAAATCACTTCGGCCGCATCGTCGATGCGGTCCTTCTGGAGGTGCCATTGCGTGCGGCACAGAACGTAGCCGAGGTCGCGGCGCGCATCGGCTGATACGTCGTCGAGATAATCCTTGGCCTTGTTTTCCTTGCCATTGACCGCAGCGCAGGCCTTGACGATCGCGAGCGCATCCTCGCCGAGACGTTTTGCCACGCGCCGCGCACCGGCGTAGTCCTTGGCGCCCAGACGTTTGTCCATGCGTGCGCGATGGTCGTCCGCGGTCAGGAGATCGTGGAATGCTTCGTAGGAATCCTCTTCGCTGCGCTCGGACAATTCATCCATGCGCCAGGCTTCGCGGACGAGACGCGTGGCCCTGTCGCTGTCGCCTTCCGTGAGCAGCACGCGGGCGAGCGCAAACTTGCCCTTGGCGCTGGTCGGCCGATCCATCGTGAATTTGTGCACGGTGGCCGCGTCGCTCTTCTCCTGCCACAGCCGCGCCTCGGCGCGCCGGCGCAGCAGTGCGCTGCTCGGCCAGTCCGGATTGGCGGCGAGGAAGCCGGCGTAGCGCTTGAAATTCGCGGTGCTCTCGGAATGGCGCAGCATGAACCAGTCGGCGAGTTTTTGCCCGGCCGGATCGGCGATCCGGTCGCGTGCCGCGCTCGCGTCATCGGTCTTGCCCTTGCGCGCGAGGTCGATGGCGTCCTTCAGCGCGGCGAGGTCGCCGGTGAGCGGCGGCGGTGCCGGCTTGTCTGCGGGCTCGTCGTCCTGCTTCTTCGACTTGCGTTTGGCCTCGGCATGTTTGCCGTGCTTGCCGGCCTTGGCCTCATGCGTCTTCTTTGACGCTGACGATTTGTGACTGCTCTTCGCTGCCAGCTCCGTCGGAAGGAGCGCCACAGCGGCCATGGCAATGACACACGCGAGCGAGCGTAGGCACTGGTTCATTCCGTGGTCCCCCTGCGAAACCAGTACAAACCAAAGTCCGCGACGACATGCGGCTCGAGAATCAGAACGCTATCAAAAACCGTGACACAGCATCGTTTCGCATTCCTCACGCTGTCGCAACAATGCGGCAAAATACGGATGGAACGCGGGAACTTGTGCAACGGGGGATAGAATGAGGCCTTTAATCTTTGTTAACGATTAAGGCTGGCGCGACGGTTGTGGGCGGTCGAGGGCGCCACGAATGGCCAGATTGCGCATATTCCCGCACCAAAAACCGGTGTAATGAGTTCCCGGACCCGTCCTTTTTCAGCTTTTGTTCCGCACATATGCCGATTTTCAACCAGACGATCCGGCGCAAAATCGTCGGCATCGCCCTCGGATTGATCGTCCTGATGCTGGTCACCTCGATCCTGTCGATGGTGATGTCGAGCCAGGTCGGAATCCTCCTTGACGAGCTGACCGACCGCTACATCCCGGCCTATGGGGATCTGGCGCGCGCCAATATCCGTTCGCTGGAGCGATCGGTCGCACTGCGGCGCATGGTCATGATGAAGATGCAGGCGCCTTCCGAGGAGGAGGCCTATGCGGCGCGTCTTCGCGAGTTCGAGGAGGCGGACCGGAAGATCGACGAGGAGGCCGAGGCCGCGCGCAAGCACATCAACGCGATCATCGACGATACACGGACGCCTTCCGACAATGCCGCGCTGGCGCGGATCGAGACCCGGATCGAGACCGCCGTCACCGAGCTGCGCCGCGACCAGAACGAGGACCATGCAAAGCTCCTCAAGCAGATCGACGCCAAGCAGATGGCGGAGGCGAGGGGCACGCTCGAGCACATCGACGCGCTGCGCGACCAGTTCAACCAGAAGATCGACGCGATCCGTTCCGACATGCTCAAGCAGGTCTTCGCCTCTACGTCGCAGGTGATCCGCCACCAGCGGCAGGCGATCATCATCTCGGGCATCGTGACCCTGCTCGCGGCGATCGTCGGATTTGTCTTTGCGCTATTGGTCAGTAGCGGGATCACCCGTCCGGTGCGGCTGCTGCTCGCCGGCACCCGCGAGGTCGAGGCCGGCCGCTTCGACAAGGCCATCACTGTCTCGACCCAGGACGAGATCGGTGAGCTTGCCGCTGCCTTCAACCGCATGGTCGAGCAGTTGCGCCAGAACGAGCGCATCCGCGAGACCTTTGGCCGCTACATCGATCCCAAGGTGGTGCAGGGCCTGATCGACCGGCCGGAGGTCGCCATCGACGGCCAGCGCCGGGTGATGACCATCATGTTCTGCGACATGAGCGGCTTCACCTCGATGAGCGAGGGCATGACCCCGCGCGGCCTCGTCAAAGTGATGAACCACTATTTCACGGTGATGTCCGGCCCGATCCGGAACAACCGCGGCGTCATCGACAAATATATCGGCGACGCCATCATGTCCTATTGGGGCCCGCCCTTCATCGAGGAGGACGAGCAGGCCGTTCTTGCAGGCCTTGCCGCCGTCGACATGATCGAGCAGGTGCCGGCGCTCCAGAAGCAATTGCCGGATCTGCTCGGCATCCGTGCCATGCCCGCGCTCTGCGACCTGAGGATCGGCATCGCCACCGGCGAGGTCTTGACCGGCAGCATCGGCTCTGAGCTGATGATGAGCTTTACCGTGATGGGCGACGCGGTGAACCTCGCCTCGCGGCTGGAGGCAGCCAACAAGGTCTACGGCACCCGCATCCTGATCGCGCAGGCGACCGCAGATGCGATCGGATCGCGTCTCGAATTGCGCGAGATTGATCGTCTCGCAGTGGTGGGCCAGAGTGCACCGCAACCCGTCTTCGAGGTGATGGGCAGGACGGGTGCGCTGACCGCGCCACAGGAGAGCCTGCGGCAGCACTATGCCACGGGGCTCGCGGCCTATCGCGCGCGCTGTTTCGATGAGGCGCGCACGGCGTTCAACGCCGCGCTGGAGAGCGTCCCCGGCGACGGCCCCTCGCAAACCATGCTCACCCGCATTGTGCAGTTCGACACCAGTCCGCCTGCTGCTGATTGGGACGGCGCCTGGCGGATGGAGCAGAAATAACCGATTCAGGCCGAGCGCAGATCACCACTTGAACGAAGCGGCCACCTCATAGCTGCGCGGTGCGCCCAGGATGATCTGGTCGGTGTATCCAGGGTCGCCCCAGGCGGCGTAAAGCTTGTTGGTCAGGTTCTTCACGCGGAAGCTGATCCGGGTCTGGTCGACACCAGGGAAATAGGCCTTCGGGATGTCGACGAACGCGAACGCGTCGAAGATCGTGTAGGCGTTCATGATGACCAGATTGTCCTGGAAGTTGAAGCGGTCGCCGACGTGACGGACCGAGCCCCCGATCTCCACCGGCAGTATTGTGTCGAAGCGATAGGACGCACCGGCATTGGCGATGAAGTTCGGCACGTTTGGCGGCGTCTTGCCGGAATAGGATTGGAACACCCCGTTGTCGTCGACATAGTTGAAATCGATGAACCGCGACTGCACGAAGGCGACATTGCCCCACAGCTTCAGCCCGCCAACCGGGTTGATCGCGCCTGCGATCTCGATGCCCTTGGATTCCATCTTGCCAGCCACGTTGAACTCGATGCCGCTTTCGGGGACATAGACGTTCTTGCGCTCGATATCGAAGGCCGAGAACGTGAACTCCGCCCGTTTGTCGGCCGATTGCACCTTCACCCCGGTCTCGTAGGTCCGCGACGTCGTCAGTAGCAGCGGCACTGACGGCGCGAGGATGAAGATGTTGGCCACGGTCGGATCGGCGGCGGTCGCATACTGGCTGTACAGCATCACGCCGGGCGCGATGTCCCAGGTGTAGCCGACCCGTCCAGTGATCGGATTGAATTTCTTCGAGAACGGGTAGCCCTTTGCCGACTCCAGGGTGCCGTCGGGAAAGAAGCGGGTCCGCGCCAGCTCGATATCCTCGAAGCGAATGCCGCCGATCAGGGCGAAGGTCGAGGTCAGCTTGAGCCGGTCCTCGAACGACAGCGCCGTCATGTCGAGATGCGTGTAGATCTTCTCGTCGCTGCGGGGCCCATAGAGGCCGCGGTCCGGATTGAGGAGGTCGACGTAATCATTGAAGAACAGCGTATCCTGCGAGACGTTGAACTGGCTGCTGCTCGCCGCCACGGTGGCGACAAATCGATTGTCCATTCCGCCGATGTTGGAATTGATCGTCAGGTCGGTGATGTTGCCGTAGAGCCGCTGTGCGTGATCGAGCGCCAGGCGCTCGCGATAGATGCTTTGCGCGCCGGCGAAGTTGCCTACGGTCTGGTCGAACGACGAGATCTCGTTGTTGAACCAGTGCCGGTGGGCATCATAGCCGTAGACCTGACTCTTCAGCGAGATGTTGTTGGTGATGTCCCATTGAAAGCCGCTGCGCAGCCAGAGCTCGCTGGCGCCGCTGTGATTGTCGAGCACATTGTAGTTCGTTGTCAGCGTGCGCGCGTCAACGGTGACCGGGACCGGCGTGCCGCCGCCGAGATAATAGTTGCTCCACTGGCCCGACACGATGCCGTTGGTCGGCACGATGCCCGGTGCGTTGACCGGCACCAGCGGCGTTCCCCAATAGAAGCGGTCGCTGTCCTGCTTGTACTCGGCCGCGCCCCAGATCTTGAAGCTTTCATTGACGCGATAATTCAGCTGGCCGGAGACGTTGCTGAGCTTGGAGTAGGTGTCGTCGATAAAGCCCTTGTCGTTGGAATGGCTGATGTCGAACCGATAGTCGAGGCCGTCGACCAGCATGCTGCCGCCCGATCCGTAGCCGGCGCGGTAGCCGTGGAATGAGTCGTAGGAGGTGAAGGCCTCGTTGACGATCGGCCCTATGTGCGGCGCCTTGGTGACGTAGTTGACGGCGCCGCCGGTTGCGCCGAGGCCCGCCACCAGCGAGTCCGGTCCCTTGATGATCTCCACTTGCTGCAAGCCGGCGACGTCCATGGGGCGGCCGGTCATGGTCGACGGCCCGATCGGGATGCCGTTGTAGAGCGTGGTGAGCTGATCCCCGCTGAAGCCGCGCATCGAGAAGATGGCGGGCGCGCCAGGTGCATCGCCGCCGGTCACGCCAACCGCCGCCTTGGCAACGTCGGTGGTGGTTCTGATGCCCCGGTCCTGCATGGTCTGCTGGCTGATGACCTCGACGGTGGCCGGCGCCTCGCGTGCCGTGATCCCGAGCCGGGAGCCGACGTCAGTGACGGCGGCCGTGTTCAGCGGCGTCTGCACCGTGCCGCTCGGAGGCAGACTTGCCGGGGCCGCAACGGCCGGAGCTGTGGGCTTGCGCCCTGCGGCCCGGCGCGCTGTACGTGATCTCTGATTGCCGGGGCTCACGGCGGCAGCTGGCCTCGGACCGGACGGGGAGACGACGATCGGGCCGACCTCCCGGGAGGGCTTATCCTGGGTCGCACTTTGCGCGATCGCCGTGGAAGACAGCGATGCGGACGAGAGCAGGGCGATCAGGAAGGCACGCGAAAACCCTGGCGTGACGCCAGAAGCGAAATGTGGATTTTGCACAACAATACTCTGCGGCGACGCAACAAAATGTCACCGCGGTTGCCTAGTCATCTGCCTTCGCCCCAGGCGGCAGATGCACCGGCTACTTGTCCGACATCGAGGCACCCCGCCCAATGCGTTCGCGCGTGACCATGGCTGGTAGCAGGTTTCCTGGCTCGCGGGTCACTGCCTTCGACCACCTTCCCAGAGACCCAAACGGGCTCCAGTGGTTTTCTGGTCGTCGGCTATCCGCCTACAGTTGCGGGGGCAGCCGCGGAATAGCCCGCCGAGACGGGCGCACCGCATTCCCTTGGAGAGTCCTTGCAGACACTACCGATCACGAAACTGGCACCTGCTTTGGGATGCGTCAATATCGGGAATGCCTGCGGCGCAACGCGCCTGCCAAGTGTGTCTTTCCGGACAAAAAGAGATTCTACTCCATAATGATGTTGGCCGTGACCTATTTCCCGGGCTTAGATTTGTCGTCCTTGAGGCGTTTGATGGGGATACGCCGATGACAGATCTTGAGGACAGGCTGGAACGGTTCGAGACGCTCACCGCCGAATGCGAGTTGATCACCAAGCTCGCCACCGACAGCAAGAAGCGCGAATTTTACCTGAAACTTTCCGAGCAATACCGCCAGCTGGCGGTGGATATGCGGCAGGCAATTGCGACCAAGGCCGCAGCCTGACGCCGCGGAAGGGTGACAGTCGGATCGAGGCGCGATGCCGGGCATCCCTGCCTTTGCGGGATTTCGCGCGATCGCAAGCCGTTCTTAACGTTTGGCACGCATCCTCGATGCGGATGTGAGGGATGCCCATGCAATTCCTCATGTTGGGAATGCCGGGGCTCGTTGCGATGCAGCAGTCCCACGGAGTGCGGTCCCATGCGTCTCCTTGTGGTCATTGTGTTTGCCCTCATGACGGCAGCGTGTAATCAGGAGCAGGATATCACCGGCTCGACCGCGTCTTGCCCGGTGCGGAACTACAGCTCCTACAATGCCCGCGACATGAACCAGTGCGTCAATGCCTGCAAATCGTGCGACCACGGCAATACGGTGACTTGCACCACCTCCTGCACGCTCAGGGGTGCGCACTGAGCGGCGCATCGGGGGCTTTGCAAGGATCGTTGCACGGATCGCAACCGCGCCATCTCCCTGCCGCCATCGTTCCGGATGGATCGACCTGATAGGCTGGTTCCAGCGTCAGGGGACATCGGATGAAATTCGCAAGCTTTGAAATCGACAACGCCGCCTCATGGGGCCTGGTGGAGGGCAATGACGTCGCCGATCTCGGTGCCGTCCCGGGGAGCCGCTACCCCGACCTGAAATCGGCGATCGCCGCAGGCGCGCTGGCCGAGGCCGCAGCTTCCGCTGCCAAGGCCAAGCGTCATCCGCTGTCGAAGATCGCCTTCCTGCCGGTGATCCCGAACCCGGACAAGATCCTCTGCATCGGCCTGAACTACGAAAACCATCGCAAGGAGACCGGGCGCACGGAGGTCGAGAACCCCACCGTGTTCGGCCGCTTCGCCAACAGCCAGACCGGGCATCTCACCAATATCATCCGCCCGAAGGTCTCGACCCAGCTCGACTTCGAGGGCGAGCTTGCGGTCGTGATCGGCAAGGCCGGCCGCTACATCCCGCGCAGCGAGGCGTGGGGCCATATCGCCGGCTATGCCTGCTACAATGAGGGCAGCGTGCGTGACTATCAGCGCCACACCCACCAGTTCACGCCGGGCAAGAATTTTCCCGCAACCGGTGGCTTCGGCCCATATCTGGTGACGGCCGACGAGGTCGGCGATGTCCGCCGCTTGCGGCTCCAAACCCGGCTGAACGGCGAGCTGGTGCAGGACACCACCATCGACCAGATGATCTTCGATATCCCCCGCCAGATCGAATATTGCTCCCAGTTCACGCGGCTCGAGCCCGGCGACGTCATCGCCACCGGCACGCCCGGCGGTGTCGGCTCGCGGCGCACCCCNCCCCGCCGATCTGGATGAAGGCCGGTGACGTCGTCGAGGTCGAGATCGACAAGGTCGGCCTGCTGCGCAACGGAATTGCCGACGAAGCCTGATGCCGGTGGATGAGACGACGGCCTATGCGCCGCTGCTGCGCAGGATTCACTGGGCGACGGCGGTGCTGTTCATCACAGCCATGCTGATCGGTTTCTATTGCGGCCTCCAGCCGCCGGGCACGTCGCCGCGCCGCGAACTGCTGGAGGTGCACAAGTCGCTCGGCATGACGTTGCTGTTCCTGTCGGCCCTGCGGCTGATGGTGCGGCTGGCCACGCAGGTGCCGCCTGAGCCGTCGTCGTTCGGCGCGCTGGTGCGCTTCGCGGCGCGACTCAATCACGTCGCGCTCTATGCCATCCTGTTCGCGATGCCGCTCACCGGCTACGCGTTCTCCTCGGCCGGCGGCTACTCGCTGAAATACTTTTGGACATTCAGCTGGCCGCGGCTGGTGACCGATAGTCCGGCGATTGCTCATGCCGGCGAGGTGACGCACGACGCGCTCGCCTGGGTCGTCTATGCCGCCGTCGCGTTGCACATTGCTGCGACCGCTTGGCACGCCGTGGTGACGCGCGATGGAACACTGGCGCGGATGTGGCCGCGGTCGGGGAACAGCGGACGCTGGGACGCCACCCGATAGGCTGACGGTGCCCCGGCACCGGAACGATTTCCATGAGATCGTCATTGAAGGAGCAGGCAGGACGCGGAGTCCGATGAAATGGGTATGCTCGATCCTGGTCGATTTCTGGTGTCGTGCTCGCATTGCGAGGCATGGCCGATGGCGGCCAACGTCAAACGTGCGAGCTGGTCGGCGCAGCCGCACGAGGTCCGCTTCGTGTGCCCGCGCTGCTGCCGCGAGGAGACCGCGATCGTCTCCGCCTCTGGCGAATTGACGCCGATCCGGCGCATCGACACTCCGCCGCGCGACGTCACCACAGCCTGGGCTCAGGCCCAGCGACCGCGCGGGCGATCATAGGCAGCCGTGCATCGGACCTCGCGTGATCCCGGTTTGGAACCCGGGCGTCCCTCAGACGTTCCTGCCCTGACATCAATACATCGAGGCTGGGCGAATGATCAGCGAGCATTTCGACACCCGCACACGGATCAACATGAAGCTGGCGCTTGATCGGATTTGCCGCAATCGCCCCAGCGGCGACGATCACGGCTTCCGCAAATCGGTCGCCGAAAACATCATCCGCTGCGCGCTCACGGGCCGCACCGGTCTCGGCCAGCTCGTCGATGCCGGCGAGCGGGCGGTGATCAAGACTCGCTCGGAGAGGACGTCCGCCTAGGGCCGGTCCGCTGGTCGCGTGCGAGCCACATCGGGGCGGTTCACCTCCCGGCAAATGTGGTAGCGTCGCGGTCAGGAGATCAATGATGGCCACCGACATGCTTTCGTCCCACGCCGACCGTTTCCGGCTTCACCCGGTCGCGCCGCGCCATGCCACGATGTTCTGCTTTGCGCTGCTGACGATCTCATGTGCGCTCGCAAGCTTCGCGCTCGCCTGCGCGACACCGTTTGCGGCGTTCGCGGTGGTTGCGCCGGCGATGCTGCCGCTGCGGCCGGCGCTGCTGGTCGTCACCGGGGCGTGGCTGGTCAACCAGACCATCGGCTTCGGCGCGCTGCACTATCCCATCGACGTCAGCACGATCGCCTGGGGCTTTGTCATCGGCGCCGCTGCGCTCGCCGCGACTGCGGCATCGTCGGCCATGCTCCGCGCGCTGCCACAGGGCCGCACACCGCTGGTGCTCGCGCTCACCCTCGTCGTTGCCTATGCGGCTTATGAGTTCACGCTGCTGGCCGCGGCGCCGTTTTTGGGCGGAGAGGGCGCCTTCACCTTGGCCATCGTGACGCGGATTGGGCTGACCAGCGCCGTGTGGCTCGGCGGCCTCGTCGCTGCCTGTGAGATCGTCCGTATGATCGATCCGTTCGGGCGCGGCCGCGCGATGTCGGCTTGAACGACGAAGTCCGATGGCGTGACGACATCGCGTCCGTGGTCTTTCCGGTCCGGGGACACGGCGCGATTTGCGCCGTGCATCGCGGCGCATTCCGCACCCTGATCGGCGTAGAGCCCTCGCCGGAGGATTGCCTCGGCTATTTCCGCCGTTTCGAGGCTGCATTCCGGGAGGCGGCCAGCGCCAAGATCGCCCGCAAGGGCATTTCTGTGGGGATGAGCCTGCATCTTACCAGTCGCGACGTCGCCCGGAAGCTGCTAGAAGACTACCAAATCGCTAACGGAGAAAAGTCATGAGCCAATCCCAGCTCTCGAATGCTCAGGTCACGCATTTCCCGGTCGCCGCCGGGCAGGTGGGCCGGCTTTCGCAAGCCTTGATGGCCATGGTGCTCGGCCTGTTCGTCGTCGGAGTCGTCGGCTTCTCGCATATCGACGTCGTCCACAATGCCGCGCACGACGTGCGCCATTCGAACGCCTTCCCCTGCCACTAACCGGGGCGGCATGAGCACGTTTCGTTCGATCGTTTTCTCGTCGGTCATTGCCGGTTTCATCGTTGGTCTCCTCGTCACGGTCGCCCAGCAGTTCGGCACCGTTCCCCTGATCCTGAAAGCCGAGGTCTTCGAGAAGGCCACGGAGACCCATCAGCATGAGGCGGCGCCGCAGCCGGCCGCAGCTGGCCATGACCATGCAAGCCCTGAACACGCAGGTCATGACCACGCTTCTCATGATCATGGCGCTGAAGCGTGGGAGCCGCGAGACGGGTTCGAGCGCAACGCCTACACGGCTGCCGCCAACGTGCTGACCGCGATCGGCTTCGCGTTGCTGCTGGCCGGATTCTTCGCCGTCCGTAGCGGTGCGACCGGCGAGCGCGTCTCCTGGCACGAAGGACTGATGTGGGGATTGGCGGGTTTTGCCGTCTTCACCATTGCCCCCGGCCTCGGCCTGGCGCCGGAGTTGCCGGGCGTGCCGGCCGCGCCGCTCGTGTCACGCCAGATCTGGTGGACGGCGGCTGCGCTGGCGACTGCTGCGGGCCTCGCGTTGATCGTGTTCCGCCGTTCGGTGCCGGCGGTCATTGCCGGCGTGATCCTCCTGATCCTGCCCCACTTGATCGGTGCGCCCGAGCTCGCGCAGGTCGAGACCAACGTGCCGTCCTCGCTCACGCATCAGTTCGTCACGGCTGTCACGGTAACCAGCCTGGTGTTCTGGAGTTCGCTTGGTGCGGTGACGAGCGCGATCTTCGCGCGTTTCGATCATGGTGCTGATGCGCGCGTCTAGATCTGGTTAGGCCTCGTTTTGGCCCACCGCGGCTGATCTGACTTCACGATGCTGTCTCGGTTGCCCGACGGGCAAAACACTTGCGAAGTCCGTCAAGCCGTGAGCCTGAAAATATTCCACTTTACCGAAATTCGGATTTGTCGTATGTGTCGGCCATCCCGGCTCGACCTTGAGGGGCGATCATGTGTCGTCATTTTTCGCGAGCCGGGCTTGCGGTGGACGCAGCAGCGTCGGGCGTGAGATGTGCGGGCAGGGCGGATTGCTCTCCGTGAGCCCGAGGCTTCACGCCGACGAGCGGCGCTGAGAGTTCGTCTCGCCAATATCCCGGTGGCTGTGTGCACCACGCCGTCGGGCTCTGTGGCGAACAAGCGAACGCGCGTACGGCAAAACCGTGTGGTCCTGGCCGTCGTTGCTACGGTCAAGCTTTCGCGGAGGCGGCATTCGCGTCAACCGGCGCGGTGTCGGCGACTTTCGCGAAGGTGAGGGAGGCCAGAACGAACTCGGCTCCCGGGAGAGCACGGCATAAGCCGTCAACCCATCGCGCAGGGAAGGCCGTGTGTTCGGCTTCACCTGTATGCCGCTGTGCAATTCCTTTTGCGCTACCCGCGCACAGCGGACCGTGGGTGCCAGCCGGCACCCGGCCTTCCCTGCGCCCTCTTGGATAAGAGGGTGGAGAGATCAAGCAAAGCTCGGGCGAATTGGGCCGCGAGAACGCGAAGGTGTGTCTGCGAGGGAAGGTGGGAGTTGGAAATGAACGACGTTACCACGCACTCCTCCGCGGAAATATTCTGGATTGCTTCGCTGCGCTCACAATGACGATGAGCGCTCACCGGAATGACGGAGCTGGCAGTGCCGCTCGCGACTCAGCTCAAGGAACCCCCTCATTGAGCTGAGTGCCGGGCGCGCCGAGCCTGCTCCAAAATCTGAAGTTGTGGATTGCCCTCTCCGTGAGGGTATCGCAGTAGTCTTATTCGTGTCCTCCAGGCCACGATTGTGCTGTCTATGCAACATTCCCGCGCGATTTAACCCTTATCGCAGTCCGTTCGCATCCACGCCGCTTTTTGGCCACACCTGAACATGAATAAAATCGCTCTAATGTTTAGGGGCGACGGCAGCCGGCGAAGGGCGACGGGAAATCCCAAGGTCGATTCAAATCTTGGGTCTGATGTTCCGGGTCTGACAAGGGTTAGCCAAGGAAACTGGTCGCCAAGGAAACTAGGCGCATGGACGCGAAGACCAACATCAAGCAGAGGCTGCCAAGCCGTCACGTGACGGAAGGCCCTACGCGCGCGCCCCATCGCTCCTACTTCTACGCCATGGGTCTGACCACCGAGCAGATCCACCAGCCCTTCGTCGGCGTCGCTTCCTGCTGGAACGAGGCCGCGCCCTGCAACATCTCCCTGATGCGCCAGGCGCAGGCGGTGAAGAAGGGCGTGGCGTCGGCCGGCGGCACGCCGCGCGAATTCTGCACCATCACCGTCACCGACGGCATCGCCATGGGCCATGACGGCATGCGCTCCTCGCTGCCGTCGCGCGAATGCATCGCCGACTCCGTCGAGCTGACCGTCCGCGGCCACGCCTATGACGCGCTGGTCGGGCTCGCCGGCTGCGACAAGTCGCTGCCGGGCATGATGATGGCGATGGTCCGCCTCAACGTGCCCTCGATCTTCATCTATGGCGGCTCGATCCTGCCCGGCAATTTCCGCGGCCAGCAGGTCACCGTGCAGGACATGTTCGAGGCGGTCGGCAAGCACTCGGTCGGCGCCATGTCGGACGAGGATCTCGACGAAATTGAGCGCGTGGCATGCCCCTCGGCCGGCGCCTGCGGCGCGCAGTTCACCGCCAACACCATGGCGACCGTCTCCGAGGCGATTGGCCTGGCGTTGCCGTACTCGGCCGGTGCCCCGGCACCGTATGAAATCCGCGACGCCTTCTGCACGACCGCGGGCGAGAAGGTGATGGAGTTGATCGCGTCCAATATCCGGCCGCGTGACATCGTCACCCGCAAGGCGCTCGAGAATGCGGCCGCTGTGGTCGCCGCGTCCGGCGGCTCGACCAATGCTGCACTGCACCTGCCTGCGATCGCGCACGAGGCCGGAATCAAGTTCGACCTGTTCGACGTCGCCGAAATCTTCAAAAAGACACCATATGTCGCGGATTTGAAGCCGGGTGGCCGTTATGTCGCCAAAGACATGTTTGAAGTTGGCGGCATACCGCTTCTGATGAAGACGCTGCTCGACAACGGATTTCTCCACGGCGACTGCATTACGGTCACCGGTCGAACGATCGCCGAAAATCTCAAAAGCGTTAAATGGAATCCGCACCAGGACGTGGTGCACCCGGCAGACCACCCCATCACCGTCACCGGCGGTGTGGTCGGTCTGAAGGGCAATTTGGCGCCAGAAGGTGCGATCGTGAAAGTCGCGGGAATGTCCAATCTGAGGTTCACCGGTCCGGCGCGTTGCTTTGACCGGGAAGAGGACGCCTTTGAGGCCGTCCAGAACCGCACATACCGCGAAGGCGAAGTCATCGTGATCCGCTACGAGGGCCCCAAGGGTGGCCCCGGCATGCGGGAGATGCTCCAGACCACCGCGGCGCTGACCGGGCAGGGCATGGGCGGCAAGATCGCGCTCATCACCGACGGCCGCTTCTCCGGTGCCACCCGCGGCTTCTGCATCGGCCATGTCGGGCCCGAGGCCGCCATCGGCGGCCCGATCGCACTGTTGCAGGATGGCGACATCATCGAGATCGACGCCGTGGCCGGAATCCTTAACGTAAAATTGAGCGACGCCGAGCTCGCGCAACGCAAGACCAAATGGAGCCCTCGCGCGACTAACCATACGTCGGGTGCGCTCTGGAAATATGCTCAGCAGGTTGGACCAGCGGTCGATGGGGCAGTAACCCATCCTGGCGGCGCGCACGAGAAACAGTGTTATGCGGACATCTAGGCGTACCATCGTTGCGTTTGTGTTGGGGGCTACCGCGCTGGCCGCGCCGGCGCTCGCCTTCGACGGCGCGCCGGTCAACCAGAAGGATGCGACCATCCCGGTGGTGACCACCTTGCCGGGTGCCGCGGGCACGGTGCGCAAGGCTGCGCCGCCGGCCGTGACCGGCCAGGAAACCTCGCTCAGCGCCCTGCAATATGCCGCCGAGGGCGGCCACCCGATTGCGCAGTGGAAGCTCGGCCGCATGTACGCCAATGGCGACGGCGTCGCCCAGGACGACGTGCGCGCCTTCGAATATTTCAGCCGGATCGCGAATGCGCATGCCGAGGACAGCCCGTCGGCGCCGCAGGCGCAGGTCGTGGCCAATGCCTTCGTCGCGCTCGGCCGCTACTATCTGAGCGGCATCCCGAACTCGAAGATCAAACCGGATCCGGACCGGGCGCGGGAGATGTTCTCCTATGCCGCGTCCTATTTCGGCAATGCGGATGCGCAATACGATCTCGCCCGGCTCTATCTGAAGACCCCGGACGCCTCGCGCGAGGATTTCCGCTACGGCGCGCGTTGGCTCGGCCTGGCCGCCCAGAAGGGCCAGCATGAAGCCCAGGCGCTGCTGGGCCAGATGCTGTTCAACGGTGACCGCCTGCCGCGGCAGGCCGCACGCGGTCTGATGTGGCTGACCCTGGCGCGTGACAGCGCCGGAACCGACGAGACCTGGATCAAGGAAAACTACAACCGCGCCTTCTCCAAGGCCTCCGATGACGACCGCGCCATGTGCCTGCAAATGCTGGAACAGTGGGTGCAAGGCCGCCGCGAGTAGGCCTGTAGAGGCGGCGTCACGCCGCCTCTAGATCCAGATCCGCCCACACCGGCACGTGATCCGACGGCTTCTCCCAGCTGCGCACATAGCTGTCGATCCCGACATTGGCGAGCCGATCGCTGGCCTGCGGCGACAGCAGCAGATGGTCGATGCGCAGGCCGTGGTTCTTCTGCCAGGCGCCGGCCTGGTAGTCCCAGAAGGTGTAGAGCCCGGGCTCGTCCGTCACCGCCCGCAGCGCATCGGTCAGGCCGAGCCCAAGCAGCGACTGAAAGCTCTCCCGCGTCTCGGGCTTGAACAGGGCGTCCTCGGTCCAGGCGGCGGGATTGTGGACGTCGCGGGCAGCCGGGATGACATTGAAGTCGCCTGCGAGGATCAGCGGCTCCTCGGTCTTAAGGCGCTCCTTCGAATACTCAAGAAGCCGAGACATCCATTTGAGCTTATAGGGATATTTCTCGGTTCCGACCGGGTTACCGTTGGGCAGATAGAGACAGGCGATGCGCAGCACCCCGCGCTTGAGTGTCACCACACCCTCGAGGAAGCGGGCATGCGCATCCTCGTCGTCGCCGGCCAGCCCCGATTTGGTCTCGTCGAACGGCAATTTCGACAACAGGGCGACGCCGTTGAACGTCTTCTGCCCGTGAGTGACCACGTTATAGCCGAGCGCCTCGATCTCCAGCCGCGGGAAGGCCTCGTCGACGCATTTGATCTCCTGGAGGCAGACGATGTCCGGCTGGCACTCCCTGAGCCAGGTCAGCAGAAGATCGATCCGCTGCCGGACCGAATTCACGTTCCAGGTGGCTACTCTGATCGGCATTGCGGGGCGCTCCAAACGGGGCCTCGTTAGAACAAAATGTAAACGCGCCCGTCAAGGACGCCGCAAAATCTCCCACAAAATTAACCCGGCTTAAGCAGGCCGCAGGCCATTGATGCGGAAAAGGTTCCGCGGATGGGATGGCCGGACAAATCCACACAACAGACTGAGCCGCATGACGGCCTGATCGGCGCGTTCCTGTATTGGCTCGGCGGCTTCGAGATCGAGGACGGCCTGACCGCCGGTCTCAGCGAGCGCGAGCTGCGCCGGATCCGCGCCAAGCAGATCGACGCGGTGACGCGGCTGATTCCGGTGACGATGGCTGTGACCATGCTCAACGTCGCCATCGTGCTGATCCTGTTCTGGGGCAGGGGCTGGAACGACTTCCTCACGATCTGGGGCCTGACGCTCGCCACCTCTGCGTCGCTCGCGGTGCGCGCGTGGCGGCGTTCGCATCAGAACCCGCCGGAGGAAGCTTCACCGCGCGCTGCGCGACAGATGCTCCGGCAGGCATTCTTCCTCGCCGCGATCTGGGGCACGCTGCCGCTGGCGCTGTTCAGCCGGGTCGGGCCGACCAGCCAGTTGATCCTGGCCTGCCTGATGGTCGGCATGATGTCGGGTGGTGCCTTCACGCTCTCGACCTTCCCGCGCGCCGGCCTCGTCTATCTCGCGACCATGACGGTTGCCTGCGCCGGAGCGATGCTGCTGTGCGGTGCTGGTCCATATGCGCTGACCGCAGTGTTCCTGCTGCTGTTCGCGTTCTTCATGGCGCGCAACATCGTCTCGCAGGGCAATCTGTTTCTCGGCAATCTCAAGGCCCAGCTCGAGCTTGAACGGCAGACCGAAATCATCTCGCTGCTGCTGAAGGATTTCCAGGAGAACGCCAGCGACTGGCTGTGGCAGACCGACGCCGAAGGGCATCTCACCGACGTGCCTGAACGCTTCGCCGACGTCGCGCAGCTGCCGCTTCCGCTGCTGAAGGGATCGCATTTCGCCGACGTGCTCGACATGCTCTGCCCCGAAGACAAGGCGGCCGCCTACAACGTCGTCGGCCTGATGGAGCACGCCGAGCCGCTGCACGAGATGAACCTCAAGGTCGTCGCCGGTGGCGAGGCGCGGCTATGGTCGCTGACGGCGAAGCCGGCCTACGACCGCGACGGCCAATTCCTCGGTTATCGCGGCTTCGGGCGCGACATTACCGAGCGCTGGCGCGCGGAGAAGGCCGAGGCCGAGAGCCGCGCCAAGTCCGACTTCCTGGCGGTGATGAGCCATGAGATCCGCACGCCCATGAACGGCGTGCTCGGGCTTGCCAGCATGCTGCTCGAGACCAAGCTCGATCCGGAGCAGCACGAGGCCGTCACCAGCATTCACGAGTCCGGTGACAATCTCCAGCGCATCCTCAACGACATCCTCGATCTCTCCAAGCTCGAGGCCGGGCGCTTCGCGTTCGAGGCCATCGACTTCGCCCCGCAAGCGCTGGTGGAAACGGTCGCGACCGTCGTGCGCGCAAGCGCCAAGAGCAAGGGGCTCGCGATCAAGGTCGAGCTCGATCCAAACTTGCCGCCGACACTGCGTGGCGATGTCGCCCGCATCCGGCAGGTGCTGCTCAACCTCGCGTCCAACGCGGTAAAATTCACCGACGAAGGCGAGGTGACAATCAAGGCCACCTGCCAGGCGCGCCGCGACCTGCTCGCGACCGTTGAATGGACCGTGACCGACAGCGGCATCGGCATCGCGCCCGAGAAGCTCGGCCAGCTGTTCTCCGACTTCGCGCAGGCCGACGCTTCGATCAGCCGCCGCTTCGGCGGCACCGGGCTTGGGCTTGCGATCTCACGCCGCATCATCGAGCAGATGGGCGGCACCATCGGCGTCACTTCGACGTCGGGTGAGGGCTCGACCTTCCGCTTCACGCTGGTGCTGCCCTGGAGCCAGGCGCAGGCGTCCGACCAGAATGCAGACCGCGATGAAGCCGATGAGCTCAAGGCCCGTATCGCCGGCCTCGATCGGCCGCTGAAGGTGCTGGTCGCCGAGGACGATGCCGTCAATCGCATGGTCGTGAGCAAGATGCTTGGCGCCTTCGATGTCGATTTGCGCGTCGTCACCGACGGCGTCGAGGCCGTCGAGGCGGCCTCCGAGGGCGACTACGATGTCGTGTTGATGGACGTCCGCATGCCCGACATGGACGGCCTTGCCGCGACCCGGGCGATCCGCGCGCAGGGTGGACGCTTCGAAGCCTTGCCGATCATCGCGCTCACCGCCAACGCCTTCCCCGAGGACGTCAGGATCTGCCGCGAGGCCGGCATGTCGGACTTTCTGGCAAAACCGCTACGCAAGCCGGCGCTGGTGGCAGCCTTGCTGCGTGCGCTGGACGGACACGTGATGGCGGAGGACGCGCCGCTCCAGCCGGAGCTGATGCCTGACGAGGTGGAGTGGACGGACGAGGAAAGGCAGATGACGGGCGCCTAAAGCTTTCCATAGACTCGCCCGGCGATCACCTTCAGGCGCTCGACCGAGCCGGACTCCGGATGCGGCTTGACCGGCGCGAACAGGATCGAGGCCTGCCTGCCGTTCTTCCAGACAAAGATGTTGACGGCATTGCCGTTGCCCTTGGTGCAGGAATGCTCGCCGAACGCTTCACTGCCGAGCTCGGGGATGGCCACGTGCTTGCACGGGCCCGTGCGCTTCATCATGCTGATGAACGTGTCGCGCGAGATCGCAATCACCGCGACTGTCATGGTGTTGGCCTCACGATCGAACATCATGCAGCTGCCCGCGCCGGTCCGCTGGACCTGCAGCGTGCTCTTGTCGAGGAAGCCGTCGGCATCCCCAGGCGTGAGCCATTCGCAAGTGCCGAACCGCTCGCTGGTCTTGCTCACATTGCCAATGGCGACGCGCGCGGCTTGGGTGATCGGTCCGAGCAGCGCGTCGTCGGCACGGCGGCCGATCGGATAGACGCTGATCTGCAGAATGTAATCGCCGGACAAGGCGACGACCGAGGCCTCCTGGCGCTCCGCGCCGGCGGCGCTCGTTCCGCCCTGACCTTCGTCGCCGATCCCGGACACTGCGTTAAGCGGCATGCGCTCGCCAAGCGTCTTGACGAAGGTCGCGTACAATTCCCTGGCGCGGTCCTTGTCGGGATTGCGGAACACGGTCAGCATCATCGTATCGCCGCGCCCGGCCTGGTAGATGCAGCCGCGGCCGTCCTGATTTGAAATCAGCGACCATTTGAGCGTCGGCATCGCACCGGCGAGCTCCTGGGCGCTGATGAACGGGCATGTTTCGGCAGCGTGCAGGGGGAGCACCGGGACGGCAGCGACTGCAACGAATAGAACGAGGCAACAGAACAGACGATTGATCATGCGCATTGGATAACTGTCTTCCGCTACTGGCGCGCCACGGCGATGCCGCAGTCTGGCATGCGCTCCAAGCGGCTGCGATGGGAATGCTCGATCTTGTCGCTGCCGAAGGTGCCTCGTAATATTGCAGGTTCAACAAGTGTTGGGGGGCGCGATGAATGAGGGGCTGGCAGCGGACAATGGCGGGGTCTCAGCGGAAGCTATTGATAGAAGGCTCAGGTCAGAAGGGATCCTTCGAGCCGAGGGCGTACCTGTCCTTGCCACATTACCCGTTATTGAGAGCGCGGCTGAGGCGCTGAAACGATCAAAAGAAGAAGTCGCGCTGCGCACTCTTTGCGTCCTTTTCGTTGCTGCAAAGGGCGAAGGGCTTGGGGAAGAGCTAGTTGAACAACTTCTGGAATCATACGAACTCCGGCCACATCTGACTCCCCAGGAGCTCGCCTTCGTGCTCGACCATTCCCCCTCGCAGCACGACCGGATTCAATTCACTTGGAGGCACGAAGCCGCCTGGACTCTGCTTTGGGCATTGGGCTTCGTGGCGCAATTAGGAAAGCCAGCTCAGATTTGCGACGTGGAATTCGCCGCTGGGACAATGGCCGAAAGGACAACCTCTCAGTTCATCGAAGACTCCGAACTTCGTCCGATCGCCGACATTCTTGATCAGGCCGATCTGATCTACAGGTACCACTGGGCTGTTAGAAATGCCCGTATTGGGGGACAGGAGGTACCGGCGGGTCTCGATCCTGGCGTGACGCAAGAAAGGCACTACGCTTTGAACTGGCTTATCGGATACAATGAACAAGCGTGGGACCACGTCACGACTGACACCTAATCACTTGATGTGCTGCGGCAGACTCGCTCAAACAAAACTTTCGCGATCGTGGGTGTGCCCGGTCTAGCTCCCAGCCCTTGGGGATATCGCGATGATCACATCCTACCCCTGTTTTGCCCGACGGGTCAAATGTACTTCGCAAAAGCCGAAACTGGCCGCGCCGGCGTCCCGGCTACTGTGCATGGGGTTGTTTTTCAGATTTTGAATCGGGCTAGATCGAGAAGCTGGTCCCGCAGCCGCACGAGGCGGTCGCATTCGGATTGTTGACGCGGAACGAGGCGCCGATCAGATCGTCCACGAAATCGACCTGCGATCCCGCCAAAAACGGCTGGGAGGCGGAATCGACCAGGACCACTGCATTCGCCTGCTCGATCACGAGATCGTCGTCGGTGCGGGCACGGTCGATGTCGAACTTGTACTGGAAGCCGGAGCAGCCACCGCCCTCGACGGAGATCCGCAGCATCGCGCCAGACCCTTCACCCTTGAGGATCTCCCCAATCCGGCGTGCGGCCCTGTCACTGATGGTCACGTCAGTCGTCATCTTCGTCTCCGCTAGTCCCGCGGTCATACCAAATTCATTTGCCCAATTCATTTGGTATCCCGCACCCGGCATAGTTAAGTGTCACCATACGCAGAATCAAATGGATAGGGACTAAATTCGCCGTGTCCGTCGGAATGGCTGCCACCCGTGCGCCCTATGCCTGCGACCCCGATCGCAGCCGTGGCCGGCTGGTCGCGGAACCGCCGAGCCAGACCCGCAGCCCGTTCCGGCGAGATTGTGACCGGGTCATCCATTCCACCGCGTTCCGCCGCCTGAAGTACAAGACCCAGGTGTTCGTGTTCCACGAGGGCGACCACTACCGGACCCGGCTGACCCATTCGCTGGAAGTGGCGCAGATCGCCCGCGCACTGGCCCGGCAGCTCGGGCTCGACGAGGACCTCACGGAAACGCTGGCGCTCGCCCATGATCTCGGTCATCCGCCGTTCGGGCACGCCGGCGAGAGGGCGCTGGACGCCTGCCTGAGGGATTTTGGCGGCTTCGACCACAACGCCCAGGCGTTGCGCGTCGTAGCCTCGTTGGAGCATCGTTACCCCGAATTCGACGGGCTCAACCTGACCTGGGAGTCGCTGGAAGGCATCGTCAAGCACAACGGGCCGCTAGCGGATCGCAGCGGCGCGCCGGTCGGGCGCTATCGTGAGCACGGCATTCCCGTCGGGATCGCCGACTACATCAAGTCATACGACCTCGAGCTCTGGAGCTTCGCCTCGCTCGAAGCGCAGGTGGCCGCGATCGCCGACGACATCGCCTACGACGCCCACGACATCGACGATGGCCTGCGCGCCGGCCTGTTTCACCTCGACGATCTCAAGGTGATGCCGCTCACGGCAGAGATCATCGCCGAGACCTCGGCGCATTATCCCGATCTCGAAGACGTCAGGCGTGGCGCCGAGCTGGTACGCGAGCTGATCTCGCACCTGATCGGCGCGGTCTTCGCGGAAGCCAAGAGGAACCTCGCCGCCGTGAAACCGCAATCGGCCCAGGACGTCCGGCAGCAGAGCCGGGCGCTGGTCGCGTTCCCGGCCGAGGTCGCCGATGAGGAGGCCGCCATCAAGCGATTCCTCTTCCAGCACATGTACCGCCACAAGCGCGTGATGCGGGTGATGGCGGAGGCGGAGCAGATCCTGTTCGACCTGTTCGCAAAATACCTGACATCGCCGGGCGAGCTGCCGCCGGAATGGCTGGTGGAAGCGGAGGGGGACGACGAGGCCGACCGGGCCCGCCGGATCGGCAATTTCATTGCCGGAATGACCGACCGTTTCGCCCTGACCGAGCACCAGCGGCTCTTTGACTCGACCCCGGATTTGCGTTAGGCGGCGGCCATGCCCGACACATCCTCATCCCTGCATTTGTTCGCCGACGTGCTCGGGCGCGTGCACGCTGTCTGCCGCGCGCTCGCGGCCGACGCCAGTTGGCCCGAGGGCATCGATTTCTCGCGCGTGGTGGTCGAGCCGCCGCGCGATGCCTCCCATGGCGACATGGCGACCAACGCCGCCATGGTGCTTGCGAAAGAGGCAAAGGCGAAGCCGCGCGACCTCGCCGAGCAGATCGCCGAACGGCTCCGTGCCGACGCGCTGATCGCCAAGGTCGATGTCGCCGGTCCCGGCTTTATCAATCTGACGCTCAAGCCCGCCGCCTGGGCGGAGGCGCTGCGGACGGTGCTGCGCGAGGGCGCCGATTACGGCCGCGTCCGCGGCGGCTCCAAGGTCAATGTCGAATACGTCTCGGCCAATCCGACCGGACCGATGCATGTCGGCCATTGCCGCGGTGCTGTGTTCGGCGACGCCTTGGCGAGCCTGCTCCAGTTCGGCGGCCACGATGTTACGCGCGAGTATTACATCAACGACGCTGGCGCGCAGGTCGACGTGCTCGCGCGCTCCGCCTTCCTCAGGTATCGCGAGGCGCTTGGCGAGGATATCGGCGCGATCCCGGAAGGGCTTTATCCCGGCGATTATCTCAAGCCTGTCGGCGCGGCACTGGCGAAGGAGCATGGCGACAAGCTCCGCGCGATGAGCGAGGCGCAATGGCTGCCGACGGTGCGTGCCAAGGCGATCGCGATGATGATGGACGAGATCAAGGGCGACCTCGCCGCTCTCAACATCCGCCACGACGTGTTCTTCTCGGAGCGCTCGCTGATCGAGACCGGCAACAACAAGGTTGCCGAGACCATCGATTTCCTGAAGGCCAAAGGCGACGTCTACGAGGGGCGCCTGCCGCCGCCGAAGGGCGCGCCGGTCGAGGACTGGGAGGACCGCGAGCAGTTGCTGTTCAAGGCCACAGCTTACGGCGACGACGTCGATCGTCCGCTGATCAAGTCGGACAATTCCTACACCTACTTCGCCTCCGACATCGCCTACCACAAGAACAAGTTCGACCGCGGTTTTGCGGAGATGATCGACGTCTGGGGCGCCGATCATGGCGGCTATATCAAGCGCATGCAGGCGGCGGTGAAGGCCACGACCTCCGGCAAGGGCGCGCTCGACGTCAAGATCGTCCAGCTGGTCAAGCTGCTGCGCAATGGCGAGCCGGTGAAAATGTCCAAGCGGAGCGGAGACTTCGTCACCTTGCGTGAGGTGGTGGATGAAGTCGGCCAGGACGCCGTCCGCTTCATGATGCTCTACCGCAAGAACGACGCAGTGCTCGACTTCGACCTCGCCAAGGTCATGGAGCAGTCCCGCGACAACCCGGTGTTCTACGTCCAGTACGGCCATGCCCGCGGCCACTCGATCTTCCGCAACGCGCGGACCGAGGTGTTCCCAGACCTGCCAGAGGATGCAGACAAGCGCATCGCTTGGCTTCGTGAGTCGGCGGTGGAGCGGCTGTCTGACCCGGTGGAGCTCGACCTTCTCAAGCGGCTCGCAATTTTTCCGCGCATGCTGGAAGCGGCAGCCAGCGCCCACGAGCCGCACCGAATTGCCTTCTATCTCTATGACTTAGCGAGCGAATTTCACGCACTTTGGACGAAGGGGCGCGATTTGCCCTATTTACGCTTCATTATCAATAATGATGCAGATCTAACGAAGGCGCGGCTGGCCATGGTCCAGGGCGTCGTCTCAGTCTTGGCATCGGGCCTCGCCATCCTCGGCGTCCATGCCCCGGACGAGATGCGGTAGTTTGGGGTGAACTACTTAAGGGGAATTTTGGGGATACCGGCAGAAGCCGGATCGCTTAGACTTGGTTGAAAGCCTTGTGGGTCGAAAGCCGCGCCTTGGTCGAGGGGCGCGCGGCTTTCCCGAAGGGACGCATCATCACGATGGCCGATCGATATCAGGACAGACCGTTTCCTTCCGATGACTTTGGTCGCGGTGGCGATCAGCATGGGAGAGCGGAAAGCGATCCCTTGGCTGAACTCGCCCGCCTAATCGGGCAAACTGATCCCTTCGCCGCGCAAGGCCGGCCGAGTGCACGGCCACCGGCAGCGCCTGCACCCACGCAGAGCTATCAGGAAGACGATTATCCGCAGGACGACTCTCAGCAGGACTATGCCGAGCAGGCCGCGCCGCCTCAGCCCGGGCCGCCGTCATGGATGCGGCGCGCCAATGTGCAGCCGGCACCCGCTCCCGAGCCTGACTATCCCGTCTCTGTGAACCCGGTTCATCCGTTGCATCGCTATTCGGCCCAGCCGACGGCGCCCGAGCCTGATCTTCATCAGCCGCAGGCCTATCAGGATCACGCTTACCAAGACCAGGCGCACCAAGCCCAAGCCTACCATCAGGAGCAGGCCTACCAGGAGCCACAGGAGCAGCCCGATCCGGCGCGCTACGATGATGCGCTCTACGGCCGGCTCGAGGCGGGCGAGCAGGATTTCCAGCGCGAGCCGGCCTATCCGGACGATCCCTACGCGTTCCAGAGCGACTATCCCGAGGCCGATCTCGAAGAGCCCAGGAAGTCGCGCGGCGGCATGATAACGGTTGCGGCAATCCTGGCGCTCGCAGTTGTCGGAACCGGCGCCGCGTTCGCCTACAAGACCTATATCGGCTCNNNGCTCGCCCCGTAGCGGCGAGCCGCCGATCATCAAGGCCGACAACACGCCGACCAAGGTCGTGCCGGCGCCGGCGGACTCCTCGGCCAAGGTGCCGGACCGCATGGTGAGCGGTGACGGCAGCGAGAAAATCGTGCCGCGCGAGGAGGCGCCTGTCGACGTCAACACCAAGGCGGCCGGTCCCCGCGTGGTGTTCCCGCCGTTGAACCAGAACGCGAACCCGCCGCCGGTCGCGAGCGTCTCGCCGTCCACCGTTCCGCCGCCGACTGGCGGTTCGATTCCAAGCAACGGAACGATGCCGAACAGCGCGCCGCGCTCGATCAAGACTGTGGCCGTGAGAGGCGATCAGACCGACGGCACCGCTCCGCAAGTCGCCGCGCCGTCGGCCACCAAGCCGGCAGCACCGCTGAAGCCGGTCGCAGCACCGGCCGCGCCGCGTACGCCGCCGACCTCGGCCAATGCCAGCGCCAACCAGCCGCTCTCGTTGTCACCGCAGGCAGCGCCGTCCGAGCCGCCGCAGCGGATGGCCGCGACCAATCCGACGCAGCTTGCACCTGCGAGCAGCGGTGCCGGTGGCGGCTTTGTCGTGCAGGTCTCCTCGCAGCAGAGCGAGGACAGCGCGCAGGCCTCGTATCGGGTGCTTCAGAGCAAATATGGCAGCGTCCTCGGCTCGCGCTCCCCGGTGATCAAGCGGGTTGATCTGACCGACAAGGGCAAGGGAATCGTCTACCGCGCCTTCGCGGGGCCGTTTGGCTCGGCCGATGAGGCGGTGCAGGCCTGCAACAATCTGAAGTCTGCTGGCCTGCCGTCGTGCTTCGTCCAGAGGAATTAGCGGCGGATTCCTTGACCCTCTCACGGGGCAGGGTTAATCGGCCCTATGAGCACGCGGGCCTTCATTACCGGCGTTTCCGGAACGGGACTGACCGCCGCTGAGCGGGAGTTCATCCGTGCTGAGCGCCCATGGGGCTTCATCCTTTTCAAGCGCAATATCGACACGCCGGCTCAAGTTGCTGCACTTGTTGCGGAATTACGGAGCGTCGCGCATGCTGCCGACGCGCCAATCCTGATCGATCAGGAGGGCGGACGGGTGCAGCGGCTGGGGCCGCCGCACTGGCCGGTCTATCCGCCGGGCGCCGTGTTCGCGAACTTGTACGACACTGATTCGGCGCTCGGGCTCGCCGCAGCCCGCCTCAGCGCCCGCCTGATCGCGGCCGATCTCGCCGATCTCGGCATTACCGTGGATTGCTTGCCGCTGGCTGACGTGCCGGTTGCGGGCGCTGACGCCGTGATCGGGAACCGCGCCTACGGCACCGAGCCGGGCAAGGTCGCGGCCATCGCCCGCGCGGTCACGGAGGGCTTGGAGCAGGGCGGCGTGCTGCCGGTGCTGAAGCACATTCCCGGCCATGGCCGGGCGACCGCCGACACCCATTTCAAGCTGCCGACCGTCGATACGCCGCGGGACGAGCTGGACCGGACCGATTTCGCGGCATTCAAGCCGCTCGCGGATCTGCCGATGGCGATGACTGCACATGTTGTGTTTAGCGCCGTCGACCCCGTCCATCCGGCGACGACTTCTGCGACAATGATCGCTCAGGTGATTCGCCACGCAATCGGGTTCCAGGGTTTGTTAATGAGTGATGACGTGTCGATGAACGCGCTGGCGGGCAACCTCGCCGAGCGGACCCGGGCCATCTTTGCGGCCGGCTGCGACATGGCGCTTCATTGTAACGGCAACATCGAGGAGATGCGTGACGTTGCCGGCCAGACGCCGGAATTGTCGGGCCGGGCGCTGGCGCGGGCGAACGCCGCACTCGCCGCGCGCAAGGCGCCGCAGCCGTTCGACCGGGCGGCCGCACGCGCGGAACTGGACGCATTGATCGCACGGGCAAGCACGGCATCCGCATGACCGCAGAAATCCTATCGTTTGAAACCGGGCGGCCCGCAGAGCTCGCCGAGGGCGAGCCGGCATTGGTGGTCGATGTCGAGGGCTATGAAGGCCCGCTCGACCTGTTGCTCGCGCTGGCGCGGCAGCAGAAGGTCGACCTGTCCAAGATCTCGATCCTGGCGCTGGCCGACCAGTATCTCCACTTCATCGAAGCTGCGCGAAAGATCCGGCTCGAGCTCGCCGCAGACTATCTCGTGATGGCGGCCTGGCTCGCCTTCCTGAAGTCGCGCCTGCTGCTGCCGGAGCCGCCGAGTGCGGAAGGTCCGAGCGCGGAGGAGATGGCGACCGCGCTTGCCAACCGTCTGCGCCGGCTGGAAGCCATTCGCGAAGCGGCCAACCGGCTGATGAACAGGCAGCAATTGCTGCGCGACATCTTTCCGCGCGGCGAGCCCGAGCACATCGCCGAGATCAGGCATCCGAAATATACGGCGACGCTGTACGACCTGCTCACGGCCTACGCCTCGCAGCGCCAGTCGCGCGTGCTGGCGAGCGTGCATCTCGCCAAGCGCACGGTGTGGTCGCTTGCTGAGGCGCGCGCCACGCTGGAGCGGCTGGTCGGCAGTATCACCGAACAGGATGATTGGGGCGTTCTCGACGACTATCTGCTCCGGCACGTCGCCGATCCGACGCAGCGCGCGACGGTGCTCGCCTCGAGCTTTGCCGCCGCGCTCGAGCTGGTGCGTGAAGGTCAGCTGGAGCTGAACCAGAAAGAGGCGTTTGCGCCCATCTATTTCCGGAAGGGGCGCCATCAACCGGTTCCGGACGCAGCTCCTGCGCCCGATGCGCCGGTCGGCTAAGTGCAAGAAGGAGAAGCTGCCATGGCTTTGGCGGAAGTTCGCGTAGAAGAGGTCGAGCCGATGGAGAATGAATCCCAGGCGCGCCCCGAAGAATTGCGACTGCTCGAAGCGCTGCTGTTTGCTTCGAATGAGCCGCTCGATACCGCGACGCTGGCCAAGCGCATGCCGGAGGGCATCGACGTCAAGGCCGCGCTCGAACAGCTGCAGGCCGAATATGCGTTGCGCGGGGTGAACCTCGTGCGCGTCGCCAACAAATGGACGTTCCGCACCGCCGGCGATCTCGCCTGGCTGATGACGCGTGAGAGCACCGAGACCCGGCGCCTGTCGCGTGCGGCGATCGAAGTGCTGGCGATCATCGCCTATCACCAGCCGGTGACGCGTGCCGAGATCGAGGAGATCCGCGGCGTCGTCACCTCGAAGGGTACGCTCGACGTGCTCCTGGAGACCGGCTGGATCAAGCCGCGCGGCCGTCGCAAGACGCCCGGCCGTCCGCTGACTTTCGGAACCACCGAGGACTTCCTGTCGCAGTTCACCCTGGAACAACTCGGCGATCTGCCGGGCCTCGAGGAGCTGAAGGGCACGGGCCTGCTGGATTCACGTCTGCCGACCGGATTCAGCGTCCCCACGCCGTCGGATGACCCGACGCTGCGCGAGGACGAGGATCCGCTGGAACCGGGTGAGGATCTCGATCTCGCGCTGGCGCCTGCGGTCGAACCCGAGACGCCAGAAGGCGGCAATGAGGGTGGCGAAGAGGGCTGATAACCTCGCCTTCTACGGGGCCCCTGCGACCAGTTAACACTAGCAAGATTACGTAGCGCCAACAGCGAATTGGCGCTGCCTTGGTCCTTGTTTTTGACACCTGCGAAGCCTAGGTTTCGGTGAAGATCGGCCGGGGTCCCCGGCCATGCGTGTTTGGAGGGTTGCAGGATGGGTTCGCTTAGCATTTGGCACTGGATCCTGGTGATCGCAGTCGTCCTGCTGCTGTTCGGCCGTGGCAAGATTTCGGATCTCATGGGCGACGTGGCACAGGGCATCAAGGCCTTCAAGAAGGGCATGCAGGACGACGACAAGGTCGCCGACAAGCCCGAGCCGTCCAAGTCCATCGAGCACACGGCTGCGCCGACCGCGGCGCGAACCGACGTCGGCAGCAAGGCCGTCTGAGCCAGGAGCACGCGAGACGCGGGTAGTGGCCCCGATCCTGCGCGTGAGGGATTGGGCCGATCGTGATTTCGCGTGAACGGAAGACGTCATGTTCGACATCGGGTGGAGTGAACTGGTCCTGATCGGGGTCGTGGCCCTGGTCGCCATCGGCCCGAAAGAGTTGCCGGGCGTGCTGCGCATGGTCGGTCAATGGATGGGCAAGGCCCGCAAGATGGCCGCCGAATTCCAGGGCCAGTTTCAGGAAGCGATGCGCGAGGCCGAGATGGCCGACCTCAAGAAGAGCTTTGACGAGGTCAAGGAAGCCGCGTCCGGCTTTGCCGGCAACAATTTGATGACCTCGCTCCAGAAGGACGTCAGCGACGCGCTCCGCGTCGATGCGCTCGACAAGCCGGCCGAGACGACCACGGCCGCTGCCGTCGAAGCGTCAGCGACTCCGAGTGAAGCGCCGGCGACTTCATCAAGTGAAGCGCCGGCCACACCGACTACGCCGGAAGCCCCGACGCCCGAGACGTTTGTGGAAGCCGAGGCGTACGCTGCGGTGAACGAGCCGCTCGCGATCGCCCGCGAGGTCGAACCGGCCGAGGTCAGCCAGGACACCGCGCCATCCGAGGCGATCAAGGACGCCAAAGCGTCATGAGCGACGCCGATATCGAAGCCAGCAAGGCGCCGTTGATGGACCATTTGATCGAGCTGCGTTCGCGGCTGATCAAGGCGCTGCTTGGCTTCGGCCTGGCCTTCATCTTCTGCTTCTTCTTCGCCAAGCAGATCTACAACGTGCTGGTCTGGCCGTTCGTGTGGATCGCTGGGCCGGAGAACTCGAAATTCATCTACACGGCGCTGCTGGAATATTTCATCACGCAGCTCAAGCTCGCGCTGTTCGGCGCCGGCTTCATCTCGTTCCCGATCGTCGCCACGCAGATCTACAAGTTCGTGGCACCGGGCCTTTACAAGCAGGAGAAGCAGGCCTTCCTGCCGTATCTGGTCGCGACACCGTTCTTCTTCGTGCTGGGCGCGGCGCTGGTCTATTTCGTCGTGCTGCCGATGCTGGTCCGCTTCTCGCTCGGTATGCAGCAGGCCGGCAGTGACGAGACCGCGCAGATCCAGCTGTTGCCCAAGGTCGGCGAATATCTGTCGCTGATGATGTCGCTGATCTTCGCCTTCGGCATTGCCTTCCAGCTTCCGGTAATCCTGACGCTGCTCGGCCGCATCGGCATCATCTCCTCGAAAATGCTGCGCGAGAAGCGACGCTATTTTATCGTCGTCGCGTTCATCATCGCGGCAGTGCTGACGCCGCCGGACGTGCTCAGCCAGTGCTCGCTCGCGATTCCGCTGCTCGCGCTCTATGAGGGTTCGATCATTGCGGTCTCGATGGTGGAGAAGAAGGCAGCCGCCGCGAAGGCTCCCTCCGGCACCGACGCGTCGTCGGACGCCAATCCGGCGGAGTAGGGCGCCGCCGCCCCGATGTCATTCCCCGCGAAAGCGGGGAATCCAGTACGCCGCGGCCCCTCGAAGAATCACTGCCGTCTCTGGAATACTGGATCGCCCGCTTTCGCGGGCGATGACAGCCGTGCTAGGGAGACCCGCTATCTGCAAACTTGCAACTCGGAAGCTGAAAGTTTGCAACCAGCCTCAGGACCACGGCCATGCACGACATCAAATCGATCCGCGACAATCCGCAAGCTTTTGACGCCGGCCTCGCCCGGCGGGGATCGAAGCCGCTGTCGGCTTCGCTGCTCGCGATCGACGAGACGCGGCGGGCGGCGATCCTGGCCTCGGAGCAGGCGCAGGCACGGCGCAATGCCGCCTCGAAGGAGATCGGCGACGCCAAGAAGGCGAAGGACGATGCGCGGGCGGCCATGCTGATGGCCGAGGTGGCGGAGCTCAAGACCACGATGCCGCAGCTCGAGGCCGCCGCCAAGGCAGCCGACGAGGAGCTGACGAAAGAGCTGTCCGCGATCCCGAACCTGCCGTTCGACGAAGTGCCCGATGGCGTCGACGAGCACGGCAATGTCCAGCACCACGTCTTCGGCGCCAAGCGCAACTACGCGTTTGCGCCGAAGCTGCATGACGACCTCGGCACCGCGCTCGGCTACATGGATTTCGAAACGGCAGCAAAACTCTCCGGCGCGCGCTTCGTCGTGCTGAAGAAGGGGCTGGCGCGCCTCGAGCGCGCGATCGGCCAGTTCATGCTCGACCTGCACACCAACGAGCACGGCTACACCGAGATCAATCCGCCGCTCATGGTTCGCGACGAAGTGATGTATGGCACTGCACAGCTACCTAAGTTCAGCGCGGATCAATTCCGAGTAGAAACTGAGGATGATCAAATAAGGAACGCCTACGTAAATTTCGAACTAGCTAAGCAGCACATCCTGGACTTTGCCGAAGGGAACGGCGTCCAGGCTGCACGCGAAGCAAAGCACGAAGTGTTAGGCTTTGAGTACAAGCAGAATCCTGACCGTCGTTGGCTCATTCCGACGGCGGAGGTCTCGCTGACAAATCTCGCGCGCGAATCCATCCTCGACGAGAAGCAATTGCCGATGCGGCTGACGGCGCTGACGCCGTGCTTCCGCGCCGAAGCCGGCGCTGCCGGGCGCGACACCCGCGGCATGATCCGCCAGCATCAGTTCACCAAGGTCGAGCTGGTCTCGATTACGACGCCGGAGACGAGCAAGGACGAGCTGGAGCGGATGCTTTCGTGTGCCGAGCAGGTGCTCCGGAAGCTCGACCTGCACTACCGCGTGATGACGCTGTGCACCGGAGACATGGGTTTTTCGTCGCAAAAAACCTATGACATCGAGGTCTGGATGCCCGGGCAGGGCGGCGGCGGCGCGTTCCGCGAGATCTCAAGCTGCTCGGTGTGCGGTGATTTCCAGGCACGCCGCATGGATGCGCGCTCGCGTGGGCCGGACGGCAAACCGCGCTTCGTGCACACGCTGAACGGCTCCGGCACGGCGGTTGGCCGCGCGCTGATCGCGGTGATGGAGACCTATCAGCAGGAGGACGGCTCGATCGCGGTCCCCGACGTGCTCCAGCCCTATATGGGCGGGCTGAAGGTCGTCGCGCGCGAGTAACGCTCCATTGCCGGGTGTTGCGGCAGAAACGTTTGGTTGCGAAGATCGGGCGGCCGGTTATCCTACCGGCCGCCCGTCAACGCGAACGAACCGTTCATGGCCTTGCACCGCGACATCTTCTGGGTCGGCAGACAATGGGCGGTGACCGGCGCTGGCGTTCAGGCCGTCGATCAACGCCTGCGTGGCGTGCTGGACATCGACGTCGCGCGACTCTGGGACGATGCCCATGTGCAGAGCCGGCGGGCCAAGCCCGGCGTCAATGTCGAGGATTTTGACAAGGCCGTGACGATGGCGCGGAGCCGCCATCCGCAGACGCCCGTGTCGGCTCCGATCATCGCGCAGCTCGAAGCGCTCGGTGTGATTGAAACATCGCCCGTCGAGAGCCCGGTCGTGCCGGCGATGAAGCTGCGTGCGGAGGGCAAGCTCGCGCGCTTCCTGCCGCAATGGCGAATCCGCCGCTAGCTAATAGTGCATTGGGCTCGGGTAGTTTGGTGTGATCCGGAAATACGTGCCCGGATCGGTCGCGTGCGAGCGATGCCGCGCCGGCATGCAGCCATGGCGCGTCGCGACCATGCCGCGGCCGCAGTCGCGCGACGGCTCCTCCGGTGACAATTTTGGCGACGCGTCGGTCTCCGGCTTGGCTGCGGCCGTGACGCAGGGAGCATCGCGCGGGCATCGCTTCGGCACGCATTGGCCCTTGGCGAATTCGAGATCGTAGACCTGCCCGGACATCGTGACCTGGCCGTTGCACAGGCACTGGCCCGCGACTGTCATCGCGCCGCCGATGCAATTCTCCGCATTGGCCCGCACGCATGTCCCGCCGGGGTCCGTCCCCGCCGGCATCAATTCGTAGCCGGCCGGACAGGTGCATTGTCCATTGCTCGCCGTGCCGCCGTTGCATGTGATTGTGATCAGCGCGCGTGGTGGGGCGGGGGACGCATCGATGATGCAGGCGCCGCCCTCGACATGGGAGTTGGGCGGACATGCGAGCGGGATGCTCGTCGCGCTGTTCTCGGCCGGGGTGGGAAGCGGACTTGGCTCCGGCGCTGCCAGGATCGGCGCGGGCGCAATTGGGGCCGGTTTGGCGACGCAGACGCTGTTGCGGAACTCCTGCCAGGGAAAGCAGCGGTCCGCAGGCTCCGAATCCTGCGCCCATCCGGCGCCTGCCATGCAGAGGCCGAGACCGAGGAGGATTGCGGCTGCAAAGCGGGTCATTCCGTGCCCAGTCGCCAGAAAATGCCCAGGAAAAATAGGATGCGGCGTTGCAGCACCGCAATGAGCTAGATCACAAAGGAGACGTGCATTTGTACCGGCCGAATTCTCGGATTCGGCCGGTTTGCCTGATCGGCCGTAGCCGGATAAGACGGCCTGACCCCATTTCAGGAATCGACCTCCGGCATGCGTATTCTCTGCACCAATGACGACGGCATCCACGCTCCCGGCCTCAAGGTCGTGGAGGAGATCGCACGCGCGCTGTCCGACGATGTCTGGGTGGTGGCGCCTGAGCTCGACCAGTCGGGCGTGTCGCATTCGCTGTCGCTGAACGATCCCCTGCGCCTGCGCGAAGTCGGCCCACAGCACTTCGCGGTGCGCGGCACGCCGACCGACTGCGTCATCATGGGCGCGCGCCATATTCTCGGCGCCAAGCTGCCCGACCTCGTGCTGTCCGGCGTCAACAAGGGCCGCAACGTTGCCGAGGACGTGGTCTATTCCGGCACCATTGCCGGTGCACTTGAAGGCACCATTCTGGGGATCCCATCCTTCGCGTTGTCGCAGGAATTCAGCGTCGAGACGCGCGAGCGGCCACTCTGGGATACCGCGCTTAAATTCGGGCCCGACATCCTGCGCAAGGTGATTGCTGCCGGCATCCCGAAGGACACGGTCATCAACGTCAACTTCCCGGCCTGTGCGCCGGAAGATGTGCTGGGCATCCGTGTGACGCGGCAGGGCAAGCGCAATCTCGGCTTCCTCAAGATCGACGAGCGCAGGGACGGTCGCGGCAACCCTTACTTCTGGATCGGCTTCGAACGCGCGGCGATGCTGGACACGCCTGCCGAAGGCACCGATCTCGCAGCGCTGCGCGAGCGCTACGTCTCGGTCACGCCGCTCAGGCTCGACCGCACCAACGAAGCGTTTTCGGAAGCGCTAAGCGTGACGCTGAAATAAGTAACGGCTTGGAAACAGGGCTAGCCGCCGCGCAGCGCGGCCTCGATGGTCTTGCCGAGGGCATCGAGCTGGAACGGCTTCTGAAGCGCCGGCCGGTCGCGATATTGCTCGGGCAGGCCCGACGAGCCGTAGCCGGTCGCGAAGATGAAGGGGCAGCCCTTCGCCTTGATCAGGTCGGCAACCGGCGAGATGACCTTGCCGTTGACGTTGACGTCGAGGATCGCGAGGTCGAATTCGGTCGATTGTGCAAGCCGCAGCGCCTCGGTGATATCGCCCGCTTCAGCCGCGACCTTGTAGCCGAGCTCTTCCAGCATATCTGCGACCATCATCCGGATCATGACCTCGTCCTCGACGAGGAACACAGAGCGGCCCGAAAGCCCTGTCGCAGTCATAACCGAGTCCTTGCCCATTCCGGAAAACGTTCGCAGATAACACCAAGCGACGCAATGCGCGTTTAGGCCAACGCAAATCCGCAAATAGCTTAATCTGTCGCGAGCCGATTGTGGTCAAGTGCTGCGCCGGAAGGCTATCATAGGTTCCTGAGCCGGAACAAGATTCTCGCCTGGGCCGTTGCGACGCAAACCATCGATCCAGCCCTCCGAGACGAACGTAGACAGCAATGACCTCCCATCAGCATCCGCCGGAAAAGATGATGTTTCAGCTCACGCTGAGGCGCCGGGGCATTAGCGATCAGGCCGTGCTGCGGACCATGGAGGAGGTGCCGCGCGAGCTGTTCGTCGAGGCCGGAGATCGCGACGGCGCCTATCGCGACAGCGCGCTGCCGATTGCTTGCGGGCAGACCATCAGCCAACCCTTCGTCGTCGCCTACATGACCGAGCAGCTCCAGCTCCAGAAGAGCCACCGCGTGCTAGAGATCGGCGCCGGCTCCGGCTATCAGGCCGCCGTGCTGTCGCGGCTGGCGGGCCAGGTGCTGACGGTCGAGCGCTACCGCAGGCTCGCGGATGCCGCGCGCGCCAGGCTTGAGAAGCTCAGCTTCCACAATGTCGAGGTGATGCTGGGAGACGGCCTCAATTTGCCCCCCAACATCGGGCCGTTCGACCGTATCATCGTCACCGCGGCGATGGAGCAGATTCCGGAGAACCTGATCGAACGGCTCGAGGTCGGTGGCATCCTGATCGCGCCAGTCGGCCCGCATCAGGGCGTGCAGACGCTGACCCGCCTCCGCCGGGGCGAGGCCGGCATCGAGCGCAAGGAACTCGTCGAGGTCCGCTTCGTGCCGGCGCTGCCGGGCGTGGCGCGGGAGCTGTAGAACTCCGGATTGGCTGTGCTGCCAACATCTTATTGGGAGGGTTAAGCCGTTATTTACTCGGCGCGTGTTTACTTAAAAGACCAGTTCTGTTGCGTACGAGTGAGTAACCATGTCTGTAGTCGCCGAGTTGCTTTACTCGCGCCGCGTGCCGCAGGTTGCGGTGCTGGCGCTGATCTCCTTCAGCTTTGCTGGGTGTAGCGCCGACATGCAGTCGCGGCTGTCCCAGTCGAATTTCTCCAATCCCTTTGCGTCCGAGCAGACCGGTTCGGTACAGCAGGCACCGCCGCCGCGCGAGCTGCCGCAATATGCGCGGCCGCAGACGCAGTCCGGCTACTACCAGTCTCAGCCCTTGCCGCCGCCAGCGGTTGCAGCCCCGCAATCCTATCCGGTTGCAGCGGGTGGGGGCGTCTCCGGAGGCGGACGTGGCCTCGGGTCCTATACGCCGCCGGCCCAGCCGCGTCTTGAAACCACCGGCACCGTGCCGCCGCGCTCGGTCGCGGCCGCCCAGCCGCCCGGCGGGACCAAGATCATCGTCGGCACCAGCGACACGCTCGACGTGCTCGCCAAACGCTATCACGTCACGCCGCAGGCGATCATGGCCGCCAACGGCTACAAGGGCCCGCGCGCGCTCTCGCCCGGCCAGCAACTGGTCATCCCGCATCCCGGAGCGACGGCTGCTGCGCCCGCGCCGCTGATGGCTCCGGTCGCGGCTGCTCCCGCGATGGCGCCCGTGGCGAAGCCGGTTGCGGCAATGGCCGCGCCGCCGAGCAGCCACTTCGTCAATCACGGCGACACGCTCGCCAGCATCGCGCGCAAGAACCATATCTCGGCGGCCGAGCTCGCCCGCGCCAATGGTCTAAACCCGTCGACAAAACTCAAGCTCGGCACCAAGCTGACCGTGCCCGGTGCCAGGACCGCCGCGCTCGCAGCACCGGTTGCTCCGGCGGCTGTCGCGGCCGTGCCCGTTGCGGCCGCGCTGCAACCCGTTGCAGCCGCGCCTGCGCCCGCAACCAAGATGGCTTCTATTGCCGCGCCGGCGCAGAGCGCGCGTCTGGCCCAGGCCACCACCAATATCGAAGAGAAGCCTGTCGAGACACCGGCGAAGGCTGCGGAGACCACCAGCTCGCTGCCGACCTTCCGCTGGCCGGTGCGTGGCAAGGTGATCACGAGCTACGGCGCCAAGACCAACGGCAAGTCCAATGACGGCATCAATGTCGCGGTGCCCGAAGGTACGCCGGTCAAGGCGGCTGAAGACGGTGTCGTTGCCTATTCCGGCAACGAGCTGAAGGGTTATGGCAATCTGGTCCTGGTTCGGCACTCCAACGGCTACGTCACCGCATATGCCCATGCGAGTGAGCTGATGGTGAAGCGCGGCGATACCATCAAGCGCGGTCAGGTCATTGCCAAGTCGGGTCAATCCGGGGAGGTGGCGTCGCCGCAGCTCCACTTCGAGATCCGTAAGGGATCGAGCCCGGTTGACCCGCTTCAATTCCTGAACGGGGCGTGAGGCGCGGGCCCGCAGAGCAGGCGTCACCACAAACGCGCCGTCGTCGCCCGGCTTGACCGGGCGACCCAGTACGCCGCGGCCTCTCGATTGATCACAGCCGTCTCTGGAATACTGGATCGCCCGCTTTCGCGGGCGATGACACCTGTGAAGGTGGCGACGTTCTCAGCACTACTTCGCCGTCAGCTTCACGCCGAGCCGTCCGGCAAGCTCCTGCACGAACTGCCAGGCGACGCGGCCTGAGCGCGAGCCGCGCGTGGTCGACCATTCCAGCGCTTCGCGTTCGAGCGCTTCATCGTCGACCTTGACGCCGAAATGGCTGCAATAGCCGCGCACCATGGCGAGGTATTCGTCCTGGCTACAGCGGTGGAAGCCGAGCCAGAGGCCGAAGCGATCCGACAGCGAGACCTTCTCCTCGACCGCTTCGCCGGGATTGATCGCGGTCGAGCGCTCGTTCTCGATCATCTCGCGCGCGAGCAAATGGCGGCGGTTGGAGGTGGCGTAGAGGATGACGTTTTCGGGCCGCCCCTCGATGCCGCCTTCGAGCACGGCCTTGAGCGATTTGTACGAGGCGTCGTTGCCGTCGAAGGAGAGATCGTCGCAGAACACGATGAAGCGGAAGGACGAGGCGCGCAATTGCTCCATCAGTGCGGGCAGGCTTTCGATGTCCTCGCGATGGATTTCGATCAGCTTCAGTTTCTCGGAGGCCTTGCGGTCCGCGTTGATGCTGGCGTGCGCCGCCTTCACCAGTGACGACTTGCCCATGCCGCGCGCGCCCCAGAGCAGGGCGTTGTTGGCGGGCAGTCCATTGGCGAAGCGTTCGGTGTTCTCCATCAGGATGTCGCGCATCCGGTCGACCCCCTTCAAAAGGAACAGCTCGACGCGGCTGACCCGAGGCACCGCGGCGAGGCGGCCGTCTGGGTGCCAGACATAGGCATCCGCCTGCGCGAACGATTCGGGCGTTGCGGCCGGCTTCCCCTGGGCGGCGAGGTGGGCCGCAATGGTCTCCAGCGCGCGGACGATGCGCTCCTGGGAGAGGTCGATGGGGGCTGCCTTGATGGCTACCTTGAGGCGTTTTGCCGCGACGCGGGCGGGCTTTCCGGCAGGGGTACGGGGGCCTTTGCCGGCCGGGCTTTTGCTTGGTTTTCTGGGCATGTCCGAAGTTCCTGAGAATGCAGCCTTATCGGGCCTGAAGCCGTGCCGCAAGGTGGCTAAATCGACGGTCTGGCAGCGTTGCAATTGGGGCGGTGGCCGCTATAGTCCGCGCGAATTTGACCGAACCGGTCGCCCCAGGGGCCTGACCGGTTTTCCCCCGTTTCCACGAGGATCGTCCGAATGTTCATTACTCCTGCGTATGCCCAGGCTGCGGGCGCCGGCGACACCAACAGCATGTTGATGTCGCTGCTGCCGTTCGCCCTGATCTTCGTGATCATGTACTTCCTGATTCTGCGTCCGCAGCAGAAGAAGGTGAAGGACCATGCCGAACTCGTGAAGAACATCCGCCGCGGCGACACCGTCGTCACCTCGGGCGGCCTCGTCGGCAAGGTCACCAAGGTGGTCGATGACGACCAGATCGAGTTCGAGATCGCCGACGGCGTACGTGTGCGCCAGATGCGTTCGATGGTCTCTGGCGTGCGCGCCAAGGGCGAGCCGGCCAAAGAAAGCGCGAAGGAAAGCGCCAAGGACGACACCGCGGCGAAGTGAGCGTCCGCGCGAGTCTCTCAAATCTCCTGATCTGACAGGTCCAGTCGATGTTGTATTTCACGCGGTGGAGGGCGCTCGGGATTATCCTGACGGCGCTGATCGTGTGCCTCTGCGCGGTCCCGAACTTCTTCCCCGAGGCGCAGGTCAAGACCTGGCCGGCCTGGGCGCAGCGTCGGCTGGTGCTTGGCCTCGACCTCCAGGGCGGCTCCTATCTGCTGCTCGAGGTCGATTCCGCCTACGTGAAGAAAGAGAAGCTCGACCAGGTCCGCGACGATGTCCGTCGCGCGCTGCGCGATGCCAAGATCGGCTATACCGGCCTTGTGACGCGCGGCGACACGGTCGAAGTCCGGGTCAAGGACACCGACCTCCAGACGGCTTTCGCCAAGCTGCGTGACCTGGCGCAGCCGATCGGTGGCCTGCTCGGGTCGAGCAGCCAGCGCGACCTTGAGGTGACCGATGCCGGCGGCGGATTGATCCGCCTGGCGCTGTCGCAGCCCGCGATGGTCGAGCGCATGCGCAAGACCATCGAGCAATCGATCCAGATCGTCGAACGCCGCGTCAACGAACTTGGCACCGTCGAGCCCGTGATCCAGCGCCAGGGCAACGACCGCATCCTGGTGCAGGTCCCGGGCCTTCAGGATCCGACCCATCTGAAGGAACTGCTCGGCAAGACCGCGAAGATGGAATTCCGGATGGTCGACACCTCCGTGCCGCCGGACCAGGCGCAGCGGGGTGGAGTGCCGCCGGAATCCGAGCTGTTGATGAGCCAGAGCTCGCCGAAGGTGCCTTACGTCGTCAAGAAGCAGGTGCTGGTCTCGGGCGCCGAGCTCAACGATGCGCAGACCGGGTTTGACCAGCGTACCAACGAGCCGATCGTCTCCTTCCGCTTCAATTCGACCGGCGCCCGCAAGTTCGCGCAGGCTACGCAGGAAAACGTGGGTCTGCCGTTTGCGATCGTGCTCGACAATGAGGTGATCTCGGCACCTGTCATTCGCGAGCCCATCACGGGCGGGCAGGGGCAGATCTCGGGCAGCTTCACGGTCCAGTCCGCCAACGATCTCGCGATCCTGATGCGCGCCGGCGCGCTGCCGGCGCCGCTCACGGTGGTCGAAGAGCGTACAGTCGGTCCGGGCCTCGGCCAGGACTCGATCGAGAAGGGCGAGCTTGCGGCCTATGTCGGCTCGATCATGGTCATCGTGTTCATGCTGCTGACCTATCGGTTGTTCGGCGTGTTCGCCAACATCGCGGTGGCGATCAACGTCGCGATGATCTTCGGCCTGCTGTCGCTGCTCAATGCCACGCTGACACTGCCCGGCATCGCCGGCATCGTGCTCACCGTCGGCATTGCGGTCGATTCCAACGTGCTGATCTATGAGCGCATCCGCGAGGAGCTGCGCGGCGGCCGCAACGCGATCTCGGCCATCGATGCCGGGTTCAAGCGGGCGCTTGCGACCATCCTCGATTCCAACATCACGACCTTCATTGCCGCTGCTGTGCTGTTCTATATCGGCACCGGCCCAGTGCGCGGCTTCGCCGTGACGCTCGGCATCGGCATCATCACCACGGTATTCACCGCCTTTACGCTGACCCGGCTGATCGTGGCTGGGTGGGTGCGGTGGAAGCGGCCGCAGAGCGTGCCGATCTAGGAGCCTGACCGTGACTCACATTGTTCTCATCGGGCTCGGCATCCTGATTGCTGTCCTCACCGTGGTTTCGGTGTTCGGCTGGCTGCCGTCGCTGCGCATCGTCCCGGACGATACGCATTTCGATTTCACGCGCTTCCGCCGCATCAGCTTCCCGATTTCGGCGGCGCTGTCGATCGTCGCCATCACGCTATTCTTCACCCACGGCCTGAATTTCGGCATCGACTTCCGCGGCGGCACGCTGCTGGAGGTGCGGGCCAAGTCCGGCACCGCCGACATCGCAGCGATGCGCACGACACTGGATGGTCTGCGCCTGGGCGAAGTCCAGATCCAGCAAATCGGCGGTCCCGCGGACGTCCTGATCCGCGTCGCGGAGCAGCCCGGCGGTGATGCCGCCCAGCAGGAAGCCGTGCAGAAAGTCCGCGGCGCGCTCGGTGATTCCTTCGAATATCGCCGCGTCGAGGTGGTCGGTCCGCGCGTCTCCGGCGAGTTGCTGGCCTTCGGCATGCTCGGCCTGATGCTCGCGATCGTCTCGATCCTGATTTACCTCTGGTTCCGGTTCGAATGGCAGTTCGCGCTCGGCGCCATGATCGCCAACGTGCACGATATCGTGCTGACGATCGGCTTCATGTCGATCAGCCAGGTCGATTTCGACTTGACCAGCATCGCCGCGCTTCTGACCATTCTCGGCTATTCGCTCAACGACACCGTCGTCATCTATGACCGCATCCGTGAAATGCTGCGGCGCTACAAGAAGATGCCGATGCCGCAGCTGCTCAACGAGTCCATCAACTCGACGCTGTCGCGCTCGATCATCACCCACTTCACTGTGACACTGGCGCTGCTGGCGCTGCTGCTGTTCGGCGGGCATGCCATTCACAGCTTCACGGCCGTCATGATGTTCGGCGTGGTGCTGGTCGGCACCTACACCTCGATCTTCATCGCGGCGCCGATCCTGATCTATCTCGGCGTCGGCGAGCATCGCGAGGATGCGGTCGAAGTGACTACGCCGGCGAAGAAAAACAAGGCATGATCCGAACCGCATGCCCTCGCAAGCGTTTGCGACGGCAGTAAGCTCATTCGGACGAAGCGCATGGCCGGCGATCCCAACGCACCGCATTTCCCGCGCTCGGCGCCAATTGAGGCCTATGGCAAGGGCGGCTTTGCCTTTGCGGGCATGTCGCATCGGGGCTCGCTGCTCTGCCTGCCCGACGCGATCTGGGCCTGGGACGTGACCGATCCCGCCAGGATCGACCGCTATTCGCTTGAGCGGGTTTTCACCGCTGCCAACAGCATCGACACGCTTCTGGTCGGCACTGGAACCGGGGTCTGGCTGCCGCCGCCGGAGCTGCGACAGGCCTTGAGGGCGGTGAGAGTGGTGCTGGACACGATGCAGACCGGTCCCGCCGTGCGCACCTACAACATCATGATCGGCGAACGGCGTCGCGTCGCGGCCGCGCTGATCGCCGTGCCATGAACAGCACTACGCCGGTTGCCGATAATGAGGCCTTCTGCGCCGACCTCGTCCGCAGCCATGACTTCCCGCGTTATGCCGCAACGCTGTTCGTGCCCGCCGTCGAGCGTCGCGCGCTGCTGGCGCTCTACGCCTTCAATGTCGAGATCGTCCGCGTCCGCGATCAGGTGAGCCAGCCCTTGCCCGGCGAAATCCGCCTGCAATGGTGGACCGACATGCTGTCAGGCCACGCCCATGGCAGCGTCGAGGGCAATCCGGTCGCGGCAGAGCTACTGCGGGCGATCCGCGATTTCGAGGTGCCGGTCGAGCCATTGTCGCTGCTCGCCGACGAGCACCAGTTCGATCTCTACAACGATCCGATGCCGACGATGACGGCGCTCGAAGGCTATCTGTCCGCGACCTGTTCGGCGTTGTTCACGCTCGCAGCCCGGATCATGGCGCCGCCTTCGGAAGCCGTCGAGCATCTCGCGCGGCACGCCGGGCTGGCGCAGGGCATCGCGCAGGTGATTACTAATTTGCCGCGCGATGCAGCGCACCGGCAACTGTTCCTGCCGCAGCAGATTCTGGATAGCCACGACTGCGGGATGGAAGATGTCTTTGCCGGTAAGGAGAGCTCCAATCTCGGGGCTGTCTTGGATCAGCTCGTGAGCGAGGCGCAGCAACATTTGGCAACGGCCATATCGGTGCTCGCGGAGGTGCCGCCGTCGGTCCGGCCCGCGTTTCTGCCGCTAAGCCAGGCACGGGCCGATCTCAAGCGCCTGTCGCGGCCGAGGCGCAATCCGTTCGCGCCGCAGCCGGCGTCGCGGTTGCGCACGCTGTGGACGCTGTGGCGGGCTTCACGATCGCGGGAATTTACCAAATAGCGCTCGGCTTATCGCCCGGGCCGGCCAAATGCTCTATGCTGTCCTATGGCCGAGTTGTCCCAAACCGTATCCTCCGATCCTAGCAGCTTTCCGGTCGCACCGAGCGACATTCATGCCGCTGCCGCTACGATCCGGGGCGCCGTGGTCGAAACGCCCTGTAGCTACAGCCGGACGCTGAGCAACATCTGCGGCTGCGAGATCTGGCTCAAATTCGAGAACCTCCAATTCACCTCCTCGTTCAAGGAGCGCGGCGCGCTGAACCGGCTCACGGCGCTGACGCCGGAAGAACGTGCGCGCGGCGTGGTCGCGATGTCGGCGGGAAACCATGCGCAGGGCGTGGCCTATCACGCCAAGCGGCTCGGCATTCCCGCCACCATCGTGATGCCCGTGGGCACACCGATGGTGAAGGTCGAGAATACCAGGCATCACGGTGCTGAGGTGGTCGTTACCGGCGCGACGCTGGAGGAGGCTGCCGCGTTCGCGCGAAGCCACGGCGAGGCCCGCGACATGATCTTCGTCCACCCTTACGACGATCCGCTGGTCATTGCGGGGCAGGGCACGGTCGGGCTTGAGATGCTCACGGCGGTGCCGGAGCTCGATACGCTGGTCGTCCCGATCGGCGGCGGTGGCCTGATCAGCGGCATTGCCATAGCCGCGAAGTCCTTGAAGCCATCATTGCGGATTCTGGGCGTCGAGGCCTGGCTCTATCCCTCGATGTACAACGCCATCCACGGCGGCACTCTGCCCGCGCGTGGCGATACGCTGGCCGAAGGCATTGCGGTGAAATCGCCCGGTAAGATTACCACCGAGATCGTCCGCCACCTCGTCGACGACATTGCGCTCGTCAACGAAGCCGAGCTCGAGCGCGCGGTCGCAACCCTGATCTCGATCGAGAAGACGGTCGTCGAGGGCGCCGGCGCCGCGGGCCTCGCGGCGGTCATGTCAGATCCGTCGCGCTTCGCCGGCCAGAAAGTCGGGCTGGTCCTGAGCGGAGGCAATATCGACACAAGGCTGATCGCCTCGGTGCTCACGCGTGAGCTTGCGCGCGAGGGCCGGCTGACCCAATTGTCGCTCGATATCCCCGACCGGCCCGGGCAATTGGCCGCGGTCGCGGCGCTGCTGGCCGAGGCCGGCGCCAACATCATCGAGGTCTCGCACCAGCGGACGTTCTCCGATCTGCCGGCTAAGGCGACACTGCTGCAACTCGTCATCGAAACCCGCGATAGCGCGCATCTCGACGAGGTCATGGCCAAGCTCGGCGCATCCGGGCTGAGCGCACGCTGCACCTGAGCGTCGCTATCGCGGCGCCAAACCTGCGAGGTGGCCGATCAGCCGATCGATCTCGGCCTCCGTGTTGTAGTAATGCGGGGATGCGCGCACGAGCACCGGCAGGGAGCGCACCTCGGAGTCGATGCGGGTGCTCGATGGATCCGATGCGCCGATCGTGATGCCGGCCGCGCCGGCGCTGGTGACGATGGCCTCGGCCTCATACCCCTCCATCGTGAAGCTGACGATGGCACCCGGCGTGCGTCCGAGGTCACGAATTTTGATGCCGCGAATGGAGGTGAGGCCGCTGCGAAGGCGGTCCGCAAGCATGCGGCAGCGCTGTTCGATCGGGCCTATTCCGATATCCAGGGCGTAATCGATGGCCGCGCCGAGTCCCAGCCGGGCTGCGTAGTTGTTCTCCCAGGTCTCGAAACGACGCGCATCGTCGCGGAGCCGGTACTCATCCCGCGAGACCCAGGGCGCCGCGAAGTGGTCGATCATCGGGGGCTCGAGCTGTTGCAGCAGCGCCCGGCGGACGTAGAGAAAGCCGGTCCCCCGCGGGCCGCGCAAAAACTTGCGGCCGGTCGCCGATAACATGTCGCAGCCTACCGCTTCGACGTCGACTTGCATCTGGCCGACCGCCTGGCAGGCGTCGAGGAGGTAGGGGATACCTCGCGCTCGCGCGATCTTGCCGATCGCTGCGGCAGGGTTGACGAGCCCGCCATTGGTCGGAACCCAGGTAATAGCGATCAGTTTCACGCGCTCATCGATCATGCGCTCGAGCGCGTGGATGTCGAGCTCGCCGCTGGCATCGCTCGGCACGACCTCGATGATCGCGCCCGTCCGCTTGGCGACCTGAAGAAACGCGACATAATTGGCGGCATATTCCGCCTCGGCGGTCAGGATGCGATCGCCGGTGCGGAACGGCAGCGCATAGAATGCCATCTGCCAGGCAACCGTCGCGTTCTCCACGAGGGCGATTTCGTCCGGCGCGGCATTCAGCAGGCGCGCTACCGAGCCGTAGACGGCATCAAGCCGATCGGATTCCCGGTCGGCGGCAGCATAGCCGCCAATCTCGCCTTCCAGATCGATATGCTGCTTCATCGCCTCGATAATCGGCGCGGGCATGAGAGCGGCCCCCGCGTTATGGAGGTATGTGAGCCGGCTGGTGGCAGGCGTGTCGGCACGTATTCGCGCGATGTCGATCAACTGGGCCTCCGCTTCTCGCCATCTTTCTGCATGAATTAGACGCGCCGAACAATGCGGGCAAGATGGCGGACAGCAAGGAACAATGCCTGGCGTCGTTCAGATGCAGAGGCCGAGCAGCTTGATGTGGCAGTTGCTGGATTTGGGCTTGCTCGCGGGAGAGGCCTCGCGTTTTACGGCGACCAGCGGCTCCGTGTCCTTCTTGCCCTTGCCACGCTTCTGCTCGTAATCGCCGGCGATCTCCATGGCCCAATAGGTGCGCTTGCCGCTGGCATTCTTGGCGCTCGCGATTCCGACGCGGGAGGCGTCATGCAGAAGCAGGTTCTTGCGGTGGCCGGAGGAGTCGATCCACTGGCCGAGCGTCTTCTCGAAATTGTCGTAGCCGTAAGCAATGTTCTCGGCGGCACGGCCCGCGCCGGCCGGTGCGATGCGCCTGTTGAACGGGCCGAGCGTCTCGTGGCTGAGATCATCCTTCGCCGCCATCGCCCGTGCCTGGTCCATCGCAATGCGGTCGAGGGTGGCATCGCGCACGACGCGGACCTCACCATGCTTGAGGCGGAAGCTGGAGATCTGCTCTGCCGGAGATTCGGCCATTGCGGGTGCGGTGGCCAGCAACAGAAGGCCGGCGATCAGGCCGCCAGCCACGCGATGCATCTTCGTCCCCCGAGTCTCCATAACTCCGCCAAACCTGCGTTATCCGACTGCTTCTCTATCGCCAATGTGGACGCTTCAAGGCGCGGGCAGCTTGTCAGCCCGCCGGCAGGTCCGCCTCAAAATTGAAGCGGTCACGCAGGTTTTTGCGCTGCTCCAAAATGTCCTTCAGGAAGGCGCGGTCCTGATCGTTCTTCATCATCGGCTCGATCAGATCGAGCTGGTTCATGGCGACCAGTTGCAGGATCTCGGTGCGCGGCTTGCCGCTGGCGTCGCGCGGCAGCGCGTGCACGACCTGGATGTGTTCCGGCGGCTTGGGGCCTTTCGCGGCGCTAAGCTCGTTGCGAATCTGGCCCTCGAGTGCCGCGTGATCGGCCTCGACAAAGGCATAGAGCCCGACGCCCGAGCGGCGGTCGGCAAAGGCGACGATGGCGGTGTCGCGCACGGCTGGGTTCTTGCGGATCAGCTCGGCCAGCACCGGCGCATCGTTGACGAGCCGGCGGCCGCCGCCCTCGCGGTCGGTGAAGTTGAACAGGCCGCGCGTGATCGCCCGATAGACCTTCTTGCCGGTGGCGAGCCACAGGCTCGCGGCGAACGACTTTTTCGCGAGAATTTTTCGCTCGCGCGGCGTCAGCGCCTCAGGCGCATAGGAACGCTTGTGCTTGAGGAGGTGCCGGAGATCCTCATAGGCGAGGACGCGATAGAGCCGTCCGCGGCGTTTGAAGCAGGCGGCGAGCTGGAAGTCGGTCACATAGGCGCGGCCGTCGCGGCCGACCAGCCAGTTCTGCTCCTTGGCGAGATCGTTGTGGCAGATGCCGGCGCGGCGCAGCCGGCGCAGCGCCACCTTGGCCGAGCGGAAATAGGCGAGATCGCCATGCGGCTTCGCCAGATGCAGTGCGACGCCGTCAACGAAGCCGCGCATCAGGGCGCGGCGGCCGGCCCACAAGAGCTCGGGACCGACGTCGAGGCCCTTGGCGAGCACCAACGCATGCTTCTCGCGCGCGAACAGATGGCGTGCCAGGAGGAACGACCACCACGGCACCTCGTCGAGCCGGCGCAGCACGGCGTCGACTTCGCCATTGTCGCCACGGAAGCGGCCGCGCTCGACGGTCGAGAACACGTCGCGCTTGAGCAGCACGCCCTCGATCCAGCGTGCCGAGAGCACCGCGGCGTCGTCTTTGGGAAGGTTCATCTCAAACTCACGCCGCGGCGGCAATGCGCAAATGATCGGCGATCCAGCGATCGAGATCGGCGAGCGCCAGAGCGCTCATCGCCTGCTTCTTGGCCACCGTTTTCTCGTTGCCGCGCAGACGCGTGCCGTCCGGCTTCTTCGTCGGTGCGCTCGCGAGCGGCGGGAACAGGCCAAAATTGATGTTCATCGGCTGGAACGAGCGCGTGCCCGGCTCGATGGTCTCGATATGGCCGCCGGTGATGTGGCCGAGCAGGGATCCCAGCGCGGTCGTGCCGGGTGGGCTCGCAAGCGTCTCGCCGCGCGAATCGGCTGCCGCATAGAGGCCGGCGATCAGGCCGACGCTGGCGGACTCCACATAGCCCTCGCAGCCCGTCATCTGGCCGGCAAAACGCAGCCGCGGCTGCGCGCGCAGGCGCAGCTGGCCGTCGAGCAGCTTTGGCGAGTTCAGGAAGGTGTTGCGATGCAGGCCGCCGAGCCGGGCGAATTCGGCCTTCTCCAGCCCCGGAATGGTGCGGAAGATGCGCTGCTGCTCGCCGTACTTCAGCTTCGTCTGGAAGCCGACGATGTTGTAGAGCGTGCCGAGCTTGTTGTCCTGGCGCAGCTGCACGATCGCGTAGGCTTTCGTCGCGGGATCGTGCGGATTGGTGAGGCCGACCGGCTTCATCGGGCCGTGGCGCAAGGTCTCGGGACCGCGCTCCGCCATCACCTCGATCGGCAGGCAGCCGTCGAAATAGGGCGTGGTGGTCTCCCACTCCTTGAATTCGGTCTTCTCGCCGGCGATCAACGCGGCGACGAAGCCGTCATACTGCTCTTTCGTCATCGGGCAGTTGATGTAGTCGGCACCGGTGCCGCCGGGGCCGACCTTGTCGTAGCGGGACTGGAACCAGGCCGCCGACATGTCGATGGATTCGCGGTGCACGATCGGCGCGATCGCGTCGAAGAAGGCGAGCGCGTTCTCGTCGGTCAGCACGCGGATGGCGTCGGCCAGCGGGGCGGAGGTGAGGGGGCCAGTCGCAACGATGACGTTGCTCCAGTCCGCCGGTGGCAGGCCTGCGACTTCGCCGCGGGCGATCTCGATCAGCGGATGGTCGTTGAGCGCCTTGGTGACGGCGGCCGAAAAGCCGTCGCGGTCGACGGCGAGTGCGCCGCCGGCAGGCACCTGGTTGGCGTCGGCCGCGCGCATGATCAGTGAGCCGAGCCGGCGCATCTCCGCATGGAGCAGGCCGACGGCGTTGTTGGCGGCATCGTCTGAACGGAACGAATTGGAGCAGACGAGCTCGGCGAGTCCGTCGGTGCGGTGTGCCTCGGTCATGCGGTCCGGCCGCATCTCGTGCAGCACCACGGGCACGCCTGATTGGGCGACCTGCCAGGCGGCCTCGGAGCCGGCAAGGCCTGCGCCGATGACGTGCACGGTATTGAATTGGGATCCTGTCATGGGGCGGACAGGTAGCGCTTTTCGGCGGTCAGTGGAATCGCTGAGATCGAGTTTTCTGCCGCTGAAAACGACAGCGCCCGCACGAGGCGGGCGTTATCGGTTCGTCCGGTTAAGGGCTGAACGATATCAGCCTTGGTATTGACCGGCGGCAACGCGCGGGATGTCCGAGCGATCGAGGCCGATGTCGGCCAGTTCGCGATCGCTGAGCTGGGACAGCTCGGCAACATTGCGCTGATAGTCCCGGAAAGCCTGGATCATGCGGATGAGCGAGAGCAGCATTGGTAGTCTCCTGTAGTTCGATTCAGCCCTTGACCTGAGCGTCATCGTTGAAATGAATATAGAAGAGAGTGGTGCAGTGCGGAAGTTCCGATGTTGCGATGCAGCTAAGCGAAGGATGCATGGCATCGGTAAGAGACGATTAACCTCTCGGCAGTCCCGCCCAACAGCTAGGCGAAACCGGTCGCGTGGCACTCTAAATGCCCGTTAAATCACGGATTTACAGATCTTTGCGCGGCTCCGATACTGAGGAAATGGGTTACATTTCCGTGATCTTCAAGGCGTCGCGGCAGCTTGTATGCCCAAGTCCGGCATGCGTGATTCGCATGAATCAGTATCAGAAGAAATGATTGTTTATTCATAGTATTGGAGGGAGGTAATCCCGCTATCTGTCTCGAGGAGACGGCTGGGATTCGTTCGGGCGAGGCTTCAGGAACTCATTGATGGGCTCGTAGCGAGGCCCGAGATTCTTGCTCAATCGGCCAAGTGTGCGCCCGTTCCAATGATGCGCTGCACACACGCCGAACGTGCAGAGGTCTGATTACAAACTTGTAATGAAAATCAGAAATTTCGCATGCGGCTCTGCGCCGCGCGCAACATCACGCAATTCTCGCGGGGAATTTATTGCGGCAAGTTGCCGCGTCGGCAGCAAAGTCATGTTGCAGATTCCGGCAATGTCGCTGGGTCTGTCCCAAGAAGAAGAGAAGGAAAGTAACATCATGACGAAGTTACTCGGGGTTATTGCAATTGCCGCCGTCGCTTTCGCCGTCGCGCCGGCCCAGGCCGCCAAGCACGCCATGGGCGGTTGCAGCGGGTCCAATCTGGAGAAGACGGAGACCGCGATCGAGAACATGGCCGACGGTGACAGCAAGTTCGTGGCCGAGAAGGAAATCACGGCTGCGCAGGACGCGCTGCTCAACGGCAAAATGGGTGCGTGCGGCATGCACCTGAACAAGGCGATGCAAGCCACCGCAGGCAAGTAAACGGGTAAGTAAGCGCACCAAGAGAGGGCCGGTCGCCGGGCGATCGGCCCTACGCGTTTTGTTTCAGGCTTGTCTTAAACAGGCTTGTCTTAAGGCGCGTGCGCGAGCTGGGTGGCGAAATAAGCGACCGTCTTGGAATAGACCTCGCTCTTGTTCCACTGCTGGAGCACCGCGAAGTTCGGACTGCCCGGCTGCCAATCCTTGCCGCGCTGCCAGCCATAGCCGGCGAGATAATTGGCGGTGGAAGCGAGCACATCGGGCGCGTTGTGCAAGAGGTCGCGCTTGCCGTTGCCGTCGAAATCGACGGCGTATTTCATCCAGGACGAGGGCATGAACTGGGTCTGGCCGAGTTCGCCGGCCCAGGCGCCCTTCATATCGGCGGGCGCGAGATCGCCGCGCTGGACGATGCGCAGTGCATCCATCAGTTCGCCGCGAAACTGCTCGGCGCGCCGGCAGTCATAGGCCAGCGTCGCCAGCGAGCGGATCGTCGCAAACTTGCCTGTGTAGACGCCGAAATCGGTCTCGAGACCCCAGATCGCGACCAGCACTTCGCCTGGCACGCCATAGGTCTGCTCGATGCGCGACAGCACCGAGCCGTACTGCTTCATCATGTTTGAGCCGCGCGTCATCCTCGGCGGCACCATGCGGCCTGAAAACTCCTCGAAGGTCTGGGTGAAGACCTTTTGCGAGTGGTCGCGGTTGAGCACGCCCTGGTCGAGCGTCACACCGGCGAGCCCGGAGGCAATGGCCTGTTGCGAGATGCCTTTGGCTGCGGCGTCGGTTTTGAAATCCGCAAGCCAGGCGTCGAAATTGCCTGAACCGCAGGCGACCGCGGCGAGCGCAGGCTCGGCGGCGAGGATTAAGGCGGTGAGGGCGAAGGCTGCGAGAGCGAGACGAGAAATCGTCGGGGTCATTCGTCTAAATTGATTCCGTGAAGTGGCATGACCGGCGGCGGCAATGTCGGTTGTAACCGCGGCCAAAGCAAGGCGTATGACGCTGTCCGATCCTGCCCGGATCTGGGCAGGATCGGATGTTGCGATATCGTCAGGCGTCCGTCCTGTTCCGCCACGGGAAGAGATTGGCGGGGAAATCGGCGGCCGGCTTGCGCGGACGCTGTGGCGGAGGCGGCACCGGCCGTGCGCCGGGATCGGAGACGATCACCTTGCGATAGAGATGCCAGGTGGCGTGGCCGAGCAGCGGGATGACGACGGCGAGGCCGAGGAAAGCGGGAATCGTGCCGAGCGCCAGCAGCACCGCGACGATCAGGCCCCAGGCCGCCATCGGCACCGGGTTTTTGGCCACGACGCGGAGCGAGGTGACCATTGCCTCGAACGCACCGGCATGGCGGTCGAGCATCAAGGGGAACGACACGGCGCTGATACAGAGCGCGGCGAGTGCAAACAGGAAGCCCGTGCCGCAGCCGATCGCGATCAGCCACCAGCCCTGCGATGTCGTCAGCACGCGCGTCACGAAATCCGAGATTCCGGTCACGCCCTCATAGCCGAACGCCGCAACATAGATCGCCTGCGCCGTCGCAACCCAGGTCACGAACAGAGCGAGCAACAGCGTGCCCAGGCCGAGCATTGCACCGAAGGAGGGCGAGCGCAGCACCTCCACGGCATCCCAGGCATTGGCCTCTTCATAGCGTTCACGCCGGCTCGATAGCTCATAGAGGCCGAGCGCTGCGAACGGGCCGATCAGGGCAAACCCCGCGGCCAGCGGAAACAGCAGCGGTATCACCGAATAGCCCATTGCGACGCGCGCGATCACGAGGCCGAGCACCGGATAGATCACGCAGAGGATGATGGCGTGGCTCGGAACCGCCTTGAAATCTTCCCAGCCGCGCTTGAGCGCGTCGTACAGGTCGGACAGCTGGATGGTTCGGATGGTTGGTCCCGCCGCATCAGCGGGCGGGGCCATTGTGGGCACATTGCCCTGGTAAAGTGTGGCCATAGTCGCTTGCTCCCTCGCCATGCAGCCGAATCCGGCGCCGGCAAACGGCGCGAGCGGCCGCTTTTCTTGGATGATCGCGATTCCGACCAGACGCGAATTCCGGATGGCATCGCGAGCTGAACACAAAGCGTACTCCCAATCCCGAGTCCTGTCCCTCACGCTTGGGTGAGATTCGATGCCGCAGTGCAACCTCGATGATGTCATTCGGCCGTCATTTCGCCGCAGATAAGCTGATGCTGCTTGTGGTTCGCGAGAACAGCGCGGGCGCATCGCACAAACTTCGTCTATAAGTGCCACTCAAGGCCCTTCTAACGGATCCTTTTCGGGGAGTAGACATGAGCATTTTCGGGAAAATTATGGGCGCGATCTTCGGCAGCCACCCGGCTTCCGCCGCGCCCGCCGGCAGCGCACCCGCAGGGACCACGCCTGCCGGGGCTGCGCCGTCGTCCGCGCCCGGCGCGGCACCCTCTGCGGCGCCCGCAGCGACCGTGGACGTTGCGGCCATCGTCGACAAGCTGGTGGCGGCCCAGAAGGAGAGGCTGGAATGGCGCACCTCGATCGTCGATCTCATGAAGGCGCTCGACATCGATTCAAGCCTGGCCGCGCGCAAGGACCTCGCCAAGGAGCTCGGTTTCAGCGGCGACATGAACGACTCGGCGAGCATGAATGTCTGGCTGCACAAGCAGGTGATGTCGAAGCTCGCCGCCAATGGCGGTAAGCTGCCGCCGGAAATCAAGCACTGATCGAGCACTCGGTCGCTGCGAGGGCCCGCCATCGCGCGGGCCCATTTGCTTCAGGCGACGAGATCCGCATCCTCCGGATGCTTGTCGAGATAGTCGACCACGAAGCCGCAGCCCGCGATCACTTTCTTGCCGTCGCGCCGGATCAAGTCCAGCGCGCCCTTGATCAGCTCGGAGGCGACGCCGCGGCCGCGCAGCGCGTGCGGCGTCTCGGTGTGGGTGATGATCACGGCCGACGGCGTCAGCCGGTAATTGGCGAAGGCGAGCTCATTGCCGACATCGAGTTCGAAGCGGCTCCTGTCGCTGTTGTCGCGTACCGATGCCGCCATGAGAGATCCTTCCGAAGCGCTGCCTGTCCCCTGATCTAGGCGCCTGAACCCGCCCTTGCCAAGGCGCGACCAAGGGAAATTGCCGCAGGGGAGATATCCGGAAAATGCGTGTCCCGCTCAGCCTCATGGCGTTGCTCGCCGCGCTCCTCTCGACGGCGTCGGTCCCGGCTTCGGCTGAGGGCGGTCCGGCCTGGGACGTCTGCATTGGGCTGACGAGCACGCCGGATGAACGGGTCAAGGCCTGCTCGACGGTCATCGACACCAGGAGCGAGACAGGTCAGAGACTCGCCGGCGCCTATTGCAGCCGCGGGCACGGCCTCACCGAGAACCGCGAGCTCGATGCCGCGCTGGCCGACCTGGACGAAGCGGTTCGGCTCGATCCGACCTATGCCTGCGCCTTCAACAACCGCGGCCGCGTCTACAGTTTCAAGCGCGACTATGACCGCGCCATCGCCGATTACGACCAGGCCATCAAGCTCGATCCGTCGCTGGCGCTGGCCTACAGCAACCGCGGCGAGTCCCGCTTCAACAAGGGTGACCTCGACGGCGCCTTCGCGGATTTCGACGCTGCGATCAAGCGCGATCCCAACTATGCCACGGCCTACGCCAATCGCGCCCTGGTGTATTATCGCAAGCACGACATGGCGCATGCGCTCGCCGATTACACCGTGCGGATCAAGCTTGCGCCCGATCTGCTCGCCTTTATCGACCGCGGCAACGTCTATCGCGACAGCGAGCAGCTCGACCGCGCCGCCGCCGACTATGGCGAGGCGATCCGCGTCGCGCCGACCGACGCGCGGGGCTGGCGCAATCGCGGCATGATCCGCCTCTACCAGGGTGACAACAAGGGCGGCCTCGCCGACTACGACAAGGCGCTACAGTACGACCCCGCCGACGTGTTTTCCTGGAACAATCGCGGCCAGGCCAGAATGCGGCTCGGCGACAAGCAGGGTGCGATTGCCGATTTCAGGAAGGCCTTGGAGTTGAAGCCGGGCTTGCAGACGGCGCAGGAGTCGTTGAAGCGGCTGGGAGCGCTGTAGTTCTCCGTCATTGCTTCGCTCGCAATGACGGGGTTAGACCTTCAGCAGATCCTGATACTCCGGGTGCTTCTCGATATACGCTTTCACGAACGGGCACTGCGCGACCACCCTCAGCCCGGCAGCGCGGACCTGATCGAGCGCGCCCTTGATCAGCTTTGAGCCAACACCCTTGCCGCCGAGTTCGGGCGGCACCTCGGTGTGGACGAAGGTGATCACGTCGCCCTCGAGCTCGTAATAGGTCGCGGCGAGATGGCCCTCGAGCTCGAGTTCGTAGCGGTGCTGGCCCCCGTTGTTGATGATGTCGCTCATGATGTTTTCGATGCGCTTCAATCGGCCGCTTTGGCGAGCCGCGAATCTTCTGGCTGAGGTTTTGAGCGCAGGCAACCCTGGCAAATGACCAGCGAACGGCTGACCTTCGCATCCTGATCGGTATCGATGCCGTCCTGCGCGTTGTCCTGTTTGCCTCTCGCAGCGGTTCGCGCTGCGCGAGATGGCTCGGAGGCGGAACGGGGCCGATTGGGGTCCTCGCCGGCGCCATCCCAGGCATAGCGCGCGGGCTTGAAGGCGGGATCCGGGGTGAGCTGGGCTTGCGGGGACATCGCACATCCGGCGAGCGCCAGCGACAAGAGGAGTAATGCGGACGCTTTGACCATGATGCGGCACTCTGTACGCGAGAACTGAGCGAGGTTGCGCCGATCATGTTTAAAATTCCCTGAACGATCGTGCTGGCAGCTACGCGGCCGGCGGCCTTGCGGGGGTGCTGGCGATGGCGATAAATGGGCTGCAATGAGCGGGGGGCTTGCGTGCCGTCCGCCGTCGAAGAGGAAGCCCGATGCAGCCCCTGCGCATGTCCCGCCGCGTCATGAATCTCGCTTACATGCTGACCCAGAATGCGCGGCGGCATGGATCGCGTCCCGGCTTCGTCTGGGGCGACAAATCCTGGACCTGGCGCGAGATCGACGCGCAGGTTTCCGCGCTTTCGGCTGCACTTGCCGCGCGGGGCATCGTGAAGGGCGATCGCATCCTGGTCCATTCCAAGAATGGCGACGAGATGTTCTTTTCGATGTTCGCCGCGTTTCGGCTGGGCGCGGTCTGGGTGCCCACCAATTTTCGCCTGATGCCGGACGAGGTCACCTATCTCGCGCAGGCCTCCGGCGCGAAGGCGTTTCTGTGCCACGTCGATTTTCCCGAGCACGCGAAGGCCGTCAGCGGCGGTACGCTGGAGTTCACCTGGAGCATCGACGGCAAGGCATCTTTCGGCGAGACCTCGGTTGCAGGTGCCATCGCGTCGCAGGCCGGTCACGTGGTCGAGAACGTCGCGGTCGAGCATGACGATCCCTGCTGGTTCTTCTTTACGTCCGGCACCACCGGCCGCTCCAAGGCCGCGGTGCTGACCCACGGACAAATGGGCTTTGTTGTCACCAATCATCTTGCCGATCTGACGCCCGGCGTCACCGAAGACGACGCATCGCTGGTCGTGGCGCCGCTGTCGCATGGCGCCGGCGTGCATCAGCTGGTGCAGACCGCGCGCGGCGTGTGCACCGTGCTGCTGCCGAGCGAGAAGTTCGACATCGACGAGGCGTTCCGCCTGATCGAGGCGTATCGGGTCAGCAATCTCTTCACGGTGCCGACGATCCTGAAGATGATGGTCGAGCATCCCGCCGCCGACAAATACGATCACTCTTCGCTGCGTCACGTGATCTATGCCGGCGCGCCGATGTATCGCGAGGACCAGAAGGCCGCGCTGAAGAAGCTCGGCAAGGTCATCGTGCAGTATTTTGGCCTCGGCGAGGTCACCGGCAACATCACGGTGCTGCCGGCAGCGCTGCACGATCCCGAGGACGGGCCGCATGCCAGGATCGGCACCTGCGGCTTCGAGCGAACCGGCATGCAGGTCTCGATCCAGGACGACGAGGGCCGCGAGCTCAGTGCCAGCCAGAGCGGCGAGATCTGCGTGATCGGCCCTGCCGTGCTCGCCGGCTATTACGACAACCCCGAAGCCAATGCGAAGGCATTTCGCAACGGCTGGTTCCGCACCGGCGATCTCGGCCACATGGACGAGGAGGGATTTGTCTACATCACCGGCCGCGCCTCCGACATGTACATCTCCGGCGGCTCCAATATCTATCCGCGCGAGATCGAGGAGAAGATCTTGACGCATCCTTGCGTCGGCGAGGTTGCCGTCCTCGGCGTGCCGGATGCGACCTGGGGCGAGGTCGGCGTCGCCGTCTGCGTGGCGCGCGAAGGCGCCAAGCCTGCGAGCGAGGCGGAGATGGCGGCATTCCTGTTGCCAAAGGTGCCGCGCTACAAGATGCCGAAGCGGTTCTTCTTCTGGGAGGCGCTGCCGAAGTCGGGCTATGGCAAGATTCCAAAGCGCATGGTCCGCGACGAACTCGAGGCGCGCGGGCTGCTCGATCTCGACAAGACCAAGGCGGGCTGAGCGCATACGATGCGGAGTATCAAGCAGCCGGGCGCTCCCATCGTCGAGCGCATCCAATGGGTGGAGGCGAGGGGACGCGCCTTCTCGTTCACGCTTCAGGCAGGTGTGCCGTTGCTGGAGGCCGCGCGCCGCGGTTTTGCGGCAGAGGGATTTGCCGGCAGCGTGTTGAATTTTGGCAGCGGTGCGCTGGGGCCGTTCGGCTATGTGATGCCGGCGCTGTCGAAGACCGGCGAGAATGCCGCGTTCTACAGCGAGACCTTTCGGCCAAGGGGCGTGACGCGCACGAAGCTCGGCAGCATGACGCTGGGCACGCGCGACGGCGCGCCTTTCTTTCATTGCCACGGGCTCTGGACCGAGGCCGATGGCCGCGCCAGCGGCGGGCATATGCTGCCAGATGAGACCATCGTCGCCGAGCCGTTCGCGGTTGAAGCGTTTGGGATCGATGGTACGGCGTTCATCGCCGAGCCTGATACCGAGACCAATTTCAAGTTGTTCGGACCGGTGGTTTCCGCGCTCAGCGGCGCGCACACAACGAGCCGGGCCTTCGCTCTGCGGCTGCGGCCTAACCAGGATTTCGCCGGCTGCCTCGAAGAGTTTTGTCGCGCGCAAGGCATTGCGCGCGCGAAAATCCACGGCGGCGTCGGCTCGACCGTCGGCGCGCGCTTCACCCATGGTGGTGTGACCAAGCCGTTCGCAACGGAGCTCGCGATAACGGCCGGCGCGATCGCGCCAGACGCATCCGGCGCGCTCGAAGCTGTGCTCGATGTCGCGCTGATCGACTACACCGGGGGTATTGCGGAGGGCCGTCTGATCCGTGGCGACAATCCTGTGCTGATGACCATGGAGCTGGTGCTCGAGGTGTTGGCGTAGCTACGGCGAGCGATCATCAGGAATGCGCGCGCAGTTTGGCAATGGCCAGGAACGTCGATTCACTTATCCCTGATATGGTCGAGCCAGATCCTTGAAAGAGGTCGAGCACGGGAGACTGATCGGTGCTCTGGCCGTTCTTGAGGTCATACATGGCGGTGAACCGGCTCAGGAGCTTTTCAACCTTCGCGGGGTCGGACAGATCTTTGACCTTGAGGATCTTGTCCACGAACTTGGCTTGCTGATCGATCGGCATCGCAGCCATCGAGTCAGGCAGATCGAAGGTGGTCCTGAACACCTCCGAAAGCGCCTTGTCGGCAAGGATGTCGTATGCGGAGGTGATTTCTCCCGCCTTTCGCTGGAAATATAGCGCCAGGCGCACACCGGGATTCGTATCCCCTTGCTGCTGCTCCAGGCTTTGCTCGATATAGTTCGCTTGTGTTTCCCGGAATTGATCTCGCTTCTGCGGACCCATCATCGGGAGGCGCGCGACGTTGCCCTTGCTGTCGAAGTTGAACGACGCCACGATTTCGGCAAAGCGAGGATCGCTCTGCGTGTTCGCGAAGCTCTTTGGATTGTTCAGGTCGGAGGCGAAGACCTTCTTGAGAAAATCGTCGCTGACCTTCCTGGGGTCCAGACCCTTGGCCAGGAGAATCAAATCGACCATTGGCCTGTTTGCAAGAAGATCGGAAACACTGTCGATGCCTGCGATCGCCTCCTGATAGGCCGTCGCATCCTTGGTGGCTTGTGCCCGAACTGCCGCCTGCTGCTGCGGGGTTGCCGTGCTCGCGCTCTTCACTGCTTGAATGATGTAGTCTTTCGCAATCTGGAGGACTTCGGCCGAGTCCTGCGCGACCAGGGGGGTCGTCAGATTGCCTTTTGCATCGAAGTTGAAGGCGCGCGCGAGCTGAACGTATCGATTGTCCTTGAGGGTGTACACGTAGCTCTTGGGATCGTTGAGATCGCTTTCGAGGACTTTCTTGACGGTGTCTTGCGAGACCTGTCCGGGATCGAGGCCGACGGCGCCCAGCGCAAAATCATACACACCCGGCGTCGACACGAACGCCTGGACCGAATTGATCTTGAGGAGGTCCGCCCTGAATTGCTTGACCGCCACGGCTCCGTAGATCGGGCTTGCCGCAGCGTAGACCTCGGCCTTGCTGTCGTCGAACTGCTTCTTCGTGAGCGTTATATTTGCGGCAGTCTGCGCAGGCGTACCTGCCGGAAGCGACCCGTCGGGCAGGAACTCGAACGCGCCGGCCAAGTCTACAAAATTGCCGATCGTCGCGATCTGGTCGTTGAGGCTGGAAACGCTCTTCGTTGCCGTATCGAGATGATATTTCTCGACCAGGATCTGGACCTGCAATTGGGGCACGTTGGCGCCCGGCTGTGAGAGTTGGGCCGTATAATTGGTAATGTTCGAATTGGCGGTGCTGATATCCGATTGCGCCTGGGTGAGCGCTGTATTGAGGCCGCTGAGCTGGGACGTGAAGGTGGTGTTGACGTAGCTGCTTGGATCGGACGGATCGCTGCGCAAGATCTGGCTTATCGTGTCACGCGACCACTTGCTTTGGTCGATCCCGTATGCCGAATAGACATAGTTGCGAAGACGGTCGTTGTTCAGGAGTTTGTCTGCGCTGCTGACGTTGCCGATTTCGGCGCTGTAGTAGTTCGAGTCGTCGGCAAGTGCATTGACCTGGTTTGTCTTGGTCGACGTGTAAAGACCGATCATCTCATCGGTCTGGTTCTCCGATTGCGCAACCGGCGTTGCACTGCCATTGAAGGAAAATGCCGCGGCAAACTCCTGGTAACGCTTGTCGACCAATTTGTTCACAAAGCTGTTGGAGTCGGAGAGATCGCTCTGCAGCACCTTTTTCATGAAAGCCTTGGCGTACGTCATGTCGTCCAGGCCATATGCCTTCATCGCATAACTATAAAGGCGATAATCCTTCATGAAATCGTCGACGGTCTTCACCTTGCCGATGTTGGCTTTGTAATAGGCGGCCTCCCGCGCGACGTCCGGTTGCTGTCCAACCCGCGTCAGCGACTGCTTGAGATTGCGCGTGATGTAGTTGTAGTTGAAATACGTTGTCACCATCGCGCATTCCTCGCGGCTTCTAACGGTCTTGGACTTCCGTCAATCATTGCCGGGGTCGCGAGGTGGGGGCTGGCCTCATGCCAGCGAGCTGTCTCAGCGCTATGTTTTTCTAAGACGATTCTGATCCACAATCTTAGATTTTAGTTTGAGTCCAAGTGACGCATAGCGGGTTTTATTGCTATTTGTTTCCATATGTTTCTCAGATGCAGCTTTCGCGAAGATTGTGTTCCTGATATGTTCCCATCAGCAGATAGGTCGTAAGGAGTTGGAAGCCGGGCATGAGCCGAAGAAGCGGTCGAACGATCAACCTGCCGGCGCCTTACCTGAAACGGATCTGGCTCGACCCGTTGCAGGTCCACGATCGCGAGGTCTATCCGTTTTGCTTGCCGATCTTTCCGGATGATTTCGAGCTTAACTTTGAGGCCGCCGTCACGATCATCGTCGGAGAGAATGGGACGGGCAAGTCGACCATCCTCGAGGGTATTGCAGCGCTCGCTGGCTACGACGATGCCGGTGGCGGGAAGGGATACATGCCCGTCGACCACTCCGAAGCGCGGGAGAGGATGGGCGGCCAACTTTCCAAAGCTCTGCGCGCAAGCTGGCTGCCGAAGATTACCAATGGTTGGTTTTTCCGCGCCGAGAGTTTTTTCTCGGTGGCGCGATATCTCGACAAGGCCGCACGCGATGCCGGCCAGGTCGGCCCCGATTTCCTGTCGCATTCCCATGGCGAAGGCTTCCTGCGCTTCTTCGAAGAGCGCTGCCAGCGCCAGGGCATCTTCATCTTCGACGAACCGGAATCGGCGCTGTCGCCGGCGCGCCAGATCGAATTCCTGAAGCTGCTGCGACGCATGGAAGAGTCGCGCATCTGCCAAGTCATCATGGCAACCCATTCGCCGCTGCTGATGGCTTATCCGAATGCGAGCTTGCTGCGGCTGACCAGAGCGGGACTTGAGCCGGTGAGGTTGCGGGAGACGGATCATTTCAAGGTGATGCGCGAGTTTTGCGACGATCCGGACGGATTTATCGACGCGGCGTTGGACCAGCAGGGAAGGTAGAGGGCATGGGTCGGAAACGCCGTCGCGAAACCACGCTGCCTGCACCTTACCTTCGGCGCATCTGGCTCGATCGCGCGCAGGTCGAGGATTGGGAGGCGTATCCGTTCTGTCTTCCGGTGTTCAGGGACGAGTTCGATCAGAGCTTCGATACCGCCGTGACCATCATCGTCGGCGAGAACGGGACCGGCAAGTCGACCATCCTCGAGGGAATCGCTGGGCTCGCCGGCTTTGCCAGTACGGGCGGCCGCAAGGGCTTTCAGGAGATCGACGGCGGCGGCATGGAAGTCACCGGCGTAGAGCTGTCTGCCGCCTTGAAGGCTGCCTGGGTACCAAAGGTGACCGATGGCTGGTTCTTCCGGGCGGAAACATTCTTTTCGATCGCGCGCTATCTGGACCGGTCGGCCGTGAGCGCTGCGCAAGCCATGGAGGGCGTGTTTGGTGCGAGCGTTCAGGAGGCGCCGGACTATCTCTCCTTCTCCCATGGCGAGGGCTTTCTGGTTTTCTTCGAGGAGCGCTGCCAGAAGCAGGGCATCTACATCTTCGACGAGCCGGAATCGGCGCTGTCGCCGGCGCGACAGATGGATTTCCTCAAGCTCCTGCATCGGATGGATCTCTCCGGCAATTGCCAGGTCATCATGGCGACCCATGCGCCTCTGCTGATGGCCTATCCAAATGCGCAGCTGCTTCGGCTCGGGAAATACGGCCTGGAGCCGACGACGGTGGAGCGGACGGATCATTACCGGGTGATGCGCGAATTCTGTGACGATCCGCGCGGGTTCGTGGAAGCGACGCTGGGGGAATAGGCGAGGGGCACAATCGCTCTCTCCGTCGTCATTGCGAGGAGCTCTTGCGACGAAGCAATCCAGAGTCTTTCCGCGGCGGCAGTCTGGATTGCTTCGCTGTGCTCGCAATGACGGCTCGTAGCCGCATGCTTCTTCTTTCATTGACGTTTGAAATCGCGGACACACGTTCACACCCTCGCGGCATATCCTGCCCGAGCTTTGCTCAATCGGCGCCCCCGAAAGTGCCGAGGGCGCAGGGAAGGCCGGGTGCCGGCTGGCACCCGCGGTCCGCTGTGCGCAAATGCGCTGGAAACAGATGCACAGCGGCATACAGGTGAAGCCAAACATCCGGCCTTCCCTGCGCAGTGGCTTTACGGCTTATGTCGTGATCTCCCCGGGGAGCGATGCACTATTGCCCCCGTCACCTTGCGGATGGCTGATTTGCGTGCCCGGTCGGGCCCGCACATCACCACAAGACTTGGCGCACAGGCTCCGGGCGCCAGGACCACACGATTTTGCCGTACGCGGGCTGCACCGGTCGTTTGCGCCTCGGTAGTTGCTCACGGCGTGAGCCGCCCTGCAAACCACCTTCGCGCCGACGCCGCCCGCGTCCACCACGTCCCATCCCGCGTTCGTGACGATCGCGACAACGCCCCTCGGCCGGGTTGAGATGGCCTCCTATACGATAATCCGAAGTTCTGATAAAGAGAATTATCTTTGCCTGATGTCGTTGACCTTTGCGTGGGTGTTTTGGGCGCCGGGCAGCGCAACAGGTTGTGGGTTGCGTAAGCGCGCTTTCTATTTCGATCCGGCAAACGCCTTCAGCTTCAGAAAAAAGTCCTTCAGAATCGGGTTGCGGTCCACATAGGTCACGTAACGGATCGGATGCCGCCTTTGGTCGACGCTCCAGGTCATCTGATCGGTGAGAACCGGGGCAGGGACGATCACGCTCGGTGCCCACGCGGGATTCAGCAGCCATCCGACCGGCGCCATGTCCCAGATCTCCTTGGCCCAGCCCAGATGATCGGACGAATATTCCTTGAAGCGCATAGCGAGAAACGTGCCGATGCTACCGTGCGGTTCGACGTAGCGCTCGATCTCCGGCACCGTGCTGTGCAGGCGCGAGGTGACGCCCATGCACGGTACCAGAACGAGCGGCACGCCGCTGTCGAACAGCACCTGCGCGCCGCCGACGTCCTGCTTCAGATTGAACTCGATCGTGTGCGGCCATTCCAGCGCATGGCCGCCAAGCCAGACCACCACGATGCGGTCGATGATGTCAGGGGCTTTGAGCAGCGCTGAGGCGACGTTGCTGATGGCGCCGATGGCAATGACGTAGAGCGGATTGTCAGGCGAGCCCGCGCGCGCCCGGGCCACGAGGTCGTCGACGGCGGGCGCCGCCTGCGCCGTCTTGGCCGGACCGACATAGTCAGTGACGCCGCGATGGACCAGGCCTTCGGCTGCGATGTTCAGGCGCTCCAGCAGGCGAAGGATTTCCTGGTAGCTCAGCTCCATGCCGTGGCCGGGACTCTTCGCGCGTGCGTTGAAGAACGGCGCGGCGTAGATCGCCTCGACGTCGAAGCGGTCCTTCGACAGCAGCATCTGCACGAGCGCGAATTGATCGTCGATCTCGTTATAGGTGTCGGTGTCGAGCACGACGCGCACCTTGCCGACCGGCGGCTCGAGGAGTTTGAGGCGGGCTGCGTCCGTCAGTGTCATTGCCGTCTCCCTGGGCCGGGCGTGGCGATTGCGGATCAAGCTTTGGTCCGGCAGACCACGTCCGCGATCTCCTCCATCTGCGCGAACATGTGATCGGGCGCAAGCGCCTGCAACGCGGCCGGCGCGGCATAGCCCCAATTGACCGCACCGCAGGCGATGCCGACGGTCCGCGCCGCCTCAATGTCGCGGACCTCGTCGCCGATCGAGATGACATCCGCCGGGGCGATGCCGGCGCGCCGGATCACGCGGCGAAATTTCGTGGGCTTGCCGAACACCGAGGCGGCGCAGTCAAAATGCGAGAACAGCGCGGCGGTGCCATCGAGCTTCCGCCGTGCATTGGCCTCGCTGTCGGAGCTCACGAGCGCCAGCTGAACGCCGCTGTCCGCAAGCGTCCGCAGCATCGCCTCGACGCCGGCAAACAGCGAGATCTCGGCCGCCGCCTCCGCCTTCAGCCGCCGCGCATGCCGCGCGATCACCGGCAGCTTCCACAGCGGCACCTCGAGTCGGCTGAGGATCTCGCGCGTCGAGGCATGCCGCAGCCCCTCGACATCCTCATCGGCGACGCGGCGAAAGCCGAAGCGGTCGGCGACGTCATTGATGGTGCGCAGGAACCAGGGAAAGCTGTCGACAAGCGTGCCGTCGAGATCGAAGATGGCGAGGGAGTAGGGCATGGGGAAAAGGTCGAGCAGACTGGCGCCGGCAATGCGGTGATAGATGCCATCGCGTGTTATATTGACATTTGCAGAGGTGACAGATGCCAGAGCTCCTAGCAAGGATTACCGTCGACCCGCAGCGTATGCACGGGCGCCCCTGCATTCGTAATTTGCGCATTACGGTTGCCGAGGTCTTGGGGCTGTTGTCTGCTGGACAGTCCCGGGAGAGCGTTCTCCAAGACTATCCGTATTTGGAGGAGGCCGACATTGATGCTGTGCTCGCGTGCCGCGAGCGCATCGAGATCAATCCGGAAATTATGGCTGGCAAGCCAGTCATTAGGGGCACGCGTACGCCAATTGAATTACTTTTACGCATGCTGGCTGCCGGGGTATCCGACGAAGCGATCGTCGCGGAGTATCCGCGGCTTACTGTTGACGACATTCGTGCCGCTCAGGCGTTTGCAGGGAACTATTAAGTGGTCGAAGGCTGTGTATTTGTTGGATAGGGACGCCGTCAGCCAACGTAACGGATGCTCATAGGGCTTGGCTAGGTGACGAGCGCGCTAAGGACACTATGGCAGACTCGGGCTCCACTTGCTCCATGCCTCCGCACTTGCCCCTTCGTCTTTGAGGTGCCTTCGGACACTGTCCGAAAGAACGTCTTCGGAACAGTAGAGGGGAATACCTATTCCACCGTAAAATCCCAAACCTGACAAGTGATCGGCCCACGGGCGAATTGTTGGATCAACGAATGCCATCCGATGTGTAAGCTCATAGATTAGGCCTGCGAGGATAGCTCCAGAATGATCTCGCTCTGAATTCCACTTCATTTCATCTTGGACTACGTACAACGCAGCAACTGCACTTTCCTGACCAATCTCCGTAAGTTCTTCTTTTTCTTCCTTGCTAAGACCTTTGCCAACCAAAACGTGCTTACCTACGGAGATTGTCGCTGTATCTGCTACGCACACCACATCCAGCAACTCGCGCGGATGTTCCGGACATTCTTCCGCACACTTCTGAATTGCTTTATAGAGACGATCCCAATCTCGGTCTCCTTGGCTCAAGTCGTGCGAATGCGATAAGAGCCCAAAGATTGGAGGCCGATTTAATTCGTCGTAGAGAGTCCCGAGCCGGACCGGGGCTTTTCTCTTAATGGCCGAAGCGGTGAGAAAGGCTCGCTTGATGTCTGAGGAGCGCAAGGTCAGCTTGCATTCGAACGCGGCAACAACGCCGCCTGCGAAAACGTATTTTTCGTTTCCCAGGCCTCTCGGATAGCTGGGAGTGAGGACTAGGACATCAACTTGAGGGCTACTGGAGCCGTCGGCGAAAAGTATGCGTCCCTTTGTGACAATACGATAGGTTGCGGGCAACCAATCTCTTAGAATTTCAGCCCAGTCTTCTTCGGCCTGATCGCCAGCCGTTCCGGGATCCTCTTTGCTTCGCGCACGAATGCGAAGATAAGCGCTATTAAGCGACTCCTTCACCGCGCTCATAAGATTGAAGAAGTCGTGCTTTTTCACATTTTGACCTTAGGATAGCAGCCTACTCCGCCGCCTCGCTCGTCCGCCTCCGCTTAGGCTTCCGCGCCTTCGCCAGCACCGGCGCCAAAAACTTCCCCGTATAGCTCCGCGGCGCTTTCGCGATGTCCTCCGGCGGGCCCCAGGCGACGATTTCGCCGCCGCCGTCGCCGCCTTCGGGGCCGAGGTCGATCACCCAGTCGGCAGTCTTGATGACTTCGAGATTGTGCTCGATGACGACGACTGTGTTGCCCTGCGCCACCAGCTCGTGCAGCACTTCCAGCAGTTTCTTGACGTCGTGGAAGTGCAGGCCGGTGGTCGGCTCGTCGAGGATGTAGAGCGTGCGGCCGGTGGCGCGCTTCGACAGCTCTTTTGCCAGCTTGACGCGCTGGGCTTCGCCGCCGGAGAGCGTGGTGGCCTGCTGGCCGACATGGATGTAGTCAAGACCGACGCGGTGCAGCGTCTGGAAGGTTTCACGGACGCGCGGCACCGCCTTGAAGAAATCGGCGGCTTCCTCGACGGTCATGTCGAGCACGTCGGCGATGCTCTTGCCCTTGAACAGAACTTCGAGCGTCTCGCGGTTGTAGCGTTTGCCCTTGCAGACGTCGCAGGTGACGTAGACGTCGGGCAAAAAGTGCATCTCGATCTTGATGACGCCGTCGCCCTGGCAGGCCTCGCAGCGGCCGCCCTTGACGTTGAAGGAGAAGCGGCCGGGCTCGTAGCCGCGCGCCTTGGATTCCGGCAGGCCGGCGAACCATTCGCGGATCGGCGTGAACGCGCCGGTATAGGTCGCGGGGTTCGAACGCGGGGTGCGGCCGATCGGCGACTGGTCGATGTCGATGATCTTGTCGATGTGCTCGAGGCCCTCGATGCGGTCGTGGGGCGCGGCGCCTTCGCTGGCATTGTTCAGCTTGCGGGCGATGGCCTTGTAGACGGTGTCGATCAGCAGCGTCGACTTGCCGCCGCCGGAAACACCGGTGACGCAGGTGAACAGGCCGAGCGGAATCTCGGCCGTGACGTTCTTGAGGTTATTGCCGCGCGCGTTGACCACCTTGATGGTGCGACGATGGTTCGGCGGACGCCGCTCCGGCACCTCGACCTCGAGCTCGCCGGTGAGATATTTGCCGGTGAGCGATTTCGGGTTGCGCATGATCTCGGCGGGCGTGCCTTCGGCGATGATGTGGCCGCCATGCATGCCGGCGCCGGGGCCGATGTCGAGGACGTGGTCGGCGAGCAGGATCGCATCCTCGTCATGCTCGACCACGATCACGGTATTGCCGAGGTCGCGAAGCCGCTTCAGCGTGTCGAGCAGGCGCGCATTGTCGCGCTGGTGCAGGCCGATCGAGGGCTCGTCCAGCACGTACAGCACGCCGGTCAGCCCCGAACCGATCTGCGAGGCCAGGCGGATGCGCTGGCTCTCGCCGCCGGACAGCGTGCCGGAGGAGCGGGAGAGGGTGAGATAGTTGAGGCCGACGTCCAGCAGGAAGGTGAGGCGCTCACGGATCTCCTTGAGGATGCGGCCGGCGATCTCGTTCTGCTGCGTGTTCAGCGCCTCCGGCACGGTCTCGAACCACGCGCCGGCGCCCTTGACCGAGAGCTCCGAGATATCGCCGATGTGCTTGCCGCCGATCTTGACGCAGAGCGACTCCGGCTTGAGCCGGAAACCGTTGCAGGCGCCGCAGGGCACGTCGTGGAAGTATTTCGCCAGCTCCTCGCGCGCCCACTCGCTTTCCGTTTCGCGATAGCGGCGGTTGATGTTGGTGATGACGCCCTCGAACGGCTTCTTGGTGTCGTAGGAGCGGACGCCGTCCTCATAGGAGAACTTGATCTCGTCCTCGCCGGAGCCAAGGAGGATCGCGTTCTGCGTCTTCTTGGGCAGATCCTTCCATTTGGTGGTCAGCGTGAACTTGTAGTGCTTGCCGAGCGCGGTCAGCGTCTGCACGTAGTAGGGCGACGACGATTTGGCCCAGGGCGCGATCGCGCCCTTGCCAATCGGGAGCTCCTTGTCGGGGATGACGAGGTCTTCATCGACATGCTGCTCGACACCGAGACCGCCGCAGGCGGGGCAGGCGCCGTAGGGATTGTTAAAGGAAAAGAGTCTGGGCTCGATCTCCGGGATCGTGAATCCGGAGACGGGGCAGGCGAACTTTTCCGAGAACAGGATGCGTTCCGGCCCGCTCTTGTCGTGGATCTTTGCGGTCTTCTTCTTTTCTTCGACGGGCGCAGCCGCCGGCGCGTCGGCGAATTCGACGACCGCGAGGCCCTCGGCGAGCTTCAGCGCAGTCTCAAAGCTTTCGGCGAGGCGCTGGCCGATATCCGGGCGCACCACGATGCGGTCGACGACGACGTCGATGTCGTGCGGGAATTTCTTGTCCAGCGTTGGAGCTTCCGCGAGCTCATGGAAGGTGCCGTCGATCTTGACGCGTTGAAAGCCCTTCTTGAGCCATTCGGCGAGCTCTTTCCGGTACTCGCCCTTGCGGCCGCGCACGACGGGGGCGAGGAGGTAAAGGCGCGAGCCTTCGGGCAACGCCAGCACACGGTCGACCATCTGCGACACGGTCTGGCTCTCGATCGGCAGGCCGGTGGCAGGCGAATAGGGCACGCCGACGCGCGCCCACAAGAGGCGCATGTAGTCGTAGATCTCGGTCACCGTGCCGACGGTGGAGCGCGGGTTCTTCGAGGTCGTCTTCTGCTCGATCGAGATCGCCGGCGACAGGCCGTCGATCTGGTCGACGTCCGGCTTCTGCATCATTTCCAGGAACTGGCGCGCATAGGCCGACAGCGACTCGACATAGCGGCGCTGGCCTTCGGCATAGATCGTATCGAAGGCGAGCGAGGATTTGCCGGAGCCGGACAGGCCGGTGAACACCACGAGCTTGTCGCGGGGAATCTCGACGTCGATATTCTTGAGGTTGTGCTCGCGCGCGCCACGGATCGTAATTGCGCGCAGGTTTGAGCCCACGTTCTGTTGGCGCTTCGCCTTGATCACTTCATCCATCCTGGTGGTCCTCAAGGAATCCCAAAGGCGCGCGATCGCGCCAACGTAAAAGGCGCGCTTCGCCCGGAACCGGGATCGGCGCCGATGGGTATGTCAGCGAACGTAGGAAGAACGAGAACGGATTTCCAGTGCCCTTCGCGAATCGTCAACGGATTGTTGGGGCGTTGGCGGGAAATGGCAGCAGGAACCGGGTGTGGGCGGCATTGGAACGTGCCGCAAAAACAAAAAGGCCGGCGCGAGGCCGGCCTTTCGTGACGATGTAACGTCGGTAGCGAAGATCAGTACTTCGCGACGATCGGGCCGCTGAAGTGATAGTTCACGCCGACCTGCACGGTGTGGAAGCTGTCCGTGCCCGTGTTGAAGGGGAGACCGATGCCGGAGAAATACGTCGCGCCGCTGAAGCTGCGATAGAGGTACTCGCCCTTGACCGACCACTGAGGGGCAAAGAACGCTTCGACGCCCGCACCGACGGTCCAGCCAGAGCGAAACTTGGTGTCGGAGACGGTCATGCCGAGCGCGCTGAGGCTGAGCTTGTCGTCGATCCAGGCGTAGCCACCGGTACCATAGAACAGAACGTTGTTGACGGCGTAGCCGATGCGGCCGCGCACGGTGCCCAGCGCATCGATCTTGTTGCTCAGGGTAACGCCAAGCGTCGTCACCGAAGCATTGACGTCAGCCCAGGAACCGTCGGCTTCGAGGCCGAACACGACGTTGCCGGTCTGCCAATTGTAGCCGGCGGTGCCGCCGACGAAGCCGCCCTTCACCTTCGGATCGGTCGAGGAATCTTCCCAGGCACCGCCACCGACGATACCGAGGTAGAAGCCGGTCCAGTTGTAGACCGCAGCCATCGGGGCCGGAGCCTTGGTGTAGGGGCGTGCCGCGAGATCGGCGGCCGAAGCCGGAGCGGCGAGTGCGAACAAACAGGCCGAAGCCAACAAAACCTTCTTCATTTTCAACCTAATCCCAGTCCCAGTTTCTGTTGCTGCCTTCCGCGATCGGAAGGGCATCGGACGCGTTGGTCCAACTGATGTCGTACCTACACCATTGAAGCTGCAAGTTGTGTCTCTCAAAAGTCACAACAGACGCAAAATGTAATGGTCACTGACCTATAGTTCCCGCAGGGAACTAAACGGCAAAAGGCCGGCGCGAGGCCGGCCTTCGATTCCCGAATGATATCAGGTGGATCAGTACGTCGCGATGATCGGACCGCCCCACGCGATAGTTGACAGGCCCAGTCGACATCCTGGCTGACGCCTTGGTGTAGGTCGCGACGGGAGCGGCACAGCTACCGATACGCGCCCTATATTCACGGTCGATTTTGACTAGAACAAATCTGGAACAAATATCAGGTCGATGCTATATATGGGGATAACCAAGGGCGCGGCGGGCCGACCGGCGCCCGTGAGCGTATAGGGTCAGCTCAACAGGCACAGATGGCGCGGCGAGCGGGCCCGGCCTTCTAAAATTCAGTGGATTTGGAGCGGAGAGCGGCGATGGCGGGAAGCGTCAACAAGGTCATTCTGGTTGGAAATCTCGGCAAGGATCCGGAAATCCGTCGCACCCAGGACGGGCGGCCGATCGCGAATCTGAGCATCGCCACCTCGGAGACCTGGCGCGACAAGAATAGCGGCGAGCGCAAGGAAAAGACCGAGTGGCACCGCGTCGTGATCTTCAATGAAGGGCTCTGCAAGGTCGCCGAGCAGTACCTGAAGAAGGGCGCGAAGGTTTACATCGAGGGCGCGCTCCAGACCCGCAAATGGACCGATCAGGCGGGCGTCGAGAAGTACTCGACCGAGGTCGTGCTTCAGGGCTTCAACTCGACGCTGACGATGCTCGATGGCCGTAGCGGCGGCGGAGGAGGCGGCAGCTTTGGCGATGAGCCGGGCGGCGATTTCGGCTCCTCCGGTCCTGTCAGCAGCGCGCCGCGCCGTCCCGTTGCCGCCGGCGGCGGTGGCCGCAACAGCGACATGGACGACGACATTCCGTTCTGAGGCTTGAGATCTAAGGCTTGGGAAGAGTCGGCTCGGATCGGGGCAGGAAACGGCCGGCCCGGCTTTCGAGCATCCGGACCAAGAGCGGTCGCGGCGGCTTCGTCGTTCTGGATTCACCAGATCCGTTTGGTCGGGCCGTTCAGCCCGATCCATCTGTTGTCGATCTTCACGCTGGTGATGCTGCCGCTGGCGGTGTGGCGGGCCCACACCCATCGTGTCATCGATCACCGGCGCATCATGATCCTGCTGTTCACGGGCGCGCTGGTGGTGGCGGGCCTGTTCACGCTGGTGCCCGGACGCATCATGCACCGCGTGATTTTCGGGGCGTAAGGGGCGGTTCCGGGCGGCTCATCCGGGGCCTGTCCATGGCGACGGCGCAAAGCCCGTAAGTCTCTGGAAAAACAGTCGGAAAAAGCGCTTCCCGAAAGCGTGCAAGGGTGGTTATCAGGGGGGCGATGCGCTATATGATTCCCAGATAAAACTTCACCGGATTCCCCCTTGGCTGACGACGACAACAAGCCCGGCGACCAGCCGGCGCAACCCTCGGACATTCGCCCCGTCTCCATCTTCGAGGAGATGAAGAAGTCCTACCTCGATTACGCCATGAGCGTGATCGTGGCGCGTGCGTTGCCTGATGCCCGCGACGGATTGAAGCCGGTGCACCGTCGCATCCTGTACTCGATGCACGAGCAGGGGCATACGCCCGACAAGAAGTACGTCAAATCCGCCCGCGTGGTCGGTGACGTCATCGGTAAGTACCATCCGCACGGCGACCAGTCGATTTACGACGCGATGGTCCGCATGGCGCAGGACTTCTCGATGCGCGTGCCGCTGATCGACGGTCAGGGCAATTTCGGATCGGTCGATGGCGATCCGCCGGCCGCCTATCGTTACACCGAAGCGCGACTGACCAAGTCGGCGCTGGCCCTGCTGGCCGATATCGACAAGGACACCGTCGACTTCCAGCCGAACTACGACAACAACGAGACCGAGCCCTCGGTTCTTCCGGCCAAGTTCCCGAACCTTCTGGTCAACGGCGCGGGCGGCATCGCGGTCGGCATGGCCACCAACATTCCGCCGCACAATCTTGGCGAGGTCATCGATGCCTGCGTGGCGCTGATCGACAATCCTGCGCTCACCATCGACGAACTGATCAACATCGTCCCCGGACCGGATTTTCCAACCGGCGGCATCATTCTCGGGCGCGCGGGCATCCGCGCCGGCTACCATCTGGGCCGCGGCTCGGTCGTGATGCGCGGCAAGGTCACGATCGATACCATTCGCAAGGAGCGCGAGGCGCTCATCGTCACCGAGATTCCGTACCAGGTGAACAAAGCGACGATGGTCGAGCGCATCGCCGAACTGGTCAAGGAAAAGAAGATCGAGGGCATCGCCGATCTGCGCGATGAATCCGACCGCGACGGCTTCCGCGTCGTCATCGAGCTGAAGCGCGACGCCGTGCCCGATGTGGTGCTCAACCAACTCTACAGGTTCACGCCGCTGCAGACGAGCTTCGGCGTCAACATGGTGGCGCTCGACAGTGGTCGGCCGCGGATCATGAATCTGAAAGATCTGCTCGCGATCTTCGTCGACTTCCGCGAGCGTGTCGTCACGCGGCGGACCAAGTTCCTGTTGAGCAAGGCGCGCGACCGCGCGCATATCCTGGTCGGTCTGGCGATCGCTGTCGCCAATATCGACGAGATGATCCGCGTCATCCGGACCTCGCCCGACCCGACCACTGCGCGCGACACCCTGATGTCGCGCGACTGGCCGGCCCGGGACGTCGAGGACATGCTCACGTTGATCGACGACCCTCGCCACCGCATCAGCGAGAACGGCACGATCCGGCTGTCGATGGAACAGGCCCGGGCCATCCTCGACCTGCGTCTGCAGCGCCTCACCGCGCTCGGCCGAGACGAGATCCGCGAAGAGCTCGACACGCTCGCCGGCGAAATTGCCGATTATCTCGACATCCTGCGCTCGCGCGCTCGCGTGCTGGACATCGTCAAGACCGAGCTCGCCGAGGTGAAGGCCGAGTTCGCCACGCCGCGCAAGACCGTGATCATGGAGCAGGAAGGCGAGGTCGAGGACGAAGACCTGATCCAGCGCGAGGAAATGGTCGTCACTGTTTCGCACGCCGGCTACGTCAAGCGCGTGCCGCTGTCGGCTTATCGCGCTCAGCGCCGCGGCGGCAAGGGCCGCTCCGGCATGCAGACCCGCGACGAGGATTTTGTTGCGCGCCTGTTCGTGGCGTCGACGCATACGCCGGTGCTGTTCTTCTCGTCACGCGGCCAAGTCTACAAGGAAAAGGTCTGGCGCTTGCCGATGGCGGCGCCGAATGCGCGCGGCAAGGCGCTGATCAACATCCTGCCGCTGGAGCAGGGCGAGCGCATCACCACCATCATGCCGCTGCCCGAGGATGAATCCACCTGGGGCAACCTCGACGTGATGTTCGCCACCACCGGCGGCAACGTCAGGCGCAACAAGCTGTCCGACTTCGTCGACGTCCGCCGCTCCGGCATCATCGCGATGAAGCTCGACGACAATGAAGCGATCGTCGACGTGCAGATCTGCACCGAGCGCGACGACGTGCTGCTCACCGGCGCCGCTGGCCAGTGCATCCGCTTCCCCGTCACCGACGTGCGCGTGTTCACCGGGCGCACCTCGATGGGGGTGCGCGGCATCGCGCTTGGCGACGGCGATAAGGTGATTTCGCTGGCGATCCTGCGCCACGTCGAGACGTCCTCGGACGAGCGCTCGGCGTACCTGAAGATGCGCCGTGCGGTGGCCGGCGAAGCCGCGGCCGAGGAGCCGGCAGCGGACGCCGAGGCCGAGGAGACCTCCGGCAGCTTCCAGATTCCGTCGGAGCGCTATGTCGAGATGTCGGCGGCCGAGCAGGTCGTGCTGACGGTGTCCGTCAACGGCTACGGCAAGCGGACCTCGTCCTACGAGTACCGCACCACCGGCCGCGGCGGCAAAGGCATCGTCGCCATGAGCGTCAACAACCGCAACGGCAATCTGGTCGCCTCCTTCCCGGTGGAAGACGCCGACCAGATCATGCTGGTCACCGACAAGGGCCAGCTCATTCGCTGTCCGGTCGAAGGCATCCGCATCGCCGGCCGCTCGACGCAGGGCGTGATCGTGTTCGACACCGCCGAGGACGAGCATGTGGTCTCGGTCGAGCACATCACGGAGGAGGCCGAGAGCAGCAATGGCGACAACGGGAATGGCGCGCAGTAAGCGTGGCCCGGGTTGGTGTTAGGGGACGTGCCATGCCGCGATACATTGCTTGCCTGATTGCTGTCCTGGTTACCGCCACTTTGGCGACGGGTGCGGCGGCCGCTGATGTCAAGGTGATGATCTCAGCCGGGTTCTTTGCCGTGTATGAGGAACTCGGTCCTGCATTCGAGAAATCGACCGGGCACAAGCTCATCACCACGCGCGGGCCTTCGGTCGGCGATTCACCGGAGTCGATCCCGACCCGTCTGTCCCGTGGCGAGGCGGCCGACGTGGTCATCATGGACGGGGTCGGCGTCGATCTCCTGGACCAGAAGGATCTGACGCGCCCGGGCAGCCGGGTGCCGCTCGCGGAATCGTTTATCGGCATGGTGGTTCGGGCCGGGCAACCGAAGCCCGACATCAGCACGATGGATTCGCTGCGCAAGACACTGCTCGCGGCCAAGTCCATCGCCTATTCGGACAGTTCCAGCGGCACCTATCTGTCGACGATCGGCTTCAAGAAACTCGGTGTCGCCGACGAAATCGCCGGCAAGACGCGCAAGGTGCGCGGTCCTCCCTCAGGCGAGCCCGTCGCTGCGGTCGTCGCGCGCGGAGAGGCGGAGCTCGGTTTCCAGCAAGTCCCGGAGCTGATCCACGTGCCGGGGATCGATTTCGTGGGCACGGTACCGTCTGAGGTTCAGCCGCCGACTCTTTATGTCGGTGCCCTGCCCAAGAATTCGCAACAGCCCGACGCCGCGCTGGCCCTGCTGCACTTCCTGTCCTCCGCAGATGTTGCAGCCGTGATCACGAAAGCCGGAATGAAGCCTTTGCCGCCGCACTGAAGGCGCCGCTGCTCCGAGCCGCCCGACGGCCGCACATGTTACGGGACTATCGAAACCGTCTAGCGGCGTTCGCCTTTCAGGACTTGTCCTCGCTGCTTCAACGTCAGCGAGACCACCTTGTCATTGGCGTCGCGCTCGAAATCGAGCTCAGCGGCAACGGATTCGGCGACGAAGACATCCCGTTCCACGGACGCGAGTTCGAGCGGTCGTTGATTGGTCCCCTGCACAAATAGCTTGGCGTCGGTCGAAAATATGCGGAGCGCGAAACTGGACGTCAGCGGGTAGTTGCCGATGTAGTCCTTGAGTTGCTCTTCGGAAGGGGTCCATTTGGCCGCAACCGGCCGGGTACCGATTTGTTCGGCCTCGGCAACGCCGCCAAGCTGAAACCAGGTGAAGGTGTAGCTGCCGTCCGCCTTGTGCTTGGGTCGCAACAGGGCGTCGAATTTGAGCGGATAGAAGTCGCCCGCGCTGTCGTAGCCCATCTCAAATTCAGGCTGGTCATCCGCCTGGATGGTCAAATTGCTCTCCTTTCGGCGCAACTCCATGCCAAGGCCGCCTTGCAGGCGATACTTTCCGACCAGGGCGTCAATCAGTTTGGTGTCCGCCGCGGCGACCACACGCGGCGCGCCGGCCGGTGCCGACGGATCGAGCAGGTGCGTTCCGAGCTGTCCAAGGCCGCCGATGGACGTCAACGCGGTATCGCAAAGCAGGACGACGCCGCGTTTGGCCGCGCGATCGAACCCCGCGTAGGCTGAGAAGCCGCCGGTGCCACCTTCGTGCACGATGATGGTGTGTCCGTTCCGGGTGAATAGATTCCAGTTCATGCCCATCGTGTGTCCACCGACGCTGGCGACCTGTTCCTGGGTCTGCGCCAAGGCAGGCGTGATCGCGCTCGCGCGCGTACCCAGCTGGCCCTCGAGGTACCGCAACATGTCCGGCAACGTTGCGCGCACGCCCCCGACGCCGGCCATATCAGGCGGAAAATCCCAGGGGCCGGCAGGGTCAGTGTTGGGGAAGTGACCCTGGGCCATGTGAACCTGCGGCGGGCGATGGTCCACGTAGGTTTCGTTCATGCCGAGCGGGACAAGCAAATGTTCGCGGAGCAGTGTCTCGTAGTCCTTGCCGGGGCGCTTGGCGAGCGCGTAGGACAACACCATCATCGCAAAATTCGAATATTCCCACTTCGAGCCGGGCTCGCGTGTCAGCGTGGTCTCGGCCAATGCGTCGAGCAATTCGTGTTCGGTGACGTTGGCGTAGGGATTGTTGATGTCGGACGGGCGATAGTTAGCCGGGAGCCCCGGCAGGCCGGACGTATGAGTCACGATTTGCCCGATGGTCATGTCGTGGCCGTTGAAAGAGGGCACGCGCGTCCCCGGAGGCAACAGCTTTGCGATGGGATCGCTGAGGGCGACTTCACCGCGTGCGATGAGTTCGGCGAGCAGTGCCGCAGTCATCGTCTTGGTGACTGAGCCGATCTCGAAGGCCGTGTGGTCATCGTACGGGCGCTGGGAGCTCGCATTCGCGCAGTAATAGCCTGTCGCAATGGCGCCAGCGTCGATCACTCCGGCTGCGATACAGGCGCCGGTGCGATCTCCCCTGAAACGCAGTTCGAGTGCCGCGCGCACATCGTCATTGCTGATGGCGAAGCCGGGCGTTGCGTAGAGCACGATGGTCGAAACAAGAAGAAGCAGCGCTCTCATCGTCTCTCGCAATCCGGCTTCCGGCATGATCGCGCCGGTTCGGCAGGGTCTCAAGCGAATTGACGTGCTAAATCTCCAGCTCCGTGCCGAACTCCACCACCTGCTTGGTCGGCACGCCGAAGAACGCGGCCGAGCGTTCGGCGTTGCGCTGGAGGAAGGCGAACAGACTTTCGCGCCAGACCCACATGCCCGGAACATCCTCCCGCGGGATGATGGTCTCGCGGCCGACATAGTAGGTGATGTCGGAGAGGTCGATGCCGGGCAGCTTGCCCTGGCGGCAGGCGAGCGTCAGCCCGTCATAGATCGTCGGATTCTGCATGAAGCCGTAATGCAGGACGACGCGGGTGATGCCGGGGATGATGTCGATCACCTCGGTGCGGTCCTCATCGGCGATGTGAGGCAGCTCCTCGATCAGCACGGTGACGAGGATGATGCGTTCGTGCAGCACGTGGTTGTGCTTGACGAATTGGGTCAGCGCGAGCGGAACGCCGTTCGGCGCGGAGGCCAGGAACACGGCCGTCCCGGGCAACCTTGCGCTGCACTTGTTGACCGCGGTCTCGATCAGGTCTTCCTCGGGCTGGCGCAGCTTTCCGCGCGCGGCCTCGACCAGCTTGACGCCGGCACGCCAGGTCAGCATCAGGAAGGCGACGAGGGCCGCGAGCAGCAAGGGAAACCAGCCGCCCTCGAACAGCTTGGTCGAGTTGGCCGCGAAGAAGATCACGTCGATTACGAAGAAGAAGCCGTTCACGGCCACCACGAGCCACGGCGAGTAGCCCCACTGGATCGCAACCAGGGCCGCGAGCAGCGTGGTGATCGCCATCAGGAGCGACACCGCGATACCGTAGGCGCCGGCGAGCGCATCCGAGGTGCCGAAGCTCAGGACCGCGCCGAGCGTCGCGGCGGCGAGCAGCCAGTTCACCAGCGGCACGTAGATCTGGCCGATCGCATCGCTGGTGGTGTGGCGGATCTGCATGCGCGGCAGGAAGCCGAGCTGGATCGACTGCTGCGTCAGCGAGAACACGCCGGAGATGATCGCCTGCGAGGCGATCACGGTTGCGACTGCCGAGAAGGCGACCAGCGGATAATGCAGGGCGTCGGGGCAGAGCTGGAAGAACGGATTCTCGATCATCGTGGGATCGGTAATTAGGAGCGCAGCCTGGCCGAAATAGTTCAGCACCAGCGCGGGCAGGCAGATGGCGAACCACGCCAGCCGGATCGGAAGGCGGCCGAAATGCCCCATGTCGGCATACATGGCCTCGCCGCCGGTCACGGCGAGGAAGGCCGCGCCGAGGATCGCGAAGGAGACATGAAAGTCCTGGTGGATCAGGAAGTCGAAAGCATAGAGCGGGCTGAGCGCCGCCAACACCCCCGGCGCCTTGATGATGCCGTGGATGCCGAGTGCGGCCAGCACGACGAACCAGGCCATCATCACCGGTCCGAAGATACGGCCGATGAAGCCGGTGCCCTGCTTCTGAATCATGAACAACCCGATCAGGATGACGACGGTGATCGGCACCACCGCCGGCGCAAGCGAGGGCGCGTCGACCTTGAGACCTTCGATGGCTGAGAGCACCGAGATCGCCGGCGTGATCGCGCCGTCGCCATAGAGCAGCGCGGCGCCGACGAGGCCAACCACCAGGAGATGTGCGCGCCAGGTGCCGGGTTGCGCGTGGCGGGCATGCAGCAGCGCCAATAGCGCGACGATGCCGCCTTCGCCGCGGTTGTCCGCGCGCAGGATCAGAAGCGCATATTTGAGCGAGATGATGAGGAGCAGGGCCCAGAGGATCAGCGAGGCAACGCCCAGGATAGCTTCCGGAGTCACTGTTGCGCCATGGGCGGCCGCCTTGGCGGCTTCCTTGAGGGCGTAGAGGGGGCTGGTGCCGATATCGCCATAGACCACCCCGAGGGCGCCCATGGTCATGGCAATCGGCAGCGGATCGGGATGATGGCCGGAAGCGACTGCGGGCGTACTGGACAAAGGCGACCCCCCAATGGGATCGCGCCCCACGGGCCATTCCGAAGGGCGCGAGCGTCACATAGTCTGCGACGAGACGCCGCAAATATCCATGGGGTTTATCTTCGGCTTTATCTTGGGGTTTATATCGGTCTTTATGACGCCAAGCTGACAGACCGCCTACGGGGTGCGGTCCGCGGTCACGAGGCGCGCCACGCGAACGTCGGTCTTGGTGCCGGCGCGGCGCAAGCAGGAGGCCTCGAAATTCGGCCAGGCCTGCTGCGAGCAGTCCCTGCCGATGGTCTTGATGTCGAGCCGATCGCTCTTGGCGAGGGGCTGCGGCACGCTGGCTTCGACGGTCGGCGCGAAACCGGGCAGGAGGGTGAGGGTCGCAGCAACACACGCAGCGATAGCGATCGCCGAAAGAGCCTTGATCATTGACAGTCCCCTGTGATGCGGCCGCTACGCCCAGTGTGCGGCCCGTCATTTGTTGGGTGGATTAGTAACCATGGCCAGTTTCCGGACGTCTTCGCGAATACGGGAAATGGTTTCGTCCGTGCTCCCTTTGTTTCGTCGCTGCCCCGAGGACGAAACAATTCGGCGGTTTCCGACGTGATTGGGCGAAAAGACCTGGATTGCCGGAAAAACCGGCAGGGAACCTGCCCGGCTTGCCGGGCAGGGCCGGGCGGGGTAGGAGGAAGCCATGCCGCGCATTGCCTTCTATCCAGGTTCCTTCGACCCCATCACCAACGGCCATCTGGACGTGGTCCGGCATGCCGTTCCGCTATGCGACAGGCTCGTTGTCGCGATCGGCGTCCACCCCGGCAAGAAGCCGCTGTTCTCGACCGAGGAGCGGCTGAAGATGCTCCACGACGTCTGTGGGCCGGTAGCAGCGGCGGCCGGCTGCACCCTCGAGGCCACCACCTTTGACGACCTCTCGGTGACCGCGGCGCGCAAAGCCGGGGCGACCATCATGATTCGCGGTTTGCGCGACGGCACGGATCTCGACTACGAAATGCAGCTTGCCGGCATGAACGGGGCCATGGCGCCGGAGGTGCACACGGTCTTCCTGCCGGCGTCCCCGATGGTCCGCCCGATCACCGCCTCATTGGTGCGCCAGATCGCGGGCATGGGCGGCGATGTTTCGACGTTCGTGCCGCCGCTTGTTGCATCCCTGCTCAAGGCCAAATTCGCCGCATAGCGGCGCGCTTCCTCATCTCACCTGATCCGGAGTTCTCATGATCCGTCGCCTCGCAATTCTTGCCACGATTTTTGTCGCGCTCATTGGCGCGGTCCCGGCGGGCGCACAGACCCTGCCGGCAGGACTCGACAAGGCCAATGCGCTCGTCATCGACACCACTAAGGGCCGCATCGTCATCAAGCTCAGGACCGACCTTGCGCCCCAGCACGCCGAGCGCCTCAAGCAGCTCGCGCGCGAGGGCTTCTACAACAACGTGCCGTTCCACCGCGTGATGGACGGCTTCATGGCGCAGACCGGCGACGGCCAGAATTTCAACGGGACCGGCGGCTCGAAATATCCGAACCTGAAGCAGGAATTCTCCAAGGTTCATTTCGCCCGCGGCATCGTCGGCATGGCCCGGCGCGGCGACAGTGTCGATACCGCCAACTCGCAGTTCTTCATCATGTTCGCCGACGGCGGCAGCCTCGACAACCAGTACACCGTGGTCGGCGAGGTCGTGCAGGGCATGGACGTCGTCGACAAGCTGAAGAAGGCCCCCCCCGGCTCAGGCAGCGGCACCGTCACCGATCCGGACAAGATGGTGAAGGTGCAGGTCGCCTCCGACATCAAATAGGGAAACGCGATGGCGCGCCGTGGCGACAGGCTCCTGCTCGCCGCCGCGGCGCTGCTGATCGGCGTCACCAGTGCGGCCGCAGAGGACGCGCAGGTCAACACCATCCAGGACATCTTCCAGCATCTGCGTACCTGCTGGAAACCGCCGCCGGCGGCCAGGGCTCGCCCCATCGACATCACCGTCGTCGTGAGCTTTAACCGGGCCGGAAACATTCTGGGCCATCCGAGGATTACCTATGAATCCGCGGAGGCCTCCGACGATGACCGGCTGCAATACCGGATCGCGGTGATGGAAGCATTGCAACGCTGCACGCCGATGCCATTTACCGATGCGATGGCCGGCGCCGCTGCGGGGCGTCCATTCGCAATCCAGTTTCGTAACCGGAAGACTTCACCCCCAACGCAAGAGAGACGAGCATGAGCGCCACTGAGAACACATTGATCCTCGAGACCACGCAGGGCCCCGTCACCATCGAGATGCGGCCCGATCTCGCGCCGGGCCACGTCGCCCGCATCAAGGAGCTGGTGCGCGAAGGCTTCTACGACGGCATCGTATTCCACCGCGTCATCGACGGCTTCATGGCGCAGACCGGCTGCCCACACGGCACCGGCACGGGCGGCTCCGGCCAGAAGCTGAAGGCCGAGTTCAACAAGGAGCCGCATGTGCGCGGTGTCACCTCGATGGCCCGTGCGGCGAGCCCTGATTCCGCCGACAGCCAGTTCTTCATCGTGTTCGACGACGCCCGCTTCCTCGACAACCAGTACACGGTGTGGGGCAAGGTGACCGAGGGCATGGAGAACGTCGACAAGATCAAGCGCGGCGAGCCGGTGCAGAACCCCGACAAGATCGTCAAGGCGCGGATGGCTGCTGACGCAGAGTAACCGCTGCCGTCATGCCCCGCCGGAGCCTGTTGTCCGGCCGGTCAAAGACCGGGCCGGATGGCGGGGCAGGACAAGGTACCAAACGTGCGCACCGATCTCTTCGACTTCGATCTGCCTGCCGAGCGCATCGCGTTGCGCCCCGCGCACCCGCGCGACTCCGCGAAGATGCTGGTCGTAGAGAACGGTGCATTGCGCGACCAAATCATCTCCGACCTGCCGCAATGGCTGAAGGCGGGCGATCAGCTCGTCGTCAACGACACCAAGGTGATTGCAGCGCAGCTCAAGGGCCGCCGCATCGGCCGCGAGACCGAGCCGAAGATCGAGGCGACGCTGATCAAGCGCCTCGACGGCTCGCGCTGGCAGGCGCTGGTGAAGCCGGCGAAGAAGCTCGTGGCCGGCGACCGCATCCGCTTCGGCAATGAGGGCAAGGTCTGCCTGCTCGGCCATCTCGATGCCGAGGTCGAGGCCAAAGGCAGTGAAGGCGAGGTGACGCTGTCATTCTCGTTCCACGGCCCGGCGCTCGACCGGGCCATCGCCGATCTCGGCAGCCCGCCGCTGCCGCCCTACATCGCTTCCAAGCGCACGCCTGACGAGCAGGATCTCGCCGACTACCAGACCATGTTCGCGGCGAATGAAGGCGCGGTCGCGGCTCCCACCGCGGGCCTGCATTTCACGCCGGCGCTGGAGCGGGCGTTGCGCGAGCGCGGTGTCGGCGTCAATCGCCTGACGCTGCATGTCGGGGCAGGGACGTTCCTGCCGGTGAAGGTGGACGACACCGACGGCCACAAGATGCATGCCGAGTGGGGCATGATCCCGGCCGAGACGGCGGAGAGGCTGAACACCGCCCGGAAGAACGGCGGCCGGCTCATCGCCGTCGGCACCACGTCGTTGCGGCTGCTGGAAAGCGCAGCCAGCGAGGACGGCACCATCCGGCCGTTCGCGGCCGAGACCTCGATCTTCATCACGCCGGGCTATCGCTTCCGCGCCGTCGATATCCTGATGACCAATTTCCACCTGCCGAAGTCGACGCTGTTCATGCTGGTGTCGGCGTTTGCGGGACTGGAGACCATGCAGCAGGCCTATGCGCACGCGATCGCGGAGGGCTATCGGTTTTATTCGTATGGGGATGCGTGCCTGCTGTTTCGGGCAGATCCGTAGGGTGGGTTAGCCGTAAGGCGTAACCCACCACGTCTGTTTCCACGGAAGTGAAAGAGGTGGGTTACGCTTCGCTAACCCACCCTACGCATCTTCCTCGTTACGCCATGACCCGCTGCGGCAACAGCTCCGCGATCTGCACCGCGTTCAGCGCGGCGCCCTTGAGCAACTGATCCGCCGCCACGAACATCGAGATCGAATGCCCTGTGGGATCGCTGAGATCCTTGCGGATGCGGCCGACCAGGACGTCGTCCTGGCCCGAGGCGTCGATCGGCATCGGGAAGTAATTCTTCACGCGGTCGTCGACGAGCTTCACGCCGGGGGCTTGCGCCATGATGGCGCGGACCTGGTCCTCGCTGATCGGCTTCTCGCATTCGAAGGTGATGGCCTCGCAATGGGCGCGCAGTACAGGCACGCGAACGCAGGTCACGCCAATGGCGATTGTCTCATCCTCAAAAATCTTGCGGGTTTCCTTGCTGACCTTGGTTTCTTCGCCGTTGTAGCCGGTCTCGGGATCGATGTCCGTGTTGTGGCTAAAGACGTTGAAGGCATAAGGAAGCGGTATGACCTTTGGCGTGAAGGGCTGGCCGTCGAGATAGGCGCGGGTCGATTCCACCAGCTCCTCCATCGCCGCGGCGCCCGCGCCGCTTGCGGCCTGATAGGTCGACAGGATCACGCGCTTGATGCGGTTGTGCCGATGGATCGGCCATAGCGGCACCAGCGCCGTGATCGCCGAACAATTCGGAACGGCGATGATGCCCTTGTGCTCCCTGATGCGATTGGCGTTGATTTCGGGGATCACCAGGGGCACGTTCGGATCCATCCGGAACGCGGAGGAATTGTCGATCACGACCGCGCCGGCCTTTACCGCGGCGGGGGAGAACTTGCGCGAGACGCCGGCACCCGCCGAGAACAGCGCGATATCGACGCCCTCGAACGACTTCTCCGTGAGCTCTTCGATGACGACCTTTTGGCCGCGGAAGTCGATAGTCTTGCCGGCCGAGCGGGCGCTTGCCAGCGCCTTGAGCTTGCCGACGGGGAAGGCGCGCCGGTTCATGGTGGCAATGAATTCGGCGCCGACCGCGCCGGTCACGCCGGCGATGGCAACAACGGGTTCGTAGCTCACGGGTCTGTCCTCTGTTTGAGCAGTCTTGCGGGCAATAAAAAAGCCCCGGACCTTTTCAGGACGGGGCTTCGGATAAGCTGATGCGTTACGTTACGACTACGCGCGCGCGCCTCCCGAGGCCCCAGCGGGCTTCGTGGTTTTAGTCGTGCGTTTGGTGGTCGTGAACATGGCGGCGACTTATGCGGGAGAGTTTTGCGCCCGTCAATGGCTTTCGACGGGATCGTGGCCGTCGCTATTTGGTCCGGGCGCCCGGCGGTTCGAGAATGACCTCCTTGAGGTCGTCGCCGCTGATGACGACGATCGCGAAATTGAGCCGTCCGCCTTCGCGCACGAGTCCGCCGCTGATAGCCTTGCCGGATGCCGCGTGCTCGGCGACCCGGACTGCATCGGCAAGGCGATGCCGGATAGCGCCGAGGGCCGCAAGATTGCTGCGATCCTCCACGTCAAGTTCGGCCAAAGGGAAGGCGGCTTCCCCGCCGACCAGCTCGCCGGTCGCAGCGTTGATGGTGTGCCGCCAGACCCGATCATTGTGCAGGGTCTTGACCCGGTAGACCGGCACGCCCGAGCCGCCGTCGAAGCTGACATCGGCGGTCGTGGCGCCGGCATGACGGGCTTCGGCAATCGCCATGGCCTGGCTGATCGAGATCGACGAGCTGCGGAAACGCTCGATCTCGCGGCTGACGGCTTGGCGGTCGGCCTGACCGTCACCATCTGTCTCGCCGTGAAGGGCGGTGGGTGTGCTGCCTGTGGAGATGAGCGCCTGCGCCGGCGCTGCGACGAGCAGCCCCGACAGGGCCATCGCCAGCAACTGCCAGGTGTGTCGTCGTGCTGTGCTCATGCTCAGAACCCTCGGCCGGCGAGTGTGCCGGATAATCGTAAAGAAGTCGCGGCCGACCATGGGCAGTGGCCGGCCGCTGATTGTCGCAACGGGCTGTACCCGTCACGGCGATCATGGTCTCAAAGGCGGTCCGAACCCATTTGGGGCTGGTGAAAAACGGTTCCGAACCGCCTATAACAAAACCATACCGTATCGTTTTATTTCGGTCAACGACAAGGCTGTCGCGCTCAGGGGACAGATCGCGAAGCTCACGGAAATGTCAGCGGGATGGGCGGCGGCGCTGCGCGCGTTTGGGAGGGGCTTTTGAAGTCTCCTGGACACGGTCGGCAGGCCCCAGCGCGCCGGCCAGGAACAGCTTGATCGCCACGCGCATCCGCTTTTCGGCGGCTTTGATTTCCATCGGCGTTCCGAACGTCGCCATGCGGTGGGTGTGGCCGACGACGACGTCGAGAAACACCTCGGCCGCAATGTTGGTGTTCTCGAGGTCGAGCGCGCCTTGCGCCACCAGGTGATCGAAGAATCGCGCGGTCGTGGCGACGGCCTTCAGCCAGCCATCTTCCATGCCGAGCTTGGCGATGTCGGGAAAGTTGATGGCCTGTGACGTCATCATGCGGCTGAAGGCCATGGCATCAGGCCCGCAGGTGAAGCTCAGCATCTCCTGCCCGATCTCGACCAGCCGCTGCTCGACGGAGATATCGGACGAACTGCCGAGTTGCGTTTCGGCCGCGGCGGACAATGGGGCAAGCCAGCGCGAGATCTCGCGCCTCAGCACGGCCGTGAACAGCCCGCGCTTGTCGCCGTAGCGGGCATAGACGGTGGGCTTGCTCACCCGGGCCGCTTCCGCGACCGCATCGAGCGAGGTTGCGTCAAAACCGCGGTCCAGGAACAGGCGGGTGGCGACCTCGATCAGCCGCTGATCGCGCTCGATCGCGGCGCTTTTCGTCGGCCGGCCGCCGCGCGATTTCGATACCTCGCGTCGCGGCGTTGCCGTTCTTGCCTTGGTCGCAGCCAATCCCATGCCCAATGATTCCTGCGCGTTCCTGACAATGGTCATTGCTCTATAACGCGCAGCAGCCGGGGCGTCATCGCGAATCTGGCCGAATTGGTCGTATCGTCAACGGTCTCAGTGCGACGTCGTTCCGCAGGCGCGGCTTTAAGGCATCCTCGAGGTCCAGGCCTGGCCGCTTGCGGCTTTCTCATATCCGTATTGGTACAGCGCCCGCATATAGGCCGTGTCGAACCCTTCCGAAGCCGGCGCTGGATAATCGCGTTCGATATAGGAGAGATGAAAGCCCAGCCGGTTGCGCTTTGCGAAATCGTAGGTCGAGAAGATGATCGAGCGCGTCTGCGACTGGGTGATCGAGGACAGGCTGCGTGAGGCGACATCGATCGTGCCGTTGGCGACAAGTTCGAAGTTTCGTTCGATCTTCTTGTTGACGAGGATGTAGATGTCCATCTTCGCGTTGCCGGGCAGGCGACCCTGGAAGAGCAGGGCCTCCGGCAGCGTCAGCACCGGGGCCGTCACGCCGCCGTCGACATGCATCTCCTGAAACTTGCGGCCTTGGCCTTCGGCTTCGATCATGATCGGCGGAAACACCAGGGGAATGCTGGCGGAGGCCGCCATCACGTCGCGAAACAGCTTGAGCGCCTCGGGCGTGCCGACCGCGGCGATCTTGCCCATGTCCCAAATGGCGGTCCGCTGGGTGTCGAGATCGGTCGTGACCACCAGCAGCCGTCGGCCCTTGGCGTTTTCGCGGGCGACCTGTGCCATGATCTCCGGTCCGACATAGCGCGCCACCAGCTCGCGCAATCGCGTGTTGCCGAACAGGCCGGAGCTGAACAGCACACGCATGATGCTGGGATCGCTCAGCAGGCTTTCCGCGAGGCCGCTGGTGTAGAGCTCCCTCAGCGTGTCGTCATATTGGGACCCAAGAAACGCAAAGGGCGCGATCAGGCCGCCGGTGCTCACGCCCGAGACGACCGAGAAGGCGGGCCGGGTGCCGGCCGCGCTCCAGCCGTTCAGCACGCCGACGCCATAGGCGCCATCCGCGCCGCCGCCGGAAAGCGCCAAATAGCTCCCGGTCGCCGCGCTATTGTCCTTTGCGAAGCTGAATTTCGTGACGGGCTCGTCGGTGTAGCGCCGCAGGCCGTCGATATCGAGAACGCGCGAGGTGGCGGCGTCGGCGGCCGTGTAGGGGGTGCGCGGCAGGGAGGTGCAGCCGGCGAGCGCCAGGCTGCACACCAGGACGAATAACCCGATCAGGCGAGCGCCTGTCTGCCTTAGCCAGCCGTCTGAGAGGCCGGACGCGTCAGTCGAACATGAGGGGAAGGGCATCGGTCGGCGGCTGGCGATCACGCTTGTAATGCCGCCGGCAACTTCACCGCGGCATCTCGTCCAACCCCTGGATAAAACTACACTGTATCGTTTTATTTAACAAGCGGGAGCGAGTATCACGTCCACGTCAGCGGTGTCCCAGTCTGGGGCATCATGGTCCGGGCGGGTTGATCGACATGTCCCGACACGCAATAAGCACCGCCATGAATCTATCCAATCATTTCGAACTGCTCGCCACCGACGGCGCCGCGCGCACCGGCCGCCTGACCACGCCGCATGGGGTAGTGCGGACGCCGGCCTTCATGCCGGTTGGCACCGCCGGCGCCATGAAGGGCATGCACTGGCGCGAGGTGCGCGACGCCGGCGCTGACATCGTGCTCGGCAACACCTACCATTTGATGCTGCGCCCCGGCGCGGAGCGCATCGCTGCGCTCGGGGGCTTGCAGAGGTTCACCGGCTGGAATGGGCCGATGCTCACGGATTCCGGCGGCTTCCAGGTGATGTCGCTGTCGGATTTGCGCAAGGTCACCGAGAACGCCGTCACCTTCCGCTCGCATATCGACGGTGCCAAGGTCGAACTGTCGCCCGAGCGCTCGATCGAGGTGCAGCGCTTACTCGGATCCGACATCGCCATGCAGATGGACGAATGCGTGCGGCTGCCGGCCGAACGCGACGACATCGAGCGCGCGATGCGCCTGTCGCTGCGCTGGGCCGAACGAAGCAAGCGCGCGTTCGAAAGCGCGCCGGACGGCTACATGCTGTTCGGCATCGTGCAGGGCGGCGACGTGCCGCAGCTCCGTCATGCCAGCGCTCAGGGCTTGGTCGAGATCGGCTTCCACGGCTATGCGATCGGCGGCCTTGCCGTCGGCGAGCCGCAGGCCGTGATGCTGGCGATGATCGACGAGACCGCGCCGGCGCTGCCGTCGGACCGGCCGCGCTATCTGATGGGCGTCGGCACGCCCGATGACATTCTCGAGGCGGTGAAGCGTGGCATCGACATGTTCGACTGCGTGATGCCGACCCGCAATGGCCGGCATGGCGTCGCCTTCACCCGCTTCGGGCAGGTGAACCTGCGCAACGCGCGCCACGCCGATGATCCGCGTCCCCTCGACGACGAGAGCTCATGGCCGTCGACGCACGCTTATGCGCGCGCCTACCTGCACCATCTCGTCAAGGCGGGCGAGACGCTGGGGGCGATGCTGCTATCCGAGATAAATATCGCTTACTACCAGTTCCTGATGCAGGGCATCAGGGACGCGATCGCACACGGGACATTCGAAGAGTTTTACCGGCGTACGCGCGAGGACTGGGCGAGGGGCGACATCGCCCCGCGCTAATCAGTTGCAGATGAAACGCTGCTTGACGGCGTGCTTGGTCACGAAGCCATAGCCACAGGTGTCGCAGGTCCAGAGATAGCTGATCACGTGGTCCGAGACATAGGCGGAAGCTTCGGCGGCGACCATGGAATCGGCGCAGACGGGACAGGTGGGCAACTCGCTGCAACGCGGATCGCGCTTCGGCACTACGGTCGACAACACTTCAGCGACTGCTGACATCGTGGTGACCTCTCTGCTTTCGAGACCTAAGTCTAACATAAGCAGAATCAGTTGACGAGGTCGCAACACAAGTGCGTTGGTTTTCTGCTAATTAAACCTCACGCGATTTTGCGATGCAGCGTATTTAACATGTGCCGCATTGTCGCTTGCGTGTCGTCACAGGCTGTCTCTAACTTCGCAAAGGCTGCGACAGAAGCACTAATTGTCGCCACAGGGAGTTCATCATGGACGCATCGTCCGAGAAGGGTGCAGCGCACCAAGCCGGCCGCGGCCGGATCTATGACTCGATCGTCGAGGCTTTTGGCGACACGCCGATCGTGCGTTTGCGCCGGCTGCCGAGCATGCACGGCGTGAATGCGACGATTTTGGCAAAACTTGAATATTTCAATCCGGCCGCGAGCGTGAAGGATCGCATCGGTGCGGCCATGATCATCGCCATGGAGAAGGCCGGCATCATCAAGCCGGACACGGTGCTGATCGAGCCGACCTCCGGCAATACCGGCATCGCGCTCGCCTTCGTCGCCGCCTCGCGCGGCTACCGGTTGAAGCTGGTGATGCCGGAGTCGATGTCGATCGAGCGGCGCAAGATGCTGGCTTTCCTTGGCGCCGAGCTGGTGCTGACGCCGGCAGCGCAAGGCATGAAGGGCGCGATTGCCGCGGCCGAAGAACTGCTGAAGACGACGCCGAACTCGGTGATGCCGCAACAGTTCAAGAACCTCGCCAATCCCGAGGTGCACCGCCGGACCACGGCGGAGGAGATCTGGAACGACACCGGCGGCAACATCGACTTCTTTGTGGCGGGCGTCGGCACCGGCGGCACGATCACCGGCGTCGGCCAGGTGCTCAAGCCGCGCAAACCATCGTTGCGGGTGGTGGCGGTCGAGCCGGAGGAGAGCCCGGTGCTTTCGGGCGGTCAGCACACGCCGCACAAGATCCAGGGCATCGGCGCCGGTTTCGTCCCTGACATCCTCGACCGCTCCGTGATCGACGAGATCGTGAAGATCAACTCGACGACGGCGATCGAGACCTCGCGGGCGTTGGCGCGCTATGAGGGCATCCCGGGCGGCATCTCCTCGGGCGCCGCGATCGCAGCCGCCCTCCAGATCGGCAAGCGCCCGGAAGCGGCAGGAAAAACCATCCTCGCTGTGGTGCCGTCCTTCTCCGAGCGCTATCTTTCGACCGCACTGTTTGAAGGAATCTAGCAGATGGCGGACCAACCACCGAGGCGGCCGCGCACATTGGGCGATGCGCGGAGCGAAGCCGAGGCCGCATTCAAGAAAGTGACGACCAAGGCCGCTGAGGCTCCGCCGAAGCAGAACGTGGCGCCGGGGATCAAGGAGCAGGTCAGCTTGCGGATCGACCAGGACGTGCTGGAGCATTTCCAGGCGGGCGGTCCCGGCTGGCAGGACCGGATCAACGACGCGCTGCGCAAGGCGGCGGGGAAGTAGGCTCCTACCGCCGGATTCGGGGGCGTTAGAAAACCACCCCGCTCAGAAGCGAGTTTTAGACGGGATCCTCGCAACTTGCTCAGAGGACCTGCGACAGAAACCGTTGCGTTCGCTCGTCTTTGGCCGCCGTAAACAGAGTTTCCGGCGGCCCGTGCTCGACGATCACACCGCGATCGGTGAAGTAGACGTGATCGGCGACCTCGCGCGCGAAGTTCATTTCGTGGGTGACGAGGAGGCACGTCATCCCGTCCTCCGCAAGCTCGCGGATGGTGACCAGGACCTCCTTGACCGTCTCCGGATCGAGCGCGGCCGTGACTTCATCGAACAGCATGATATCCGGCCGCATCGCCAGCGAACGGGCAATGGCCACGCGCTGCTGCTGTCCACCGGAGAGCTCGCCGGGATAGCTGTCCTCCTTCCCGGCGAGCCGCACCTTCGCAAGCAAGGCTCGGGCTCGGACTTCAACCTCGGCGCGGTTCTGGCGGAGAACATGGATCGGCGCCATCATCACATTCTGGAGCGCAGTCTTGTGCGGAAAAAGATTGTACTGCTGAAATACCATCCCGACCTTGCGGCGCAGCGCCAACTTGTCGAGCTTGGGGGCAGTGACTTCGATGCCTTCGATCTGAATGCTGCCGGACGAGATCGGCTGGAGCGCATTGATGCAGCGGATCAGGGTGGACTTTCCTGATCCCGAGGGGCCGATGATGCAAATCACCTCGCCCTTCTTGACCGACAGGCTGATGCCTTTCAGAACCTCCAAAGCCCCGAATGATTTTCTGACGTCGACGCATTGAACGATGGGCTGATCCGGGGTCCAGCTCGCAGCCATGCTCTGCTCCTTCAGCGTATGCGGAACCGACGCTCGAGGCGAGCCGTCCAAAGGTTGATCGGATAGCAGTAGAGAAAGAAGCACAGCAGGGCGAAGCCGTAGAGCGGCGCAAACAGTTCTGGTCTGCCGCCTTCGGCGGCGTGCACCTGCGCCGTCAGGGTGAGCATTTCCGAGACGCCCACGATCGACGCGAGCACCGTCGCCATGGCGACAAGAGCATAGATGTTCATCCAGGGCGGCAGCATTCTCTTAATGCATTGCGGCAGTATGATCAGCCACATCATCTGGCGCCGCGTGAATGATAGCGACTCCGCCGCTTCCCATTGCGTCGACGGGACGGAACGCACGGCCCCGCGCACGACCTCGGCGACATTCGCCATGACGGGCAGGGCGAAGCCCACCGTGGCCTTGACCCAGTCCGGCAAGGGGATGGTTGTCTTGAAGATGGTGATCTGGAAGGGCACCAGAAACATCACGAAGAACAACAACACCAGCCAGGGCGCGTTGCGAAAGAATTGAGTCACGAGCCAGCTGACGCTGGCGAGCGGCCGGAACTCCGACAACAAGGCCAGGCCCAGGCCAAGTCCGGCGACGGTACCCAGCAGCATGGCCAGCAAGGAGATCAGGATATTGAAGGCGAACCCGCGCAGCAGGAGTGGTGACCACTTCAAGATGATCTGGAGCGGTGACAGCATCGTTGGCGTAGTCTGCGCCCACGCCGTGGACACAGCCATGATGGCGCAGAAACAGATGATCGCAGCGGACAGCGGGCTGATCCGAACGGACATCCGGGTCGGCACGAGACGATACGGCAGGAGGACGGCAAAGCCGTGTACGGGCTCGGCGGGTTTCATCGTCCGTACCCCGGGATGCGCATCGCCCGCTCCCAGCGATGCATCAGCCAGACGAGGACACCGACGAGGATGCCGTAGGTCGCGAGCAACAGGATCATCATCTCGAAAACATTCTGCGACTCCGACCAGATCTGCTTGACCGCATACAGCGTTTCGGGAACGGCGATCGCGTAGGCAAGCGTGGTCGTCTTGAGCAGGTTGACGAGGTTGTTGTTCAGTGCGGGAAGGCAGACGCGAATGGCCAGCGGAAGGACGATATGGGTGTAGGCCTTGAGACGCGTGTATCCGAGCGCTTCCGCGGCCTCAATCGTCGTGCTCGGGACGGCCTCGATGCCTGAGCGGAAGATCTCCACGTTGAAGGCAGCCGCAAACAGTGACAGCGAAATGATCGCCCACTGAACGTTGCTCAGCAATGGAACGCGCATGCCCGCCGCCTCGACAGCGGGAAGCATCGTGCCGAGGCCGAAATAGAAAAAGAAGATCTGGACCAGTGGCGGTGTGTTGCGGAACACCACCACGAAAGCATTGACGGCCAGCCGCAACAATCTGGACGGACTACCCTGCATCAAGGCTCCGGCCGCGCCGATGATCAAGCTCAGCACGATGGTCGTGACGCTGAGAAACAGCGTCATCTTGAGCCCGTTGAGATAACGATCCCAGTCGTACGCGTCGTAGAATACGGAGAAATTCAGCCCCGTCGTTTCATAGAGATGCTGAAACCAGTTGCCGATTGCCTGCATTTTGCGTGACACCGAATTGTTGAGGCAATCACCCCGGATCAGTGCATGGGCTTGACCTGTTCGGAGCACGAGATGAATCCGGCGCTCCGCTTCGTGCGTCTATTTGTCCTTGTATTGCTCGTGCATGGAGAGAGAATATTCCGTCGGCGTAATGCCCCACTTCTTTTCGGCTTCCACGATGAAACCCGTCTTCATCCAATCTTTTGTCGTATCTTCGAGCAGCTTCTGAAGACTGGTGTTCTCGAGCGCGACGGCGATCATCCATGGCGAAGGCAGAACACCTTTCAGGGGAAGGTCGTAGTCCGCTTTCCACTCATCCTCGAGCAGCTTGCCTTGCAGGAAGGTCTGATCATAAACATAGCCGATGCAGTTGCCCTGCTTCATGGCAAACAGAGGCTTCTCCGAACCGTCAAATGCAACGATTTCGGGGCCGTAGGATTTGGCAACGTCCTTGTTGTACCAGGCGCCTGACGTCGCACATACGGGTTTTCCCTTGAGGTCGGCCCAATCCTTGATGCCGGCCTTCTTGTTGAGAAGGATGTTCACATAGTCCGAATAATACAGGGGTTCGATGGCCTGAACGACGCGGCGACGTTCGGGCCTATCTGACATGGTCGCGATCAGCAGATCGATTTTTCCCTGCTGAAGAAACTCAATTCTGTTCGAAGCCCCGACTGGAACGAGCTCGAGCTTGACGCCGAGGCGCTTGGCAATATCGGCGGCGAGATCCGGCTCGATGCCGACGACATTTCCGCTGGGATCGCGGTATCCAAAAGGCTTGTAGTCTGCCTTGACGCCGACGTTCAACGTGCCGCGCTGCTTGATGGCATCGACGCCATCAGCCGCTTGAGCGCTGCCGAGCATCAGCAGCACCGTGGCACCTGTCATCATGGACCGGAGCATATTTCTCATCGGATGACACCTCCAGGGATTGAAACACGACGCGACCGGCGCGCACTCTTTTCGTAGTACAAAGTTCGTGCCAAAGGTCACAAAAAACGGGACACGGAGAAAGGGGCGAGGTCGATCGAGCTTCGACCATCGACCATCTTCTCGGCCACGACGTTGCCGATACCGGCTGAGTGCTTGAAGCCGTGACCGGAGCACGCCGAGACGACAAAGACTCTATCCTGGTCGGGATGCCGGTCGATGATGAAGCCCCGATCGGGTGTCACCGTGTAGAGACAGGCGGCCGTCCGCGCGACGCGTGGCGTGGCGCCTGCGAGCCGCCCTTTGACGTGGTCCCGGTACATCTTGGCCGACTCCGCTGGATCGACGGTGCGATCGACGGTATCGGCCGTTGTGCTGGTTTCATACTGCTCGGTCGCCACCTTGAGGCTACGATCGCCTGGCAGGGGCGGGAAGCCGTAGAGGTAGTCGACATCCGTCGCGCCATGCATCCAGATGAACACCGGGGCGTTTGCGTGATACGCGCTCGTGTCCTCGAGCTCGTACCAATGGAGCACCTGACGTTTCACTGTGAGCACACGGTCAAACGGCGCGCCCAGCAGGTCAGCATTCCAGCTGCCCGCCGACACGACCACCTGGTCCGCCTCAAGGCTGCCCGAAGACGTCTCCACCCGAACGACGGAGCCTGTCTGCGCGATCGAGAGGACCTCGACGCCCGTGCGGATCACCGCACCGAGCTGCTTCGCGCGCGTCAGTTGCGCCATGACACAGCGCTCCGGAAAAACGTATCCGCCGCCGGGCTCGTAATAGGCCTTCTCGTTGCCCTGAAGGTTCAAGAACTGTGGAAAGCGATGCGCCACCTCGCGCCCGTCGATCACTTCATGCGCGATGCCGAAGTCACGCGCTGCCCCAATCGAACGTGCGACGAAATCCGGCTTGCCGTGGTGCGACGTCTCGCCAACGCCGGGCGCCATAACGATGAGGCCGCACGGATTCAGGAGCTGGTCAGAGGTCTCGGCTTCGAGTTCGCGCCAGATCCGATGCGTATCCAGGACCAGGGGAACGTAATCGCGGCCTTCACCGACGGCCTGCCGTGTGATGCGGGTTTCACCGTGGCTGGATCCCATCACGTGGGGAGGCGCAAACCGATCGATGCCGACCGCCTTTACCCCTCGCTTGGCCAATTGGTAGAGAGCCGCGCTGCCCATGGCACCGAGGCCGATCACCACAATGTCCGCTCGTTCGCTCATGACGTGAAGCTGCTCAATTATTAAGATGACGCAGAGCTTGCCTTTCAAATCAGCTCTGAGACAAGGATAATTCATGTAATTAAGCAAATTTGCATACCAGTATAAGTTCTGCTTAATTCACGACATGACGTCCTCCATTCCAGACCTGCGAAGCTTGCAGATTGTCGCCGCCGTCGCGGACTCAGGCAGCATGCTCGAAGCGTCGCGCCAATTCGGGATGACGCAATCCGCGGTGTCTCAGGCGGTGCGACGTGCCGAAGCCTCGGTCGGCGTCGCATTCTTCGACCGTAGCCGGAGGCCGCTGGTGCCGACCCGGGCGGGGCGCATCCTTGCAGGCCGCGTTCTCGATCTAAACCGTAACTTTGATGCGCTGCTGAGCACGCTCCGGGCCGCGGCCGAACAGTCTGAACGGGTTGATCTGAGACTCGGTCTCGTCGATTCCTACGCTGGCACGGTCGGCGCGCACCTCGTCAAGGAGCTCATGACGGGGTCGATCGCGCTAAGCCTGTCCGCATGGTCGGGTCTTGCTCATTCGCATGCGGAGGCGTTGGTGCGTCGCATGATCGACGCGGCGATCACATGCGATGCGATGGAGGATCTCTACGATGTCGAGCGCTTCCCATTCTATCGCGAACCGTACCTGCTGGTGGTGCCGCGCGGACTCGAAACCGAATTTGCCGAGCTTGATTTGCGCGAAATCCTCGCCCGGCATCGTCTGGTCCGGCACAGTGAACGCTCCTATGTGGGTGCTCAGGTCGAGCGCCATCTGAGCCGTTTGGGCATTCGGCCGCCGCGGGCCTTTGAATTTGACACATCGGACAGCTTGGTCGCCATGGTAGCCACCGGCATGGGCGTGGCGATCACGACACCGCTGTGTCTGTTGCAGGGGCTCGCTCACGCTGCTCAAGTCAGCGCTCTCCCTCTGCCGAGCCCCGGATTTTTTCGTGAGCTGCTGCTGGTGACCCGCCGTGGAGATCTCTCATCCCTGGCGCCGCGCATCGCCGAGATGGCGCGAACGAGCATTACGACGCAGGCAATGCCGCGTATCCGGACGCTCGTGCCCTGGTTCACCCAGGATTACTAGCGCGAAAAAGCCCGGCGCGAGCCGGGCTTTTTGATTGGGAGTTAGGCTTTGCGGGCTCAGCGGCGGAACATGCCGCCCATCATTCCGCCGACGACTCCGCCCATGAAGGCCGCGCCGGGATCGCCGCCGCCACGATGACCACCGCCGCCGCCGCCGCTGGATGGCGCGGCAGCCCGGCGGGGAGCTCGCTTGTCGGAGCTGTCGTCGCTGCTGGCGCTCGGCGAGGTCGAGGCGACGATCTCGGAGAGCAGGGCCTTGTGCTGGAGCTTGTTGAGGAAGCCCGTCGACGGATAACCGCGGGCGGCCTGCCAACGCTTCAGCACGGTGCGGGTGTCATCGGTGAATGCGCCGGTGACCTTGGTGTCGAAGCCGAGGCCGTTCAGGCGGCGCTGCACGTCGCGGCGCTGACCCTTGTCGAGGCCGATCTGGTCCTCGGTGAGCTGGCTGGCGTCATCGGTGAAGGTCGCGGGGTCGACGCCGGCATTGAGGTTGCGGGTTGTGGTCGACGGTCCGTTCTGGATCGCGGCAATACGCGCCAAGGCAAGCGCCTTGAACTGGCCGTTCGGATAGGCCGAGAGGTAGGCGTTAAGCTCTTCCGGCTTGTTGGTCTCCTTCACCGAGCGCCAGTATTCGAGCTCGACACCGTCGGAGCTGCTGGCGGCGGCAGCCGTCGGCGTGCTGCTCGACGTGGTCGGTGCGGCGTTGGCGACCTGCTGGGTCTGCTGCGCCGGGTTGAGATAGACGGCGCCGATCAGGTTGGTGTGGCCCCAGGGAAGCTGGCCCTTGTGGGTCTCTTCATTGACCTGGGCCCGCACCGACGTCATCGCCTGCTGGATCTCGATACCGGGCTTGGTGATGTTGTCGATCAGCGCGCGGGTGAACGGGCTGTTGTTGCCCTCCTGGCCGTCGAGCGCGGTCTGTCCCGGGCCGGTGGCGAACGCGATCAGCGTGCCTTCGCCCGACTTCATTTCGGCAAGGCCGCTCTGCACGTTGACGCTGCGGGTGGCCGAATTCGACTTGATCTTGGCGGCGAAGGGATTGTCGCGGCAGGCGTCGAGGAAGACCAGCTTGACCTTGGCGTCGCCCATGGTCTGGTCGAGCGTCAGGTCGATATTGATGGCGGCGCCCAGCTTGACGTCCATCTCCGATTTGATGTCGGCGTCAACTGGCAGGAGATAGTTGCTGCCGCCGACGGCGATGCCGTGGCCGGCATAATAGAACACCGCGACATCGGAGCCCTGCGCCTTGCGGCCGAAGTCTAGCAGCTTTTCCGTCATCTGGTCGCGGGTGAGGTTGGAGCCTTCGATCACCTCGAAGCCGACATTGCGCAGCGTCGCCGCCATCGCCTTGGCGTCGATCGGCGGGTTCGGCAATTGCGCGACGTTCTTGTAGGCGCCGTTGCCGACGACGAATGCGACGCGGCGGTCGGCCTTTGCGGCGCTGACCGACAGCGCCATGCACATCAATGAGACGAGGATGGTGAGAGTGCGCATCTGTAATCCCCAACAGAATCGAATAATGGACGGCAACAAATTGGCAGCGAACTTACACGAAAACGCCCGGCCTCGCGCCAGCAAAACGACAGTTCGCCCAACCTGCTGCTTTGTAGCCGAGTGTGCACGATGGAATGCCCCTCCAACGTGATCCAAATCACGCTCGACCACTCTGTTTTGTCGCGCGAAAGCAGCGCGCGGTTCACTGCGCGCGGGCGGGAACCGGCACGGCCGGCTTCAAATTCAGGAGGTTGCCGAACAGGATCAGTGCTGCGCCGAGCACGGTCCAGGTGTCGAGCCGCTCGGAATACAGCAGCCAGCCGACTGTGGCGGTCAGTGGGACCCGCAAGAAGTCCATGGGAACCACGACGGTCGCGTCGGCGTAGCGCATCGCGCTGGCGAGGCAATAATGCGCGAAAGTGCCGCAGACCGAGATCACGGCCACCCAGCCCCAGACATAGGTGGGCGGCCAGGCCCAGACATAGAGCGTCGGCAGGAAGCCTGCGACCGACTGCACGACCAGCATCCAGAACAGAACCGCCAGCGCGCTCTCGGTGCGGGTGAGTGATTTGACCAGGGCCATGGATACGCCGAAGCCGATCGCGGCGCCGAGTGCGATCAACTGGCCCTGATTGATCTCACCGGTCGCGGGCCGCACGATGACGATCACGCCGACGAGGCCGAGCACGATCGCGGCGATCTTCCACGATGTCATGCGCTCGGACAGGAAGCTGGCGGCGAGGATCGCGGTCCAGATCGGCATGGTGAACTCGATCGCCACGACCTGGCCGATCGGGATCAGCGTCAGCGCAAAGAACCAGCCGAGTTGCGAGACGTAGTGGATCAGGTTGCGCGCGATGTGCTGGGGCAGGCGGGTGGTCTTGAGCGTTCCGAAGCCGCCGGCGCGCCGGATCATCGGATAGAGCATGCAGAGGCCGAGCAGCGAGCGCACCTCCATCACCTGGAAGACGTTCATCTCGCGCACGGCCTCGCGCCCCGCGACCGCCATGACCAGCGTCAGCGACAGCCAGCCGGCCATCCAGAATGCAGCCATCGTTTTGGATGGTGTCGTGCTCATCGGGCAGGGTGCGGGAGATCTGAATCTTGAGGGAGGGCCGGTATCGGCGACATCAATGCGGTTTGCAACGGCCAAATCTGCGGGTGCAGCGTTGCAGGCCGGCGTGCTAAGGCTTCGGCGAACAACGAGAAAATCGGGAGGTATCCATGCGTATCTTGCAGCCGGCCGAATGGTCGAAACCGCGCGGCTTTTCACATGGCGTGGCGGTAGAGGGGCCGGGCCGCTGGGTCGTGCTGGCCGGGCAGACCGGCGGCGACGAGACCGGCAATTACGCGCCTGACATGGCAGCCCAAATTGCCACCGCGTTGAAGCGGATCATCAAGCTTCTCGCGGAGGCTGGTGCCGGTCCCGAGCACATCGTCCGCCTGACCTGGTATCTGACCAGCCGCAGCGAATATGAGGCCGCGGGCGCCGGCATCGGCGCGGCCTGGAAGGAGACGCTCGGGCGCAATTTTCCGCCCTCGACGCTGCTCTACATCGGTGGTCTCGTGGACGACCGCGCCAAGGTCGAGATCGAGGTGACGGCGTTCGTTCCGGGCACATAAAAAAATCGATCCGGCGCGGACGCCGGATCGATTGTCGTGTCACCGTGCTGTCGTCTTACTTCGACAGCGAAATGTTGGCGCCGCGGAACTGGCTGTCCGCGCGGATCGTGACGGTCTGCTTGCTGCCGCTCGTCTTCAGCCCAATGTTGGCGTTGAAGCCGGCGGTCGAGGCGACCACCTCGAAATTTCCGCCATTGCCGCGGCCCTGCAAGGAGCCAGAGATGTTACGGCTGGCCTCGCTCCAGCTGCCGGTGATGGCGCTGCCTTCTGCCCGGACATTGGCCCCGAGGTTGAACTTGTAGGCGTCGCTGGCGCAGGTCAGCGACATCTCCATGGTGGGACCGATTGGGGTGTATTTGGCCCGGCAGCGGATCCGCTCGGTCGAGCCGTCATCCAGCGTCACGGTGCCGCCGCCGCTCCAGCTTCCTGCCATCGGCGCGAAGGGGCCGGACTGGGCCTTGCTTTCAGAGTTGGCGATAGATGCCACAAACAAAACGGCGGCCGCCATCAGCAGCCGCCGGTTGAGGACGCTGGTTCCGAATTGCTTATTGGCGCGATGCTTCCCACCGCCCGCTGCACGGTATGCCTGCAGATGCTCCATTCCACTTCCCCGATCCGGCGTTGCCGCTGAGTTGACCGTTGGCATATGCACCATTGATCGAAACTTTCACAAGTCCCCCGCTGCCGATGGTGCCGGAAACGTTAGCGCCGGGCGCGGTGATCTTGCCGTCGGCAACCGTCAGCAAGGAGCTCGCGGTCGGCTCGCAGGTGCCGCTCTTGGTGACGATGGTGACCTGCCAGTTGCCGTCATAGGGGGTCTGGGCGAAGGCGGGGGCAGTGATTAAAACTGAAGCGGCACAGAACGCCGCAATGCGACCAAAACGCATGAATTCCGTCCTTGAATATGTCTGAATTGATGCCCCTTATTCAGACGAAATGTGACGGAAATTTGGTGCGATGCCAAATCGAAAATTGTTCCTGTGGAAACAATGGTTTATTTGTGTTTCCGGGTCCAATTTTCGAAGTAGAATCAATGCCGCTTCACGTTAAGGGTAAACGTCGGAGCGACTCAGGGCAAAGTCTCAGGACAGACTCGGCGCAGAGGTCGCAAACTGCTCGTCCTGGATCTTGGCCGGCAGTGCCTTGTGGACCTTGGCATAATCGATCACATCGGCCAGCAATTTGAGGCCGAGCGGAGCCAGCGCACGCTCCCACAACTCCCGCGCCGTCTCGCCCTTCCTGACGAAGCACCAGTCCTGCGCGGCGATGGCGCCGGCGTCCATGCGGTCGGCCAGATGATAGATCGTGCCACCGGCGATCGGATCGCCTTCCTTGATGGTCCATTCCACGGCGGCCTTGCCGCGGTGGCGGGGCAGCAGCGAGGGGTGATAGCCGATCCCGCCGAGCTTCGCGGCAGCCAGCGCGTCCTTGCCGATCCGGGCGTGGCTATGCGCCGTGATGATCAGGTCGGTGTCAGGGGCGATCTCGGAGGCGACCACCAGCTTTGGGTCGGCCTGGACCACCACCTCGATGCCGGCCGCCTTCGCGGTCGTGGCCAGGCGATCCTCGGCGTCGGTCACAACGACCCGCACGATCGAGACGCCATGCTCCCGGAGCATGTTCAGGGTGGTCACGCCGAAATGGCGGGAGCCGACGAGGGTAATGCGCATGGCTGTCTGATCCGTCTCGCAACTGCGTCGTTCCCCGATAACACGTCAGGCCGTCCTGTCACCACCCGCGGCGCGTTTGCGCCGGTTATCAACAATGCGCGGGGCCCAAGGGGCAATGAACTCCGCGGTTGCGCAGCCGCCCGCTCCGGTGCTTCCATGCGTGTATTCCACCAGCTCGGAGCGGGCGAATGCGAAGCGTGTGGCTGATCCTTCTCGCCGGATTGATCGTGACAGCGCCCGCTCATGCCGGCGGGCCACCGTACCCGGCGGTGCCGCCCGAGGTCGGGGCGGCACCCTTCATCGGCCCGACCTGGGACAATTATCGCTGCGCCCAGGGGCCCACCACCAATTTCTATCACGGCGCCTATTACGGCGAGGAGCCCCCGGCGCTCTACCGCGGCTACGCCTACAGGCCGTATTACCGCTACAGCGCCTATCGCAGGCTGCCGCGGACGTATTTTTGCGTGACGGGCTAGCGTTGCCGCAGGGCACCACCGACGGCAAATCGTCGAGGCGCCGGTTCCTATGGTTCATTTTGGACAGACGGAATCCGCCTCGCCGTTAGAATTCAGCCCTACCGGGGCTGGTGACATTTGATTCCGCATCCGTTTTCGAACCCGGCTTTGGCCGCTGGCCTACTCGCCAGCGGCTTTTTCGTGCCGCGTGTCGAGAAATCATCTGACGGTAATACGTTCTCAACCTGGCTGTCGTATCGACGAATCCGTCGCGGATTAGTATTGCGTACCGCGACACCAAGAATGTCCCGCCGGCGCGGGCGCGCCGCGCGGGCCTTTTTGCCGGGACCGATTTCATGCCGAGCGCGATTGAGCAGATCGTCGACACCTATGTGCGGCTGAAGAACCGCCGTGGCCTCGACCAGCTGATGATGCACAGGCAGCGCCTCGCGGTCGATCTGAAGAGCAAATCCGGTTATGATTTCAGCCTGCCGATCGGCCAGATCGATGAGGAGATCGCGATCATCGAGGCAGGGCTGAGCCGGCTGAAGGCGGATGCGGCCGATCTCGCGGCGACCCGACCTGTCTGAAGGGCTCAGTCGCGCTTGCCGCCGTCGATGACGGTGAACAGGGGCCGCGCCGGGGTTGGTTCGACCAGGAGCTCCTCCACCAGCGCGGTTGCCGCATCGACATATTTGCGCGTCGGCTTGTCGAGCTGACGCTTGGCTTCGTCCTCGAGCGCGATCTTGGCAGCCTCGACCAGCTTGCGCATCCGCGTGGCGTGATCGTCGCCGGCCGTCAGTGTCGCGCGCGCCAGCGAGCGCAGCACGAACAGCTCGCCCTCGAGGCGGAGCAGGCGGTCGTTCAGCCTAGTGAGGACGGCGTTGAGGTCGGGCATCTCTGGCACTTGTTGAGAGAGGTCCTTTCCGATCTAGCGGCGATCGGTGAACGGAGTGCAAATGCCGATGGTGCAATTGGGTTGAATCTCGGACGCCCGCGGCGCCCATGATGCCATTGATGTGACCGAATGTGACGCCGCAGGCGCGTAGGCGAGGCCAGTTCCCGAACCATATGATGGGGCGGGTGGGACGTCTGGAGCTCCAACGATGCGGTCTATTCTGGTCTTGGTCCTCTTGATTTCAGCATGTGCGCCGGCCGCCGCCGCGCCGGCCGGTCGCGCCCACCCACGTCATCCCGTCGTCGTCCGTCCCGCCGAGGACGCGCCCGTGCCGCCCGGCTGGTACAAGTTTCCCGGCCGCCCGCCGATCCCGCCGTCGGAGAACAGGAATCTCGACCCGTCCAATTTCGGCGGCGGCTGAGCCACGGTCCTTTACGCCGCTGTTCGTGCGAGATAGTCGCGCGCGAAGGCGAGATACCAGTCGAGGCAGGCGGGATTGGCCATCGCCTCCTTGTTGATGACCTTCTCGACGGCCTGGCCGAGCAGCAGCTTCTTGATCGGCAGCTCCTGCTTCTTGCCGGACAGCGTGCGCGGGATCTCGGCGACCGCAAAAATCTCGTTCGGCAGGAAGCGGCGTGACAGACCGGCCTCGATCGCCTTGTTGATCTTCGCGCGCATCGCGCCATCGAACGCGACGCCGTCGCGCAGCACCACGAACAGCGGCATGTAGCTGTCGCGGCCGAGATATTCGAGGTCGACGACGAGGCTATCGAGCACCTCCGGCAGCGCTTCGATCGCCGAATAGAGCTCGCTCGTGCCCATGCGCAGGCCGTGCCGGTTGATCGTCGCATCGCTGCGGCCATAGATCACGCAGGAGCCGTCCGGATTGACCTTGAGCCAGTCGCCGTGCCGCCACACCGGCCCGCGGCCGCTGCCGTCGAAATTGTCCGGATAGGTCTCGAAATAGCTGGCGCGATAGCGTACGTCGCCCTTGTCGTTCCAAAAGTAGAGCGGCATCGACGGCATCGGCTCGGTGCAGACGAGCTCGCCGACCTCGTCGATGACAGCGCGGCCCTGTTCGCTGAAGGCTTCGACGGCGGCTCCCAGCAGCCGGCACTGCATCGCGCCCGGGGTCTGCGGCAGCTCGCGGTTGCCGCCGATGAAGGCGCCGGCGAAATCGGTGCCGCCGGAGATGTTCGCCCACCAGATGTCGGCCTGCGCCTTGCTGCCGTTGGTCTTCGACAAGCCAGCGAAGCGCTCATTGAACCAGGCCTGCGTGTCGGCGCTGAGCGGGGAGCCGGTCGAGCCGAGACAGCGCAGCTGCGAGAGATCGCCGGCAGTAGTTAGATCCACTTCGGCCTTGGCGCAGTTGGCGAAGAACGCCGCGCCGGCGCCGAAGAAGGTCGATTTCGATTGGGCCACGAAGCGCCACGACGTGGTCCAGTCCGGCTTGTCCTTTGCACCGCCCGGACTGCCGTCGAAGATGCAGCAGGTGGTGCCGCTGAGCAGGCCGCCGACCTGCGAATTCCACATGATCCAGCCGGTCGAGCTGTACCAGTGATAGCGTTCGCCGAATGAGTTTGGATGATAGGAGCAGCCGAGGTCGTTGTGCAGGCCGAGCAACGCCAGCACGACGATGACGATGCCGCCATGGCCGTGCACGATCGGCTTGGGCAGGCCCGTGGTGCCGCTGGAATAGACGATCCAGAGCGGATGATCGAACGGCAGCCAGATCGGCTCGAACGCGTCGACCGCGGCGCCCGTTCTCGCGGTGATGTCGGAGAACAGTGCATCGGGCGCTGCTGCTGCGCCAGCATCGCTGTGCAGAATGACATGCTCGACCGTCGGCAACGACCGCCGGAGCTCGTTGAGAACGTCGCGCCGATCATGCTGCCGGCCGGCATAGGTGACGGCGTCGCAAGCGATCAGCACCTTTGGTTCGATCTGCTTGAAACGGTCGATCACGGCTGGCGCGGCCATGTCGGGCGCGCAGACGCTCCAGACTGTGCCGATGCTGGCAGCCGCCAGGAACGCGATGATGGTCTCGGGGATGTTGGGCAGATAGGCCGCGACGCGGTCGCCGGGCTTGATGCCCTTGTCCTTCAGATGCAGCGCGAGCGCGGCGGCCTTGCGCCGCAGCTCCGGCCAGCTCGTCTCCGTCAGTTTCCCGTCCTCGCCGCCGCTGACGATCGCGGGCAGCCCCACGGCCTCGGCCGCCTCAACATGCCGAAACACTTGGCGTGCGTAGTTGACCTGCGCGCCGGGAAACCAGACCGCGCCGGGCATCTTGCGCTCGGTGATGACGGCCGCAAACGGCGTCGGCGATTGCAGATCGTAATAGTCCCAGATGCTGCGCCAGAATCCGTCGAGATCGCGCACCGACCATTGCCGCATGTCCTCGTAATTCGCGAAGGTGAGGCCACGGTGCGCGGCGAGCCAATTGCGATAGAGGGCGATCTGGGGGACGAAAGGAGCGGTCATTGGCATGTCGGATTCGGTTGCGGGGGGGAGTTTATCCGGTGTCGCGGTGGAGCAGAAGTCGCGGTTTTCGCAGATGGCATTGATCGGGAGTTGGGTTTGCATGCGCCGGGAGGGTGTTGGGCGCCGCTGCTTCAGCGAGCTCGTCATTGCGAGCGGAGCGAAGCAATCCAGAATCCCTCCGCGGCGGCAGTCTGGATTGCTTCGCTCCGCTCGCAATGACGGAGTGTGGGGCGCTATGTCGCTCATTCAACTCTCCTCTCAAATCGCAGACGCACTTACGCCTTCTCGCGGCGTGTCCACCCGAGCTTTGCTTCCTCGCATCGCCCTCATCGAAACAAGGGCGCAGGGAAGGCCGGGCGCCGGCTGGCACCCGAGATCCGTGCGCTGGAAAAAATGCACACGGGTTGGACCACAGGTCAGCCAATCGCCCGGCCTTCCCTGCGCGGTGGTTTACGGCTTACTTCGTGCTCTCCCCGGGGAGCGATGCACTATTGCCCCCGTCGCCTTGCGGATGGCTGACGCGCGCACCCGGTCGGGCACCACACATCACCACAAGACTTGACGCACAGACTCCGGGCGTCAGGACCACACGACTTGGCCGTCCGCGCACGCCTTCGCTGGGACTTCGAGAGCTGGCGTGTGCTCACGCCCGAAGCCATGCGAAGACGCTGTCGGCGCCGTGTCGTATGCGCGAGAGCCGTTGCTCACGGGAAATCCCGCCCTGCAAGGCTCGTCGCGCCCGACGCCGTCGCGTCCATCGCTCCCGGGCCCGCGGTTCGTGACGATCGCGATCCGCCCCTTGTCTCGGGCCAGGGTGTTTTGTCTGTACGATAAATCCGAATTTCGGTAAAGTGGAATATTGCGCGCGACCGGATTGACCGAGCTATGGCGTGTTTTGCCCGGACGGGCAGCTACGGATTGATCCTCTTTATGCAGACCGGCTCACTATTGGGGATACTCTTGCAGTCCCAATTTGAGCCGAAACCTGTCGCTCGATTAGTGGACGGGAACCACACAAGTACGAAAGCGGAAATGCAAACTAGCGCGACGGCGAACAGTATCCCCATCGACTCAGCCCGCGTCGGATATCTTCCAAGCCAACTCACTTTTCGGTTGGTGACCTCCGCAAGCCTACCACCCAACCCCCGCCCAGCGCCGTCCGAACACGGCCGGCTTTGTCTTCACCGCCTGCCAGCCGAAGAAATGATGCTTGCCGGACCAGCTATGCACCACGCCGCTACAGATGCTGCATTTGAAGCTGCCGGCGTGCGGCTCGGCGTGCTCCTCCCTTGTCGCGGTGTAGTTCATGCTGCAACCGGGGCAGGTGAATTCTTCGATCGTCCAGATGCTGTTGGCCATTGCACCGCAATTGTTTTTTGTGACCTTGAGACAAAGCGTAGGTGCGAGCCTTTGCATCGACGTAAACCGGCCGTCGGAAATCCGGTTAATTGCCGTTAGCCAAGTCTGCTTCGGTCGCGGATATTGCAGGATATTCCCACTCGGCGGAGCGCCCGTCAGTCCAAATCGCGCCGCCGGTGCGCGCCCTTGACCGGACAGCTGGATTTCACCCGATCGCCTCCGGCCACCCCCAGGGGATCGGCCATAGTCCCGGTCGTCTTGACGCCCGGCTCGTTGCTGGCAATAACGCTACCCCGCGCAAGTGCCGGAACCCGCGTCGATGCCGCAAGGAAAGCCGTGCCTGTGAAAAGTCTGCGTCAGCTCCTGACGGGCGAGGACGTCATACAGCTTGTGATCCGGCTCGGCCTGTTGGCGCTGCTGATCATCTGGACATTCCTCATCATCCGGCCGTTCGTGCCGATCCTGGCCTGGAGCGCCGTGCTTGCGGTGGCGTTCTATCCGGCTTTCAGCTGGGTCGCCAAAATCCTCGGCGGCCGGCCCAAGACCGCGGCCGCCATCCTGACCCTGATCACGCTCGGCATCGTCCTCGGCCCGGCGACCTGGCTCGGCGTGAGTGCCGTGGACGGGGGCAGGGAGCTGGCCCATCAGCTGAGCACAGGTGACCTCGCGCTTCAGACGGCGCCGGAGGCGATCAAGTCATGGCCGGTGATCGGCCCGACGTTGTTCGAGCTGTGGGATCAGGCCTACAACAACATCCGCGCGGTGCTGCGCGAGGTCGCGCCCTATCTTCAGCCGCTGGCGGGACCGCTGTTGTCGCTCGCAGGCGATGCCAGCCTCGGAACGCTCCAGTTTCTGGTCTCGGTGTTTGTCGCCGGCTTCCTGTTTCCGCACGGGCCCCGGCTGGTTGCGGCCGGGCGCGCCTTCCTGTCGCGCATCGTGCCGGAGCAGGGCGAGCATTTTCTCGAGCTCGGCGGCGCCACCATCCGCGCCGTGGCGCAGGGCGTGATCGGCGTCGCCATCGTGCAGGCGCTGCTTGCCGGCATCGGCTTCAAGCTTGCGGCCGTGCCGAGCGCCGGCCTGCTCGCCTTCATCGTGCTGTTGCTGTCGATCGTGCAGATCGGCGCATTCCTGGTGCTGCTGCCGGTAATCATCTGGATATGGACCGCCAAGGACGTCACCACGGCGCTGGTGCTCACCGTGTTCCTTGTCGTTGTCGGCTTCCTCGACACCATGTTGAAACCGCTCGTGATGGGACGCGGTCTCAACACGCCGACGATCGTGATCTTTGTCGGCGTGATCGGCGGCACGCTCGCCCATGGAATCGTCGGCCTGTTCATCGGACCGATCATCCTGTCGGTGGCGTGGGAGATGGCGGCGGCGTGGATCCGGACGGAGGACCGGACGGAGGCTGTGAAGCGGAATGCACTGCCGCCAGCCGACGAGGTTCGTTAGCGCCGCAGGCCCTGAGGGGCTCGAGTGACATCTGCCGCACCTCGCACGCGTGTGGACAATTGCGGGCAGCGACGGTAACCGGAGCGGCCTCGAACTTGTCTAATGAAATAGACAAGTTACCATGGTCCGATTCTGTTCTCGATTACGGCAGCAATGGCGAAGTCTTCCAAGCTGGTTGCCGCGAAGCGCGGCAAGGTTCTGTTGGTCAGGCGGCGATCGGACGGCCTGTGGATGTTCCCGGGCGGCCGCAAGCGCGCGCGCGAGTCCGACAAGGACTGCCTGCGCCGCGAGATCAAGGAGGAATTGCCCAAGCTGAAGCTCGGCAGGATCAGCCTCTGGAAGGAAGTGACGGCCAGGAACAAGCGTTCCGGTCGCAAGATGAGCGACGCCATCTTCATTGCCAAGGGCGCCAAAGGCAGGCTTGCGATCGGCGACAAGAAGGAAATCGACCGCGCTGCCTGGCAGAAGCCTCGCGGCATCCGCCTGACCGCGACCTCGCGCTACATCCGCGATCGCCTGTTTCCGAGGAAGCCGCGGCGGCGGAGCTAAGCTCAATACCGCCCTGGGTGTGACAAATAGTCCTGTGCTGCCACTGCGAGTATGTGAACCAGTTCACATACTGTCTCTGAGCGAGCTGCTACGAAGGCGTCATTGCCTTACCAATTCATTTTCGTTGAAACGCCCCAGTGTCTCCAAGCACTGGGGTTTTTCGCGTCGATCCCGTGCATCAGCCCTGCCGGCGCAAGAACCCCGTGATTGTGACCTTCTCCCAGATGCCGGCCGCCGCGAAGGGGTCGGCGCTGTTGAAGGCCTCGACCTCGGCGCGGCCGGGAGCCTCGATCAGGAACAGGCTGCCGATCATCGTTGCGCCGTCGTCGGCCACCAAGGGCCCCGACATGATGATCTTGATGCCGAAGCGCGAGGGATCGCCGAGGAACGCCTTGTGGGCGTCGTAATTGGCAAGCCGCGTCGGCAGTGCACCGGTGCGGTCGAGGGCATGGATGGCAAACAGCATGATGTCTCCGGGATTTTTGAGGACGGCTGTCGTTTCAGCCGTCCCGATGCTTGATCAGGACAGGCGCTTCTACTTCGCGCCGAGCTTGCTGGCTTCCTCGAAGGTCGGGCAGGTGCGCTGCTCGAGCGGCTGGTCGAAGGGCTGGTAATTGTCCTTGGTGATGACGGTCGGCTTCAGCACGATCTCGGCGATGACGGGCTGTTCGCGCAGGGCGCGGATTGCCATCATGGTGCCGAGGCAGCCTTGCGCAAAACCGTTGTAGTCGCCGCTCGCCAGCAGCTTGCCGGACTTGATGGCGTCGATGGCTTCCTTGGTGCCGTTGATGCCGATCACCTGGGCCTTCCGGTTGGCGCCGTCGAGCGCTTCGATCGCGCCGACCGCCATGGCGTCGTTGGCGGCGAGCACGCCGTCGATCTGCGCATTCGACTGCATCAGGTTTTCCATGACCTGAAGCGCCTGGAGCCGCTGATAGTTGCCGGGCTGCGAGGCCAGCAGCTTGGCACCCGCGTTCTCCTTCAGCGCGTCGTTGAAGCCGCGGACACGGTCGACATTGGTGAGCGAACCCTTGACGCCTTCGATGATGACGATGTTGCCCTTGCCGCCCAAGGTCTTGAGCAGGAAGCGCGCGGTCTCAAGCCCCAGGCTGTAATCGTCGGCGCCGATAAAGGAGAGGAACTTGCCGCCGGCGGAGCGGTCGGTGATATTGACGACGGGGATTTTGGCGTCGTTGATTTTCTCGACCCCGGGCACCATCGCCTTGTAGTCGACGGGCGTGAAGACGATGGCGCTCGGCTTCTTCACCACGACGTCTTCGATCTGGCTGAGCTGCTCCGGAATGGAGTCGGGCTTGGTCGGGATGTATTGCAGCGTCTTGGCGTTGAGCGTCTTGGCCATGTTGTCAGCGCCGACCCGAACCGTCTGGAAGAACGGGTTGGTCTGATTTTTCGTGAACACGGCGATGGTCTCGCCGTCGGCACGGGCTTGCGTGGTGAACGCGGCGGCCATCAGCAGCGGCAGTGCGAAATAGCCCAATTTCTGTTTCATGTGATCTCCATCCCTCATTTTGGTTTGTTGGATTGCTTGAAAATTCCTTACGTCCGGCGTCGGGTCTTCATGTCGAGCCAGACCGCGAGAATGACGATGATGCCGGTGACGAGCGGCTGCCAGTTGGCGCTGACCGACAACAGGTTCATGCCGTTCAGCACCAGCGTCAGGATCAGTGCCCCGATGAAAGTGCCGAACACGGTGCCGACGCCGCCGAACAGCGAGGTGCCGCCGATCAGCACGGCCGCGATCGCCGGCAAGGTCAGGCTCTCGCCGATATCGGCCTCCGCGGAATTGAGCCGCGACAGGAAGATGATCGAGGCGAGCCCCGCCATGGTGCCGGAGACGGCGTAGACCAGCAGCAATCGCCGCGCGACCGGGATGCCGGAGAGGCGGGCAGCGACCGGATTGGCGCCGATCGCATAGATCTCCTGACCCCAGATGGTGCGCTGGGCAAACAGCGTTCCGATGCCGAGGAACACCAGCAGCAGATAGACCGGGATCGGCAGGCCGAACAGATAGCCGCTGCCGATCTGGCGGAAGCCGGCCGGGAAGCCGTGGAGGGTTTCGCCGGCCATGTACCAATAGGTCAGGCCGTTCAGCACCCAGAGCATACCGTAGGTGGCGATGAAGGAGGGGATGCGCAGCGCCGTCACCATGACGCCGTTGAGGAGCCCGACGATGCCGCCGCAGGCAAGCCCCGTGAGGATACCAAGCGTTGGCGATCCGGTGGTGTGGATCACGGTCCCGGCGACGCAAGCCGACAGCGCGACGTTGGCGCCGACGGAGAGATCAAGGCCGGCCGTGAGCACCACCAGCGTCAGGCCGGAGGCGATGAAGAAGGTCAGGCTCGCCTGCCGCAGCACGTTGAGGATGTTGCCGAGGCTGAGGAACGAGTCGTTCAGCACTGCCAGCACGGCGCAGATCAGGAATACGGCGAGCAGGCGGTAAAACAGCTGAATGGCGTCCTGGGACAGGAAGGAGCGCGGCGGCGACAGGGCGTCCTTGGTGATGTCGGTCATGCCCGGCTCCGCAGGCCGTCGAGGAATAGGGCAACGATGACAAGGACGCCGACGCTTGCGACCTGCACCGAGGAGGGCATCGAGATCAAATTGAGCCCGTTGCGCAGCACGCCGACGGCGATGACGCCGAGCAAAGTGCCGAGCAGCCAGCCATTGCCGCGTTCGAACGAGGTGCCGCCGACCGCGACCGCGGCAATCGCATCGAATTCGAGCCCGAGACCGGCGGTCGGGTGCCCGGAATTCATCCGAGCCGTCATCAACAGGCCGGCGATTCCGGCCATGGTGCCGCCGATGGCGTAGACCGCGATCAGCAGCTTGTTGGGCGAGAGACCGGCATATCTGAGCGCCTCGCGATTGCCGCCGAGCGCGAACACGTAGCTGCCGAAACGGGTGTGATAGAGCAGGCCATGAAAGGCGGCGTAGGTCACGAGCGCCATCACGATCGGCACGGGAATGCCGAGCAGGGTCGCCGAATAGATATCCCGGACGGCGTGGGGAATGCCGACTACGCTCTGGCCGTCGGAGACGATCAGCGACAGGCCCTGCGCCATGCCGAGGGTGCCGAGCGTCGCGACGAAGGGCGGAATGCCCAAAATTGCAACCAGCCAGCCGTTGATCGTGCCGAAGGCGGCGCCGACGGCGATGCCGGCGCACAGCCCGAGCAGCATGGATTGGGTCGCGAGCGAGACGATGGCGACGCAGAGCGAGGTCAGCGTCAGTACCGCACCCATCGAGAGGTCGAGTCCCTCGGTCATGATGATCAGCGTCATCGGCAGTGCCAGCATGGTCAGGATGGTCGACTGCATGAGCACATTGGAGAGGTTAGCCGCCGAAAGGAAGCCCGGCGCAATCGCGCCGAACAGCACGATCAGCGCGACCAGCACGATGGCGACGCCGGGAATGCGCTGGAGCGGATTGGGTTGTGAAACGACCGCAGCCTCACGCATGATGCATCCCCAATCGCACGATGTTCTCCTCGGTCAGCTCATTGCGTGCCAGGTGCCCGGCGACGCGGCCCTCGCGCATCACATAGGCGCGGTCGCAGACATGGCAGATCTCGACCTGCTCGGAGGAGATCATCAGGGCTGCGGCGCCTTCGGCGACCAGCCGGTCGATCAACGCAAAGATTTCCGATTTGGCGCCGACGTCGATGCCGCGGGTCGGCTCGTCGAAGATGAAGAGCTTGGCGCCGGCGGCCAGCCATTTGCCGATCACGACCTTCTGCTGGTTGCCGCCGGACAACAGGCCCACCGTCTGGCGCGCGCTTGGCGTTGCGATGCGAAGCTGCCGGATCAGGCCGTCGGCGGTGCGCTGGCCGCTGCGCGGATCGAACAATCCACTCGGAAACAGTTTGCGCAGCGCCGACACCACGAGATTGTCGCCGACCGAGCGGAGCAGCGCGAGACCCTCGCTCTTGCGGCTCTCGGGGATCAACGCGATGCCGCGGCGGGCGGCGACATCAGGCTCGCCCGAGATCGGCTTGCCATCGAAGATGATCTCACCAGACGTCGTCGGATCTGCGCCGAAGATCGCGCGTGCCACCTCGCTGCGGCCGGATCCGACCAGGCCACAGAGGCCGACGATCTCGCCGCGGCGCACCTCGATGTTGATATCGGAGATTCCGGTTGGCGAAGTCAGGCCCTTGACCTCAAGCAGCAGCTCGCCGGGCTTGTCGGCAAAGTTGCGCGGATAGGTCATGTCGACGGTGCGGCCGACCATCATGCGGACCAGCTGGTCGGGCGTGACGTCGGCCGGGCGAACGCCGTCGATGCGGCGGCCGTCGCGCATGACCGTGATGCGGTCGCCGAGCGCAAACACTTCGGCCATGCGGTGCGAGATATAGACGATGGAGACGCCGTCGGCCTTCAGCCGCGCGATCAGCGCGAACAGCAGCTCGGTCTCGCGGTCGGACAGCGCGGCGGTCGGCTCGTCCATGACCAGGATGCGCGCGTTCTGGCTGATGGCTTTCGCGATCTCCACCATCTGCTGCTGGGCGACGCCAAGCGTGTTGACGACGACGGATGGGTCGATGTCGAAGCCGATCATATCCAGCAGGCGCTTGGCGTCGGCCAGGATCTTGCGGCGGTCGATGGTGCCGGGGATGCGGCCCTTCGGCTCGCGTCCGAGGAAGATGTTCTGCGCGATGTCGAGATAGGGGACCAGCGAGAATTCCTGGAAGATCACGGCAATGCCGAGCTTCTGCGCGTCCGCGGTGGAGTTGATCGTGACCTTCTCGCCCTTATGGAAGAACTCGCCGGCGTCGGCCTTATAGGCACCGCACAGGACCTTCATCAGGCTGGATTTGCCGGCGCCGTTCTCGCCCAGCAACATGTGGACTTCGCCGGGGTAGAGCGCAAAGGATACGTCGTCCAGCGCCTTGACGCCGGGAAATTCCTTGCTGATGCCGCGCAGCTCCAGTAGCGGCGTCGCGGTCACCTCGTTGGGCGCGGGAGCCATCTGCAACGCTGTGCTCATGGCCGCGCTCCCGCAAAGATCTTGCCGGGATTCATCAATCCGTCAGGATCGAGCGCCGTCTTGATCGAGCGCATGACGTCGACGGCTTCGCCGAGCTCATCGGCGAGATAGTCGATCTTGCCGAGCCCGATGCCGTGCTCGCCGGTGCAGGTGCCGTCCATCGCAATGGCGCGGGCGACCATGCGGGCCTGAATCGCCTTGGCGCCGTCGATCTCTTCAGGCTTGGCGGGATCAACCAGGATCAGCATGTGGAAATTGCCGTCGCCGACATGGCCGACGATGGGCGCAGTGAAGCCGTGCTCGTCGGCGTCGCGACGCGTGTCGGTCAGGCATTCCGCGAGCCGCGAGATCGGCACGCAGACGTCGGTGATGACGGCGCGCGCGCCGGGCCGCAAGCCCAGGCCGGCATAGAGCGTGTTGTCGCGGGCATGCCAGAGCCGGCTGCGGTCCTCCGGCGCCTTGGCCCATTCGAAGCCGCGGCCGCCATGCTCGGCCGCGATGGCCTGCGCCAGCTCAGCCTGCTCGGCGACGGCGCTCTCCGAGCCGTGGAATTCGAAGAACAGCGTCGGGGCCTCGCGATAGCCGAGTTTTGCGTAGGCATTGATGCCGCGCATCATGACGTCGTCGAGTAGCTCCACGCGCGCCACCGGAATGGCGGCCTGGATGATTTCGATCGCGGTATCCACGGCGTGGTGCAGAGTGTCGAAGCTGCACACCGCCGCCGAGATCGCCTGGGGCAGCGGATGCAGTTTCAGCGTGACCTCGGTGATGATCCCGAGCGTGCCTTCCGCGCCGACAAACAGCCGCGTCAAATCGTAGCCCGCGGCCGATTTGCGGGCGCGCCTGGCGGTGCGGATCACCCGACCGTCCGCCAGCACCACTTCGAGCGCCGTGACGTTGTCCTTCATGGTGCCATAGCGCACCGCCATGGTGCCGGACGCGCGCGTGGACGTCATGCCGCCGATCGAGGCGTCGGCGCCGGGATCGATCGGAAAGAAAAGTCCGGTGCCGCGCAGCTCGGCATTGAGCTGCTTGCGGGTGATGCCGGGTTGAACCACGACATTCATGTCGCTGTCGTGCACGGTCAGCACCTTGTTCATGCGCGCGAAGTCGATGCAGACGCCGCCCTCGACCGAGGATGCGTTGCCCTCGAGCGAGGTGCCGGCGCCAAACGGCACGATCGGCATGGCCGCGCCGACGCAGAGCTTGACGATCTCAGCGACCTCTTGTGTCGACTCGGGATACACGACGATGTCCGGGGGCAGGGCGCGATAGTAGGACTCGCTCTGGCCATGCTGATCGAGCACGCCGCGTGCGATGCTCGTGCGCGGACCGATCACGCCTGTGAGGCGTTCAGCCAATGCGGCTATGCTGACCCGCGGTCCCATCGTCTCTCCCCGTCTTCCGTCCTTGTGCGGACTGTTGTCAGTCCGTTCGGTCTCTCTCCGGCTTACGCCGCTTTTGCGTTGCTTGCGACCTGCTTCAGGCCGAAATCATAGTTGAGATGGAAGTACGCGCTATCCACCATGCGACCATCAGGCGCACGGCCGGCCGGGCAGCGCTCGAAATCATGGATCAGGCTGTCCTTGACGCCAAACACCACGTCGGAGTCGAGATATTTGTCGCCGGCCACGAACACATGCGTCACCAGCTGCTCGAAGCCCGGCGCCGAGATCATGAAGTGCACATGGGCGGGGCGCCAGGGATGACGGCCCTGCGCTTCCAGCATGTCGCCGACCGGGCCGTCATGCGGGATAGGATAGGCCGCCGGCTTGATCGACCAGAAATGGAAGCGGCCGTTGGCGTCGGTATGGAAGCGCGCGCGCATCGCGAGATCGCCGATCTCGTCGAGTTGCTGCACGTCGTAATAGCCGTCATTGTCGGAATGCCAGACGTCGACCACGGCGCCCGCGAGCGGCCGGCCGTCAACGGTCGAGACCAAACCGGTGACGATCATGGGATCGCCTTCCATGGCGCCGGAGATGTCGTCGCCGTTCTGCTTCTCGGGCGCAGCCTGGACGAAGAACGGACCGAGCACCGTCGTCTCGGTGGCGCCTTCCGGCACCGGATGATTGATCGCATCGACCAGCATGGAGACGCCGAGCGTATCCGACAGCAGGATGAATTCCTGACGCTTGTCGTCGCACATGTGGCCGGTCCGGGTCAGGAAGTCGATGCCGAACTCCCATTCCTTCTGGGTTGGCCGGACCTCGCGCACGAAGGCGTGGAGGTGCCGTACCAGCGCCTCGCTGACTTCCTTGATACGCGGATCGGTCGCGCCGCTGATGCGCTCAAGCACTGCGTCGGTGATCGTGTTTTCGTTGAAGTTACGCAAGTGTGCCTCCGTCGATCAGAGTTTGGGCTCGCCAAGGCCGGACAACCGTTCGAGATGCTTGACGGTCGCGATGAAGTCGGTCTCACCGTCGCCTTGCGCGACCAGCGCGCCGTAGGTCTCGCGCACTTGCGCTGCGAGCTGCAACGGCACGCCGACGGCGTGGCCGGCCCCCAAGATGAGGTCGAGGTCCTTGGCCATCTGCTTGCAGGAGAAGGACGAGACGAAGTCGCGGGTGCGCAGCGGTGCGGTCTTGTACTTCACCATGGGGGATGCGACAGCACTCTCGTCCAGCACCTTCAAAATGTCCTGCCAGCCGATGCCGCCCTTGCGCGCCAGCGCCAGGCTTTCGGCCATCATCGCGGCCGAGACCGCGATCATGAGATTGACCGCGAGCTTGGCGTAGCGCGCTTCTTCGCTGGGGCCGAGGTAAGTCTGCGCACGGGTAAAACTCGCGAACAGCGGCTTGGCGTTTTCAAAGGCGTCCTTGGGCCCCGAAACGAAGCAGCTCAGCGCGCCGGTATGGACGATGCTGGCATTGCCGGAGACCGGCGCCCGCAGATAGGCGATGCCGCGCGCTTGCGCAGCAGCATCGACCTCGGCCGAGGCTTCGGCGCTGACCGTGCTGGTCTCGATCAGAACCGATTTTGGCGCCATCGCACTGACGAGGCCGGTCGGTCCGAGCATCACGGCGCGCAACGCTGCATCGTCGGGGAGCGATGTGATGACCACGGGGCGGCCATTGACTGCGTCGGCCGGCGAGCTTGCAATCGCAATACCCTGTTCGCGGGCCTCGTTGAGACGCGTGGCACTCTGATCGAAAGCGGTGACGCTGTAGCCGGCCTTGGCGACGAGCTGCGACATCGGCAGGCCCATCTTGCCGATCCCGATGAAGGCGATTTGCTTGGTTGTGTCAGTCATTTTTGTTGTCCGTTGGCCGCTATCTGGCGGCGTGCCCTTGTCGTTCGATGTCCTGCACCAGCCGCTGGCCGGATCGGGCGAGCAGCTCTTTCTTCTGCGCGAGCCCGTCGACCAGTAGTTTTCCGTTCCGCTTCTTCCAGCGGCCTCCGATCATCACCGACTCGATATTGGCGAGGCTCGTCTGCATCACCACGGTGGCGACGGGATCGTGGACCGGAAAGAGGTTGAGGTCGTCGGCATTGATGACCACGAGATCGGCAAGCTTCCCCGGCGTCAGTGAGCCGATCTGGCTCTCGCGGCCGAGCATGCGCGCGCCTTCGGTGGTGATCCAGCGCAGGGCCTCGCGTGCCGGGATCGTTGTCGTCGCCGGAATGGTGCCCTGGCTCTTGCGTGACTCGGCGTTGTCGAGCGCGCGCTGCATCGACAAAGCGACGCGCGCGGCGGAGAAGAGATCGCCGGCCAGCACGGATTCCAGATCGATGCCGATGGTGGGCCGGACGCCGCGTTTCAGTAGCCGACCGGTGATCGGAAAGCCGTGACCCTGGATCATCTCGTTCTCCGGCGTCACCGAAAACGATGCGCCGAGATCGATCAGCCGTTGCAGGAGTTCGTCAGGCAGGTCGTTGCCGTGGACGATGTTGACGTGGGGGCCGACCAAGCCCGCTTCGATCAGCTTTTCCCAGCCGCCGGGAGTCTTCGCCGGACCGCCGCCCTGATGCATCGAGGCGATCAGGCCAAGCTCCCGCGCTAGTCGGAAATCATGCATCGACACCTCGAGTGTCGAATAGTGCGGACCAAGGATCGCGAGCCCAAGCGTGACGAGGCCATTGCGGTCCGCCAGGGGACCCGCCAGCAGGCGTTCGACCTCGCGGCGCGGGTGGGGCACCTCCGAGAAGTGCGGCTCGCCCGGCTTCGGCTCGGGCTTGGGCGAGCCGTGGAAGAAGGCGGCGCGGATGCCGCTCTCGATCAGGCCGCGCACGGCCGCGTCGGTATGCTCCGGTGTCGGGTTGTTGTGGCACCAGTCGACCAGCGTGGTTGCGCCGCAATTGATCTGGTTCAGCGCGCCGGCGAGGGTGGCGATGTAGATGTCGTCGGGGGCGAACAAGGTCGCGAGCCCCGCATGCATGCGGCGGAAATATTCGAGCAGCGTCCAGTTCGCAGCATACCCGCGCAACGCCGTTTGCCAGGTGTGCATGTGCGCGTTGATGAGCCCGGGGATGACGATGCGTTCCCGGCCGTCGACGATCTCGGCATCAGAGGCGTCGATGCCGGCGCGCACCTCGGCGATCCGTCCATTCTCGACCAGCACGTCACCGGCACGGAGATCGCCGATCGAAGCGTCCATGCTGATGATTGTTGCGGATCTGATCAGGGTGCGCTGCATCTCAATCAGGCCACAGCTTTGGTTGCGACCGGCGGCTCGCCGGCCCAGGCGCGCGCGATCAGGTCCCGGATGGCGCTACGCTCGAGCGGGCGCGGATTCCAGTAGGCGTTGGTGACTGCGAGGTCGGCCGCCTTGTCGATGCCGCTCTCGGGCATGCCGATGTCGCGGAGCGCCAGCTTTGCGTTGAGCCGCCTGGCGAGATCGTAGAGACCTTGCGCCGCATCGGCCGCTCCGATCGCGCGCGAGATCCGCGCCATCGCCTCGGGCACTACGGGCGCGTTGTAGGCCAGCGCATGCGGCAGCACGATGGTGTGGGTCTCGGCATGCGGCAGATCGAAGGTGCCGCCGAGCGTGTGGCAGAGCTTGTGATGCAGCGCCATGCCGACGGTGCCGAGGCATACGCCGCACAGCCAGGCGCCGTAGAGCGCATCGCTGCGGGCGGCGCGATCATCGGGTTTGGCCGCAATGGCGGGCAGGGCACGCGCCAGCGCGCGGATGCCTTCCTCGGCCATCAGGGAGGTGACGGGATTGGTGTCGCGCGCGTAGAGCGCTTCCACCGCATGTGCGATGGCGTTGATGCCGGAGGTGGCGGCAAGCCCCACCGGTAGCGTCAGGGTCAGATCGACGTCGTAGATTACGGTCTCCGGCAGAACGGCTGTGTCGCGCACCGTGGTCTTCAGGCCGTTTTCGGTCTGACCGAGGATCGGGGTCATCTCCGAGCCGGCATAGGTGGTAGGAATACAGAGCTGGTTGATTCCGGTGCGCAGGGCGAGTGCCTTGCCCAAGCCGGTGGTCGACCCGCCGCCGAGCGCCACCACGCAATCGGCATCGCAGGCTTTCATCGCTGCAAGCGCCCGCTCGGTCACCTCGACGGGCGTGTGCATCGTGGCGCCTGCAAAGATGCCGGCATAAAGCGGGCCGAGCGCGGCGCCGAGCTTGGTGCCCTGCGCTTCCTGCTGCGGCGTGGTCAGCACCAGCGCGCGCTTGCCGCCGAGGCGCTCGATCTCGGCCTTGGCCGAGGCAAGCGTTCCGCTGCCGAACACGACGCGGCAGGGCAGATTTTCAAAGGTGAACGAACCGATCATGCGCCGGTCTCTTTCATGGGATAATCGACCTGGAACCGACCGATCCGCAAGTCGCCGAGCTCTTCCCGCACCCGCAGGTGTTCCGGATGGGTGGCGTAGGCCTTCAGGGCCGCACTGTCGGTAAACTCGGAGACCAGCACAACGTCGCAGGCATAATCGACATCGCTGACATCGACGCCGACCTCGATATGGGTAAGGCCGTCGATCCGGCCTTTGAGGCCCTCAAACAGGGTTTTGACCTTGGTGCGGGCCGCGGAGCGCTCCGCGGATGTCTCCCCGCGCAGCCGCCACATCACGATGTGCTTGATCGGGCCCGACATTTCCCAGATTTCCTCGCCTGCACCTTGCTTGTTGGGCCCATTTTGCCTTGCAGAAATCGGAAATAAAGGTCAAATTTCGTAAGTCTCTTTTCCAGTATGAGGAAGAATGGACCGGCTTCTCCAGCTCGAGGTTTTCGCCAGGACAGCCGAACTCGGCAGCCTCTCCAAGGCTGCCGACATCCTGCGGATGTCGAACGCAGCGGCGAGCCGGCACCTGAGTGCGCTGGAGGAGCGGCTCGCGGTCCGGCTGATCGAGCGCAACACACGCCGGCAATGGCTGACCGAGGCAGGGCAGGAGTTGTTGCAGCGATGCAGCACGCTCCTGAACGAGCTCGCCGAAGCCGAAGATGCGGTCAGCGACCGCGCGCTGTCGCCCAAGGGCATGCTGCGCGTCACGAGCTCGCTGTCCTTTGCGATGATCTACATGGCGCCGATGCTGCCGGCGTTTCGCAAGCTCTACCCTAAGCTCGACGTTCAGATCATCGCTGCCAACCGCTATCCGGACTTTATCGAAGCCGGCATCGACGTCGCGATCCGCACAAGGGAGCAGGAGCCGGATTCCAACATCATCATCCGTCGCATCGGACAGATGCGCCGGGTGCTGGCGGCAGCACCTTCCTATATCGCCACACACGGCCAGCCCGAGCATCCCGCCGATCTCGCGCGTCATGACATGCTGATCTACAACCTTGCCAACGACCCTTATTCGCTGCGGCTTCAGCAAGGCAATACGGCGCAGACCGTGCGCATCGCGCCGACGCTGGACAGCAATGACGGCCAGGTCATCCGCGGCGCGGCGCTTGCGGGCCTCGGCATCCTGATCCAGCCGCTTTACATCGTGCAAGGCGACATCGCGGCCGGGAAGCTCGTGCCGGTGCTGATGGATTGGGAGCTGCCGCTGCTCACGATGAACGTGGCCTATCAGAACCGCGTCCGGCTGCCGGCCAAGATCAGGGTGTTCTCGGATTTCCTGGTCGACCACATCCGCACGCATTCCGATGCCGGGATCTGGATAGAGGCGACGTCCTAAGCGCTACTCCGATCGCTCCTGCACCCGTGCCCGTGCGCTGGACGACCGCGACCGGGGAGCCATGCGCGGTTCCGGCGGGGCAGCACGCCTGATCGCGTCGGCCTCGTGCTGTTCCTTGCGTGCTTTTCGCGCGCTTCGCATTGCGCGCTTGATGAAGGGGTGTTGCGAGTCTTCGGCGAAGAACAACACGACTTCGCAACCGGGGCACTGTCGGGAATAGCCATCCTGCAACCGCCCCGCGCGATCGCGAAACATCGTCTTGCAGCGCGTGCACTGGACCTGGACGTAGCTCATGGGTGGGCAATCAATGATGATTGAAAATCAGCCGGCAGGGTGAGCCCGAAGGTCTGAAGAAAGGTTGAAGGCTGGTTACGACGTGATCGCGTGTTTTCTCGGCGGCACTTGCGGATTGCGCGATCAGCCCGCCGCGACAGGCGGCAGGCTCAGTTCGTCAAAACAGCCCAATCAGGCGCTATTGCTTGGCAGCCAGCGCGTTCAGGCAATGGTTGAGATAGTCGGTGCGATCCCTGGGCAGCACCTTGTCGAGATCCGCCTTCAGGGCGCATTCGCGCTGACGCATCTGCTCGGCGCGGCGTTTTTCGGCCGCCTCACGATATTCGGGAGCGACCTTGGTGGGATCGACGAGGGCCTGTGACCGGGCGGGAGCCGTTGCAGCCAGCGCAATGGCGGTGATGAAAATGAGGTATTTCAAAATGAGCCTCCGTAAAAGGCTCATCCTAGCGCGGAGCGTCGGAACGCTCAAACCGGAACTGGGGTGGAGAGATTGCCGGTATCTGCTTCCGCCTCATGCACCGCAGCCGCTAACCGCGCGCAGCACGGTGCCAAGGCTGTGCACGACATGAAGTTTGCCGAGTGAGGTCCATCACTTCGGGGCGTGGTCGATCTTGTGCCCCAAATGCCCGGTGTCGTGATCGCGACGCAACTGGCTCAGCGACGTCTCGTTCAACTGATGCAGGACCTCACTGAGCTGGGTCGCATCGGGATAACCGGCCGCAAAGCCCTTGCCGTAGATCTTGCGCAAAGTACCGACCAGCGTGTTGCCGTGCTTCTTGCCGATCGCGCCATCCTTGTCCCGATGGCGACCATCCAGGCCCGGTTCCTTCATGTCTCTCTCCCTGCGGCGTCTGCGCGCCTGAGGAGAGCGTGCTCCCAAACCGGTTGATTGGCAACGGTGCGGCACTCAGGGCTAGCTGATGGCACCGCGACAGCGCTGCTTTCGCTTCCATCTCGCAGCTGTGAACCCGCTACAGATTGTGCCGGAACAATCGGCGCATCAGATAACAGCGAGCGGCTGCGCGATTGGAGCTGATGCGATGCGGTCTGTTTTGGCGGTGAGTTTCCTGATCGTCCTGTGCACCTCTGCAAACGCTGCAATGGTGCGCCACTCTCGTGCCCGCCAACCGGTGGTGGAACGTCCGAGCGCGGATGTGAATTCGCGGGCGCGTTTCGCGGTCCCCGGGTGGAGTGATGATGCAACGCAGCGATGGCTGAACAACGCCTCGTCCAATGTCGGCCGGGGCGGCTAACAACCGAAGGAGATGAGGGAGGCGGGGTGGCTAAGCGGCCTGTTCCTCAAACGAGGTATATGCGCGACCATTTGGATCAACGATCTGAACGTCCCAGCACCCGTCCTGGATAAGCTCTTTGGCTTTCTTGAGGGCGGCGGCGAGTGACGGCCGCTTGAGGCTCACGATGCCTGCCGTGTCGAAACCGTTGATTTCAAACATGCCGCTCCTCCCGTTTTGTCGAATCCTACACTTTTCGCGTGAGTTGTCTGCGGCTTTTGTCGCGCTTTGAAGCAGGCTGCCCCATTCCTCAGGGGAGCACAACACTTTGCTTCGGTGAGAGTCGGGACACGCCGGGCGGGCAATTCCATCGCATAGCCCCGTAATCAGCCGGGGTGGCTGGGCGTGCCAGGCGGTCACGTCGCTAACGTGGAATTAATCCAAAAACCCCACAATTCTAGGCAGTTGTGTAGATGGGTGCTGCGTAGAGGAGGCGTCGCGAGGACGTTCCGGCGACGGCTTCCTCTTGCTCCCTCACGTGAGGTCAATGCAGGTGACCACGATATCTGAAATGCATGGCCTGGTCGAACAATTCGACCCCGCAGCACTGGCACTCGCAGCCGCGGCACCCGAACCCGCAGCCCCGGAAGCTCCAGCCCCGAGACCGAGCAAGCGGTCCAGCAGGAAATCGATCCTGGCACTGTCAGTGTGCGCGTTGGCCATCAATGGCTCGGCGGCCATCTATACCTTGCCGTCTGATTTTCTGTCGCAGAATGTCAGCAATTTAGCTGAACTGCTTCCGCGGCGGGAAGCTTCCGCGCCAAAACCGGATCCGGTTGTCGCTGCCTTGAAGGATATTCAATCGGCCCAGCAGCATCAGGTCGCCTCGCTGCAGGAGATCAATTCCTCGTTGCAGCAAAATGCGGCTCTGCGGCAGCAGGATTCAACGATCCTCCTCTCTTTGCGACAGAGCATCACGGACGAACGGGTCGACGTGAAGAAGATATCGCCGCAGCTTTCGACGCTCATCGCGAAAATCGATGCGCTGCAAGGTGCAATGATGTCGGACGTCACGTCCTCCATTCGAAGAGCGCATGCTCGGTATGGACTGTCTGCCGCGATGCGCAAACGGCTGGTTCGGCAATCGAAATCTATAGGGCCCATTTCGGTTGGAGGAGCGCCCCTAACTGTGCCGGCTACAGTTTCAGCCCCGGAAAGCTGAAGGCACGTCAAGTCAAGCAAAACGCTTGGGACTGTGTCCGTGCTAGCTCGCCCGCAGGTCCACGCTGCGCGGGGCTTCATGTCAATCGATGCCGGCTGCATTCCGGATAGTGAGATGCACTGTCACCGCAAATGTCGTGGATCGTACAGGGCGGTCGCTGCTTCAAAGTTCACTTCGGAGACTGCAATCCCGGCGAACTTAGCCATTCGCTGATATGTGCGCCGGTCTCGGCTTGCCGGGTTTTGCGGATTGCTTGCTCACGCGCGATACCTGGCGGAAGCGAATTGGCTTCCTCGCGAAGGCGCTGCGTTTGTTCGGCAAGACGTTCTTCAAGGGATGCGGCCGGTGGCGTTCTCATCACCGATAAAAGCCAAGGACCGTGCGGTGACCGGCCGAGTTTCGCATGTCCGGCACCGGACATATGGTCAATTCTGCTCATGCCGGAAAAGTTAACAAAGGCAAACCCGGCCCTAAACGAGAACCGGCCCATCTCCGAACGCGCGTCCGACGATGGGCCGTTCCGGGTGGATGGCGCGAAACTAGTATCGCGCCACAGACCACTATCTCAATCTCTGAGCTGCGTTGTGGTTCCTGGCCAGACGCGCCATCGTCGGTGTGGACAACACAACGCCGCCCGCTTGAAATCAACTCGCAGACGGCGCCGGTCCAGCCCCGGGAGGGAACTAACAAAATCCCGGCTTCTTCTTAGTCTGGACAGCCAGCCAAAAGGTTCGTTGGTGGGACGCATCACGCGATCAAGCTCAAACCGACGCTTGGCGACGCTCGTGCGGAACGAGGGGTGGTTTGGTTTCACAGCCTATTTCGGCGGCTGAAATCCCGGCGACGATAGCCACTCATTCATGTGAGCAGCGGTATCTGTTTGCTCAGCCTTCCTCAGAAGCTCGTCGCGGCGAATGCTGGGCGGCATGCCTTCAGCTTGCTTGCGCAAATTCCGCGCCTCTTTCTTGAGGCGATCTCCGAGCGTCGATGATTGCTTGATGCGAACTCGCATGCGCTGCTCCCTATCATGGGCGGGAGCGCGACCGGCGTTCTCATCGCCGGCAACGGCCACGGATCGGGCGACGACAATGCTTAACGTTTTAGTTGGGGAACGGTTGCGCCAGCCGAAGGCGAATTAACGTGGCGCTCGCCCAGGGGCGGCAATCGATTTTGCCAACGCATGGCTCTCTCCGCGTCTTCGCAATCTGGCGCGAGTTATCGACATTGGGTGGTGAGCGCGCTGGGGCTCGAACCCAGGACCCCGTGATTAAAAGTCACGTGCTCTACCGGCTGAGCTACGCGCTCCCATGGCCGCTGATGGTTCTAAAAATCGATCGCCATCGTCGTCGGTCATTTGGAGAAGCATGTCTTGCCGCCACGTTTGACTAAGCGTTGCGGGGAAAGCCGGTGAGGCTGTTTCCGGATCATGCTTTCGGCCCGCGCTGTGTAGGGGGATGGGGCGCTGAGGTCAATAGCGCACGCGGCTGCCGAAGATCGCGGCAGAGGCGGGGATTTGCACGACGTTTCCGTCGCTTAGCCCGGGATTTTCAACCTGATTGGTCGCTCGTCATCCACGCCGAAGAGCGACACCCCTTGGGGGCGCGGGTCCGTGGCGCCCGGAGCAAGCCTTCGAGGCACCGAGGATCAGTTCGCCTCCTGCCGCACCTCGCTCGGCACCGGCTGCGCGGTGCCGGCGGGCGTCGGCAGGGCGACGGGGCGCAGGCCGATCAGCTCGGCCGTGCGGATCGCGCTGTCACGCCAGAACTGGAACGAGTTGATGCGGCTGAGCTCGAGGATGGCGATTGCGACCGCGGCCAGGAACGGCAGGCTTTGCAGTACCAGCACGCCGGCAAAGATGTAGATCTCGGTGATCTGGCGGAAACTGTTGGAGGCGATCAGGACGCCGGCGCCGATCAGGAGCAGGGCGCCGATCACGGCTTCCCAGAATGCCTGGAACTCGATCGACATCCGCGACAGGCCGCCTTTGGAGGTGCGCGCGAACGCAATGTGCTCGGTGATCAATCCCTGTGCCACCGCGCGCGACACCGTCCACTGCACGCTCATCGCCGCGATCATGGCGCCCAGCATCTGGCCGGGTTTGATCGCGACACGCAGGCGGTACATCGACAGGAAGTGCGCCAGCGACACGATGAAGGCGGCGATGATCGGCAGCGTCAAGATCTTGTCGGGGATGGCGATGTCGGCAAAGGCGACGATCGGCACCCAGATCAGGTTCAGCAGTGCCACGACCACGCCGAGGCTTTCGGCGCCGAGCCAGTTCAGCCAGCCGAGACCATATTCGCGCTTCTGGTCGGGCGCCAGCCGGCTCCGTCCTGGCAGGAAGTGCCGCCAGTGCTTCTTGACGATCTGGAGGCCGCCATAGGCCCAGCGGTGACGCTGCTTCTTGAAGGCCTCGTAGGTGTCGGGCAAGAGGCCCTGGCCGTAGCGGTGGTTGGTGTAGTGGGTGACCCAGCCGAGCTCCTGGATCGCGAGACCGAGATCCGAGTCCTCGCAGATCGTGTCGCTCGACCAGCCGCCGGCCATGTCCATCGCAGCGCGGCGGATCAGGCACATCGTGCCGTGCACGATGATGGCGCTGACCTCGTTGCGCTGGACCATGCCGATGTCGAAGAAGCCGGCGTACTCGCCGTTCATGATGTAGTGCATGATCGACAAATCACCGTCGCGATGCTCCTGCGGCGCCTGCACGAGGCCAACGCGCGGATCGGCGAAGGCCGGCACCAGGTCCTTGAGCCAGTCGGGATCGACGACATAGTCGGCATCGAGAATGCCGATGATCTCGGCATCCACTGCCGTGCGGTCCATGGCGATGCGCAGCGCGCCCGCCTTGAAACCCTTCACCTTCTCGGCGTTGATGAACTTGAAGCGTTCACCGAGCGTGCGGCAATGGTCCTGGATCGGCTGCCAGAAGGCGGGATCGGGCGTGTTATTGATGATGACGACGCATTCGTAGTTCGGATAGTCGAGCCGCGACAGCGCATCGAGCGTCTGCTTGAGCATCTCGACCGGCTCGAAATAAGCGGGGATGTGGATCGAGACTTTTGGGTAGTAATTCTCCGGCACGTCGGCGACCGGCTTGCCCTTGGTGAGGAGCCGCTGCGGCGGCCGGCCGAAGGCCACGGCTGCGACCTCGTCGATCCGCGCCATCGCGATCAGCACAAGGGGAACAAGGAGGATCATGCCGAGCGTCAGCGCGAAGGCCGAGCCGAAGATGAAATAGTGCCCGTTCCAGAACGCGAACACGGTCGCGGCCCAGGCGCCGACGCCATTGGCGGTTGCCGACAGCAGGAACGCCTGACGCGCGGTCGGATGCTCCAGCCGCAGGATCGGCAGCGACAGCAGGACGCCGACCAGCAGCGCGATCGTCATCAGCTTCCAATAGTCGGGATTCTCGACCGGGCCGGTCCAGGCGAATTTCGGCTCGCGGCTGGCGTTGAGGATGCCCCAATAGGGCCCGACGCCGCCTTCGAAATATTTCCAGGGCTGATCGATCGCCTCGACGATGTTGTACTCCATGCCGAGGCCTTCGGCGCGGCTGACGAAATTGCGCAAGGTCAGCGCCTGCTGGAACGGACCGGGGTCGGCGTTGCGCAAATTGTAGCCCGCGCTCGGCCAGCCGAACTCGGCGATCACGATGCGCTTGCCGGGGAACAGGTTGCGCAGGAGGTTATAGCGGTCGACGGCCTGGTCGACCGCCTGGTCCGAGCGGAAGTTTTCCCAATAAGGCAGCACGTGGGCGGCGATGAAATCGACGTTGGAAGCGAGGTCCGGATTGTCGCGCCAGATGTTCCAGATCTCGCCGGTGGTGACGGGCACGCGGACCGCGCTCTTCACCCGCTTGATCATCTCGATCAGGTCTTCGACCTTCTGCTCGCCGCGGTAGATCACCTCGTTGCCGACCACGACGCCGTTGACGTTGCTGTTCTTGCGGGCGAGCTCGATGGCGGCCTTGATCTCCCGCTCGTTGCGGTCCGGGTCCTTGCCGATCCAGGCGCCGACCGTGACCTTGAGCCCGAACTCGGCGGCGATCGGCGGCACCAGCTCGTTGCCTTCCGTCGCGGAGTAAGATCGGATGGCGCGCGTGAGGGTCGAGAGCTTTTTCAGATCGGCACGAATCTTGTCGGGGTCGACGTTGTCGTCGACAACATGTCCCGGTTCGAACGGCGTATAGGACAGGCTCGGCAGCAGGCCCCTGAAGTCGGGCGCGGGTTCCCTGTCGCGCAAGACTCCCCAGATGCCGGCGTGAAGCACGGACACGAGCAACAAAACGGCGGCGACAACGCGCATCGCGGCTAAACCAAAAGGGGCTGGGGTGGCAGGGAAGCGGATCCGACCCCGAGATCCGACCGAGTCCGCGGCAAATGGAGCATACCTCTGCCGCGCGGTTTCACAACTGTCATGGCCTCATGTCCGGATAAGGGCATGGCCTTTTTGGGAGCGCGGCTGTGCCAACAATTGCTATCGCCGATCGTTCCTGAACGGCGGCTGAAACGTTCGCAGCTATTTCTGGGGCGCGGGCGACGGACTTGCCGCAGGCGAGGGGCTTGCGGCCGGCTGGGGGCTTTGCGAATTGCCGGTGGTCGGCGCCGCCGGCTGCGATCCCGCCGCCGATGCCTGCTGCGGCTGGGAGGCCGGGTTGATCCAGCAAGCGTGCACACGGCTGTCCAGGGTCTCGGCGACCTTGGGATCGATCTGGGCGCCGAAGCGGGTCAGGCAGCGGAACGCCGCCTGGATGTGGCCGCCGGGGCAGCCGAAGCGGTCATAGAGGTCGAGGTGGCGGAACGCGGTATCGAGGTCATCCCGCCACATCAGCCGGACCACGCGCCGGCCGAGCCAGACGCATTCGGGATTGCCGGCCGGGCCGTTGATGACTTGGGCTGCTTCCGCGAACTCATCGGTGCGGCGCTGGTTCTGGGCCGCGTCCTTGGCGGCGTCGGCGGGCTGGGTCGCGGCCTTGCCCTGGTCCGGGGCGGGTGAGCCGCTCTGGGCGGAGGCGGCACCGAGGCCGGCCAGGAGGACAAGGCCGGACACGGCCAAGGTGGCGGCGAACTGCCGCAGGGCCGCATTTCGTAACTCGAACACCCGTCGCCGCATGAATTCCCCAATATCTCAGCTGACCGCCCGCGCGGAGGACATCGCGGACGCGTCGGTGATGGCGTCCAAATGGGTCTCCAATGCGGCGGAAAAGTCCCGCAAAATTCCATGGCCTTTATTTGGATTGTTGTCCAGCAAAGTCACGATCCTATGGCTTGGTCGAACGGCCGCAGGCCAATTCGCCGGGGGAGAGGGCGCAGCCCACCTGCGTCCCCCCTTGGCAGATGGCGTGCGAGCAGGTAATCGACGGACCCTTCGCGGAGGACGGAACCGATTTCACTTCGTACGCCACTGGCGCTCCTGCTCGTCTCCCTCTGTGCGATTGCGGCCGTGTGGTGGTGGCTGGCCACGCCGATCACGCTCGCGCGCGCGCCCATCGATCCCAATGACAAGGTTCAATGCGTCTCCTACGCGCCGTTCCGCGGCGACCAGACGCCGCTGAACGAATGGACCCATATCGAGGCCGACCAGCTCGAGCAGGATCTGCGCCAGCTCAAGGAGATCACCGACTGCGTGCGCACCTATTCGATCGAGAACGGGCTCGACCAGGTGCCGGCGATCGCGGCGAAGATCGGCGGGCTGAAGGTGATCCAGGGCATCTGGCTCGGCAGCAATCGCGCCAAGAATTTGGCGCAAGTTGCGACCGCCGTCCGCCTCACCAAGGACTTCCCCGGCACCATCTCCGCGCTCGTCGTCGGCAACGAGGTGCTGCTGCGCGGGGAGATGACGACGTCGGACCTCACCGCCATCATCCGCTCGGTGAAGGCGCAGGTCACCGTGCCCGTCACCTATGCCGATGTCTGGGAATACTGGCTGAAGAACCGCGAGGTCTATGACGCCGTAGACTTCGTCACGATTCACATCCTGCCTTATTGGGAAGACATGCCGGTGCGCGCGAAATTCGCCGCCGCCCATGTCGAGTCAATCCGCGAGCGTATGGCGGTCGCGTTTCCCGGCAAGGAGATCCTGATCGGCGAGACCGGCTGGCCGAGCGAAGGCCGCATGCGCGACGGCGCGCTGCCCTCGCGCACCAACCAGGCCCGCGTGGTCTCGGAGATCCTCGGCATCGCAAAAGCGCAGAAATTCCGCGTCAATTTGATCGAGGCCTATGACCAGCCGTGGAAGCGGCGGCTCGAAGGCACCGTCGGCGGCTATTGGGGCCTGTTCGATTCCGTGCGGCGGCAACTGAAATATCCGCCGGGCGAGCCGATCAGCAATTTCCCGTTGTGGAAATGGTACATGGGCGCTGGCATGGGCCTGAGCGTGCTGGTGTTCGCGGTCGCCGGCATCACGCTGCGGCGCAGACCCTGGACGCCGCGCTTCTCAGCCTGGCTCGGCGTCGGCATCTCGGCGACTTCGGCGGGCATCCTGCTCGGGATCGGCGCCGATAAGATGTTTTACGAGAGCTACGGCTGGGGCGGCTGGCTGCAATGGGGCACGTTGCTTTTGGCCGGCATCCTCTCGCCGATCTTCTGCGCGCAGGCGCTCGTCATCGGCCGCAGCCTGCCGACCTTCCTCGATATTCTCGGCCCGCGCGAGGAGCGGAAATGGTCGAAGCTCACCGCCGTGCTCGGCCTGACGCTCGCGGTGACCGCCGTGATCGCAGCCGAGACCGCGCTCGGCTTCGTGTTCGATCCGCGCTACCGCGACTTTCCCTATGCCTCGCTGACGATGGCGGTGGTGCCGTTCGCGCTGCTGATGCTGAACCGTCCGCAGATCGGCGTGCGTCCGATCGCGGAAGCGGTGTTCGCAGGGGTGTTGGCGCTATCGGCGGCCTACATGCTTCTGAACGAAGGTCGCGAGAACTGGCAGGCGATGTGGACCTGCGCGATCTACCTGTTGTTCGCGCTCACGCTGTGGCGGGCGCGGGCCGAGCAAAGCCAAGGATGAGCAGGCCGATCGCCAGCCCCGCCAGCACGATGTTGTAAAGCACGATGCCGAGGCCGGCTGCGATCACGCCGAGCGTGAGCAGCACGATCGAAGGCCGCATCACGTTCAGCGTCGCGATGACCAGCGCGACGATGCCGAACACCGAATTCTTGAACAGCGACGTCGACACCGAGCGCGCCTTGCAGATCATGGTCTGCAAGCCGGCATCGCAGGCGAGCGCGACTTGCGAGAACTCGATCGCGAGATAGCGCACATAGAGCGCCCAGCCGACGGTGACGAAACCGACGACGAGCAGGAATTGCACCTGATAGGGCGTGAGGCGAAACGGCTTTTTCTTCATGGGCGCAATATGGTCGGGAAGGGAGGATGGGGCAACAGGGGAGGAGGATTTTTGTACCCACCGCGGCAACAGAGCGGGAGGTTGCTCAGACCGAAGTGTCCCCACCGTAGCGATACGGATTTGCCAGACCGTCGGCGACGCCTAACATTTGACGTGAATCGCAGGCGTGATTGCTGATCCAATCAGCAGCAGATCACGTCGTTCAAGAACGCGACTGCCAGGAAACGAGCGGGGATGGCAATGACTGAGGCGTTGCAGATCAATTTCGCGCTTTGGGGCATGATCGTCTGTGCGGCAATCAAGATTAGCCAGTTATTGGCGGCCGTTTAGCCAAAAATCCAGGTGATGACAGTCGGGCGGAGTCGCTCAGGCAAGTCGTGCCCGTGATCAACCACGAGCTCCGATCCTCTACCGCCTGAAGAACGATGACAGCGTCGATCCCGCCGACGCCGTCTCCGGCTTCGCCGCCGCAGCAGCGGCCGGTTGCGCTGCTGGCGCAGGCGCGGGCTCTTCGCGCTTGGAGCGCTTGGAGGAGTAGCTGCGGCGGTGCTTGTCGGGCTTGACGGTGGGGGCGGGAGCAGGCGCAGCCTCGGCTTGCGGCACGGCGTCCTGGCTCTTCTCGGAAGTCTTGTCCGATCCCTTGTCCTGCTTGTCCTGGCCGCGCATCGACAGGCGCTGGCCGTCGAACACGGTGGTCTCGCAGTGGCGGTCGCTCTCGCTCAGGCCCGCGCAGAGTTTTGCCGCGGCCGCAGCATTGACCAGGGGACCGGCACCTAAGCGGAGCTGCATGCCGAGGCCGGTGTTGCCTTCCTTGATAATGATGATCGGCCGCAGCGCTGCGATCTCGGGATTGGATTTGCTCAGTCCGCGCCACAACGCACGCAAGCCGTCGATCGAGTTCGCGCCGCCGAGGTCGATTGCAAATCGCGTCTGCTGGACGGCGATCGCGGGAGACTCGGCTTCAGTTGCTTCCGGCGGCTTGGCGACTGCGGCGGCAACTTCGGTGGGCGCGGGCGCCGGCTCGGGCTTTTTCTCGGCGGCCTTCTCAATCGTCTCTGGTTGAATCAATTTCGATGCGGCCGGATCGGGCGGCGCCATCATCGACTTGGATGGCACGAGCGGCAGGCTTGGCAGTGCCGATGTCGTCGCCGGCGACTGCGGTACCAGCGAGGCGGCAGCGGCGGTCTGCGGCGGCAGGCTCGGCTGGTCCTTCGCGGCTTCTTTCGAAGTGTCTTTTGGCTCCTTCGCGCTACCTGCGCGCGGCTTGTCGACCAACGATGCTGCCGTGGAGGCGACCGGCGCGACATCCGGTGCTGGCGCTGCGGGCTGCGCCGCCGCGACCGGCGCGTCCTGCGGCTTCGACGCGGGCGCCTGCGGCGATGTGGTCGTCTGCTTGGCGATGGCGCCGGTGACGGACTCCAGCCCTTGCTCCAGCACGGTGACACGCGAATAGAGCCGGTCGCGATCGGTGTTCAGCGTCTCGATGGCGGAGGCCAGGCGACGGGCTTCGTTCTGGCTTTCCTTCGTCAGCAACTGGAGCCGGTCGGCCTGGCGCGACAGATCGACCGAGGCGACCTGGTCGCGCCGCCAGCCGAGCTGGGCCTGATTGGCCAACACGGACAGCACGACGGCGCCGACGGCCGCCACGCCCCACGTGCCCAGCCGCCACATCATGCGCCGGTCGAACGTGCCTTCCTCGGCCAAAAGTCCGGAGAACAGCCCGCCTGTCTCCTTGGCGCCGAAGGCATCCGCCAGTGGGTCGGAATCCTTTGCCATGAACGTTTAAGTGCCCAGCCCCTGTCCGGCTTCCCCGAATCAATCAGGGAACATTAGCAGTAAAAATGTGCCGCACTTGAATTCCGGGCGTTTGCGGGGGTAGCAAGGCGGATAGCTCATGACGGCATCGGCCTGCCGCCGCTAACCGATTCGGCCGTATCTGACAGGATTTCGATGACCGCCCGCTCAAGCCTCACGATCGTGCTCGCCGCCGGCGAAGGCACGCGCATGCGATCGAGCCTGCCAAAGGTGCTGCATCCTGTCGCGAGCCAGAGCCTGCTCGCCCATGTGCTCGCCGCCGCGCCGAAGGGAACCGGCACCTCGCTCGCGGTCGTGATCGGTCCCGACCATCAGGCGGTCGCGGACGAGGCCAAGCGCATCCGCCCCGACGCGCTCACCTTCGTGCAGGCCGAACGGCTCGGCACCGCGCATGCGGTGCTGGCGGCGCGCGAGGCGATCGCGCGTGGCGTGGATGATCTCCTGATCGCGTTCGGCGATACACCGCTGATCTCGGCCGAGACCTTTGCGCGGCTGCGCGCGCCGCTTGCCAAGGGCGCGGCCATCGCCGCGCTCGGTTTTCGCGCGGCCGATCCCACGGGCTACGGCCGCTTCATCGTCGAGGGCGATCGCCTGGTTGCGATCCGCGAGCAGGCCGACGCCAGCCCTGAAGAGCGCAAGATCGATCTGTGCAATGCCGGTGTGATGGCGATCGACGGGCGCCGCGCGCTCGCGATATTTGAGAAGATCGGCAATGGGAATTCGAAGGGCGAATATTATCTGACGGACGCGGTCGGAATCGTCCGCGAACAGGGATGGGAGTCCGTGGTGATTGAGACCAGCGAGGACGAAGTGCGCGGCATCAACACCAAGGCGCAGCTTGCCGAAGCCGAAGCCGTGATGCAGGCGCGGCTGCGCAAGGCGGCGATGGAAGCCGGCGTCACGCTGATCGCACCTGAAACCGTCTTCCTCGCCGCCGACACCGTGTTCGGCAAGGACGTCACCATCGAGCCGTTCGTGGTGATCGGACCGGGCGTCGCGATCGGCGACGGCACGGTGATCCATTCCTTCTCGCATATCGTGCAGACCACCCTCGGCAAGAACGTCTCGATCGGCCCCTATGCGCGGCTGCGGCCCGGCACCTCGCTCGGCGATGGCGCGCGCATCGGCAATTTCGTGGAGACCAAGGCCGCGATCCTGGAGGCCGGCGTCAAGGTCAACCATCTCTCCTACATTGGCGATGCCACAATCGGTGCCAATTCCAACATCGGCGCCGGCACCATCACCTGCAACTACGATGGCTTCAAGAAGCACAAGACGGTGATCGGGCAGGGCGCCTTCGTCGGCACCAACTCCTCGCTGGTCGCACCGGTGACGATCGGCAACGGCTCCTATATCGGCTCTGGCTCGGTGATCACGCGCGATGTGCCCGATGATGCGATGGCGCTGGAGCGTAGCCAGCAGACCATCAGGGAAGGCGGCGCGGCGCGCTACCGCGAGATGAAGACCAGCGGCAAGAAAGCGGAAAAGAAGCCGGAGAAGTGAGCGGCGTTACTCGTCGTCGGCGAATTCGGAGAAGATCGCGCGCGTCAGGCGCCAGCCACGCGGCCTTGCACGCTTCGCTGGCTCGCCTTCGGCAAGCTTCGTGAAGACCAAGACCGGCTTGCTTTCCTTGCCGCGGTGGGGCGGCGGCCAATGCGCGAGGTGCGTGCCCGCGGTCTCGCTGGCGAGCAGATATTTGGGTGGCAGACCTTTGCGGTCGGACGTGGCTTTCATGGCCTTGATCTCCCGGGCGGGAATGGTTGGCCAAACTTGTTGACAACGAGTTAATGTGCGCGGTTAAAGGCCGGCCACATCGACGCAGGTGAAGGTGTGCCATCATCCGATGCTGTCGCAATCCGTCATAATTATTGAGTATCTGGTTCCTTAGGAATTTCGCTAAGAACCGAGCGTGTCGTTTAGGCGATTTTTCGACGATTTGGGGGATATTGATCCGCATGTGCGGGATTGTCGGCATTCTCGGGCGCGAGCCGGTTGCAGAGCAATTGGTGGATTCGCTCAAACGTCTTGAATATCGCGGCTACGACTCCGCGGGCGTCGCCACGCTCGAAGGCAGGCTCATCGAGCGCCGCCGCGCCGAGGGCAAGCTGAAGAATCTGGAGAAGCGGCTGGAAGCCGAGCCGTTGAAAGGCACCACCGGAATCGGTCACACCCGCTGGGCCACCCACGGCAAGCCGACCGTCAACAATGCCCATCCGCATGCGACCGAGCGCGTCGCTGTCGTCCACAACGGCATCATCGAGAATTTCCGCGAGTTGCGCGAAGAGCTCGAGAAGAAGGGCACGGTGTTCCACACCCAGACCGACACCGAGATCGTGCTGCACCTCGTCGACGATCTGCTGACGCGCGGCAACAAGCCGGTGGAAGCGGTGAAGCTGACGCTGGCGCGGCTGCGCGGCGCCTTCGCGCTCGGCTTCATTTTCGCGGGCGACGACGATCTGATGATCGGCGCCCGCAACGGTCCGCCGCTCGCGATCGGCTATGGTGACGGCGAGATGTATCTCGGCTCCGACGCCATCGCGCTCGGCCCGTTCACCGACACGATCAGCTATCTCGAGGACGGCGACTGGGTCGTGCTGACCCACAACAGCGCCACCATCTTCGACAAGGACGGCCATGCCGTCCAGCGCGACAAGATCAAGCATGCCGCCTCGACCTCGCTGGTCGACAAGGCCAATTACCGCCACTTCATGGCGAAGGAGATCCACGAGCAGCCGGAAGTGGTCGGCCATACGCTGGCGCGCTATGTCGACATGGCGACCGAGCGCGTCTCGCTGCCGGTCAAGCTGCCGTTCGACTTCAAGGATATCCAGCGCATCAACATCACGGCGTGCGGCACCGCGAGCTATGCCGGCATCGTCGCGAAATACTGGTTCGAGCGTTTTGCGCGCGTGCCGGTCGAGGTCGATGTCGCCTCCGAATTCCGCTACCGCGAAGCGCCGTTGCGCAAGGGCGATCTCGCCATCTTCATCTCGCAATCCGGCGAAACCGCCGACACGCTGGCCGCACTGCGCTATGCCAAGGCCGAGGGCGTGCACACGGTTGCCGTCGTCAATGTGCCGACCTCGACCATCGCGCGCGAGAGCGAGACCGTGCTGCAAACGCTGGCCGGCCCCGAGATCGGCGTCGCTTCGACCAAAGCCTTCACCTGCCAGCTCATGGTGCTGGCGAACCTCGCCATTGTGGCCGGCAGGGCCCGCGGCGAATTGTCCGAGGAGGACGAGACCAAGCTGGTTCACGGCCTCGTCGAGATCCCGCGCCTGATGGCGGATGCGCTCACCACCGAGCCCCAGATCGAAAAGCTAGCGCACAGGATCGCCAAGTCCCGCGATGTGCTCTATCTCGGCCGCGGCACCAGCTATCCGCTGGCGCTCGAAGGCGCGCTGAAGCTGAAGGAAATCTCTTACATCCACGCCGAGGGTTATGCCGCCGGCGAGCTCAAGCACGGGCCGATCGCGCTGATCGACGAGACCATGCCGGTCGTCGTTATCGCGCCCTACGACCGGGTGTTCGAGAAGACCGTGTCCAACATGCAGGAGGTCGCCGCCCGCGGCGGCAACATCATCCTGATGACCGACGCCAAAGGCGCGGAGGAGGCGACGGTGGAGTCCCTCGTCACAATCGTCATGCCCGACATGGCGGCCGCCTTCACGCCGATGGTCTATGCCGTCCCCGTGCAACTGCTCGCCTACCATACAGCGGTGGTGATGGGCACCGACGTCGACCAGCCGCGCAATCTCGCCAAATCGGTGACGGTGGAATAGGCAGACGGGATCGGGCCGGGACGCTAGGTGGTCTTCCAAAACCTGCTACAAGCCCCTAGCTTGAATGCAGTGACCGACCTGGAACCCGAATGACCGCCCGCGACGACGCGCCTGCGCCTCTGCCTGATCCCGCCCCGGAACCGCATACCGGCCTGATGGGCCGTTTCCGCAACTATTTCCTCACCGGCCTCATCGTGACGGGGCCGATTGCGATCACCCTTTATCTGGTCTGGTGGTTCGTCACCTGGGTCGACGGCGTAGTGCGGCCGTTCATACCGCTGGCCTATCGGCCCGAAACCTATATGCCGTACGTCGTTCCCGGCTGGGGACTGATTGTCGCGGTTTTCGCCCTGACGCTGCTGGGCTTCCTGACCGCCAATCTGATCGGCCGCACCTTGGTCGATCTCGGCGAGACTTTTGTCGGCCGGATTCCGGCGGTGCGCGCCATCTACCGCGGCCTGAAGCAGGTGTTCGAGACGCTGTTCTCGGGCAAGGGCTCGAGCTTTCGGAAAGTCGGCCTGGTCGAGTTTCCGTCGCCAGGCATGTGGTCGATCGTGCTGATCTCGCAGTCGCCGAACGAAGACGTCGCGCGCAGTCTGCCGGGACAGGAGGAGCATGTCTCGGTGTTTCTGCCGTGCTCGCCGAATCCGACTACCGGCTTCTTCTTCTACGTGCCCAAGAGCAAGATCATCGAAGTCGACATGAGCACCGAGGATGCAGCGACGCTGATCATGTCGGCTGGCGTGGTGCAGCCGGGCTCGGCGCCCGACCCGAAAAAGGCCGCCGCGCTCGCGGGCATGGCGAACGCCGCGCGCATTGCCAACGCCTCCACGCTCCGGCCCGAGCCTGCGAAGGTGGAGTAGGGCCATTCCCCGGCGGGATGGCCGCGTTCACGCAAGGACTCGCGTCCTCTGCTATTGTTCCAGTTGAATTGAGCCCATCGCTCGGAATTCGAACTGGAGTGCCCGATGTCCAAAACCATTGCGATCCTCGCACCCGGCGCCATGGGCAGCGCGGTGGCCCGCCGCCTCAGCGAGAACGGCGCGCGCGTGCTGACGTCGTTGAAGGGGCGGAGCGAGGCGACGCTGAAGCGGGCAGCCGATGCCGGCATGGTCGGCGCCGAGGACGCCGCGATCGCGGACGCCGACATCATCCTCTCGATTGTGCCACCGGGCGAGGCGGTCGCATTGGCTGAGCGGCTGGCGGCGCTGATCGTCCGGCGCGAGAAGAAGCCGGTCGTGGTCGACTGCAACGCCGTCAATGTCGACACCGTGCTCCGGATCGAGGAGATCATCGGCTCGGCGCAGGCACCCTTCGTCGATGCCGGCATCATCGGCTTCCCGCCGCAGCCCGGCGGCAAGAGCCCGGCGTTCTACATGTCCGGCGAGCACGCCAAGGACGTCGCCGTGCTGAAAGATCTCGGGCTCGATGTGCGGATCGTCGCGGGCCCGGTCGGCGCGGCGTCGGCGCTCAAGATGTCCTACGCCGGCATTGTGAAGGGTCTTGCCGGAATCAGCTCGGCCATGGTGGTCGCGGCGACGAATGCGGGTGCTGCGGATGCGCTCCGTGACGAGCTCGCGCTGAGCCAGCCCGCGATTTTGGCGCGGCTCGAAGTCGCGCTGCCCGACATGATCCCGAAGGCCTATCGCTGGGTCGCGGAGATGCGGGAGATCTCCGGCTTCCTCGGGCCGGACCATCCGGCCAGTCAGATCTACGAGGGTTTTGCGAAATGGTTCGAGCATCTCGCGGGGGATGCCAAGGGCGAGGCCGCGGATGCCACGCTGCTGAAGGCGTTCGCTGCGAGAATCGCGAAGAAAGCCTAGCTATCCGGCCCTTGCCGCCGGATATGTCAGGCTAGCTGCCCCTTAGCTTGCGCCTTGGGATCGCGAACCCGAGAGCTGACTTCGTGCGTCACGTGGGACGAAGCGCGTCCGGCGTCCACGAAGCCGTTCCGTGCAGCGGGCGAAGCCAATTCGCGCTGGCCGCGAAGACTCCTGGAAATCGGCCCCGGCTAACGTCCTCTCATCAACAAGGGGGTTGATCATGTCTCATTCATTTCGCCAGATCAGTTTCGCCATCGCGATTGCCGCCACTTCCACCTTTGCCTTGCCGACCAGCGGCCATGCCTATACTGCAGAAGCCCAGCAGATGTGCACCAGCGATGCCTTCCGTCTTTGCAGCTCCGAGATTCCGAACATCTCCCGCATTACCGCGTGCATGGTGCAGCACAAATCGGAGCTCAGCCCGGGATGCCGCGCGGTCATGGATCGCGACGTTGCGCCACAACCTGCAAAGACGGGTCCCGACCTGGAGTAAGAGCCCTCAGAAAATCCGCGATGTCCCGGTCGCTTCTCAAGCGTACGACCGGGACGTGGGCGCCATACTGGATGCGTTCAGCCTCGATCACGGGCATGCGTTCGGTGTCATAGCGCCACGCTTCCCGCATCAATTTCCAGTCGAATTGCTCCGGACATCCCTCCGGCAGGTCGGGCCGCGTCGTGTCGCGATCGAAGGCCGAACGCAAGAGAATGCGCCACTGGCAGAGCCAGCGCGGGCGGTCGATGACGACTAAAGTCTCTGCGCGCGCGAGCGTGAGATCGAAGGCCAGCCCCGAGAAGCTGCCGTCGACGATCCATTCGTCGCCCGCGATGGCGTCAGCGACGCGCACGCGAAAGCTTGCTGTATCGGACGCCTTCCAGCCCGGCTGCCAGTAAAGTACGTCGAGATGCACCACCGGCAGCCCAAGCTTTCGCCCAAGATTTCGGGAGAGGCTGGTCTTTCCGCTTCCCTGGCTGCCTACGACGATGATCCGGCGCATGGCGCGAGGGTTTCACGAAATGAGCCGCAGTGAAAGTTTGGATTTCAACTTGCCGTTCGCGAGGCGGGATGGCTCTATGAACGCCGCATGCAATGGGAGCTCGAATGAGAGTGTTGGTGATCGGCGCGGGCGCGCTTGGAGGATACTACGGCGCTTGCGTGGTGCGGGCAGGTGGCGACGTGACTTTCCTGGTTCGCGCGAAGCGGGCCGAGCAATTGCGGCGCAACGGATTGCAAGTCGTGAGCCCGCATGGCGATTTTGCCTTGCAGCCAAAGGTCATTCAGGCAAGCGATCTCAAGGAGCCGTATGACATCGTGCTCGTCGGCGTGAAAGCCTACTCACTCGACGACGCGATGAGCCAGTTCGCTCCCGCTGTCGGCGCCCACACCATGGTTCTGCCGATACTCAACGGGTTGAAACATGTCGACGCTCTGACCGCGAAGTTCGGCGCCGCGCGCGTCCTCGGCGGATTGGCGAACGTCAGCGCCGGGCTCGACGGGGATGGTCGTGTGGTTCAGTTCATGGCCAATCAGACGATTGTGTTCGGCGAGATCAAGGGGCCGTTGAGCGAGCGTGCGCTCGCGCTGGAGAAACTGCTCAAGGTCCCCGGCATCGACGTGCGCGCCAGCGAAGCGATCATGCAAGACATGTGGGAGAAGTTCGTTCAGCTCAGTACGCTCGCCGGCATCACCTGCCTGATGCGCGCGAGCGTCGGCGACATTTTGGCCGTGCCTAACGGCGAGCGGTCTATTTTCCGACTGTTTGCGGAATGCTGCGCCGTTGCGACGGCTTCAGGTTTTGAGCCACGCGCGCCGTTTATCGAATTTGACCGGAAGCTGTTCACCACACTGGACTCGCCACTCAAGGCCTCGATGCTACGTGATATCGAGCGCGGCTCGATGACCGAGGCCGAGCACATCCTCGGCGATATGGCCAATCGGGCCCGTTCGCTCGGCATCGACACGCCGTTGCTGGATCTGGCCCGCGCGCATGTCGCGGCCTACGAAGTTGGGCGTCGAAGAGCGGCGAGCTAACCAGCCCCAATCAGCGGGATCGCCTCGTCTCGCTCGTACAGATACAGCAGGCAGCGCAGCGCTTCGCCGCGCTCGCCCTTCAGCTTCGGATCGTCCTTCATGATGCGCAGCGCCTCGTCGCGGGCCTGCGTGATGAGCTGGCCGTGGACTTCCGAACGCGCGATGCGGTAGCCGGGCAGGCCGCTCTGGCGCACGCCGAGTACGTCGCCTTCGCCGCGCAGCTTCAGATCCTCCTCGGCAATGCGAAACCCGTCGGTGGTCTCGCGGATCACTTTCAGCCGGGCCTTCGACATCTCACCGAGCGGCTCCGAGTAGAGCAGCAGGCAGGTCGAGGCCTCCGAGCCGCGTCCGATACGGCCGCGCAACTGGTGCAGCTGCGCAAGGCCAAAGCGTTCGGCATTCTCGATCACCATGATGGTCGCCGCCGGCACGTCGACGCCGACCTCGACCACGGTGGTTGCGACCAGGAGCCCGATCTCGTGGGCGGCGAACTGGCCCATCACGCGATCTTTCTCAGTGCCCTTCATCTGGCCGTGGACGAGGCCGACACGATCGCCGAAACGCTTTTGCAAACTCTCGAAGCGCTTGGTTGCATTGGTCAGGTGCTCGGTGCCCTCAGCCTCGGATTCCTCGACCAGTGGGCAGATCCAGTAGACCAGTTTGCCGGCTTCGAGCGCACGGCCGATGCTGTCCGTGACCTCGCCGAGACGGCTCATCGATATGGTGCGGGTCTCGATCGGCTGGCGACCGGCCGGCTTTTCACGCAATTCGCTAATGTCCATGTCGCCGAAATAGGTCAGCACCAGCGTGCGCGGGATCGGCGTTGCGCTCAGCACCAGCACGTCGACAGCTTCGCCCTTCGACGTCAGCGCGAGCCTTTCACGCACGCCAAATCGGTGCTGCTCGTCGACGATGGCGAGCGCGAGATCGCTAAAGATCACGTCGTCCTGGATCAGCGCGTGGGTGCCGACCAGCAGATCAATCTCGCCCGCGGCGAGCCGCTCGATGATCTCGCGCCGCTCCTTGCCTTTTTCGCGGCCGGTGAGGATCGCGACCTGCATACCGGCGCGCTCGGCCAGCGGCGTGATGGTCTTGATGTGCTGGCGCGCCAGAATCTCGGTCGGCGCCATCAGCGCGGCCTGCTTGCCGACTTCAGTGACGGCGGCTGCCGCGAGGAGTGCCACCACCGTCTTGCCGGAGCCGACGTCGCCCTGAAGCAGGCGCAGCATCCGCACCGGTTGTTGCAGATCGTTGGCGATCGCCGCGGCCGCGTCGCGCTGGGAGGACGTCAGCGCGTAGGGCAGGGCGTCGATGATCTTGCTGCGCAAATGCCCATCGCCGGCGTTGCGCACGCCGGCCGGGCGACGCAATTGCGCGCGGATCAAGGCGAGCGCGAGCTGCCCGGCGAGCAATTCGTCGAAGGCGAGGCGCGACCAGAACTGCTTTTCGGGCAGGATGTCGGTGAGCTCGACCGGCTGATGCACGCGATGCAGCGCCTCGGCGACCGGCGGAAAATTGCAGCGGCGCAGCACGTCCGGGCTGATCCATTCAGGCAGCGCCGGCAGCTTTTGCAGCGCTTGCGCGACCGCGCGGCGGAGCGAGCCGATCGCCAGCCCTTCCGTCAGCGGATAGACCGGATCGATGCCGGAGAGCTTTGAGATCGCCTCCCCGTCCAGCACGCGGTCGGGATGCACGATCTGCGGGATGCCGTCATACATCTGGAGCGTGCCGGAGACGTAGCGCTTCTCGCCCATCGGCAGCAGCTTTTCGACATAGCCGGGTTTGGCGCGAAAGAAGGTCAGCACGACGTCGCCGGTATCGTCGCTGGCATAGACCAGATACGGCGCGCGCGCGTTACGCGGCGGGGGCGGGCGGTGGCGGTCGACGGTGACCTCCAGCGTCACCATGGTTCCCTGCACGGCGTCGCGAATCTTCGGCCGCGCCCGGCGGTCGATGACCTGGCTCGGCAGATGCAGCAGCAGGTCGACCAGCCGCGGCGTCTCATTGCGGCTGAGCAGGTACTGCAACAGCTTGTCCTGCTTCGGACCGACGCCGGGCAGGCTGGTCACGGGAGCAAACAGCGGATTGAGCAGGCTGGGGCGCATCAGGTGAATCTAGGACCGTTTCGGCTGGTCATGCCCGGCTTTATGCCGGGCATCCACGTCTTTTTTCGTCTCGCGGAGCGAAGGTGCGGTCATGAGGAAACGAGGGCCTGAATTGCCGCAACAAAGAGCTGACACCGGCGGTCCGAGTGGCTATATCACGCCGGCCCGGCACGTCCGGGCTTTTGGCGTTTGACTGGAATCGAGACATGACGGGAACGACACGATCAAGTGACGGGCTGGACGACCGCCGCAAGCGGATTCTGTTCCGCTGCTGGCACCGCGGCACGCGCGAGATGGATCTGATCCTCGGCCGCTTTGCCGACGCCGAGATCGGCAAATTGTCCGACGCCGAGCTCGATGAGCTGGAACGCCTGCTCGAAGAGTCCGATCCCGATCTCTATGCCGCCATCATCGGCGACAAGGTGCTGCCAGCTGATGCCACCGACGCGCTGTTTGCGCGCATCAAGGCGTTCCCGATTACGGACGGCAATCTATGAAACCGGGCTTGAAGTCGCCGGCCGAGCTGCTCACCCCCGGCCGCGCGCTGACGCTTGCCAATGTCGCCGAAGGCGCTGAAGGCCTCATCATCTCCGATCTCGCGCGCGCCATCGCGGCGCGGCCGAAGAAGCCGGCCGTCAGCCTTGCCGTGGTCTGCCGCGATGGGCCACGGATGCAGCAGCTCGAACGCGCGCTGCAATTCTTCGCGCCGGATTTGCCGGTGCTGACTTTCCCGGCCTGGGACTGCCAGCCTTATGACCGCGTCTCGCCCCATGGCGGCATTTTGGCGCAACGCCTGACCACGCTGGCACGGCTTGCTTCGCTCACCGGCAGCGACAAGCCGCTGATCGTGTTGACCACGGTGAATGCGTTGGTGCAGCGCGTGCCCGCACGCGATCTCGTCGCGGCGCAGGCGCTGTCGGTCGCGCCCGGCAATGTCGTGCCGATGGACAGCATCATCGCCTGGCTCGAGCATAACGGCTACAATCGCTCCTCGACCGTGCGCGAGCCCGGCGAATATGCCGTGCGCGGAGGTATCCTCGATCTGTTCCCGGCCGGCCTCGACCAGCCCGTGCGTTTCGATTTCTTCGGCGACAGCCTGGAATCGATCCGCTCCTTCGACGCCGAGAGCCAGCGCACGATGCTCGACATGCGCTCGCTCGATCTCGTCCCGATCTCGGAATTCCAGCTCGTCACCGACACCATCCGCCGCTTTCGCATGGGCTATGTCGCCGAATTCGGCGCGCCCGAGCGCGATGACGCGCTCTACGAGGCCGTCAGCGAAGGCCGCCGCCATCCCGGCATGGAGCACTGGTTGCCGCTGTTCCAGGACCGGATGGACACGCTGTTCGATTATCTGCAAGGGGCAACCGTCGCGATCGAGCCGCAGGCCGAGGACGCCGTGCGCGAGCGCTTCAAGCAGATCGTCGACTACTACCAGGCCCGTCGCGATGCGATGGAGCATCCGGGCGGCGGCGCGATCTACAAGCCGCTGCCGCCGGATCGGCTTTATCTGACCGAGGACGAGTGGGCCAAGCGCCTCGGCGATGTGCCGCTGGCGCGGCTGACGCAGTTTTCCGTGCCGGCGGACGGCACGAGCGTTGTCGATGCCGGCGCGCGCAAGGGCCGCGATTTCGCGCCCGAGCGTAACGACACCACCGTCAACGTGTTCGAGTCCGTCGTCGGCCACGTGATGGGCTTGCAGGCCCAGCGCAAGAAGGTCGTGATCGCGCTCTGGACCGAAGGCTCGCGCGACCGCATGACCTCGATGCTGCGCGACCACAAGCTGACCCACACCACCAGCGTCAACAGCTGGCGGACGGTGCAGGCAACCCCGCGCAACGAGACCATCCTCGCCGTGCTCGGCCTCGAAAGCGGCTTTGAGACCGACGAGATCGCCGTCATCAGCGAGCAGGACATTCTTGGCGACCGCCTGGTGCGGCCGCGCCGAGCCAGCCGCAAGCTCGACAATTTCATCTCGGAGATCACGAGCCTGGCGGCCGGCGACATCGTCGTCCACGCCGATCACGGCATCGGCCGCTTCATCGGTCTCCAGACGCTCGACGTCGCCGGCGCGCCGCATGACTGTCTCGAGCTGCATTATGCCGCCGAGGCGAAACTGTTTCTCCCCGTTGAGAACATCGAGCTGTTGTCGCGCTACGGCTCCGACCAGACCACAGTCGAGCTCGACCGTCTGGGCGGCTCAGGTTGGCAGACCCGTAAGGCGAAACTCAAGAATCGCATTCACGAGATCGCGGGCGAGCTGATCAAGATCGCCGCCGAGCGCCATTTGCACGAGGCGCCGAAGCTGCCGGTGCAGCCGGGCCTCTATGATGAGTTCTGCGCGCGCTTCCCCTATGACGAGACCGAGGACCAGCTAGGGGCCATCGAAGCCACGCTGAAGGACCTCGAATTCGGCCGCCCGATGGACCGGCTGATCTGCGGCGACGTCGGCTTCGGCAAGACGGAAGTTGCGCTGCGTGCGGCGTTTGCGGTCGCGCTCGAAGGCAAGCAGGTCGCGGTCGTGGTGCCGACCACGCTGCTGGCGCGCCAGCATCACAGGACCTTCACCGAGCGCTTCAAAGGCTTTCCAGTGAACGTGGCGCAGGCCTCGCGCCTGGTCCCGGCCAAGGAGCTCAACCTGGTCAAGAAGGGCATCGCCGACGGCTCGGTCGATATCGTCGTTGGCACTCACGCGCTGCTCGGCAAGGCGATCAAGTTCCGCGACCTCGGCCTCGTCATCGTCGACGAGGAGCAGCATTTTGGCGTCACCCACAAGGAACGGCTGAAGGCGCTTCGCTCCGAGGTGCACGTCCTGACGCTGTCGGCAACGCCGATCCCGCGTACGCTGCAACTGGCGCTCACCGGCGTCCGCGAGCTCTCGATTATTGCCTCGCCTCCGGTTGATCGTCTCGCTGTGCGCACCTTCGTCGCGCCGCACGATCCGCTGATGATCCGCGAGGCGCTCTTGCGCGAGCGCTATCGCGGCGGCCAGGCGTTCTACGTGGTGCCGCGCATCGACGACCTCGCCGAGGTCAAGGACTTCCTCGACAAGAACGTGCCGGAGATGAAGGTCGCGGTCGCGCACGGCCAGATGCCGCCGGCAGTGATCGAGGACATCATGACCGCGTTCTACGACGGCAAGTTCGACGTCCTGCTCTCGACCACCATCGTCGAATCCGGCCTCGACATTCCCAACGCCAACACGCTGATCGTGCACCGCGCCGACATGTTCGGCCTGGCCCAGCTCTATCAGCTGCGCGGCCGCGTCGGCCGCTCCAAGCTGCGCGCCTATGCGTTGTTTACGCTGCCGGCGCAGCAGAAGATCACCGCGCAGGCCGAGCGCCGGCTGACCGTGCTGCAATCGCTGGAGACGCTCGGCGCTGGCTTCCAGCTCGCCTCACACGATCTCGATATCCGTGGCGCCGGTAATATTCTGGGCGAGCAGCAGTCCGGCCACATCAAGGAGGTCGGCTTCGAGCTCTACCAATCGATGCTGGAGGAGGCGATCGTCAACCTCAAGGCCGGCGTGTCTGAGCCGGCCGCCGACCGCTGGTCACCGTCGATCACGATCGGCATGCCCGTGTTGATTCCGGAAGACTATGTCGGCGACCTCTCGGTGCGGCTGTCGCTCTACCGGCGCCTCGCCGATCTCGACAGCGAGGAAGAGATCGAAAACTTTGGTGCCGAGATGCGCGACCGTTTTGGCGTGCTGCCGGACGAGGTGCGCTATCTGTTCAAGGTCGCCGCGATCAAGGCGTTCTGCCGCCAAGCCAATGTCGGGAAGATCGACGCCGGTCCGAAGGGCGCCGTCATCACCTTCCGCGACAATTCCTTTGCCCATCCCGACCGCCTGGTGACCTTCATCCGCAGCCACGGCCAGGCCGCGAAGGTGCGGCCCGACATGAAGGTGGTGTTCTTCCAGGACTGGGAGACGCCGGAAGAACGGCTCGCCGGCACCACTGAGATCATGCGCCAGCTCGCACAGCTTGCGCACAGCAAGAAGGCGGCGTAGGCCCGTAGTATTCCGGAGGCGGCGTAGCGCGAAACGGTGCGCCGCACTTGGGTTGAAGCGACATATGGCCACTTGCAGATTGACCGAACAACAGCCATGTTCGGCTCGTCGAGTTCCGCCGAACGACATCCATCCACCCGCGACTGGTTTACCGGACGCGGGTTTTTTGCACCGGTTGCGGGTTGGCCCGCCCATTGAGACAGCAGAGGTCGCGAGCGTGTCCATCAATATCGATTCAAACCAGGAATCAGATCAGGAACACGACGACGTCATGTATCCGCAGGTCCTGCCGTTTGTATTGATCCACGCCGGATGCGTCGCGGCGATCTGGACAGGCGTCTCGTGGCAAGCCGTTGCAATTTGTGCCGCCCTGTATTGGTTGCGCATGTTCGGGGTCACTGGCGGATATCATCGGTACTTCTCGCATCGGGCCTACGCGACAGGCCGGGTGTTCCAGTTCATCCTTGCCTTCCTTGCTCAGAGCAGTGCCCAGAAAAGCGTTCTCTGGTGGGCTGCCAAACACCGCCATCATCATCTTCACTCGGACACAGTGCAGGATGTGCATTCCCCCCGGCACAAAGGCTTCCTCTATAGCCATGTCAGCTGGATCTTTTATCGGCAGCACGATGCGACTGACCTGGTGAAGGTATCGGATCTGGCCTCGTATCCCGAGCTGATGTGGCTGCACAGGCTGGAGCTCTTGCCGGCGGTCGTGCTCGCGGGTCTGTGCTTCCTTGTTGCCGGGTGGTCAGGACTCGTGGTCGGATTCCTCTGGAGCACGGTGCTGCTGTATCACGCCACGTTCTGCATCAACTCGCTCGCACATGTTCACGGACGCACGCGGTATGTGACCGGTGATGACTCCCGCAACAACTGGCTGCTCGCTCTCGTGACGATGGGTGAGGGGTGGCACAACAACCATCACGCCTACCAGGCCAGCGCCCGGCAGGGCTTCCGCTGGTATGAGATTGATCTCACTTATTATGCCCTGGTTGCCTTGTCCTGGCTCGGGATTGTCTGGGATCTGAAGTCGCCGCCCGTGCAGGTTCTGCGCAATGAGCATCGGCTGGGATCACGCGCGATAAGGCAAGCCGCCGAGCAGCTCGCCGCTCGCTTTAATCCTGAACACATCGCGCTTGCGATCAGAACGTCGATCCATGAGACCGAATTGTCGGTCCGTGACGCGCTCAGTCTGTTGCAGCACCGTGCCGACTTGCGTCTGTCGAGCATGCCGACGCGAGATCAGTTGCTGGCCGAAGCGCAGCGCATGTTCGCCAAGACGATATCCTTGGACGACATTGTCGACCGTGCCTACGAGCTCTTGCACGACTCTGTCGGTTTTCTCCTGGCCAGTCCGGCTCTACCGGCCAACGCGACAGCGAAGAGTGGCATTTAACGCGAGAATCCTGCCGGCCACTCCTCAGAGCACAACATCCCGGTTGACGTTCTTGTACAAAAGATAGACCGACTGGCTCGAACCTGTCGGATAGAATTGCTGCGGACAGAACGATCCCATCCAGATGAAGTCATCAATCCAGATTTCGTGCCAGGTATCGCCAAGATAATACAAACCTTGCCCCTCCAGCATGAGCAATCCGTGTTCCATGATGTGGGTCTCGACGGCCGGAAAACAGACGCCGGGTTGGAAGAACATCAGATTCATTTCGAAGTCGAACCGGAGGTCGCCCATTGGTAGCAGGTGCTTGAAGCCGCGCCCCTCCAGTCCGGTATGGTTCGTCATCGGCATCGATTGTTGTTGGCCGATGATGGCCGTCGGTGCCGATATGCCCTCAGCCGTTTCATAACGTTTTTTGACCGTGATGACGCGGGCGGGAGCGGTGGGATGGCAGCGCATCGCGAATGACATGCCCGGCGGAACATAGGCAAAGGCACCGGCTGTAAGCGAGGTCGAGGCTCCGGTGCCAATGCTTATGTCGACGGTTCCCGTCACGACGTAGAAGAAATGCTGAAGGTCCACGCAGATCGGCTGAGCCGTGCCGCCCGAGGGCTCGATTTCCAGCATGAACTGGGCAAAGTCGGCCCCGAGCGTCGGCGCCGCCAGAAAACGGACAGTCGTTGACGTCCACGCCGGCAGCCGGCTCTTCAAGACGCCCTCAGGCGGTATGAACGCGAAATTGCGGCCGACGATTGCGCGGCTGTGACCGATCGCGCCAGGACGAACGACGCCGGGTTGGGCAGGCAGATCGGTGGGATGCATCTGAGATTCCTTGGTCAACCCGCAACAGCGCGTAGTCGGTAGGGTGGGCAAAGCGGAAGCGTGCCCACCACATCTGCTGCGATCGTGGAGGGATGGTGGGCACGGCGCAAGTGCGCCTTTGCCCACCCTAAGAAAGCCGTTACGACGCCGCGCGCGACGCGTCGGCGGAGAGCCGCCCCAGCAGCGATCTTGCCGTATCCGATGACGACAGCGAGTCCACACTGACGACGGGGTCGCTGTGCATCTCGTTCTTGCCGTGACTGGTGTGCCGCATCACCGCGGAGAGGCGGCGGGCGATCATGTGGGCAGTGCGGAAGTCGGTCTCGGCGAACACGACGACCACCGAGCCGTCCTTCTGCGCGGCACCGAAATCCATCTGCCGCATCAGGCGGCTCAGGATCCGCGCAGCGTCGAGCTGGGCGCGAGGATTGCCGGGATCGAAGGCGAAGCGCGCCACCGACAGGCCGCCGCCGCGAGCGAGCGTCTGCTCGACCGCCTTGGAAAAATCGCGGGCGAAGGCTTCCACCGTCAGGAGGCCGCTGCGCGGGTCGAGCCAGCCGCCGGCGTCGATCGAGCGCAGCGTGCGGCTCAGTTGCGCTTCCATCGCATGCTGGCGGATCAGCGGCAACGCGTTGGCGGCGACCTTTGGCGGCTCGCCCGTGATCAGCTCGAGATTGGGCAGATCATAACTCTGCACGAGCTGGTGCGCGGTGACGACGACGGGCAGGTTGCGGAAGCGGGTGTCCTCGGCAAGCACCGTGAGGAAGGCATCCGTGACGCGCGGGGTAAAACCTTCGGCGAGCACGACGCCGTCGATGTCGCGGGAGTTGAGATGCTTTGCGGCGGCCTCGATCGAGAGTGCGCCGATGACGCCCATGCGTTCGCCGAGCGCGACAGAGAGTGCGGGGTAAGCCGTGCCGCGGCCGATCAGGAGCACGGTGGCATCGCGCACGGGATCCGCCTCCGGCAGCGCAACCTTCATTTCCGGCAGCCGGCGCAGCACCGTGGCATGCAGCGTGCGCACGCGCATCGCGGCGCGCAGCCGTGCGGTCAGGCGGTCGGCATTGCCGCCGCGTGAGGCGAAGGGCAGGGCGTTGTGGGGCAGCGTGCCCTGCGCATCCATGGCGATCAGTGGCAGATAGAGCGGCTGGTCCGCGATCTTCTTTGCAAGCAGCGCGATATGCGGTTCGTGCCCGCCATGCATCGCAGCAAGAACGGCAGCCGGTTGCACCTGCTCGACTGCGCGCGCGGCGCTCGCCCAATCGGTGTCGACGACCGGAAAGAGTCGCGCCTCGTCCAGCGCCGCAATGAAGGCGGGGCGCTCCGCATTGGACACAAAGAGGATCGGGCCCGCCTGGGACATCACAAACTCTGATCACGCCATCGATGCTGCGCAATCTAGTTTGGCCGCCTTAATGCAGCGTCAACGAACGAGCCGAAACTGCGCTCAAACCGGACCGGAGCGGTCGCGAAAAGCCTCGACCATCAGAGGGTTAAGCCCGAGTTCGCTGAGCGCTTCGCGGGCGCGGGCATTGTCCTGGGCCCGGCCCGCCAGCCGGTGACCTGAGAGCCGGTCGGGCAGCGCCGTCAAAAGCGCGCCCTGGCCGAGCCGTCGCGCCCATTCCTGGAGGTCGTTGGAGAGGAAGCGGTAGCCGCCGACCGCCATGATGCCGGAGGGCGGCGCGGTGATGCAGATCGCCCCGCTGGCACGGTCGATCCGTGCGGCATAGCCGGTGTCGACATAGTCGCGCGGCGGCTGCGCGATCAGCGTGTCGCCAACCGGCTGCGGCGGGGCGTAGGCCGCGATCGGCGCCATCGGTCCGCGCAGGCCGAGCGTGCCCTTTGGGGTCAGCAGGATGTCGCCGGCGATCGAGGATCCGGACTGCTCGCGCGGTGCGCCGTGCGGGCCGGGCATCACCGCCACCGGCATGCCGTCCTCGCCACGCCTTGCGCCGAACAGCCCGGCCTCGCCGAACAGATAGACGTCCGTGAGCGGCGCATGCGGCGCGATCCAGGCTTCACTTGCCGCCACCTGTTCCGGCGCGCGCCAGAGGCCGATGACGTTGCGCAAGGTCGGCATCCGCGCCGCAAGGTCGGAATCGCCGAGGCGCAAAGCGAGCTGGGCCGGCGCGATCAGCACGTCGCATTCGTGCTCGTTGATCTGTTGCTCCAGCACATCGCTCTCGAAGGGATGATGCAGCGCCAGCGTGCCGCCACAGAGCAGCCAAACCGCGAGCGAGGAGGCGAGGCCTGCGAACGACATCGGCGCGAACGCCGCCATCACGGTCGCGCCCTGCTTGATGTCGGCTTCGAGCGACATCGCGAGCCCGCCGGCGATCAGGCTGAAATGCGGCCGCGGCACCGGACGAAAGCCCTCCGCCGTGACATCGAAGGAGATCATGGCCGCCTTGCGGCCGTCCTGGATCACGGCGCGCGTGGTGCCGGGCGGGCGCGCCAGCACCTCGTCGAGCGAGGCCATGCCTTCGGGCAGGTCGGAGCCGAAACCGAAGACGTGGCGGATCGAGAAGGCTTCCGCTGCGGCATGCATTGCGAGGTCGCAATAGCTGACGCCGTCGACCTTGCTCATGGTGACGACGGCGCGCGCCGCGGTGCGGTTGAGCGCGGCGGTCAGCTCCGCATGCCGCCAGAGCAGCGGCAGCACAGCGACCACGAGGCCGGCGCGATGGGCGGCGAGCACCGTCAGCACGAACTCGACCGTAGCCGGCAGCTGGACCGCGATGACGGAATTGGCCGGCAGGCCCGATTCGACGAAATGCGCCGACAGCGCTTCGATCGCCGTATCGGCCTCGGCATAGGTCAGCCGCCGCGGCTGGTGCCCGGTGACGCGGGCCTTGTTGAGGGGATCGAGCAAGGCGGGCGCGTGCGGCTGCCACGTCAGCGTGCGCTGGAACAGCGTGTCGAGCGTCGGCGATATTGCTGGCTGGTTCACGGCGTCACTTCGCTGGAGGCGGACCCTTCGACCACCAGGTCTCCGGCAGATAGCCGGAGAGCGCGGTGGTCGATGGTCGTTCTATCCGATTCCACCGCGCGATCCATTGCTCGGAGACGTTAAACAGGGGGATTGTGTAGAAGCCTGCGATCAGCGCCCGGTCGAGCGCCCGCACCGCCGAGACGAAGGCCGTATGATCACGGGCCTCCAGGAGGGCGCCGATCATGGCGTCGACCGCGGGATCCCTGGCACCCATGTAGTTGCGGGTGCCCGGGTTGTCGGCGGCTGCACTGCCCCAATAGAAATATTGCTCGTTGCCGGGCGAGAGCGATTGGTCCCAGCGGTTCTGGATCATGTCGAACTCGTAAGCCAGCCGGCGCTGGTCGAACTGCACGGGATCGACCGATCGCACGCTCGGCTCGATGCCGGCGCGCTTGAGGTCGCGCTGGAAGGCGAGCGCGATGCGCTCCTGGTCGCGGGTCGTGACCAATATCTCGAAGGTGAGGGGCGCTTTCGTCGCGCGGTTGCGCAGTACGGTGCCGTCGAGATCGTAGCCGGCCTCCGACAACAGCTTCAGCGCCGCGCGCAGCGTGGTGCGGTCGCGCCCCGAGCCGTCGGTAACGGGGAGGCGGTAGCTGCCGTCCATGACGTCGGACGGTATCTGCGCGGCAAAGGGCTTGAGCAGCTCGCGCTCGCGCGCATCCGCGGGCTGGCCATAGGCCGAGAGGTCCGAGCCTGCGAAATAGCCGGCGACGCGCGAATAGAGGGAGAAGAAATAGTTGCGGTTGACCAGCTCGAAATCGAACAGCAGCGTCAGCGCCTGGCGCACCCGGATGTCCGCGAAGATCGGCCGCCTTGTGTTGAACACCAGGAATTCCGAGGGCTGCGGCACGCCGGGCTTGACGGTGTCGCGGATCACCTCGCCGCTCTTGGCTGCCGGAAAATCATAGCCGTCGTGCCAGCGCAGCGGCTCGTTCTCGACGCGGAAATCATAGAGGCCGCGTTTGAAGGCTTCGAACTGGCCGTTGGCTTCGCGAAAATAGTCGAGCCTGATCTCGTCGAAATTGTAGAGCCCGTGATTGATAGGGAGGTCACGGCCCCAATAGTCGGGATTGCGGGTCAGCGTGACGCTGGCGCCGGGCTTCACCGCCGTGACGCGATAGGGGCCCGAGCCGACCGGCCCGGTCAGCGTCGTCTCCTCGAAGGTCGCGACGTCGACTGCATGCTTCGGCAGGATCGGCATCAGGCCGAGGATGAGCGGCAATTCGCGGTCATTGGCGCCTGCGAGGTCGAAGCGGATTGTGAGGGGATCGGGCGCGTCGGCCTTGGCGATCTTGGCGTAATATTGCCGAAGGTTCGGGCGGCCGTGGTCGCGCAGAAGCTGCCAGGAAAACAGCACGTCCTCGGCGAGCACCGGCTTGCCGTCGGAGAAGCGGGCGCGGGGATCGAGGCGGAAGGTGACATAGGTCCGCTCGTCGTCGGTCTCGACGGTCCTGGCGAGCAGGCCATAGAGCGTGAACGGCTCATCCTGGCCGCGCGCAAGCAGGCTCTCAACCACGTAGCTCCGCATTTGCTGCACGGCCAATCCCTTCACGATGAAGGGGTTGAGGCTGTCGAAGCTGCCGAGGAGGCCCCAGGTCAGCCGGCCGCCCTTGGGCGCGTCGGGGTTGGCATAGGGCATGTGGGTGAAATCGGCAGGCAGCGCGGGCTGGCCGTGCATGGCGATCGCGTGGGCTTCCTCGGCCCGTGCGCCGCTTGCCGACAGGCTGATGGTGAGGGCGAAGGCGAGACTGCAAAGACGGACGCCGGGCCCCTCGAGCAGGCGCTGGAACATGAACATCGCGACACGCTGATTCGAGGACCGGCGGGCCTGAATCCTATCACAGGGATTTCACTGAGCGCGGGCCCGGATCCCGTCAAAGACGCTTGTCGGCATTGATCTTTCTGTCGGCCACGCTAAGAAGGCGGGCAATCGCGCAGGAGCGCCGAGCCCGTCACTTATCTGCCTCAATTGACGGGGAGAGAGCCGCGCCAGGCGGCTCGGTTCGGTGCTTCGGAGCGGTTCGGGGCACTTCCCGTTCAGAAAGGGTTTTCCGCAATGAATTTCCGTTACTTGGCCGCGTCCGTCCGGCCGCGCGGGCGACTTTTCGCCCTGTTGACGGCGACGGCGCTGGCCGTTCCGGTTGCCGCCGAGGCTCAGGCCCCTGCGCCGGCCCCGGGCGCACCCGCACCCAAGGCAGCCCCGAAAGCGGCTCCGAAGGCTGCCCCCAAGGCTCCAGCGCCGGCCGCTCAGGCGCCCGCCCAGCCAGCGCCCGCTCAGGGCGCTCCGGCGCAGCAGGGCGCGGCCCAGCCCGCTGATCAGCAGATCCAGCTGATCTATGCGCCCTGGACCAAGTTCTGCCTCAAGGGCCAGGACGCCAACGCCAAGCAGGTGTGCTTCACCGGCAAGGACGGTCGTATCGAATCGGGCCAGCCGGTCATCGCGGCCGTGATCATCGAGCCGGAAGGCGAGCCCAAGAAGATCCTGCGTGTGACGCTGCCGCTCGGCATGCAGCTCGTGCACGGCACCCGCATCATCGTGGACAACAATCCGCCGCTCCAGAGCCCGTATGTGATCTGCTTCCAGAACGGCTGCATGTCGGACTACGAGGCGACGCCCGAGCTCCTCGCCAACATGAAGAAGGGCCAGAACCTCGTGGTGCAGGCGATCAACGCCAACGGCGCGCCGCTGACCCTGCCACTGCCGCTCGCCGGCGAATTCCAGAAGGCCTATGACGGTCCGCCGACCGATCCGAAGGTGTTCGAGGAAACCCAGAAGAAGCTCCAGGAAGAGCTTCAGAAGAAGGCTGACGAGCAGCGCAAGAAGCTCGAGCAAAACGGTGGCGCGCCCGGCGCACCTCCAACCGCTCAGAAGTAATCGGGGCTCAAATCCCGGACATGAAAAAGGCGCTCGGTTCGAGCGCCTTTTTTGCTGGCCGCTGGTTGGCGCGCCGAAACTTCAAAGCGTTTCGTCAAAACCAAATCTAGTTCAGCGAGGGATTGCGCGGGCGGTAGCCGCCGGTCTTGTCCTTGACGAAGATCTCGGCGACCTGGGAATGGCGGATCGGCTCGCCGGAATCGTCGGGCAAGAGGTTCTGCTCGGAGACATAGGCGACGTATTCCGACTCCGCGTTCTCCGCGAGCAGGTGGTAGAACGGCTGATCCTTGTGAGGCCGCACCTCTTCAGGAATCGACAGCCACCATTCCTCGGTGTTGTTGAATTCCGGATCGATGTCGAAAATCACGCCCCGGAACGAGAAGATCCGGTGGCGAACGACCTGTCCGATCTGGAATTTGGCGGTCCGCGCTTTAATCATTCCCCGTCGATAGACCAGGATTGTGGCCGATGCTAGTGGCCTGATTTGGAATTAACCCGCCGTTGTGGGGCAGATAGCCCCCAAGCCTTCAGAAAATACTTCATCAATGGTCGATATCCTCAATCTGGCACTACCTTATTTCGGCTTGATCTTCGTCGGTTTCGCCTGCGGCAAGGCCAAATCGCTGCCGGAATCGGGCCTCGCCTGGATGAACTTCTTCCTGCTCTATGTGTCGCTGCCGGCGCTGCTGTTTGCGATCATGTCGAAGACGCCATTCTCGGAATTGAACAACCCGCCGTTCCTGGTTGCGACCACGCTGTCGACGGTCGCAGCGTTCGCCATCGCGCTCGTTGTCGGCAAGCTTCTCGGCCGGCTGACGCTGCGCGAGGCGACGCTCGCGGGCCTCTCCGGCGGCTATGGCAATATCGGTTACATGGGGCCGGGGCTGGCGCTGGCCGTGCTTGGACCGAAGGCGTCGGCGCCGACCGCGCTGATCTTCTGCTGCGACAGCATCTTCCTGTTCTCGATCGTGCCGCTGCTGATCGAGCTCTCCGACCGCGACCATCCCTCGATCGTGCATGCCTTCGGCGTCGTGCTGAAGCAGATCGTGCTCAACCCGCTGATCATGTCGGCCTGTTTTGGCGCGGCGGTCGCAGCACTCCATATCGAGCTGCCGGTCGCGCTCGATCGCACCATCACCTTCCTCCAGAACGCGGCGGCTCCGACGGCATTGTTCGTGCTTGGTGTAACGGTGGCGTTGCGGCCGTTCGATCGCGTCCCGTGGGAGGTGCCGGGCGTGATCGCGGTCAAGCTCCTGATCCATCCGCTCATGTCGTTCGCGCTGATGCTGACCTTCGGCCCGTTCGCGCAGCCCTGGGCTGCCACAGCCGTGCTGGTGGCCTCGCTGCCACCGGCGCTGAACGTGTTCGTCATAGCCCGGCAGAACGATGCCTGGATCGAATCCGCCTCCGTCGCCGTGCTGCTCGGGACGTTTGCGTCCGTGGTGACGCTGACCAGCGTGATGTGGTTGCTCCAGACCGGCCGGCTGGCGTTTCCGTAAAGATGCTACTTGCGCCAGGTTGGCGTTAGCCCCTCGCGCATCGCCAAGCGCCGCAGCGGGCCGATGGCGCCGAGCAAGTGCATGCCGATCGCACGGACCGGCTGGAGCGGCAGGAAATCGTTGAGCAGAGAGCGGTTGGCGATGTCGATCGCAAACGTCCGGCTCAGGATGTCCGGACGCCGCGCCCGGTCGTAGCGCTTGAGCACCTCGGCCGCACCGGGATCGTCGCCGGCCGCGATCGCGTCGCCCGCGAGCCTCGCAATATCGGCGGCATCGCGAAGACCGAGGTTGAGGCCCTGGGCGCCGATCGGAGGCACCACATGGGCGGCTTCGCCAACCAGCGCGATGCGGTCGCGGCCAAAGGATTTGGGCCGCTCGATCGCCAGCGGGAACAGGTTGCGGCCGGGCTCGACCGTCATCCGTCCCAGAATGGAATGCGACTGCTTCTCGATCGCAGCGGACAGTTCCTCGTCGCTCAGGGCGCGCAGCCGTTCGGCCTCCGCAGGCGCCGAAACCCAGACAATGCTGGAGCGGTTGCCGGGCAGGGGCACGAACACGCAAGGGCCGTGCGGCGTGTGGAACTCGGTCGAGACGTTGCGATGCGGCCTGGCATGGCTGACGTTGAAGGTCAGCGCCGTCTGCGCAAGCTCGCGCCGCGTCACCGCGATGCCGGCGGCCTCCCGGCACAGCGAATGCCGGCCGTCGGCGCCGACCACGAGCCGGGCCGTCAAAAATTGTCCGGAAGCGGTGCGGATCGCGACATCATCGGCTTCGATCAGGACGTTTTCGGCTTCATCGTCGAAACGGACGAGTGCGGGCAACTCGGCCGCGCGTGCCTCCAGCGCCAGCATCAGCGAGCGGTTGTCGATGTTGTAGCCGAAGGCGTCGAGGCCGATCTCATGACAGGAGAACCGGACCTCCGGCGCGCGGAACAGCCGGCCGGTGTCGTCGACGAGCCGCATGGTTTCGAGCGCGGCCGCCTTGTCCTTGCAGCGCGGCCAGACGTCGAGGCTCTCCAGCAGACCGACGGAGGCACCTAACAGCGCAGTGGTGCGATTGTCGGCATAGGGCAGGCGCCGCGCCACCAGCGCCGTCCGTGCGCCGGCCTGCGCCAATGCAATTGCCGCCGCGAGCCCAGTCGGTCCACCGCCGACGATTGCTGCGTCAAAGAGTGCCGATCCATCTGTCATGGAACGACACATGACATGCTCCGCGGCAAATTCAAGCCCACCTATATTTCCTTGATTTTATGGCGAATTGCGCGACCGATCGCCGCGATGGCGGATGTGCAAATCGGTCCCATTCTGGTAGCAGAAGCCATGGACAGCCAAGAGGATTCCCTCAAGCCGACGACCGCGATCCGCGCCGCGGCGTTTTCGGTGCACATCTTCACCGCGTTCGGGGCGGCGATCGCGCTGCTGGCGATGCTGGAGGCCGTGCGCGAGCATTGGGCGGCGATGTTTCAATGGCTGGGCGTGGCCCTGATCATCGATGCGATCGACGGCCCGATCGCACGCCGGCTGAACGTCAAGGACGTGCAACCGAACTGGTCGGGCGACGTGCTCGATCTCGTGGTCGACTTCCTCACCTATGTCTTCGTGCCGGCCTACGCGATCGTTGCCAGCGGCCTGTTGCTGCCGGTGGCCGCCCCATTGCTCGGTATCGCCATCATCGTCACCAGCGCGCTCTATTTCGCCGATCTGCGCATGAAGGCCGACGACAATCACTTTCGCGGCTTTCCGGCGCTGTGGAATGCGGCGGCGTTCTACCTGTTCCTGCTGCACTGGTCGCCGCTGTTGTCGACGCTGCTGGTCGCAGCCCTGGTGGTGCTGACCTTCGTTCCGTTCCACGTGTTGCATCCGGTCCGTGTCGTGCGGCTGCGCTGGCTGACGATGTCGCTGATCGCGATCTGGGCGCTGCTGGCCCTCTATGCGCTGGAGATGGATTTTCGGGTCGGCGCTGGCGTAACGGTCGCGCTCTGCGCGATCGCGCTCTGGATCACCTTCAGCGACGCCATGATCCGGCTGGCAAGATCCTTCGCATGATGCATCTGTTGACAAGCCCCGAGGCCTGGGCCGCACTGCTGACCCTGACCGCGCTCGAGATCGTGCTCGGCATCGACAACGTCATCTTCCTGTCGGTGATCGTCTCGCGCATCCCCGAGAAGCAGGCCCATCGCGCCCGCCAGATCGGGCTGGGGCTGGCGCTGATCTTCCGCATCATCCTGCTCAGCCTGCTGGTCTGGCTGATCGGCCTGACCGCGCCGGTGTTTGCCTTCAAGGGCTACGACTTCTCCTGGCGCGACCTGATCCTGATCGGCGGTGGCCTGTTCCTGATCGCGAAGGCGACGCACGAGATCCATGCCGAGGTGGAAGCCGACGGCGGCGAGGGCGACGGCAAATCCGGCCGCAATGCCTTCTTCTGGGTGATCGCCCAGATCGTCGTCATCGACATCGTGTTCTCGCTGGATTCGATCATCACCGCGATCGGCATGGCGCAGGACATCGAGATCATGATCGCGGCCGTCGTGATCGCCTGCCTGATCATGTACATTTCGTCAGGCCCGGTGGCGCGATTCGTCGCGGAGCATCCGACCACGAAAATGCTGGCGCTGGCGTTCCTGGTCTTGATCGGCGTCGCGCTGGTTGCGGACGGATTCAAATTCCACATCCCGCGCGGCTACATCTATTTCGCAATTGCGTTCTCGGCGGCGGTGGAGTTCTTCAACGTGCTCGCCAAGAGCAACCGCAAGAGGGCCGGCAAGCCGTCGGTTTAGGCGTTCCACCCGGCGTCGAGTTGACAAGGCGGGCGCGATGTCTTTCGCTTGCTGTCAGGACGACCGAGAGCAAGAAGACGAGGAGCCCAGGCGATGACCAAAGCCGTCCGTGTGCACAAGGTCGGAGGCCCCGAAGCGCTGGTCTATGAAAGCGTCGAGGTGCCGGCGCCGGCGAGCGGCGAGGTGCGCATCCGCCAGCATGCGGTCGGGCTGAACTTCATCGACGTCTATTACCGCACCGGCCTCTACAAGGCGCCGGGGCTGCCCTTCATCGCCGGCAACGAGGCCGCCGGCGAAGTCGTTGCGGTCGGACCCGGCGTGACGAATTTCCATCCCGGCGACCGCGTCGCCTACTATCACAATCTCGGCGCCTATGCCGGCGAGCGCAACATCCCCTGGGAGAAGTTGGTCAAGCTGCCCGACCACATCACCTATGAGCAGGGCGCCGTGCTGATGCTCAAGGGCCTGACGGTCTGGTATCTCCTGCACAAGACCTTCAAGGTCGAGCCGCATCACCGCGTGCTGATCCACGCCGCGGCCGGCGGCATCGGCCTGCTTGCCTGCCAATGGGCGAGGTCGCTTGGGGCGCATGTGATCGGCACGGTCGGTTCGCGCGCCAAAGCGGAGATTGCCGAGGCCAATGGCTGCGATCACGTCATCCTCTACAACGAGGAGGATTTTGTCGCGCGCGTGAAACAAATCAGCCGCAGCGAGGGCTGCGACGTCGTCTATGACGGCGTCGGCAAGGCGACCTTCCCGGGCTCGCTGTCCTGCCTGAAGCCGCGCGGCATGTTCGTCTCGTTCGGCAATGCCTCAGGTCCGGTGCCGCCGTTCTCGATTGCCGAGCTCAACAATCACGGCTCGCTGTTTGCGACGCGGCCGAAGCTCAACGATTACATCGGCACGCGCAAGGAGCTTCTGGAAGGCGCCGACACGCTGTTCGCCGCCGTCATCAATGGCAAGCTGCACGTGCCGATCAACCACGCCTACGCCCTGAAGGACGCCGCGAAGGCGCATATCGATCTCGAAAGCCGGAATACGACGGGGGCGTCGATCCTGAAGCCGTAACTCACCGTCATCGTCGGTTGAGACAGCTTTCGTAGGGTGGGCAAAGGCGCGAAGCGCCGTGCCCACCATTTCGCAACGACGGTTTTGAATGGTGGGCACGCTTCGCTTTGCCCACCCTACGCCACGCGTCTGGCTGCGCCGGCCTTGGTTAAAATCCCGTCGAGACAATCGATCATCTCTGCGATCTCTCCCTTTGTGACGTTCAGCGCCGGCATGAAGCGCAGCGCGTCGACCTGCGGTGCGTTGAGCAGCACGCCGGCCTCGAACGCCTGGGCGACGATGCCGGGCGCGATCGGCAGCTTGAGGTCGAGCGCCAGCAGCAGGCCGCGGCCGCGGACCTCACCGAGGCCGTGCCGGGCCGAAACCTTCTGCAGCTCGCTTTCGAGCAGCAGGCCGGTCTCCGTGACAGCCTTCAGGAAGTCCGGCTGGCTGACCTGCTCCAGCACCGCAAGTCCGGCCGCGCACATGATCGGGTTGCCGTTGAACGTGCCGCCCTGGTCGCCGTGCTCGAAACAGGCCGCGCGTTCGGTTGCAAGCAGGGCCGCGAGCGGCACGCCACCGCCGATGCCCTTGCCGAGCGTCATGATGTCGGGCGCGATGCCGGTGTGCTCATGGTGGAAGAGCTTTCCGGTCCGGCCCATGCCGGTCTGGATTTCGTCGAAGATCAGCAGCAGGCCATGTGCGTCGGTGAGCGCGCGCAGCTCCTGCAAAAACTGATCGGTCGCCGGCCACACGCCGGACTCGCCCTGGATCGGCTCCAGCATCACCGCGACGGTGTTGTCGTTGATCAGCCTTGCGACGGAGGCGATGTCGTTGAGCTTCGCCTTCTTGAAGCCCGCGACCTTCGGCTCGAACAGCGGCTCGAACGCCTTCTTGCCCGACGCCGACATCGTCGCCAGCGTGCGGCCGTGAAAGCCGCCCTCGAAGCTGATGATCTCGAACGCGCCGTTCCTGTGCAGGCTGCCATATTTGCGCGCGAGCTTGATCGCGCCCTCATTAGCCTCCGCACCGGAATTGGCAAAAAACACCTGGTCGAAGGCGCTGTTGTCGACGAGCGCCTGCGCGAGCTTGAGGCTCGGCTCGTTGTAGAACGCCGGGCTCGGCGTCAGCAGCCGCTTGGCTTGCGCAGCAAGCGCGCCCGCAACCGCAGGCGGTGAGTGACCGAGGCAGTTGACGGCCCAGCCCTGCACGAAATCGAGATAGCGCTTGCGGCTGTCATCCCAGAGGTAGGAGCCAGCGCCGCGGACGAACACGGCCTTGGGCCGTGCAGTGATATCCATCAGCGCATCATACGGATGGGTGGCGGTGGTCATGTCGAACTCCTCTTGGGTTAGCGAAGATCTGGGGCGGGTGGAAAATGGACGCAGAATGCAAGAAGGCCGCACTTTGCGGGTGCGGCCTTCTCGAAAACTAAGCTGAATTCAGTGCTTCAGCGGCGTCGTCGGACATGGCGCAACCCATCATCGTCGCGGGAGCGACGACGCATGGCTTGGCGCAGGTGGGTCCGAGAATTGATCATAGGGCGCGGCAATACATGCGAATGGCAGGGTTTGTCAAGCAGGCCTTTTGCGAAACACCCGCCTGGCGTGCATCGTGTTGCGCTCGGCTTTAGGAAAAAAGTGCGCAGTTTGTCGCGTCCGCACTTCGTACCAACCGGCGCGCCCGCGCGCGCCGGGCCTTGAACAACTGCGCGTCGCTCGATGGAAACCATCAAGCCTCTAGCGCGTTTGTGATCAGACAACGCGAATTGGTTCGAACCGGACGCACCACCGGCGAGACCAAAAGGGCGGGACCAACCAGATAGTTTTCAGCCTTGTCCGATACGCCTTACCCGATCGACCTCGACAGCATTCACGGCGCGTTTCCGCCGGGCATCGAAGCGCCATCCCTGCTGCTGGACTTTGCCGGCTGGCTGAACGGGCGTCCCTGGGGCAGCGTCGGCTGCTTTTCGCTGCAAGGCCAGTTCTCCGATCAGGCCCCGATCTTCGACGGCAGTCCGCTGCGCGACCGCTTCGCGCTGTTCATGCGCTTGCCCGATGGCTCCGCCGTCGGCGGCTGGTATGGCGCCGGTCTCGACCGCGACGATCCCCCGATCGTCGGGCTGGGGTCGGAGGGCGACTATCAATTGCTGGCGCCGACCCTCGACGGGTTGCTCGCGAAACTCACGTCACAGCAGTTCGACAAGGCCTGGCACGATCTGCGGCCACACGACGAGGTCGAGTGTCAGACCGTCGCGTTGGCGCAATGGCTCGCCGGACGGCCGACCGACGAGAGGGTAGCGCCCGAAGATCATTCGTCAGACCTGCCCGACTTTCGCGGCTTCGTCGAGAAATGGAGCCGGGATCGCGAAGACTATTGGGCCAATCACCGGATGATGGCCGAGCTCGGCTGGCGGCTTGCTGCGCATCTGCCGAAAGGCAAGAACGACTGGGACAAGACCCGTTTCGAAGTGGCGATCGTCGGCAAGCAATACCAGGCGCGGATCCTCACGCGCGGGCCGCAGCCATTCGAGGAATCCGGTTCGATCGAATCCCTGCTGCGCGAATTGCGCGAAGACATGCGGCGGAGCAGCCCGAGCTCGGGCTGTGGCACGCGATGAGCTTTGGGCTCTACGCCGAGGGCCGGGTCATGCCGAACTTCGAGTACGATGTGCGCCCGACCATCGATGGCGAGCCGGCGCTGCTGTCCGAAGCCAAAGCCGATCTCGCCCGCGCTCCGCGCCCCGAGCGCTGGGTGCCGAAATGGCTGACTGAAGCCTGATCGCTACTTCGCCCTTGCGCCCGACGCGTGCTTGGTGATGCTGCCTCGGGGCAGCATCGGGGGGGCTGGTTTGATCAGATCAATACAGTTCGAGAAGATTGGCACCGCGCCGACGCTTCCCGGATTTTCGCTCACTGCAAGCGGGGTTGCGGGCGACCAGTCGCTGCTGTTCTTGTTCGAGTTCTCGGACGGTGGCGCATCGACAGCGACTGCGTTGCGCGCCTCTGGCGTACTGCCACATCCGAAGATGGGCAGGTTGAAACGTTACCGTTTGCTTAAGTCGAATGCCGGATCGGAGCTATGGATCGATCTGCCTCCCCTTGAACTCCACGCCTCCAAGATCGACCTCTTTCCCGACGGTCGCGTCCTGCTGGCGAGCTCCAGATGGAACTTCCAGGTCGAGACGGACTACAATCTGAATGGAATCATCTTCGATCCCCAGACCGGGCAAGCAAGCCGCGTCGGCCTGGGCGACGGCATTAGCGATCTCCAGATCGATCAGCGTGGCCGGATCTGGGTTGGGTATTTCGACGAGGGTGTTTTTGGCAGTTCGGTCGGGCAGGCCGGTCTGGTTTGTTTCTCGGATTTGGGAGAGAAAGTCTGGGAATTTCCAGCAGATGCGGACCACACAATTGACGACTGCTACGCGCTCAATGTGACAGGCGCAGACGCTGCCATTTTCTTCTACTCGGATTTCCCGATCTGCAAGATTGGTGCTGATTTCCAATTGAGCTGGTGGCAAACGGAGCTACAAGGCTGTCATGCGTTCGCGATGTCAGCGACCGAAATCCTCTTCTCCTCGCAGTATCAGGAGTCCTCTGAGACCGCGCATATCGGACAATTAGATCGAGAGGGGGTCTTATATACCAAGCGAGCACGCCTGTTGATGCCCGACGGCTCAGGCCGTCCACCCGGCCGATTGCACGGGCGCGGCAACCATCTCTATCACTTCGGCGAAGACGGCATTTACCGGGCGACAGTGGTTTGAGACCAGCGGGGAAGCGCCGTCAGAACCCCGCGACGGTGCCGTGTAGATCATACTGATCGGCGCGTTCGATCTTCGCGGTGACGATCTCGCCGACGCGCAAGGGCCGGCGGCTGGTGAGATAGACCGCGCCGTCGATCTCCGGTGCATCCGCCTTGGAGCGGCCTTTTGCCACTGTCGGCCCGACCTCGTCGATGATGATCTGCTGGCGCGTGCCGACCTTGCGCTTCAGCCTGCGTGCGGAGATCTTCTGCTGGCGGGCCATCAGCGCGTTGTAGCGTTCCTGCTTGATCTCGGCGGGCACAGCGCCTTCGAGAGCATTCGACGTGGCGCCGGCGACCGGCTCGTATTTGAAGCAGCCGAGGCGATCGATCTCGGCCTCGTCGAGCCAGTCGAGCAGATAGGCGAAATCGGCATCGGTCTCGCCGGGGAAGCCGACGATGAAGGTCGAGCGCAAGGCGAGATCGGGACATTCCTCGCGCCAGCGCTTGATCCGCGCCAGCGTCTTGTCCTGCGCCGCCGGGCGCTTCATCGCCTTCAGCACCTCGGGGCTCGCATGCTGGAACGGGATGTCGAGATAGGGCAGCACCTTGCCCTCGTTCATCAGCGCGATGACCTCGTCGACATGCGGGTAGGGGTAGACATATTGCAGCCGGACCCAGGCCCCGAGTTCGCCGAGCTCACGCGCAAGGTCGAGGAATCTGGCGCGGACCTGGCGGTCCTTCCACGGGCTCTCGGCGTATTTCAGATCGACGCCATAGGCCGAGGTGTCCTGCGAGATGACAAGCAGCTCCTTGACGCCGGCATCAACCAGTCGCTCGGCTTCGCGCAGGACATCGTTGGCGGGACGCGAGACGAGATCGCCGCGCAGCTTCGGGATGATGCAGAAGGTGCAGCGGTTGTTGCAGCCTTCGGAGATCTTCAAATAAGCGTAGTGGCGCGGCGTCAGCTTGATGCCCTGCGGCGGCACCAGATCAAGATGCGGATTGTGGGCGGGCGGCAGCGCGCGGTGCACGGCGTCGAGCACGCTCTCATATTGCTGCGGGCCGGTGATCGAGAGCACGCCGGGATAGGCCTGTTCGATCTGCTCGGGCTCGGCGCCCATGCAGCCGGTCACGATTACCTTGCCGTTCTCGGCCATGGCCTCGCCGATTGCCGAGAGTGACTCCTGCTTGGCGCTGTCGAGAAAGCCACACGTGTTAACGATGACGATGTCGGCCCCGTCATGCTTGCGGGCGAGCTCATAGCCCTCGGCGCGCAGGCGCGTGATGATGCGCTCGGAATCCACCAATGCCTTGGGACACCCGAGCGACACGAAGCTGACCTTGGGCGCAGCCGTCTGTTCCATATCCAAAAATCTGCCTGATTGATCGGCAGGAGCTAGTCCTAATTGCCGTTAATTACAACCCTTTGCAGGGCGTTCCGGCGTGCTAAGGATGAATCGCCGGTGGTGAGTGAGCAATGAGCGCCGAACAGTCGCCCAAAATCGTGATTGTCGACGAAAGCCCGATCCGGGCCGCGATCCTCCAGGAAGGGTTGCGGGAGGCGGGTTTCACCCAGGTCGTCCATATCAGCGAGATGCAGAGCCTTCTTGCGCGCATCTACGCCGTCGACCCCGACATCATCCTGATCGATCTCGAAAACCCCAGCCGCGACGTGCTCGAAGCGATGTTCCAGGTCAGCCGTGCCGTGCGCCGGCCGATCGCGATGTTTGTCGACCAGAGCGATTCAGCTTCGATCCAGGCCTCGGTGGAGGCGGGGGTCTCAGCCTACATCGTCGACGGGTTGAAGAAGGAGCGCATCAAGCCGATCCTCGACCTCTGCGTGTCCCGCTTCAACGCCTTCGCAAAACTCCAGGAGGAGCTGGAGCGCACCAAGTCGCAGCTCGAGGACCGCAAGATCATCGAGAAGGCCAAGGGGATATTGATGAAGATCAAGGGCCTCAACGAGGACGAGGCCTACGTGCTGCTGCGCTCCACCGCGATGCGCGAGAAGAAGAAAATCGGCGAGATCGCCCAGTCGATCATCACCGCGTCGGAGATGCTGAAATGACTGGACCGCTCCGCATAGGGTTCATCCCGCTGGTCGATGCCGCCGCGCTGATCGTGGCCGTCGACAAGGGATTTGCCGCCGCCGAAGGGCTCGACGTTACGCTTGTGCGCGAAGTGTCCTGGTCCAACGTTCGCGACAAGCTCAATATCGGCCTGTTCGACGCCGCGCATCTGCTCGCGCCTGTTGCGATCGCGTCCTCGCTCGGGCTCGGCCACGTCAAGGTGCCGATCGCCGCGCCCTTCAATCTTGGTATCAACGGCAACGCGATCACGGTATCGCCGGCGCTCCATGCCGCGCTGATGGCGGAGGTCGACGGCGATCGTTCCGATCCGCTCGTCACCGCCAAAGCCCTCGCACGGGTGGTTGCCTCGCGTCGCAAGGCGGGCGCCGAGCCGCTGACCTTCGGCATGACCTTCCCGTTCTCGACCCACAATTACCAGCTGCGGTTCTGGATGGCGGCGGCCGGCGTCGATCCGGACGAGGACGTGCGCCTGGTCGTGCTGCCGCCGCCCTACATGGTCGACAGCCTCGCCAACGGCCATGTCGATGCGTTCTGCGTCGGCGCGCCCTGGAACTCGGTCGCGGTCGATCTCGGCATCGGCCATATCCTGCATTTCGTCTCCGACATTCTCGAGCGCGCGGCGGAGAAAGTTTTGGCGGTTCGCCAAGCCTGGGCCGACAAGAATCCGGATGTGGTCGCAGCCCTCGTGCGAGCGGCAGTGAAGGCGGCCGAGTTCATCGAGCTTCCCGAAAACCGGACCGAGGCGGCGCGGATCTTGGCGCAGCCCGAGCGGATCGGCGTCGATGCCGAAGTCATCCAGCGCACCCTGACGGGTCGCCTGAAGGTCTCGCCCGACGGCACCTTCCGCGAAAGCGGCCGCTACCTACTGGTCGGACGCGAAGGGGCAGGGCGCCCCGATCCGGTTCAGGCCGCCTGGCTCTACGCGCAGATGGTCCGCTGGGGACAGACGGCGCTGACGCCGGACGGCGTCAAGACTGCAATGAGCGTGTTCAGGCCCGATCTCTATGACGCGGCCCTGGGCCACGGAAAGCCCGCGGAAGCGCCTGCGCCGTTCGGGGCTTTTGCCGGTCCAGCCTTCGATCCCGACGACATTCGTGGGCACCTCGAGGCCTTCGAAGTCGGCCGCTGGAAGGCGTGATTCGGCCCTGCACCGTTTTTGGGCGAGCCGGGTCATCGGCTAAATTTTGAGCCGCCTGCTCGAATTTCGGAAGAGTTCCGGAATGGACAGCTTCGCGGGCTCTTTCTAGTCGTTTGAAATCACGACAATTTCCATTCCGCCGAAGCTGGCACGCAACTTGTATGTTGCAGTGCGGCCAGCCTGTCACAGACGCCTGCTGAGCCAAGTCCCCAGCAACGAAGCTGATCGGACCGTTGGGTAACAGAGCAGGCCATTGAGCCAGCCGAGTTTCCTCGCGGGTCGTGTCCCATTCCCTCGATGCCACCCAGGTGGCCGCAGGAGCTTCGTTACCGACCATGAAACTCGAAACCGTCTCAGTCGACTTTACCGACGAGCAGAAGCGCTATCTCGAAGGCTTCACGACCGGTCTCCAGATCAGCCGCGTTGGTCGTGGCCTTGGTGGCGCGGGCAAGGCGAATGCCGAGCCGACCGGACCCGATGCCGTGCACCTCAAGGCGCAGGACAAGGTCATCGCCTCGGGCAAGAAGCTCGCCGACCAGGAAAAATTCAAGCGCGACGAGCATCCCTTCGATGCCTATCCGCAGCTGCGCCAGCAAGCGCTCGACAACGCGCCGCCGAGTCCAGCGGACAATTTCCGCTGGCGCTATTTCGGGATTTTCTACGTCGCCCCGACGCAGGACTCCTACATGTGCCGCCTGCGCATCCCCAACGGCATCATGAAGCATTGGCAGCTCTCCGGCCTTGCCGAGCTCGCCGACGAACTGTGCGGCCCGTTCAGCCACGTTACGACGCGCGCCAATCTTCAGCTTCGCGAGATTCCGCCGAAGAACGCCGTGAAGCTGATCGAGGGTATCCAGGACCTTGGCCTGTGCTCGCGCGGCTCCGGCGCGGACAACATCCGCAACGTGACGGGAACGCCGACAGCCGGCATCGATCCGCAGGAGCTGATCGACACGCGCCCCTACGCGCGCGAGTGGCACTATCACATCCTGAATGACCGCTCGCTGTACGGGTTGCCGCGCAAGTTCAACGTCGCCTTCGACGGTGCTGGCAGGATCGCCGTGCTCGAGGAGACCAACGACATCGCATTCACCGCGCTCGAGGTGAAGGATGGCTTCGGCGTCGAGCCCGGGGTCTGGTTTCGCCTCGGCCTTGGCGGCATCACCGGACACAGGGATTTCGCCAAATACTCCGGCATCATCGTCAAGCCGGACGAAGCCACGGCTGTTGCCGACGCCATCGTGCGCGTGTTCATCGAGCATGGCGACCGCACCAACCGCAACAAGGCGCGGCTGAAATACGTGCTCGATACGATGGGCCATGACGGCTTCCTTGGGCACGTCGAGGAGCGGCTGAAGAAGCCGTTCACGCGCGTGCCGGAAGAAGCGTTTGCCCCGCGCCCAGCGTCGGACCGCATGGCACATATCGGCGTGCACAAGCAGAAGCAGGAGGATGTGAACTGGATCGGCGTGTCGCTGCCGCTCGGCAAGATCACCTCCGATCAGATGCGGGGCCTCGCCAAGGTCGCGCGGGACCTCGGCGACGGGGAAATTCGTCTCACGGTCTGGCAGAACCTGCTGATCCCGGGCGTGCGCGACGAGAACGTCGAGCTTGCCATTGCCGCGATCAAGCAGATCGGGCTCGCGGTCGAGGCCTCGCATATCCGCGCTGGCCTGATCGCCTGCACCGGCAATGCCGGCTGCCGCTTTGCTGCCTCGAATACCAAGCGCCACGCGGCCGAAATCGGCGACTGGTGCGAGCCCCGCGTCGAGATGGATACGCCGGTCAACATCCACGTCACCGGCTGCCACCATTCCTGCGCGCAGCACTACATCAGCGACATCGGTCTGATCGGGGCAAGGGTGCCGGTGAATGAGGAGGACACGGTCGAGGGGTACCACCTGTTCACCGGTGGCGGGTTCGGGCCTGACGCGGATGTCGGGCAGGAGGTCTATCACGACCTCAAGGCCGAGGACGCGCCGAAGACGGTCGAAGGTCTGCTCAAGGCCTACATCGCCCATCGTTCGTCTCCCGACGAAACCTTCCTCTCCTTTGCGCGCCGCCATGACGGCGAGACGCTGCGCAAGCTTGCCGATGCAGAGGTGTCCGCATGAACCAGATCAGCCCTCCGCCCAAGCTCGATATCATTCCCGCGAGCGCACCGTTCTCCGATGCCCAGCGCTCCTGGCTGAACGGATTCTTTGCCGGGCTGCTGTCGCCTGATGCAGCGGCGCCACTATCGGCAGAGCAGGGCGCCGCGATCATGCAAGCCGGTGACGGCGACGACGGCGAAGCGCCATGGCACGACCAGACCATGCCGATTGCCGATCGCATGAAGCTCGCCGAAGGGCGCCCCGTGCGACGCAAGATGATGGCGGCGATGGCGCAGCAGGATTGCGGCCAGTGCGGCTATAATTGCAACGACTATTCGGAAGCGATCGCCACCCGCAGCGAAGCGCGGCTCAACCTTTGTGTCCCTGGTGGCAAGGAAACCGCGCGGATGCTGAAGGCACTGCACGAAGAGCTGGACAAGGCGCCGGCGACCAAAGCTCTCGACGCGGCAGCACCAGCCGTGACCGTGACGATCGCCGAGCCCGGCCGCTCGCGCGACAATCCGGTCGCTGCAACTTTCCTGTCGCGGCGCCTGCTCAACAAAGGCGCCTCGGAGAAGGAAACCTATCACGTCGAATTCGACCTCGCCGAGAGCAAGCTCGACTACGTTGTCGGGGATTCCTTCGGCGTGTTCGCGCGCAACGATGTCGGCCTCGCCGACCAGATCATCGCGCTGCTCGGCGCTTCCCACACGACCAAGGTCAACGGCAAGACGCTGCGCCAGGTGCTGATCGACGACGTCTCGCTGTCGCCGGCGCCTGACACGCTGTTCGAGTTGATCTCCTTCATCACCGGCGGCGCGCAACGCGAAAAGGCGCGGGCGCTGGCGCAGGGCGAGGATCCCGATGGCGATGCCGCGACGCTGGATGTGATGGCGGCGCTTCAGAAATTTTCCGGCACGCGGCCGCATCCCGAGGCCTTCGTCGAGGCGCTGGAGCCGCTCCAGCCGCGGCTCTATTCGATTTCCTCGTCGCATAACGCAACGCCCGGAAAGCTGTCGCTCACGGTCGATTCCGTGCGCTACGTCGTCGGCAAGCGCAAGCGCATTGGGGTGGCTTCGACCTTCCTCGGCGAGCGCATCATCGAGGGCGACAAACTCAAGGTCTATGTGCAGAAGGCGCACGGCTTCGGCCTGCCGCAGGACCCGAAGACACCGGTGATCATGATCGGCCCCGGCACCGGGATCGCGCCGTTCCGCGCTTTCCTGCTCGATCGCAAGGCGACCGGTGCTCCGGGAAAAAACTGGCTGTTCTTCGGCCACCAGCGCAGCGATTGCGACTTCTTCTATCAGGACGAGCTGAACGCGATGAAGACCTCTGGTCTCCTGACGCGGATGTCGCTGGCCTGGTCGCGCGATGGTGAGAAGAAGTTCTACGTGCAGGACCGTATGCGCGAGGTCGGCCGCGAAGTGTGGACGTGGCTTGCCGAGGGCGCGCACCTCTACATCTGCGGCGATGCCAAGCGCATGGCCAAGGACGTCGAGCGTGCGCTGGTCGACATCGTCGCCCAGTTCGGCGCCCGCTCGACCGATGAAGCCGTCAGTTTTGTCGCCGAGCTCAAGAAGACGGGCCGCTTCCAGGCTGACGTGTACTAAGGCGCGATGGGAGCTTGATGAATCGCCCTGGCGGCGCAGACGCAAGGCGTTCCGGCGTCAGTCGTCGGCTACTGTGCATGGGGTTGTTTTCGACATTTTTGTTTGACAGGCTTTGACGCGTCAGTCCGACTGTCATGAGATCGTCATCCGCGCGGGTTCCATCTGGCTCGGACTTTAACGAATAAGATTCTTGGAACCCGTGGGCGAAGAGAATTTGCGCCTGCGAAGGGCGGCCTCCAGAGAACCCTCATCGCTATTTCCGCCGCCATCTTGCCCGCCACCCGGGTCGACCCTTCATAATCACGCGAATGGGGCGTTGGAGATCGACCATGCGCGAACTATCGGCGGAAGCCAGGCTGCATTTCTACGCGCGCTCGCTCTCGCGTCGGACTGCGGCGAACGCCCATCACATCGGGCTCTACAGCGCCTTCGCCGTCATTGCGGCGATCGTCTTCGGCACGCTCTCGGTGCACCCGTTCTGATCACGCCCCGCGCTTGAACGGCGCGACCTCGATCCCGGCCTCCTTCAACGCCTGACGCAAGCCGCGCGCGATATCGACAGCGCCGTGCGTGTCGCCGTGGATGCAGACAGTGTCCGTGCGCATCTTGATGACCTTGCCCGTAACCGAGACCACCGCACCGTCCTGCACCATGCGCACCACGCGTTCGGCGATCGCCTTGGCATCGTGCAGCACCGCGCCGGGCTTCTTGCGCGAGACCAGGTTGCCGTCGTCCTCATAGGCGCGGTCGGCGAACACTTCATGCACCATCGGCAGATTGGCGTCCTCGCCGGCCTTCACCAGCTTCGAGTTGGCGAGCACGACGAAGATCAGGCTGGGATCGACCGCCTTGATGCCGGCGGCAATGGCCTTCGCCGTCATATCGTCCTCGCAGGCGACGTTGGAGAGCGCGCCATGCGCCTTCACGTGCGTCACCTTGTGGCCAGCGGCGGTCGCGATCGCCTGCAACGCGCCGATCTGGTAGGCGACGAGGTTCTCGATCTCGGAGGACTTCAGGCCCGCGATCGGATGCCGGCCAAAACCGTGGAGGTCGCGGTAGCCGGGATGGGCGCCGACCGAGACGCCGCGCGCCTTCGCCAGCTCGACCGTCCTGCGCATGATATCGGGATCGCCGGCATGGAAGCCACAGGCGACGTTGACCGAGCTTGCAAGCTCGATCATCGCGGCATCGTTGCCCATCTCCCACGCGCCAAAACCTTCGCCGAGGTCGCAATTGAGATCGATCGTCTTCATGGTTGCTCTCCGCCTCTGGTCGTCTTGTGGTTTAAGGCTCCGCCGCGACCTGCCACGTCCCGGAATCCACGGCGCTCACCGCATAACCCGCAACGTTGGCATCGCTGAGCGCCTCGATGTTGAGCGCCACGGTGTCGGCCGAGCGCAAGCGATCGGGCAGGGTCCGGATCGCTTGCGCGAACTTCTTCGCCTCGTCCTGCGCCTCGGCCATGCTGACGGCCTTGAAGCGGAACGCCGTTCCCGCCGAGGTCTGCGCCAGCCGGCCGACATCCGCCGTGATCACGGTTGCGATCTTCGGATAGCCGCCGCTGGTGCCACGGTCCATCATCAGCGCGATCGGCGCGCCGTTGCCGGGCACCTGGATGCTGCCGTTGACGGTGCCGTCGGAGACGATGTTGTGGCCGTGCAGATGCTTGATCGCGGGGCCCTCGAGCCGGTAGCCCATGCGGTCGGAGGTCGCCGAGATCTTCCATTCGCTGTCGAGGAACAGCGCCTTGTTGGCGTCGTCGAACTCGTCGTCCTGCGGGCCCAGCACGACGCGGATCGGATCGCTCGACGGCTTTGGCAATTCGATCCGCAGTTCAGGCGCGCCGCTCGCGGCATCGACAGTGAATTCGTCGTCAGCCTGGAGCGGACGCGGGTAGGGGCTGCCGAGGCCGGCGCGGGCGTTCACCGCGAGGCTACCGAACACCGGCTCGCCGCGGATAGCCCCTTCGATCGCGAGATAGCTGAACGCGCCGCCGCGGGCGAAGCCGAGCGTCAGGGTCTCGCCATCCTTCAGCGTCACGGACGTGTCTATGGCGACCGGTCGCCCAGCGATGTCCGCGTTGCGCGGTGCGCCCGCAATCGCGACGCGCACGGCGCCGTCTTTGGCCGTGAACGTGGCACCAAACGGGCCGATCTCGACAACGGCCGCGAACGGCTCGTTGCCGACGAGCGTATTCGCCGCCGCCAGCGCCATGCGATCCATTGCGCCGCTCGGCGTCAGGCCATAGCGCTGCGCGCCAGGGCGGCCACCGTCCTGGACGGAGCTCGCTGGTCCAATGCTGCCAACAACGAGCCGGCTCATGCGACCACCTGCTCGGCGATGATCTCGCCGGCTTCCGCGGCGCGGTCCTGCTCCTCGAAGGTCTTGTGGTCGATGGCGAAAAACGTCACGCGATCACCGGGTTCGGTCAGAAAGGTCGGATTTCGGTGGAGCTGGTAGGTTCGCACCGGGGTGCGGCCGAGCAGGTGCCAGCCGCTCGGGCCGGCCAGGCACTGGATGCCGGTCTGGATGCCGCCGATCGCGACCGTGCCGGCTGGCGTCAGCAGCCGCGGATTTTGCCGCCGGGACATCTGGAGGGATTTGTCCAGGCCGCTGAGATAGGACCAGCCCGGCGTGAAGCCGATCATGGCGACGCAATAGTCGCCGGCGGTGTGGCGGGCCACGATGTCGTCGGGCGTGGTCTTGAGCGCCTTCGCGACATCCTCGATATCGATCCCGTGCTCGCCGCCATAGGCGACGGGGACGCGCCAGCGTCTCGCCTTCGCGGTCGGCGGCAGCGGCTGGCTGGCGATGGGGAGCAGCTTTTCGGAAAGCGCGTCAAAGCCGATCTTGCCGGGATCGTAATGCACCAGCAGCGAGCGATAGGTCGGCACCGTCTCGGTAATGCCATCGATGGCGCTTGCTGCGAGCGCCTTGTCGAGCGCCAGCACGCGCTGGTTGGCGGCATCGTCGATGGTACGGCTGAACTCGACCGTGACGGCGCTGTCGCCACTGGGCAGGAGGCGGGGCGGGGGAAGCGTCGCGGCCATGAGCTATCAAGAGCTGTCGAAATCGGGCTTCTGAAGAAACGCGGGCTCGTCCTTGAGTTCCGCGGTGCCCTGCTTCGCGTAAATGCGCCCGCAAGTCCAATAAATTAATCCAAGGCCAAACGATAAAGCCTTGTTATCGCGTCGCATAACCGCCCTGCGGGCCTGCGTTCTTGGCCCTTGACGGAAAGCGCCCGCCTCGCAAGATGCGCGGCGTCGTTTCCCGCCCATTTCGGAGCTCGTTGCCGTCCATGTCGCTATCCCCCGAAGCCCGCAAGACCCTCGCCGGCATCACCACCGCCACCATCACCACGGTCCTGCTGAAGAAGGGCCTGCGCAACATCTGGATGCGCGGCGCGCGTCCGCTGCGCCCGGGTCTGCCGCGCCTGGTGGGACCGGCCTTCACGCTGCGCTTCGTCCCGGCGCGCGAGGATCTGGCGACGCCGGAATCCTGGTCGTCGCCCATCTCGACCCGTACCGCGATCGAGGCGATGCCGGACGGCTGCATCGCCGTGGTCGATGCCAAGGGCATCACCGATGCCGGCATTTTCGGCGACATTCTGTGCGCGCGCATGATGAAGCGCGGCGTCACTGCGCTCGTCACCGATGGCGTGGTGCGTGACGTCGAGGGCGTGCTCGGCACCAATCTTCCGGTGTGGTGCGACGGCTTTGCCGCGCCGCCCTCCGTTGCAGGCCTCACCTTCGTCGGTTGGGGCGAGCCGATCGGCTGCGGCGGCGTCGCGGTGTTCCCGAACGACATCGTCGTTGCCGACCAGGACGGCTGCGTACTGATCCCGCAGGCGATGCTCGACCACGTGCTGGCCGAAGGCGTCGAGCAGGAGCGGATGGAAGCCTGGATCGTCAACGAGGTGAACAACGGCGCGGTGCTGCCGGGCCTCTATCCCATGAACGCCGAGACCAAGGCGCGCTACGCGGCAAGCAAGAAGTAACGACCACAAGCGAGGAATACCCCAATGGAAATCACTGTCGCAGGCACGCGGCCCACCCGCCGCGCGCCCAAGGAAAACTTCACCGGCACCGTGTTGCAGGACCCCGTGATCATGGCGCCCGCGCCAGCGCGGCTGAACTGCTCACGCGTGTCGTTCGAGCCCGGCGCGCGCACCAACTGGCATCACCATCCGCTGGGCCAGACGCTGTACGTCATCTCCGGCGTCGGCCGGGTTCAGGCCAAGGGCGGCCCGATCCGCGAGATCCGTCCCGGCGACACCGTCTGGATTCCGCCGGGCGAGCTGCATTGGCACGGTGCCACGCCGACCAACGGCATGACCCACATCGCGATGCAGGAAGCGCTCGACGGCGTCTATTCGACCTGGCTGGAGCCTGTGACGGACGCTGAGTACGGCGCGGCGATCGGCTGATTACATCCGCTCAGCGGTCCACGTTCCCGTGCACATGGCGCCGCGCCATGTGCCGGAGCCGGAGGTGCCGCTGAGCCGGCCGAAGCCGACGGCGCGTTTGATGCCGGTGCTCAAGGTGACGTTGATGGCGCCGGCATCCGCTACGTGGCCGGACGCCGTCACCATCGCGCTGCTCGAGGCGATCTGACCATTGTTGATGCCGATCGCGACGGTTGCGCCGTTGCCGCAGGTGTCGCTCGATGACGCGATGCGGACATTCCATGCCCCGTCGAACGTGTTGGCGCTCGCTTGCGCGACCGGCAGAGCCAAGACGAACACGCTAACGAACAGCCCTTTGCGAAAACAATTCATGACACGCCCCTGTGGTTGAACCTGCGGGCATCGTGGCGTGGATGTGGGGCGGGCGATGTGAGGGCAGTCACGCCCCGAGGGGGCTCTGTGAGCCTGCGCACATTGCGGCAAGGCCGCGGCGGCCGCGGCGCTCGTTGATGCAGGTCGGGCTCAGCTCCTCATTCGATTGACGAGGCGGGCGAGCAGGTGGACTTTTTGAGGCGCAGCCGGTTGCTCATTCTTGGACCCTTGCTCAACCCTTTGCTCGATCGAGATCATGGAGGCCTCCGTAGTCTCTGCAATCGTCAACTTGCAAAGCGCCAGCCCGAGAATTCGCCTGTCATGGCTCAATCCCTCAGCATAGGGCGAAGTCGCGCCCTCAATCTCGAAGACAAAGTCCAAAGCACAGCCAAGATGATCGGGAGCGGGCAGGGGTACGGAGAACCAACGCGGCCGGCCGCCCTGCGCTTCTGCCGGAGTGAGCTTCCACTCGGCTATCGGTTCATCGCCGCAGTAAACCCGGACGTTGACACCCTCGTGGTCTTGCCGTGGCAAATGGGCAAAGGCGAAAGCATTCAGGAAAAGCTGTCTGTCCGGTTTTGCACCGAGCTTCACTGACAGTTCGGCGCGGCCGCCGATGGTCCAGGTGCCCCATGGCTCGGTTTCTGACCAGCCGCTGCCCATGAACCCGCGTGAATCGAGCGGATCGCTGAAATTGATCTCATCGCCGATCCGGTAACTCGGCCCCATGTCGGGAGCAGTCTTTGAAAGAGACACCATGGTTTCGATGAATCGCCGGCAACCGGTCTCTTCCACAAGGCGCGGGGCGATTGCTTGCGCCGCGGAAGCCAGTCGGTGCGAGTCCTGAAGAGCTTTCAGAACGACGTCAGCCAATGATTCCGGTCGCTGGTTTTCAAACGACATGCCGACGCCGTAGCCCTCCGTGATCTTGTCGGCCATCCATGTGCTGTGCGGCACAATGACAGGCTTGCCCAGGCTGGCGGCCTCTGTGAAGACGCCGGAGGTCAAAAATCGATATGGCTGCGCTTCATAGGCCAACACGACCAGCGTCGATCGCGCGAGATTTCCAAAGTACTCCGTCGTGCTCATTTGCAACGGAAGAACCTCGACGAACGCACTGCCTCCGAGATCGAGCGCAGCCATCTTTTCCGAGATATCGCCGGCAGGCTTGATCACGAACCTTGTGGCAGGTTCGACCGCACGCACGCGCTTGATCGTCTCGCCGAGATCGGTCAAGCATCGGCCTGACCTGCTGTTCACGTGCACATAGACCGTCGGCTCGATTGTTTCCGTTGCCAGCGCGGTATCCGGGGGCCTGCCGAAATGATGCTGCATCATGAACGGACGCCGGCGCAACACGCGGGATACCGAGCGCGCCTTGGCCCACGAGTTCACCAGGAAGAACACGCGCTCGCCGGCTGACGCGTTGTCGAGATCCGCAGACGCAAGTCGGTAGAAAGCCGCCCGCGGCTTGAAGCGTCCTGTGTCCAGGTCTGTCAATTCGTCGCCGATGATGCGGAAAAATACAGCCGGGCGCTTGCCTTCCGGCTGCTGCGAGAGCCATCGGCCGATACCGCTGATGAGGACCGGGTGTCCACGCGGGAAGTAGATGATGTCGGAGGAATCCAGACATTCCGCATCCAGCCACGTGCGCAACGGTGCGAAAAGACGGGCGGTGTCAGCGAACGTCACCGTGGAGAGAACGAAGTTCTCGGCGTTGACCTCGAAGGCAGGAAGCAACTCCAGAACACGATCCGCCGCGATTTCCGCTGCAACCCGCTCGTCAGTCGAGCGAGGCACCAGGATCCGGGGCGTCAGGCCGATATCCAGGCTTTCGTTTTTGAAAAGCAGAAGCTCATTGAATGAATGCCCGGAGACGCTGAAGCTCGCAAACGCCGGGATGACAATTCTGGGCGCGGCGGGGCCTCTTCGAGCGGGCGGCAAAGTCATGAATTGTCCCAGCAAACGCGCCTGCGTTTGTGGACGTGTACGCGAATCCTCCCACGTCAGGAAGGTATTCGTCCAACCGCCATGAGGCCGTGTCGCTAGACGTGCCTGGCGTGCGCGAGCCTAGTTCACGCGCGTCCAGGTCTGGCCGCCGCAGAACATGCCGCCGAAGGCGCAGCCCTGCACGCGCAGGCGATCGGTGCCCTTCAGTGCGATCGTGGAGTCGTAGGTCGAGCCGGTGTTGGGATCAAGGATGCGGCCGGACCATTTCGGGTCCTTGTTCTGCTCTTTCGCGGGCTTCATGTTGATCAAAACCTGCTCGCCGTTCTGGTTCGATTTGCTGTCGACAGAATAGCCGCAGAGATTGTTGCCGCATTGCTCGATGCGAACCTTGCCTTCCTTCTCCTCGGTGAGCCAGACGCCCAGCGGTGAATTGGGATCACGCCCGGTCGCGGCTGCTGGAGCCGGGGCGACGGCAGCCGACTGAACGGGTGCTGGCGCCGGAGCAGGTGGCGGAGGCGGCGCCGGGGGCGCTGGCGGTGCGGCAGCTACGGTCGGAGCAGGCGGCGGAGGCGGTGCGGGCGGTACCGCGGCCACCGTCGGGGCAGTAATTGGGGCCGGTTGAGGCGGGGGCACAAGCGCGTCTTCAGCCGGACCAGTGTTTGCCGCCGTGGCCGAAGGTGCCGGCGGGGCAGGAGGCGCCACGGCGACGGGAGCTTGTACAGGGGCCTGCTCGGCCGCCGGAGGCGCGGCGACGGGTGCGGGAGCCGGCGCGGGACTGGCCGGCTGCTGCGGATCGGCCTTGGCTTGTTGCGGCGCCTGCGGGTCCGCTTTCGGGGTCCCCTTGGCGTCGTTCTTGGCCTTCTTCGCCTTGCCCTGGCCGGTGTTGTCATAGACACCGGGGATCGACACCGTGCCGCGGTCGGGATCGATGCGGATGGTGCGCCCGCCATATTCGAAGGTGTACTGCGCTTGCGCTGCGGTGCTTGCCAAAAGGAATGCGGCCGTGGCCAACAACTTCCTCATTTCCGTCTCCTAGCAGGTGGTCCCCGCACCGAGCTTACGCCTCGGCCCGATCGCAGAAAGTGATCTAGATCACTGTTCTCGGTATGAGTCGTTGTCCCGACGGTCCGGGTTCAATGGACCTTAAGCGGGTCCAAAGTTTGGCCGAGGCAGCGACAGGGGGATGCGGATCAATCGAACCAGGCGGCGTAGATCTTCCTGTAGCTGCCGTCCTCCGTCGAAACGTGCAGCCACTGGTCGACGAAGGCCTTCAGCGCCGTGTCGCGCTGGAGCCAGTAGGCTTTCTCCGAGAAGTCGAACGGCTTGTCCGGATGCACCGCGCAGAGCACGCCGGAATGCTGCTTCTGCTGGTAGCGCGTCTCGGACGCGTCCGTCATCATCAGATCGGCATTGCCCTTGGCGATCTCGTCGAAGATGACGGTGTTGTCGGGGAATACGGTGATCTCGGCGTCCTTGACGTTGGCCCGCGCAAAACGCTCATTGGTGCCGCCGGGATTGACGATGACGCGCGTGCCCTTCTTGTCGATGTCGGCGATGGTCTGGTACTTGCTGACGTCCGTGCAGCGCGCGATCGGCGTCTTGCCCTCGCGCATGATCGGCATCGAGAAGAAGCCTTTCTTCTGGCGGTCGAGCGTCACGGAGACCCCGCCCATCGCGATGTCGAACTGGTCGGCTTCAAAGTCTTTCATCAGCTTCGGCCACGCCGTCGGCACATATTCGACCTTGACGCCGAGCGCTTTGCCAAGCGCTTCGGCCATGTCGACGTCGAAGCCGCTGAATTGCTGCGTAGCCTTGTCCAGATAGGTGAAGGGCTTGTAGTCGCCGGTCATGCCGACGCGCAGGGTGCCGCGTTTGATGATCTCGTCGAGGCGCGAAGGCGCCTGCTGCGCCTGGGCCGAAAGGTTTGCCAGCAACATCACGACCAAAGCCGCCACGATTCGAACGATCATGTCTTCTCGACCCCTGCATGAGCTGTCATTGTGCAGCCCTTGAGGTTGGATTTAGACCAGATGCCAGTCGCTGGCGAGCCGGAATTGAAAGGAATTTTGAGGTGACGATCTCGATGTACGAGGCCTCGGTTGGCCTGTTCGTGCCGAATTTGCGCAATCTGTCAGGCCTGCTCGACAAGGGCGTCGCCTATGCCGAGACCCGCAAATTCAATCCAGCCGTCCTGCTGGGCATGCGGCTGTCGCCGAACATGTACGACCTGGCGCAGCAGGTCGGCGAGGCCTGCCGCCACGCCACGGTCGCTCCGGCCTTGCTGGCAGGGTGTGAACCCGTGGTGCTGCCGGCGCTGGAGCACGATATGGCCGGCCTTCAGGCGCGCATCGCAACCTCGATCGAGTTCATCGAGAGCCTGCCACGCGCCCAGATCGATGCCGCGTCGGAGCAGCAAGTTTTCTTCAAGCTGAAGAACGGAACCGAGCTGCCGTTCACCGGGCGGATGCTGCTGCTGACGTTCAGCATGCCGCAATTCTTCTTTCACGTCACGACGTCCTACGACCTGCTGCGGCACGCAGGCGTCGAGCTCGTGAAGAAGGATTATCTCGGAAGGAAGTAAGCCTTTAGGCTTCGCCCTTGCGCTCGTAATCGGCGAGTGAACTGCGGCCGGCGATTTCGCTGCGCAGCAGCTCGAAGCGCCGATGGGCCTCGTCCGTGTGCTCGTCGACGAAATGCACGGCGGCTTCGCTCGTCATGGGGCCGCTGATCACCGGCGCGGATTGCTCGCCGATGGTCTCGTGCACGTAGTATTGGCCGTCATCGCCGCGATGGACCGTCCATTTGAGGCGGATCGCCACCATCGGCCCTGGACCGACCTTGCTATAGCCGTCGGCATCCGCCGGCTCCGGCACCAGCGGCTGTTCCTCGACCACCGGATGCTCGTGCTCGTCGACAGCAGAATGTTCGGCAACGATCGGATGCTCATCGACGACGGCCGCTTCTGTCTCGGTGGTGTCTCGGGCGACAAAGGCAGGCTCGGGGTGCTCGAAAATGCTGGCGATGGTCGCCAGCGCTTGGTCGGTCGGGTCGATCTCTGACAAGTGTCCATCCTCCAGCTCGACGTGGCCGGCAAGTCTGTCCCACTGCCGCCGCGGCCGACCTTATTACGCGGGTTTGATTAAGGCTGAGTTGGGGCCCGATCTGCACCAAAATGGGACGTATTCTGGCCTTCCGAAGGCGCGGGCAGATTGGCCACCCGCCCTTCGGATTCACTTCAGCCGAGAACGTCCTGATTGATGATGTTCTGCCGGATCGGATCGCCGTCGAGCACACTCAGGATGTTGCGCGCGGTCTGCTCGCTCATGCGTTGGACGGCCTCGACCGTAACGCCGGCGACGTGCGGAGCCATGATGACGTTCGGCAGTGCGAGCAGTGCGTTCGTGACCGGCGGCGGCTCCTGCTCGAACACGTCGATGCCGGCGCCGGCAAGCTTACCTGAGACCAGCGCCTCGTAGAGCGCCTTCTCGTTGACGATGCCGCCGCGCGCGGTGTTGATGAGATAGGATTTTGGCTTCATCAGGCCGATCCGCGCCGCGTTGAACAGACCGATCGTTTCCGGCGTCTTCGGGCAATGGATGGTGACGAAATCGGCGCGGGGCAGTGCCGCGTCGAGATCGGCGACCGGCTCGCAACCGGCGGCCTTGATGTCGGCGGCCGGCTTGTAGGGATCATAGACCTGGACGTTCATTTCCATCGCCAGGCAGCGCTTGGCGGTGCGACCGCCGATGCGGCCGAAGCCGATGATCAGCACGGTCTTGCCGTAGAGATCGAACGGCAGCATACCGAGCCGCTCGGCCCATCTGCCGTCCTTGACGCAGGCGTGCATCTCCTGCGCGCGCTTAGCCAGCGTCAACATCATGAACAGCGCCTGCTCGGCGACCGAGGGTGAGTTCGCGCTGCCGGCGACCATCAGCGGCACCTTGCGGCGGGAGAGGGCGGGCACGTCGACGGCGTCGTAGCCGACGCCGATCCGCGTCACCACCTTCATGTCCCTGGATGCCTCGAGCTCGGTCTCGCCGAAGGCGGTGGCACCCAGCGCCACGCCATGGACTGGCGCATGGCTCTTCAGCAGCGCCTCGAAGTCCTTGGCCGAGATCATGTTCGGAAACTCGACGAGCTCGATATCGTCCCGCTGGGTGAGGAGGGCGCGTGCCCCTTGCGACAAAGTTTGTGTAACGAAAATCTTCTTCTTGTTGGTCGCCATTGCTCCCCGCCTGCTCGCGTTTCTTGGCCGGCCGTTACAGCACGACGCCGGTCGCCTCGTTTAGCAGGTGCATGTTGTTGAGGTCCATCGCCAAACGCATGGGTGCTCCGTCCTTGGCGCCGGCATTGGGATTGACACGGCCGCAGACCGGCGTGCCTTCGAGCCCGAAATAGACCAGCGTCTCCATCCCCATCGGCTCAGTGACGTCGAGCACCGTGTCGAAGCTCTCGACGCCGGGCTCCAGATGCGCATTCGATTCTGTGAGATGCTCGGGACGAAGGCCGAGCAGAAGGTTTTCAGTTCGAGGTAGCGCATTATAGCGGGCGGCGCGTGCAGGCGGCAGCGCAAAGGCGATGCGGTCGGCCAGGCGGATCTGAAGCTTGCCGCCGGAATCCTCCAGCCGGCACGGGATGAAGTTCATCGCAGGCGAGCCGATGAAGCCTGCGACAAAGCGCGTCGCCGGCTTGTGGTAGAGCTCGTTTGGCGTGCCGATCTGCTCGATGCGGCCCTTGTTCATCACCACCACGCGATCGGCCAGCGTCATCGCCTCGACCTGGTCGTGGGTGACGTAGACTGTGGTGGTACGCACCTTCTGGTGCACCTTCTTGATCTCGATCCGCATCTGCACCCGCAGCTTGGCGTCGAGATTGGACAGCGGCTCGTCGAATAGGAAGACCTTTGGGTTGCGCACGATGGCCCGTCCCATGGCGACGCGCTGGCGCTGCCCACCGGAGAGCTGCTTCGGCTTGCGGTTGATCAGGTCGGTGATATCCAGGAGCCGGGCTGCCTCCGTCACCCGCGCATTGATCTCGGCCTTGGGATAGTGCTTGAGGCGCAGCCCAAATGACATGTTCTCCGCGACCGTCATGTGCGGATAGAGCGCGTAGTTCTGGAACACCATCGCGATGTCGCGATCCTTTGGCGGTACGTCGTTGACGACGTCGCCGCCGATCATGATGTCGCCGTCGCTGATGTCCTCGAGGCCCGCGATCATGCGCAGCGTCGTCGACTTGCCGCAGCCCGAGGGGCCGACCAGCACGATGAACTCATGGTCGGCGATGTCGAGATCGATGCCGCGCACGGCCTCGACATCGTCGTAACGCTTGATCACTTTGCGCAAAGTAACATCAGCCATGGATCGTCAACCTCTCGATGTCAGCCCTTGGTCGCGCCGGCGGTGAGGCCAGCGACGTAGTAGTCCATCAGAAAAGCGTAGATGATCAGCGGAGGCGCTGCGCCGAGCAGCGCGCCGGTCATGATCTGGCCCCAGTTGAAGACGTCGCCCTTGATCAGCGTGGTGGTGATGCCGACGGGGAGCACCAACTGGTCCACGGAGGTGGTGAAGACCAGGGGATAGAGAAACTGTGCCCAGGAAACGGTGAACGCGAAGATGGTCGCTGCGATCAGTCCGGGGAACGCAACGGGAATGAAGATCCGCGTCAGCGTCTGCAACCATGACGCTCCATCGATGATGGCGGCTTCATCGAGCTCCTTCGGGATCGAGGCGAAATAACCGATCATGATCCAGGTGCAGAACGGCACGGTCAGCGTCGGATAGACGAACACCAGCACGTACCATCGGTTGAGCAGAGTGATGCCGGTCAGGTCCTGGACCATCGCGAGCATCTTGAACAGCGGGATGAACAACAGGCTGTCCGGGATCAGGTAGGTGAGGAACACGCCCGTTGCGAGCGTTGCCGAACCCCAGAACTTCATCCGCGCCAGCGCGAAGGCAGCGGGGACGCTGATCAGCATGGTGATGGTCACGACTACGATCGACACCAGGGCCGAATTCCAGAAGAAGCGCAGAAACTGGTGCGAGGTCAGGAGCTCGACGTAGTTCGACAGCGTGGGATGGAACACCCACCAGGGATTGGTCGCGGCCGATATCTCCGCGCTGCTCTTGAGCGACGTGATCAGCATATAGAGCGGGGGCGTCAGCGAGAAGATCGCAAACAGCACCAGGAAGAAGTAGGACCAGCGCAGCGCCCAGGTGCGGTCCCGGCTCATGCTGCCGAGTTTGACCTTGCGGCTCGGCCCAGCCTTGTCGATTGCCAATGTGCTCATCAGGCTTCGTTCCCACGTTTGTTGACATCGCGAAGGATGAAGATCGCCGCGATGGCGAGGATCGGCACCATGAACAACGAGACGCTGGCGCCGAGCGGAATGTCGCTACCCTCGATGCCGACCTTGAAGGCCCAGGTCGCAAACAGGTGGGTTCGATCCAGCGGACCGCCCGACGTCAGGATCCGGACGATGTCGAAATTGGCGAAGGTGACGATCAGTGAGAACAACGTGGTGATGGCGATGATATTGCGCATCATCGGCAGGGTGATGAACCAGATCTTCTGCCACCAATTGGCGCCGTCGATCGCCGCAGCCTCGTAAAGCTGGTCCGGGACGGATTTCAGCGCCGCCAGATACATGATCATGAAGAACGGTGCGCCGTACCAGACGTTGACGAGAATGACGGAAAAGCGGGCCCACGAGGTATCGCCGAGCCAGTTGATGGGGCCGATGCCGAAGAAAGACAGCGTGTAGTTGAAGGCACTGTAGGAGGGGTCGAACAACCACAGCCAGGCCAGCGTGCTCATCGCCGGCGGGATCACCCAGGGCACCAGCAGCATGCCGCGCCATTTGCGCTGGCCCTTGGCCGGAATGTTGTGCACGAAATGCGCGACGATGAAGCCCATCAGCGCCTTGAAGAACACGGCGGTGACCGCGAAGATGCAGGATTGCTTCACCACCATCCAGAACGTGTCGCGGTTGAACAGGAAGGTGAAGTTGCCGAAGCCGACGAATCTCTGCATCGACTTGTTCAGCGTTGCGAGATGGACGGAATAGACGGCGGGATAGAGTACGAGCAGCGCAATCAGCAAGATCAGCGGCAGCGTCAGGAAGAACGCCACCGTCGATTTTCGTCCCATGGCATTGCGGAGGCTGGTGCGTTTGCGTTTGCTCGCCGTGCGGACCGCACGACCCTGCTCAACGACGATGTCGGCCATGACATGGGCTTTCATGTGAGATGTCGAATGGGCGGTCGGCCAGATTGGCCGGCTTCGTAAGTGCATGCGAACGGTGGGCCGGAGCACCAGGCGGCTCACGCGTTAAGCGTGAACCGCCTGGCACACGCCCGGCATCAACTTCGCATGAAGCCTTCGCATTCGCCTTCGGCCCAGGCGAGCGTCGTCTCCATCTTCTCGCCTTGCGCAAAGCGCAGCGCCATCTTGGTCAGCGTCGCCTGGAAGTAGATCTGCTGAGCGATCTTGGGCGGCGCGGGAGACGCCGCGATCGACAGCGTCTGATGGTTGAAGGGGTTCGGATAGTGGTAGAGCGTCCCTTTCGGTGGCCCTTCCTCCGCCCAAGTTTTCAGCGTCGTCATATTGGCGTAGGCGGGCAGATCATAACCGCCGCTCGCTGCCACAAATTTTTCGATCGATGACGGCTGCGACAGGTGGGTGAGCAGGCTCTTGGCCGCTTCCTTGTTCTTGCTGAAGCTCCAGAGGCCCCAGAAGTACGGCAGGAAGGGCGCGAAGCGGCCCTTTGGACCGGACGGCATGCCGTGCGTCCAGCATTGCTCGGCGACCTGCGGTGCGTCGCGCTTGGCGACGGCCCAGGCGCTCGGCGGATTCAGGATGAGCGCGCCGCGGCCTGAGATCAGCCATTTGTTGTTGGAAGCGTCATCCCAGGACGGAGCATCCGGCGGCAGGAAGGCAATCAGCTTCTTGTAGTATTCGAGCGCCTGGCGAACGGCGTCGGTCTTCACTGTGATGTCGCCCTTGGCGTCGACGAGCTCGGCGCCGAACGACTGGAAGATCGCGCCGGCCGTATCGACGCTGTCTGTGGTCTCACCGAGGCCGATACCGAATGGGGAACCGCCCTTTTGGCAGGCCTCGGCCGCCTTCAGGAACGTCTCCATCGTCCAATTGTCGGCTTTTGGCGGCCCGCCTATCGGATACATCTCCTGGACGTCGATGCCGGCTAGCTTCTTCATCAGGTCGATGCGGGAGCAAGGTCCCTTGATCTGGCTGCCCGGAGTGGCTGGTACGCCGAGCCATTTGCCGCCGGCCTGGCCGAGATATTTGACTGTGTCGTTGACCGCGCCATTCTGCTTGATGAGCGGCTCCATGACGTCATTGAGCGGCTCGAGATTTTCGGAATAGGCATGCGGCCACCATGTCGGCATCTGCAAGATGTCGTGGCCGGATTTCGCCTGGGCTTCGGCCGCAACCGTGAGCTGAATCTTGTTGTTGTTGCTGGTGATGTAATCGATCGAGACTTCGACCTTCTCCTTGTCGGCCCATTCCTTGACGAGGGCGGTGGAGGCGTCATTGGCGTTGGGCACCCAGTGGTCCCAGAAGCCGATCGAGAGCTTGCCGGCGGCGTATGCGCCTCGGACATAAGGCGCCGTGATCAGCGCGGCGGAGGACATTGCAGTGGCAGCCACAAATTGACGTCGCGTCAGTTTCTTGCGTGACATCTCGTTTCCTCGCTTGGGTGTGTTTTATTGTTCTGTCGTTTCCTCTGACTTTCCTGAGTTTGTTTTTGATTTTGTTGTTGGACGTTTCTTGATTGGCGCCGTCATTCCCAGCGGCTAATCGCGCGGGGGACGCGGCAAATTGGTAGCGCGATCAGATCATGATTGATTGCGTCTGTCGAGAAATCCGAATGCCTTGCTCTCTAGAACTAACGTTGCGTATGAAAAGGCCGCACCGTGTGTCGGCGGTGAACCGCGGCGGCTCTTTTTGCGACGCACACTTCGGAGCGAGCCAGCTCGAACCGGTCCATGCGCAATTACGCCGCAGTTCCGAATAAGCCTGCATAAGCGCTTCGCGCGAAAGAGCTTTCGGATGGGGACGGTGACCGCGCGCGCCTAGACCCCAGCGCGGTGAGAACGATAGAGTTGCAACCGGCAGGATGCCTGCCGCTCTGAGAGGGTAAGCAGATCGACATGGAGACCAGAATGATCACCCCGGCGCCGCCAGCGCGGCTTGGCCTGCGACGATGGCTCGCACTCGGGTCCGTATTCACCTTGCTGCTCGGCGCGGCCGCGGTTGCGAATGCACAAGGTTTGGTCAAGGGCGTTCAGGACGGAGCGGCCGCCGGCAACAAGGCGGCAGGTCCCGTCGGGGGCGTCCTGGGCGGCGCGATCGGCGGCGTGGTTGGCGTCTTCACCGGCGTGCTCGGCGTCAACAACAATAGCGGCAATCAGGCGCCGTCCGCCAAGGATGCGGGCAAGGACGCAAAGCAGCAGGACACGAAGCAGCCGGCCGGTGCCAAGGACAAGGATGGCAAGAGCGTCAAGGCTGCCAAAGGCGCCAAGGCGACCAAGGAAGCCAAGAACGCGCCGCAGGACAAGGATGTGACGGTCCTGACCCAGGACGGCGCGCCGCAGTTGACTGCCGACCAGATCGTCGCCAACAGCGATTCCTATATCGAGCGGATCAAGACCGAGCTGAACTTGACCCCCGATCAGGAGAAGCACTGGTTCGGCTTCTCCAGCTCGATGCACTATTTGGGGCATAATGGCGCGGAGCGCCTCAACCTGCGGGTTGAGCGTGCCAAGCGGGATCCGCCCGACGACATCATCGAGCAGATGCGCAACGAGGCGCAGTTCCTGATCGACCGCGCCTCCGATCAGCGCAGCGTCGCCGATGCCGCTGAACCACTGTATTCGAGTCTCGATGACAAGCAGAAGCAGGTTTTCATCCAGGAGATGGTGCGCCTCAGCCACGAGCGCGGCCTGGATTGATCGAACTTGAATCGGATTACATGCTTTCGAAGAATTTTAGTCGCCACGAGTTCGTGAATCCTCCCGCAGCTTCGGGTATGATTAGCTTCGTACGATGGCTGCGGGGTTGATATGGCGGGCGGACTCTCCGTTTTCCTGGTCGAAGACGAGGCGTTGATCCGAATGATGATCGCCGACATGGTGGAGGAGCTTGGCCACCATGTCGTTGCGGAAGCGGACAACGTGCGGGACGCTTGCGCCTTCGCGATGACCGCGCAGTACGATTTCGCCATTCTGGACATCAATCTGATGGGCCTCTATGTCGACCCTGTCGCCGACCTGATCGAGCGCCGCGGCAAACCGTTTCTGTTCGCCACGGGCTACGGGCCGGAATTGCTGCCGTCCTTGCTCCGGCGCAGGCCGATCCTGCGCAAGCCGATCGCCTTGGATCAGCTAAAGGCGATGATCGAGTCGCTGTTTCCGGAGGCCGCCGCCAAGGCGCCGCTTTGATCGCGTGGTCATGAAACTTGTTAGGTCAGGGATTCTGCCATAGCGCGACGAAAACGGCCGCCAGAGGGGCGGCCGTTGTATTCCAACACGTGGATCGTCTTACATCAGGCCGGCGCTGAGATCGACGCCGTGCGCCATCAGGCTGAACGAGGCGAAAAGCCCCATGCAGCAGAACAGGATGATGGCCTTGAAGGAGTAGTCGCTCGACTGCGTTTCGACGCCGGCCGGAATCGCGGTGAGTGAAATCATGCTCATGTTCATTCCCCCCTTGTTGATCCTGAATTGCATCAGGTGAGGGAACTCTTAGAGCAAAAAGTTTGACGTGAGATTGCGAGGGATCGTTAACGGAATCGCAATCGCTCGCGTGTTTGCGCGAGCAGCATGCGATCCCGCACGCTTCAGTTGCGGCCGCCAGCCTTCAGCACTGTCGCAATGGTATGGGCCGTCATGGCGGCGCGGTCCGAGGCGCGTTGCGCAGCCAGCCGGTCCCTGGCCTTTTCCTCGATCAAGAGCTCGATCAGTGCCTGCCGTTTGTTGTCATCATCCGCCTCGATCAGCAGGCGGTGATAGCGGTGATAGTCGAAGCCCAGATCCTGTTTACGCATGTTACGCCCCCGTACCTACGCCACACACGACTGGATTGTTTCCCATCGCACACAAACGGGCAAGCACGATCCTGCGTGGAACCGCGCGTTCGATGCAATCAGCTGTGAATTAGTTAACCGGGGATCGCAGGAGCCGCGCGCGCCTCAATCCAGATTGTGGTCGGCGAACATCTTCAGGCCGACGAAACTCGCATCGGGCTTCGTGACGAGCCGGGTCGGGATATTGCGCAGATAGTCCTGGAAACGCCCCTTGGCTTCGAAGCGCGCCCGGAACGCGGAGGCCGCGAGGAACTCGGGAAAGCGCGGCACGATTCCGCCGGCAATGTAGACGCCACCGCGGGCGCCAAAGGTCACGGCGAGATTGCCCGCGACGGAGCCGAGGATGGCACAGAACATGTCCAGCGTCGCGCGGCTGAGCTCGCAAGTGCCGTCCAGGGCCGCCTTGGTGATAGCGGCCGCGTCGCGGTGCGGCACCTGGGCGCCATCGACCTCCGCCAGCGCTTCGTAGAGGCTTTGGAGGCCGGAGCCGGACAGCGCGCCGCGTTCGATCGAGACGTGACCGAAGCGACGGCGCAGGCACGCGATCACGCGTTCCTCGCGCTCGTTCTCCGCCGGCAGGGTGGCATGGCCGGCCTCGGTGACGACGGCCAGCCGGGCGCCATGGCGCTCGACCAGGCAGGAAACCCCAAAGCCCGTTCCAGGGCCGACCACCAGAAGGGGCTCTCCTGGCATGCCGTCCTGTCCGCCGAGCGGGATCAGATCGGCTGGCTGCAAGGCGGGCAGGGACCAGGCCACCACTTCGAAATCATTGAGGACATGGACACTGTCGAAGCCGAGCGCCGGCTGGAGCTCATTGCCGTCGATGACCCACGGGCTGTTGGTCATGACGCAGCGGTTGTTGGTGACGGGACCCGCGACGGCCAGCACGGCCCTCACAGGCTTCTCGTCGCTGGCTCGTTGAAGGACGTGGGTGATGGCTTCCCGGACCGTCGGGTGATCGGCGACCTTCACATAGTCGATCGGTCCGATCTGCTCGCCATTACTCAGCGCGAAGCGCGCATTGGTTCCGCCGATATCGGCGAGAAGAATGTTTCCTGTCTTGCCGATACTCATGACCATTTGGCTGCCGTAGCCTTGCAGGCTTTGGGAACCATTTTCCTCCACGCCTTCGCCGCGATCCGCATGTCGCGGGTATCAGAGATTCCGCCCTCGGGTACAGCTAGTCAACACGGACGAGGCCAAAGCGTTGCATCCGGGAGGGATCAGCCGGCCGTTCGCGCGACATCGTAGCAGGATGCCGGTGGTTGCGAAGCAGCGCGGGAAGATCGACATTGAAGCGGCCGGCGTCTGTCGCGCCGGGCCGATGGAATGGGACCTGCGATGAAGATTTCCGACCGCGACGTGCTGCTGGTGATCGACGTGCAGAATGATTTCTGCACCGGCGGGGCGCTCGCCGTTCCCGGCGGCGAGAAGGTGGTGCCCGCCATCAACCGCATCGCCCAAAAATTCGCCAATGTGGTATTGACGCAGGACTGGCATCCTCGCGACCACGTCTCCTTTGCGCCGAACCATGCCGGCAAGCAGCCATTCCAGGCCATCGAGCTCGACTACGGCACCCAGGTGCTCTGGCCGACGCACTGTGTACGGGACACGGAGGGCGCCGAATTCCATAGGGAGCTGGATGTCGCGCGGGCCAGCCTCGTGGTGCGCAAGGGCTTTCGCCGCAGCATCGATTCCTATTCGGCGCTGTTCGAGAATGATCACAAGACGCCGACCGGCCTGCTCGGATATCTGCGCGAGCGCGATCTGAAGACGGTCTTCGTCGCCGGCCTCGCGCTCGACTTCTGCGTCCGCTTTTCGGCGGAGGATGCGCGCAAGGCGGGGTTCGAGGTTGCCGTCATCGAGGACGCCTGCCGCGGCATCGACCTCGACGGCTCGGTCGCGGCGACGCACCAGAGTTTTCGGGAGCGTGACATTTCGATCGTCAGCCTGGAGGCGTTCTTGTGAGGATCGCGAGGTAACGATGGCGGAGCAGACCGGCAAACAGCCAAGTAGACCCGGGCATGTCCCCGAGGATCCCTTGCAGTGGCCGTTCGCGGCGGCCCGTCTTGCCATGGACGCCTGGTTTGGGTGGCTGGACCGCGCTCCAGCCGAGCAGGGCGACAGCAGCCTGCCATGGACGACGCCCAATTCCGTTGCGCTGGAGCTTGCCACCATGCGCCTGCGCGATTGCACGCGGACGCGGTCCGGGCAGCCGGCCCTGGTCTGCGCGCCGTATGCGCTGCACCGGGCCCTCATCGCCGACTTCGCGCCCGGCCACAGCGTCGTGCATTCCCTGCAAAATGGCGGCGTCGACCGGGTCTATCTTACCGATTGGCGCTCGGCCTCGCCGGAGATGCGCTATCTCTCGATCGATAGCTATCTCGGCGATCTCAACGTCGCCGTCGACGAGATCGGCGCGCCGGTCGATCTCGTTGGCCTGTGTCAGGGTGGATGGCTATCGCTGCTCTACGCGGCGCGCTTCCCGGCCAAGGTGCGGCGGCTCGTGCTGGTTGGTGCGCCGGTCGACCTCTCGATCGACTCCTCGCTGTCGCAGCTCGCCCGCAACGCGCCGGGGATGGTCTACGACCAGCTCGTCGCACGCGGCGGCGGCAATGTCAGCGGCGAGGAGATGTTGCGGGTCTGGTCGAAGCGGCCCGGCCGCGACGACATCGCGGCGGCGTTGCAGAAGGACCTCGCCGACGAGGAGGGCGCGGCCCTGCTCGCGCACTTCGACCGCTGGAATACGGAAGCGCTCAATCTGCCCGGCACCTATTATCTCCAGATCGTCAACTGGATCTTTCGAGAGAACCGCATCGCCAGCGGCAATTTCACAGCCCTCGGCCGCGCGATCGACCTGAAGGACGTCAAGTCGCCGGTCTTCCTTCTGGCCGGGCTCGACGACGACGTCGTGCCGGCTGGGCAGGCACTTGCCACCGCAAAGCTCGTTGGCACGCCGCCGGCCTTCGTCGCAGCGGCCTCGGAGCCCAGCAACCATCTTGGCCTCTTCATGGGCGCGAGGACCCACGCCCACGCCTGGCCCCGGATTGCCGAATGGCTGCGTAGCGATCTGGCCAGTGTGCTCGCGCGCAGCGCCTGACGCAGCCAAAGGGGGCGGCGCAGGTGCAAGTCCGTTATGCATGACGGCGGATGGCCTGCACGGAGCCACGGCGATGGGTTAAATAGGGCCCAGGGCTGGCGACTGCCGGTCCGACAAGATTTAAGGGTCCTTTGCTCGATGAGTTTCCACTCGATCTACGCCCACGGATTTGCGCGCGTGGCGGCCTGCGTCACCACCTCGCATGTGGCCGATCCCTCGGCCAATGCGAAGGCGATTTTGGCGGCGGCGAAGGACTGCCATGAGCAGTCGGCGGCAGTCGCCGTGTTTCCCGAGCTGTGCCTGTCCGGCTATGCGATCGAGGATCTCGTGAAGCAGGATCCGCTGCTCGATGCGGTCGAGCGCGGGCTCGCCGCGATCGTCGAGGCGTCCTCGACCCTGATGACCGTCCTGATCGTCGGCGCGCCGCTGCGCTTTGGGGCCCGCATCTACAATTGCGCCGTCGTCATTCACCGCGGCAGCATTTTGGGCGTCGTGCCCAAGACCTACCTGCCGACCTATCGGGAATTCTACGAAGGACGCCATTTCGCCTCCGGTGCTGGCATGGTCGGCGAGACCATTGTGGTCGGCAAGCTTCGCGCGCCCTTCGGTGTGGATCTGCTGTTTGCGGCCGAGGATGTCCCGGGCCTCACCATCGGCGTCGAGATCTGCGAAGACATGTGGATCCCAGTGACGCCGGCCTCGGAGCTCGCGCTTGTGGGCGCGAGCGTGCTGATCAACCTCTCCGGCAGCCCGATCACGATCGGACGGGCGCGCTCCCGCGCGCTGCTGTGCCAGTCGACGTCGGCGCGCTGCCTTGCCGCCTACGTCTATTCCGCGGCCGGGGCAGGGGAATCGACCACCGATCTTGCCTGGGACGGCCAGACCTCGATCTATGAGAACGGCGTGCTGCTGGCCGAAGGCGAGCGGTTCCGGCAGGAGGGCCAGATCACGTTCGCCGACGTCGATCTCGACCTGCTCAGGCAGGAACGCGCCTCGATGGGCACGTTCGACGACAACCGCCGGCAGCGCGAGGCGTTTTTCCGCAAGGTGACATTCGAGCTCAAGGCGCCAACGGACGATATCGGCTTCCTGCGCAAGGTCGAACGGTTTCCGTTCGTGCCGAGCGACGAGAGCCTGCTCGAGCAGGACTGCTACGAGGCCTACAACATCCAGGTCGCCGGCCTCGTGCAGCGCATGCGCGCCACCGGTACCAAGCGCGTCGTGATCGGCGTTTCGGGCGGGCTCGATTCCACCCATGCGCTGATCGTCGCGGCCAAGGCCGTCGACCTGCTCGGCCTGCCCCGTGAAAACATCCTCGCCTACACCATGCCGGGCTTTGCCACCGGCAGTGAGAGCAAGGCCAATGCGTTCGCGCTGATGAAGGCGTTGCAGACGAACTGGCAGGAACTTGATATCCGCACCACCGCCACGCAGATGCTGAAGGATATCGGCCATCCCTTCGGCAAGGGCGAGAAGGTCTACGATATCACCTTCGAAAACGTGCAGGCGGGCCTGCGTACGGACTATCTGTTCCGCCTCGCCAATCACCACGGCGGCATCGTCATCGGCACCGGCGATCTCTCCGAGCTTGCGCTCGGCTGGTGCACTTATGGCGTCGGCGACCAGATGGCGCATTACAACGTCAACGCCGGGGTACCGAAGACGCTGATCCAGCATCTGATCCGCTGGGTGATCGCCTCGAAGCAGTTCAGCGACGACGTCAACCGGACGCTTGCCTCGATCCTGTCGGCCGAAATCTCGCCGGAGCTGGTTCCGGTCAAGCCGGGCGAGAAGCCGCAGAGCACTGAAGCCTCGGTCGGGCCCTACGAGCTTCAGGATTTCAACCTGTTCTACACGCTGCGGTTCGGCATGCGGCCGTCCAAGATCGCCTTCATGGCGTTGCAGGCGTGGAAGGATGTCGCCAGGGGCGAATGGCCGCCGGCGTTCCCGGGCGATCGCCGCAAGGCCTATGATCTTCCCGAGATCCGCCGCTGGCTGGAGGTGTTCCTGCGCCGCTTCTTCGCCTTCAGCCAGTTCAAGCGCTCGGCCATGCCGAACGGGCCGAAGGTATCGTCCGGCGGCTCGCTGTCGCCGCGCGGCGACTGGCGCGCGCCGTCGGATTCGAGCGCGGCGGCATGGCTTGAGGATCTCGAGCGGAACGTGCCGAACTGATCGAAGAGGGCAGGCTGAAACGACTTCGCGCCGCGCGGCCCATATGGCCGGCGGCGCGAAATCACGTTCAATCTTAGAAAGCACGAGGTCCGGAGTGCCTAGGAGTCCGGACCTCGTAACCTTGCCCCAGCCTTTGATCCCCCCGCCCCATGTGGTCCCCCAACCCCGTGGTGCGCGATCAGAGGGTGATGCCCTTGGAAGGCCGCCGATCGATGTCCGCGATGTACGCGAGATCTAAATAGGATTCCATTCCGGATCACTACGGACTCGAACGCGCTTGATTTCGCGCGCGAATGCATGCGTCTGCACGCGCTGCGCTCGCCGTTGCCTGAATTCGATGCACGCGATCGCCGCGATGTCCACATCTCCCCAGCGCCGCGGAACCTGCATTTCACTGGCCTGTCACTGAACTGGTCTAGCGCTGTCCTTGTCATCGCTGACAATCAGGGAAGCAAGCCATGTCGAAGCCGTTGTTGGGCGCCGCACTGTCCATCAAATCGATTCCCGCTCACCGCGACTGGCTTCTCGAACGGCAGCGCGATCTCGAGGTTCAGGATTTCTTTCGCGCGGATTTGCTCGACGGCGACTGGCGTAGCGCTGCCAGTGACATCAAACAGATGCTCTCAGGCCATACCGGACGGCTCGGCATCCACGGCCCGTTCTGGGGCTTCAAGATCGACAGCCACGATTCCCTGATCCGCCAGGCGGTGACCAAGCGCCTGCTTCAGGGCCTTGATGCCGCTGAATTCCTTGGCGCAACGCAGATGGTGATCCATTCGCCGTTCACGACCTGGGACCACAACAATCTCGATCTCTATCCGGACAACCGGGGCAATCTCGTCGAACGCGTCAAAGCGACGCTCGCCGAAGTGATCGCGCGTGCCGAAACGATCGGCTGCGAGATCGTGATCGAGAACATCGAGGACAAGGATCCGCGCGACCGCGTGCGGCTCGCCAAGGCGCTCGAAAGCAGCAAGGTCCGCGTCTCGCTCGACACCGGACACGCCAACTACGCGCATGGGTCCACCGGCGCGCCGCCGGTCGATTATTATGTCGAGGCCGCCGGTGACATGTTGACGCATGTGCACCTCCAGGACACCGACGGCTTTGCCGACCGGCACTGGGCGCCGGGCGAAGGCAACATTCCCTGGGAGGCCGTGTTCCGCGCGTTGGGCCGGCTGACGTCCAACCCGCGGCTGATCCTCGAGCTTCGCAATCACGACGACGTTCGCGCCGGCGCCGCGTATCTCGCCGCGCTCGAGCTCGCCGAATAACAGACATCACAGAGGGCAGGGGTCCATCGTCATGCGCAAGCTCACCCGTCGCACCATCCTGAAATCCGGCGGCGCTGCCGCGAGCACACTTCTGCTGCCACGCTTTGCGATCGGACAAGCCGACAACCGTCCGTCGGTGACCATCGCCGTGCAGAAGGTCACCAACTCGAACGTGCTCGACGTGCTGCGCGAGCAGTCCAATGTCGGCGAGCGCGTGTTCTTCTCCTCGATCTGGGAGGGCCTGATCTCCAAGAACTGGCGCGGCAGCCTTGAGGCCGTGCCGGGGCTTGCCACCGAATGGCGTCGTATCGACGACCAGACCGTCGAGGTGAAGCTGCGTCAGGGCGTGAAGTTCCACAATGGCGACGAGTTGACGGCAGAAGACGTCGTCTTCACGTTCAGCCGCGAGCGCATGTTCGGCGAGACCGAGGCCAAGAGCCGCTCTACCATCCAGGCGTTCGAGAAGATCCCGATGCCGAAGCCCGGCAAGGAACTGCCGCCGGATGTGCCCGCGGTCGCCCGCCGCATCTGGCCGGACCTCGTGCGTGTCGACGCCGTCGACAAGTACACCGTGCGCTTCTACAACGCGACGCCCGACGTCACCATCGAGGGCCGGCTGTCGCGCTACGGCTCCGACATCGCAAACCGCCGCGCCTGGGCTGAATCCGCGAGCTATCTCGACTGGGCGCGCAAGCCGATCACGACCGGCCCCTACAAGGTCGTCGAGCTCAAGCCCGACGTGTCGCTGACGCTCGAAGCACATGACGAATATTGGGGCGGCCGGCCGCCGCTCAAGCGCATCCGCTTCCTCGAGGTGCCCGAGGTCGCTAGCCGCATCAACGGGCTGCTGTCGGGCGAATACCAGTTCGCCTGCGATATCCCGCCCGACCAGATCGCGGGCATCGAGAAGAACGCGGCGTTCGAAGTGCAGGGCGGCACCATCCTCAATCACCGCCTGACCGTGTTCGACAAGAACCACGCCCAGCTTGCCAATCCGCTGGTGCGGCGCGCCTTCACCCACGCGATCGACCGTCAGGCGATCGTCGACAGCCTGTGGGCCGGCCGCACCCGCGTGCCGAAGGGGCTGCAGTGGGAATTCTACGGCGACATGTTCCACGCCGACTGGAGCGTGCCGGCCTATGATCCGAAGCTTGCGCAGGATCTCTTGAAGCAGGCCAACTACAAGGGCGATCCGATCCCGTATCGCCTGCTCAACAATTACTACACCAACCAGGTCGCGACCGCGCAGGTACTGGTCGAGATGTGGAAATCGGTCGGCCTCAACGTCGAGATCGAGACCAAGGAGAACTGGTCGCAGATCATGGAACGGGCGCCGAACCGCGCCGTGCGCGACTGGTCGAACTCCGCCGCCTTCAACGACCCCGTATCTTCGCTTGTGGCCCAGCATGGCCCGAACGGCCAGCAGCAGCAGATCGGCGAGTGGACCAACGCCGAGCTGAACAAACTCTCCGAATTCCTGGAGACTTCGACCGACCGTGCCGCCCGCAAGAAGGCGTTCCACCGCATGCTGGAGATCGCCGAGCGCGAGGATCCCGCCTATACGGTGCTGCACCAGAACGCGACCTTCACGGCCAAGCCGAAATCGATCAAGTGGAAGGCGTCGCCGGCCTTCGCGATGGATTTCCGCGCCGGCAATTTCGAGGTCTGATCGGTGACGCCGCTGATCAGCATCGAGGGCCTGAGCGTCGCCTTCAACGGTGTGCCCGTGCTGCGCGGCGTCGACCTGATCTTGCACAAGGGCGAGGCCCTCGGTCTCGTCGGCGAATCCGGATCGGGCAAGTCGGTGACATGGCTTGCCGCGCTGGGGCTGTTGCCGCGGCAGGCGCATATCTCTGGCTCCGTTCGTCTCGACGGGCGCGAGATTCTTGGCGCGCCTTCCGCCGAGCTCGACCAGGTGCGGGGCGGGCGGGTCGCCATGATCTTCCAGGACCCGGCGAGCGCGCTCAACCCGGTGCTGACCATCCGCAAGCAGCTCTGCGAGGCCTTGGCGCTGCATCGCGATCTCTCGGGCGTGGCTGTGAAAGCGGAAGCGCTGAGGCTGCTCGATCTCGTCGGCATTCCCGACGCAGGCCGCCGGCTCTCGGCCTATCCGCATGAGTTCTCCGGCGGCCAGGTCCAGCGCATCATGATCGCGATGGCCTTGGCCGGAAATCCCGATCTGCTGATCGCCGACGAGCCCACGACGGCGCTCGATGCTACCATTCAGGCGCAGATCCTGGAGCTGCTGTCGTCGCTTCGCCGCGAGCTGGGCATGGCGATGGTCTTGATCAGCCACGATCTCGGCGTCGTCGCGGAAAATTGCGACCGCGTCGCCGTGATGTATGCCGGCCGCATCGTCGAGCAGGCGCCGGCCAACCAGCTCTTTGCCGATCCCGTGCATCCTTACGCGCAAGGCCTGATCGGCGCGCTGCCGCCGCTCGACGGGCCGCGCCGACGTCTGACCGCCATTCCCGGGACGGTGCCCGATCCCGCGAACATGCCTGATGGATGCGCCTTCGCGCCCCGTTGTGCGCTGGCGGCCGAGCCGTGCGGCCTCGCTGCGCCGAGCCTGGCGCCGATCGCGAACGACCGCGCCGTCGCCTGCATTCGTGCCGAGGCTTCGCGCCGGGCGCTGCTCGGGATCGCCGCCGAATGAGCACGCCGCTCGTCGAGGTATCCTCGATCTCGCGCAGCTATGCGATGCGCTCCGGAATGTTCGGCCGAAGCACCGCAGTTCACGCGGTCGACGGCGTGTCGCTCACAATTCCCAAAGGCGAAACGCTGGGCCTCGTCGGCGAGTCCGGTTCCGGCAAATCCACCACGGGCCGCATCGTGCTCGGTCTCGAGCCGCCGGATCGCGGCGAGGTGCGGTTCGACGGCAAGCCGATGGCTGCGCCTGGAACACCGGCGTGGCGTGCGCAACGGGCGCGCATGCAGATGATCTTTCAAGACCCGTTGGGCGCGCTGGACCGGCGCTTGCCGGTCGCAGCGCAAATCCGTGAGCCGCTGGACATCCACGGGCTCGGCACGCCGGCCGAGCGCGACGACCGCGTCCGCGAATTGCTGCGCGCGGTCGAGCTAACCCCGGCGCATGGTGTGCGTTATCCCGGGGCGCTCTCCGGCGGGCAGCGCCAGCGCATCGTGTTGGCGCGGGCGCTTGCGACAAAACCCGATTTCCTGGTCTGCGACGAGCCGGTCAGCGCGCTCGATGTCTCGATCCAGGCGCAGGTGGTGAACTTGCTCGCCGATCTCCAGGAAAGACTCGCACTGACGCTGCTGTTCATCAGCCATGATCTGCGCGTCGTCCGCCAGATCAGCAATGTCGTGGCGGTGATGTATCTCGGCCGCATCGTCGAGATCGGCAGCGCCGATGATCTCTTTGCACGGCCGGAGCATCCGTATACGCAAGCGCTGGTCTCGGCCTCGCCCGCGCCCGGCCGACGCAGCGCAGGCCGCATCGTGTTGGCGGGCGATCCGCCGAACCCGGCCGCGCGTCCGCACGGCTGCGCGTTCCATCCACGCTGTCCGCGCGCGGTTGCGCGTTGCGCGACCGAGACGCCGGTTCTCTCGGCCGTCGGTGGTGACCGGCAAGTCGCCTGCCATCTCGTGACGGGGCCGCAAGTCCAAACGCGGGACGTGGCCTGATGGCACGCTATTTCGCCATTCGCATCGGACGCGCGGCCCTGACGATCGTCCTCGTCGTCACCTTCGCCTTCATCGTGCTGCGTCTCTCCGGCGATCCCGCGCTGATGATTTTGGGACCGGAAGCGCCGCCGGAGGTCCTCGCCGCCTTCCGCAAGGCCTGGGGCCTCGACGATCCCATCTGGTTTCAGTATCTCGACTATTTTGGCGCCATCGCTAAGGGCGAGCTCGGCCGCTCCATGCGCGACGGAAGGCCTGCGATCGAGCTCGTGCTGGAGCGGATCCCGGCGACGCTGGCGCTGACCTTGCCGGCCTTCGCGTTCAAGGTGGCGCTCGGCATTCCCGCCGGCATCTACGCCGCGTTGCACCGAGGCACCACGATCGACCGCGCCGTGATGATGACGGCGGTGGCCGGCTTCACGGTCCCGAGTTTTGTCCTTGCGCTGGTGCTCGTGCTCGTCTTCGCCGTGCAGCTTGGATGGCTGCCGTCGGGTGGGCAGGACAGCTGGCGTCACGCCATCCTGCCGATCGCGACGCTGAGCCTCGGCGGTGCGGCCGTGCTGGCGCGTTTCACGCGAAGCGCGATGCTGGAAGTGCTGGGCCAGCCCTATATCCGCACGGCGTCGGCGAAAGGCGTGCCTTGGCACCGAGTTGTGATCTCGCACGCGCTGCCGAACGCGGCGATCCCGACCGTCACCATTCTGGGCTTCATGGTGGGTACGCTGATTGCGGGTGCCGTCGTGGTCGAGAGCGTGTTTTCGTGGCCGGGGGTAGGGCGCCTGCTCGTCGTTGCCGTCGCCAACCGCGACCTCGCCGTCGTGCAATGCATCCTGCTGCTGGTCGCACTGACCATGGTCACGTCGAACCTGATCGTCGACTTCCTCTATGGCTTCCTCGATCCGCGCCTGCGCGCCAAAGGGGCCCACGCATGACAGATGCTACGCTGAAGGACAGCGCCGTCCGCCGGCGCATCAGCCTGCCGGCGATACCGGTCTCGGTCGCGCTGGCAGTCACCTGGATCATCGCCATGCTGGTGATCGCTGCCTTCGCCGAGAAGATCGCACCCTATGGCTACACCCAGCTCGACCTGCGCAATCGCCTGTCCGCGCCCGGCAATGTCGCGCACTGGCTCGGCACGGACGAGCTCGGCCGCGACGTGCTGTCGCGACTGCTTGTCTCGATCCGCATCTCGCTGCTGATCGCCTTCGGCGCAACCGCGATTTCGGCCGTCGTCGGCACCACGCTCGGCTTCCTCGCCGCGCATTTCCGCGGGGTCGTCGAGCAGTTCGTGCTGATGCTGACCGACTTCCAGGCCAGCATGCCCTTCCTGATCATGGCGCTCGCGGTGCTCGCCTTCTTCGGCAACTCGCTGCCGCTGCTGATCGGCCTGATGGGACTGTTCGGCTGGGAGCGCTATGCCCGCATCGCCCGCGGCCTCGCCATTTCCGCCAATGCGCAAGGTTATGCCGCTGCCGTCCGACAGCTCGGTGCGACGCCGGCGCGGATTTATCTCAGGCACATTTTGCCCAACATCGCCTCGACCTTGATCGTCTCGACCACGCTGGTCTTCCCCGAGGTGATCCTGATGGAGTCCGGCCTGTCCTTCCTCGGCCTCGGCGTGCAGCCGCCGATGACCAGCCTCGGCAACATGGTCGGCTATGGCCGCGAATATCTGACCCGGGCGCCCTGGATCATGCTGGCGCCGGCCACCACCATTGTCGTGACTACGCTGGCCGTTTCCGTGATCGGCGACTGGCTGCGCGATAAGCTCGATCCGACGCTGCAATAGCTAATCCTGGATATCCGGCGTCCTGCCGCGCCCGAGCGCGAATTGACCGACCGGGCTCTCGACATGGAATTCCAGCTCCGTCATCTTCGCGAACAGATCGATGTTGGTGCTGCCAATAGCGCAGCCGCCGAGGCCCATATCAGTCGCCGCCAGGTAGAACGTCTGGAGCAGGGCGCCGACATCCTTCAGGATCAGCGAATATGCGATTGCGCTATATTTCCAGGAGATCCGGCCAAAGCGCGCGGCGATCGTGATCAGGATTTGCGGCTGACCCGGCGCGTCCATGGCAAACTTGGCTGCTGCCAAGTGCGCCTGGAGTTGTTGAGTGGAGGCGCTGATCGCGGCCAGCGCGTGGCTTCCTGCATCGTAGTGGTAGAGCCCGCGCGCAAGCCCTTCGCAGCTCGAGACCGTCAGGTACAATTCCAGCTCGTAGGCGCTCCCCGCCGCCGGATAAGGCCGTGTGCTGTAGTCGACCTCGGAACCGCCGTCAAAATACGGGCCGCTTTTCCATTCGGACATCACGCGCGCGGTGGTGTCGAGAAATTGCGCGAGTTCGCCGAGCGTGATCGGATGCTTGTCGTCGAAATCCCGCGTCGAATGACGTTCGCGCAACAGCTTTGGGAAGGGTGAGTCTGGTTCGGAGGAGGAGAATTTGCGCAGGTCGATCTTGCTGCCGGGCCAGGGCGGACGCACGGCGGGCGACGGCGGAACGACGCTCGCATAGGTGAAGGCGGCGCCGACCGGATTGGCTTGCCGGCCCTCGGTGCTCCGCGTGTGAAACACCAGATCATGGAAATCCCAGAGAACGAGATTGCCGTCGCCTTCATTCACCCGCAGGCCGTCGCCATCTTTCGCAGCGAGCTTGAGCAGGATCTGGCTGTCCAGCAACAGTTCGAGCAGATAGAGCGTCGAGGAGCCAGCCCGCAGGTTGAGCTTGCTGATCTTCCGAGGCTGCGACAGCACGGCAAGGGTCGCGGCGATGGTGGGATCGCCAATCCGGAACAGCGCGCCGGCGCGCGGGGATTCCAGCGCCATCTCATTGCCGCGACGGCGCAGATAGGCAAAGCGAGACAACACAACAGTATCACGGCTGCCGAGCTTCGCGCGTCGCGGCCAGTATTCGGCGACCTGGGGCTCGATGACCACGAGGTCTTGCTCGTCACGAGAGGAGGGGAGGCGGTATTCCAGAAGTCCTTGCCGGGCCAGCCGATGCGCCAGCGCGTCGACTTCCTTGGCGAGAGCGCTCTTGCCTGCAAAGGACGCGAGCGGAAGGCCGGTGCTCAGATGTCGCGCGCGATCCATCGCGGCCGCGCTGAACTGTCCAAGGTTGACGGAATAATCGCCCAGAGAGGCGGTGATGTTTCCGTCCAGCTGCATCTGAAGGGAGAAACGATGGCTCAATCGGGCGGCAATGTCTGGCGCGATTGTCCTGGTCGGCTTTTTCCGGGGAGCGCGCACGAAAGAGCAGCCCTTCAGGTGTGCGGAAGGAACGAGGTCAACTCGCTTTCCAGTCGCGGCCGGTCTAACAATCCGAGCTTCACCGGGACATCGTAAAGGCGGCCGGGCGCGTAGCGGCGATAGAAATGACGCAAGCCCGGAACGAGCACCCTGACGACGGGAACCTCGACGTCGGGCCGGGTCTGGTCGAGCACGAGGAAATCGTAGCCGGCACGGGCGGCGATCTCGACGCAGGCAATGACCTGGTCACGCGTATTGTCGTGAAGCTTGAGGCTCGGCGCCGGGGGGACGACCGGGCGGTCGCTCGGTATCAGAAACGGGTAATCTTCCAGGCGCAGCGGCGTGACACCGTCAAGGCTCGGCTTCTCGCCGCTTGCGCCGCCCATCATGCCGACGGACATGAACTGGGTCAGCTCGGTGAGGGCGCGCAGCAGGGCGATACGGCGGTCGAAATGCGCGCCGGAACCGAACTCGATATTCTCGTGACCATTCTGCATCCAGTGCATGATCGCCACGTAAGTGGGAATGCCGAGATCGCTGGTGACGTCGAGCACCCACAGCTTGCGCCCGGCTTCCGCAAATTGAGTCTGGAGGTCCCGGACATAGAAATCGTCGAACTGCTCGAGGTCGATCGCGGCGCGCTGCACCCGGTTGTACCACCAGATCGCATAGGCATCGCGCTCGATCAGTTCGAGGAAGCCCTGGACGATGGCTTCGTCGCGGGTGTTGCCGGCTGCGCAGCCGTTGGAATCCGTATGGAAGCCACCGTAGAAGAAGTACAGGAGGCCGGTCGGCAGATATTTGAAGCGTTTGTCGCGCAACGATGTGACCGGCGACCACTCGGACTTCGCCGAGGCATCGAATGGCTCCGGAACCGGATGGGAATCGTCCGGCTGTTGGAGAAACCTATTCTTGAACTGCGTTTCGCTGAAGAGCTGGACATCGTTGGGAAGAAGCGCATCGCCAGGCGCGAAATCGCCAAAGCGGCGCGTGGTCCTGATTTCATCACCCTGGAAAATGCCCGAATAGCGCTCGATCGATTCCATCAGCGCGCTGGCCTCGCCCTGCTCGGCGGTCGAGCCCTTGCCATAGCTGCCGCCGCTCAATCCGGACCTGAGCTGGTCGATGCTATGGGCCGGCGCGGAGAAATTGTGCTGGGCGAAGTAGTTGGTGTTCATCGGCAGATCGGCGTCGATCCGCTCGAGCCGGGTGACCACGCCGGTCAGCGGGCTCACATGCTTGCGGAAGCGCGACACCGTCGCCCGCGACGTCACGGTGCGATATCCACCGCTGGTCATGACGAGCTTCTTGCCTTCGGCGATCTCGACCGGCGTCGGAGACCGGCGCGGGTTGTTCAGCTTACTGCTGCCGCAAGTCGGACATTGCGGGCGTCGCGCGACGTAGTGCTTGGCAATGACGGCGCCGGCGAGGTCGAAGCTCGCGATGTGATCGTGCAGATCGGTGCGAAAGCCCGAGGCGATCGCCTTGGCGATCTCGACGGCCGCGAAATGGATTGCAGTCTGTCCGACGCTGTCGCTGACAAGTGACGATGCGGCGACCGCACGCGCCTGTTCGCGGTCAAGAAACCCCTTGATCTCCCGGTTGCGGATCATGCGATCGAACAGGCAGGTCCAGCAGGCGCTCTCGCCCGGCTTGAACACGGGCCCGACCAGCGGAAATGCGCCGGACGGCTGTACCAACAGCCATGGCGTCTTGCCGGCCACACGCTCCTGGTTCAATTCGCCGAGCCGCCGGTCAAGATAATCGTTCGCCAGCGTGATCGTGAGCTTCGGCGAGCGCTTGGCGATTTGAACGCCGAGCTTACTCAAGGCTGCGGTCAGCTCCTTGGCGCCTTTGACGTCGATCGCCTCGACCTGCACGGGGCAATCGCGAAGATTTTGTTCGGCGACCTCCAAAGACAGACCGAGGCCTGCCCAGAAACCGCCGACGGTCTCGTCGAATGCTTGCGGGGTCCGTGCAATGACATACCGTCGATCGAGCAGCCGCTTGATCGCTTCCTCGATCTTGTCGGCCGGGAAGCGCTTTGAAAGCAGGCGAATGATCTCCGGCCTGGCCTTGCCCTGTTGCCCAATCGCCGTAGCGAGGGCGCAGTAGAGCTCGCCGTGCAGGAAGAACTTGCGATCCTCGGAATAGAGGCAAACCGCATCGGGCGGGAGTACGTAGGCGGTGAAGTTCGGTGCAAATCGGAGAAGGTCTTTGCGGGTCTGCCGCGCAACGCGGGTCTTGCGATTGGCAGTCATTGAGTCAGCACGCTGATCCTGTTGCCGTTACGTCAGATCGCCGGCGCAAGCGCAGGAGCGAAACCAAGCAATTGGCCGGACCCTTTTGCAGGACCGGCCAATGATATGTCGGCTTTTGCACACGCCATTCGGAATGCGCTGAGGTTTAGCACCAGCGGCAGCGGCCCCACGATGCGCAGCACCCTGCGCATGATACGACGGCGCATCCCACCACACCAACGGCGCAGCCTCGGCAACCGACGCCACATCGGCAACCCCGGCAGCCGCGACAGCCTCCGCAGCCGCGACAGCCGCCGCAGCCGCGCCAGGCCACTTGCACGCGACCACTGAGGTCTTCCTTGTCGAAGAGATGGAAGGTGGCGAGACTGACGTCGGCCATTTCCTCTTCACCGAACGTGATGGCCTGACCCGGTCCAAAGTGCGGTGATTGGTGTACGTCGGGTGTCGGCACGGCGGACGCCAATGCGCTTCCCGCCAGCGAAAACGTCAGCCCTGCGGCTCCCAACGCCGGTACGGCGACTTTAGTGACGCGCTTCTTCCCTTTAGAAATTTGTTTCGCCTGCCGCATGGTCGAACCTCCGAGCATTGCAAGAAACGTCCCCGTCGCGCTAAGTCTACGCCTTGGATATAGCGCAATCAACGCTCGCGCGCATTAAAACATCTCGTTGCGCGTTCAGCATGCATTCATCTTCATGAACAGAATCGGCGCGCCTCGTTGACAGAATGCATCGGTGATCCGCACAGTGTGCGCGCGTGCAGCTTGGTGCAGTGCCGCAATCGCATCCAGGCTTGAACGGGGAGATCGGCGTGGCGGATCAAAGCGGACGTTTCGCTTGGTACGAACTCATGACCACGGATGTCGCGGCGGCAGGCGCGTTTTATCGGAAGACCGTCGGTTGGAGCATGAAGGACGAATCGACTCCAGACATGCCTTACACGGTGCTTCGGAGCGACGGCGCTGCGCTGGGCGGGCTTATGGATATCCCGGAAGAGGGGCGGAAATCCGGAGCAACGCCGAGATGGATGGCTTACGTCGCGGTCGACGATCTGGACGGGACTGCCGTGCAGATCAGGCGGCTCGGGGGCACGATCTTTGTGCCGCCGACCGACACCAATATTGGCCGCATAGCAGTCGTTGCCGATCCGCAGAACGCGACGTTCGGGCTGATCAAAACACCGATATATGGCCGAGGGAAACCAGGCCGGCTTGACGCGCCCGGGCACGTTGGCTGGCACGAGCTAATGGCCGCCGACCGGACCGTGATCTTCGATTTCTACAGCGAGCTGTTCGGTTGGCAGAAGGCCGACGCTCAAACTGATTCCGCGGACTTGTATCAATTGTTCTCGGCGGGTGGGCAGACCGTCGGCGGCGTGCTCACCAAAGTCCCGAGCGTGGCGCAGCCGAGCTGGCTGCATTACTTCAATGTCGAGGACATCGGCGCTGCGACGAAGCAGGTGAACGCTGGCGGGGGCCGCATTCTCCAGGGGCCGCTCGAATTACCCGATGGCTGCTGGATCGCGCGATGCGTCGATCCCCAGGGCGCCCTGTTTGCATTGCAGGGTGCGCGAGGTCCCGCAGGCATCGAGCCGGCCTCGGCCTCGGAAGTCGGGTGGTCCGCCAAGTGGGGCGGCATTGCCTCGCAGGGGAGAGTTGTGCTGCCCAAGCCGAAGCGCTAGCTGCGGCGTCTGTCCGACGCTGACGCGACCTTGGCTATGGGCCGCGCCGGGAGCAGGGGAGGCCTGCGAAAGGCCGATCCGGCCCCGTCCGGGCCAAGTTCCCGTTGCGCCTGGCCACCCCGTGCGCTATCCGGCCGGAAAGGCCTGAGGCGGCTCGATTTTCCCGCCCGGCTGACCCAACCAGGACGGAAACCGCCATGCCAGCCTATCGCTCCCGCACCACCACCCACGGCCGCAACATGGCGGGCGCCCGCGGCCTCTGGCGCGCGACAGGCATGAAGGACGGCGACTTCGGCAAGCCTATCATCGCGGTCGTCAACTCCTTCACCCAGTTCGTGCCCGGCCACGTCCACCTCAAGGATCTCGGTCAGCTCGTGGCGCGCGAGATCGAGCAGGCCGGTGGCGTCGCCAAGGAGTTCAACACCATCGCGGTCGACGACGGCATCGCCATGGGCCATGACGGCATGCTCTACAGCCTGCCGTCGCGCGAGCTGATCGCCGACAGCGTCGAGTACATGGTCAACGCGCATTGCGCCGACGGCATGGTTTGTATCTCCAATTGCGACAAGATCACGCCCGGCATGCTGATGGCCGCGCTGCGCCTCAACATCCCCGCGGTGTTCGTCTCGGGAGGCCCGATGGAGGCCGGCAAGGTCACGCTCCAGGGCAAGACCAAGGCGGTTGACCTGATCGATGCCATGGTGGCCGCCGCCGACTCCAAGGTCAGCGACGAGGACGTCAAGGTGATCGAACGCTCGGCGTGCCCGACCTGCGGCTCCTGCTCGGGCATGTTCACGGCGAATTCGATGAACTGCCTGACCGAGGCGCTGGGTCTTGCGCTGCCCGGCAACGGCACGGTGGTGGCGACCCATGCCGATCGCAAGCGACTGTTCGTCGAAGCCGGCCACACCATCGTCGATATCGTGCGCCGCTACTACGAACAGGACGATGCCTCGGTGCTGCCGCGCAAAGTCGCAAACTTCAAAGCGTTCGAGAACGCGATGACGCTCGATATCGCGATGGGCGGCTCGACCAACACCGTGCTGCATCTGCTCGCCGCTGCCCATGAAGGCGAGGTCGAGTTCACCATGCAGGATATCGACCGCCTGTCGCGCCGCGTGCCCGTGCTCTGCAAGGTCGCCCCCTCAGTCGCCGACGTGCATGTCGAGGACGTGCACCGCGCCGGCGGCATCATGGGCATTCTGGGCGAGCTCGATCGCGCCGGCCTGATCGACACCTCCGTCTCGACCGTGCATGCGCCGACCATGAACGATGCGCTGGAGCGCTGGGACGTCAAGCGCTCCAAGAGCGAAACGGTCCGCACCTTTTTCCGTGCCTCGCCCGGCGGAATTCCGACCCAGGTCGCCTTCAGCCAGGAGCGCCGCTACGACGAGCTCGATACCGATCGCGAGAAGGGCGTTGTCCGCAATCTCGAGCACGCCTTCAGCAAGGACGGCGGCCTCGCCGTGCTCTACGGCAACCTCGCGCAGGACGGCTGTATCGTGAAGACCGCCGGCGTCGACGCCTCGATCCTGAAATTCGCAGGTCCCGCCCGCGTGTTCGAGAGCCAGGACGCCGCCGTTGAGGGCATTTTGGGCGGCAAGGTCGTCGCCGGCGAGATCGTGGTCATCATCTATGAAGGCCCGCGCGGTGGCCCCGGCATGCAGGAGATGCTGTATCCGACCAGCTATCTGAAATCGATGGGCCTCGGCAAAGCCTGCGCGCTCGTCACCGACGGCCGCTTCTCCGGCGGCTCGTCCGGCCTGTCGATCGGTCATCTGTCGCCGGAAGCCGCCGAAGGCGGCAACATCGGCCTCGTGCGCACCGGCGACCGTATCGCAATCGACATTCCGAACCGCAGCATCAGCCTGGAGGTTTCCGACGAGGAGCTCGCCAAGCGCCGCGCCGCGGAAGAGGCGAAGGGCGATGCCGCCTGGCAGGCGATTGGCCGCAAGCGCAACGTCTCGACCGCGCTCCAGGCGTATGCCGCGCTGACCACCAGCGCCGCGCGCGGTGCCGTGCGCGAAGTGAAGCGGCGCGCGAAGTAAGCGCGTCTTGCGCGGGCGTGATCGCGGTTGTCGCGGTCACGCCTCACGCATGGTCAACAAGTTCTTAGCGACCGGCAAAAATCGGTCGCTCGCATTAAGGATGCCCCGACGAACTTCGGCGGCCCGGGATTTCGCGGCGTATACTGCGCGCGAGCTTCGCAAATCCATTTCGGGCAACTGGGGCACCACCACAATGTCTCGTACTCTTGCTGTCGTTTTCTCAACAGTCGTCGCCGCGATTTCGATGACGAGCGCTGCCTCCGCCGGCTGTTACAATTGCTACACGCCGCCGCCGTGCACGACCTGCTACCAGCAGCAATATGTGCAGCCGCAATACCGCACTGTCGACGAGACCGTGATGGTTTCGCCCGGCGCGACCGTCGCGCATCGTGCGCCCGCGCAGTATCGCACCGTGATGGTCCCGCAGACCGTGATGGTGGCGCCGCCGAGCGTCCAGTACGAGCGCATCCCGCCGCAATACGCCACGCGCCAGCGCGTCGAGATGGTCTCGCCCGGCTATTCCTATTACGCCCCGGTCGCCCCGAGCTGCGGTAACTGCGGCTACTGAAATCAGCGCAACGAAGAAAACTTCGCGCGGTGCTCCTCACGGGGCGCCGCGTTTTCTTTTGCGGGCAGCCAAACGAGGCCCGGAAACGGAGGCTAATCCAACCGGGCCTCGCAACCAGCGACGCCCTGGGAGGTGTCGCCAGTGTCTGGGATTGCTGCGGGGACGGCCGCTGCTGGTGCGGCCGGCATGTTGCCCAAGCTAAAGAGACAGCCTGACGCTCACCTGACAGACCGGGGCTCAGTGAAGGGGGCAGGTTGGAGCGAGGCCCAACTTCGCGTTGCCTTGCGCCACCGACTGCGTTAAGCGACAGCCATTCCGAGCTTGGAAGGGTGGCCGAGTGGTTTAAGGCACCGGTCTTGAAAACCGGCGTGCCCGAAAGGGTACCGTGGGTTCGAATCCCACCCCTTCCGCTCCCTTTTCCCATCACACCACATCAAATCGACGCAAAAACCCCTGAAATTGCTGGGGATTATCCCGCTGTTCGCTATCACCTCCAATCACCTTGACGCACCTCAAATCAACATATAAAAGGGGGTAAGAACAGGGGAAAAGTCACGATGGCGAAGATTGATCTTCTCAGCGCGGCCCGGGTCAAAAGCGAAAAGCGCCCTGGTGACTATCTCGACGGACGCGGCCTCTACCTTCAGGTTCGCAACGAAACCTCGAAATCCTGGCTCCTGAAATTCGCCCTCCACAAGCGGCCCCGCGAAATGGGGCTCGGCTCGGCGTTTGACTTCTCCCTGGCCGAGGCTCGGGAGAAGCGCGATGCGCTGCGCAAGCTCATCAAGCAAGGCATCGACCCGATCGAGCAGCGCCGCATCGACGAGGCCAGCAAGGCGTTGGAGCGCGCGAAGGCGATCACGTTCAAAGATGCTTGTGCGCGGTACATCGCGGCAAATCGCGCGGGCTGGAAAAACGTCAAGCACGCCGGCCAGTGGGAAGCGACCCTGAAAACCTACGCCTATCCGCTGCTCGGCGCGCTGCCGGTGCAGGCGATCGATACGGCGCTGGTGATGAGAGTGCTTGATCCGATCTGGTCGACTAAGTCCGAGACGGCCAGCCGAGTCCGCGGTCGCATCGAAACCGTGATCGACGCCGCCAAGGCGCGCGGCGAGTATGCCGGGGAAAATCCGGCTCGGTGGAAGGGGCATCTTGAAAACCTACTTCCCAAGCGATCGAAGGTCAGCAAGGTGCGCAATCACCCAGCCTTGCCCTATGCCGATCTCCCGGCCTTCATGCAGGATCTTCGCAAGCGCGAGGGCATCGCGGCCTCAGCGCTCGAGTTTCAGATTTTGACTGCGGCCCGACCGGGCAATGCGCTCGGCGCGCGCTGGACTGATCTTGATAGGAAGGCTGCAGTCTGGACGATCGCCGGCGAGCGCATGAAAGGCGACCGCGAACACAAGGTGCCTTTGAGCGAGGCCGCCCTTGCGGTGCTCGACCGCATGGAGAAGATCAGCAACGGCGGCGAGTTTGTCTTCTACAGCCCTGCGAACGGGCGCGCGCTGAGCGATGCGGCAACGAGCGCGCTGCTCGACCGCATGGGGCATGATGAGATTGTGCCGCATGGTTTCCGCTCGACCTTCCGCGATTGGGCCGCCGAGCGCGGCTATCCCGATCCGGTCGCCGAGGCCGCCCTGGCGCACGTGGTTTCAGATGCTGTCATTGCCGCATACAAGCGGACCACCTTCTTTGAGCTCCGCAAAAAGATGATGGACGATTGGGCGACGTTTGCAGGTAGCGATCCTGCAAAAACTGGTGACAATGTATTCGAGCTGCGCTCGGTGCAGTGACTGCGCTGGTATAACGAGGCTGCTGTTCTCCGAGGGATTGGCGATCATGTCCAAAACGAAACGCCCGCCGGCGCCGAAATTTGAGCCGGTTGAGATTGAAGGTTGGAGCGCGGCCGGCCGCTCCCTGGCTCTGTCCGACGCTGAAACCGCCAGCATACGATCACAGGACCTGACGCGAATCGTCGCCCAGCAGGCCACCGCCGGCATCGAGCGGCTTGATGTGCTCCGCGAATATCTCGGCGTACCGAAAGGAAACTTTCCGGCTCTCGCCCTTGCGATTGCCGAGAGATACGTTCCCGGCTTTTCCGTGAATGTCGGCAGCGGCACGAAGCCGGGCCGGCGCAAAAAGCCCGAGCGTTTCAATATTGTCACGATGATCGAAGGGCTCGCCGCGGCCGAGCAAATCAACGAAGCCGAGGCGATTAGAACCGCGGCGAGCCGCAAGATTGGCGGCCGGATGTTGTCCCCGGAGAGCTTGTCAACGAAATACTATGCGGCCGTTGCCGAGATCGAAGCGCACCCAGCCGGCGCGGCGTTGCTACGCCTTTGGCGTAGCAACCTGCCGCTGGATTTGTCGGCCGAAATGGCGGAGCTGTTTTTGCAATTCGAGACCGAAACGCTCGGCGCGGTGGTCCCGAACAACGTCCACGTATTTCAGCCGAGGAAATAGGGACTATCGAAATTAGGGCGCCGGCAATTCAGTAGTACCGAATTGAGCGACCCGCGATGATGTAGCGGACGCTTCGCCGCAAATCGGATCACCTCTCGTCAACACGGCGCGATGCCGTACTTGACGAGGCGAACATGACACTTCCTGCGGTTGCCAAGCCCTCTGCGGTTTCCAAGCCGAAGCGCCCTTGCGTTCTCCGGACCGTCGTGGTCGGCGAGCGGCGCCTGATCCAGTATCAAAGCCTGCTCGACGTGCTCGAATGCGAGCCGACTCCCGATGATCCCCGGACCGTCACGCGCAAGAAGGCGGTTGAGCTTACCGGCCTGAGCATCGCGACGATCGATCGCATGATTGCGCGCGGTCTCCAAGTCGAACCCGCCTGACGAAAAAGCCGCCCGGCCATGGGCGGCTTTCGTTGTTTTGGGATCAGGCAACAGGATCAGGCCCGATGGACATAGAGCACAAATCAGAACAGCGCGACGCACTGCGACGCTATCGGCTGCCTAACCGGCGGCCCGCCGAGACCGTCGCTTTCGAGCGCGAGCGTTCTCGATACGAGATGACCGTCGGCTATTACCCGGACGGCCGCCCAGGCGAAGTTTTTCTGAACGCTGACCGCGCGGATTCCTTGCTCGATGTTCTCATGAGCGACGCAGCGATCCTTGCTAGCCTCGCCCTGCAATACGGGGCCAGCATGGACGAGTTGCGCCACGCGCTGAAGCGGGACAGCCGGGGCGCGGCTGCAAGCCCGATCGGCGCCGCGCTGGATTTGATCACATGAGCCGCCGCATGAATTGGTCGGCGGTGCGCGACGAGAAGCGCATTCGAGATCGCGGCACCGAAAGCGCGCGCGGACAGAGCGTGCCGGCGCAAGGCGAGGGGCGGCCATCCTCATCGGCGGCACCGAGGTCCAGGCGAACGGGGCCGACGCTGGCCGAACCAATCATGGTGGACCGCTGGTGGAAGAACAGAGGCGGGGACGCCGTTTATATCCGGCTCAGCACTTTCGAAGGATGCAACATTGTCGACTTGAGGACTTGGCGGGCCGATGCCGGGGGCATTTCGCGGCCGGGCAAGGGCTTTGCCTGTTCGGTGAAGCATTTGCCGCGGCTGGTGCAGGCCTTCACGAGGGCGCTTGAAGAAGCGCGCCGGGCAGGCCTGATCGCGGATGATGAAGGCGAAGGGGCTGCCGAATGATTGGCCCCTGGCCGAGCGATGCTTTGCTGCACGGCGGCGTGCTGTTCGCCTTCGACCTGCCGGACGAGGGCGAGGATTTGGCCGACGCAGTCGAGCAGGAAATCATGCTGCGCGCGGCCGAGCTCGTTCGGGAATGGGAATTGTCCGACCCTCGGGACAGGCACCGGCACACCGGAGAATTACCGCCCGTATTGCCTCGTGCGGCACCGGCGGTTGTGCGACCGCGTGAGCCGGCGCCGACCACGATTGCGGCCTTTTGGTACGTCGCCGGGCTCGGCGATCCAGATCACATCGAGCGCTGGCTTGCTGCTCATCCTGACGACGCTCCCGCATTGTTTAAAATCTGGAAGAAGGGCAGGAAATAATGCTCGCGCCCGATCGCATGGAAGAGGCCTTTGCAAGGGCTGGCGCTATCCCGCCGCAGGACAGCGGGCCGATGGATGACGCGCCGTTCCCGACCGAATACCCTGAGAGCGCCGACGGCGCGCCGGACACGGGGCTGGCTGAAGGTCTTGCGGCTACTACGCCGCCGCTGGAATTGATTTGCCCGCCGACATGGCGCGGCGTGCCGCTGCCTCCGATGCGCTGGCTTGCCACGAACCGGATCCCCGCGGGCGACGTCACAATCCTTTCGGGCGACGGCGGCGGCGGCAAAACCACGGTGGCGCTGCAACTCGCCATTTCGGTCGAGCAGCGGCTAGGCGATTGGCTCGGCACCGTCTGCGAAGCCGGGCCCGTGATCTTCTTCAGCGGCGAGGAGCCCGACCAGGAGATGCGCCGGCGGCTCGATCGCGTGGCACGCAAGCGCGGTATCGACCCCAGCGACATCGAGGACCTGCACTTCCATTTTGCGGACCCCGACCGCTGCCTGCTCGGTGTTGCGCGTCCCAATGGTCCGATCGCCCCCACGCCGCTGTTCGAGGCCCTGGCGGCTGCCGTGTTCGACATCCGGCCGGTGCTGGTTGTCGTCGACTCCATCGCGGCGGTTTTCGGCGGCAACCAGAACGACCGCACACACGCGCGATCCTTCGTCGGCATGTTCCGCAAGCTGGCGCGCGAGGCCGATTGCGCCGTGATGCTGCTCGACCATCCGAGCCTTTCCGGCATCACCAGCGGCACGGGGCGGGGCGGCTCGATGGATTGGCAGAACGCCACCCGCGCGCGGCTGCACCTCGAGACGGTGCAGGACGAGGGCGGGGGCACTGATCGCGTGCTCGAGGTCAAGAAGACGAACTACGGCCCGGCGGGAGAGCGCGTGGCGATCCGCTGGGAAGAGGGGAGCTTCGTCATGAAGGGTTCGGAGAGCGCGCCAGCCCAGGCTGCCGCCTTCAACGTCGCCGATCAGGCCTATCTCGCCTGCCTCGACGCTGCGACCGCACAAGGCCGCAACGTGTTCCCGATGCCCGGCAAGGGCCATGCGCCCAAGGTGTTCGCCGACATGCCCCAGGCCAACGGCATGACATGGCAGGGGCTCGCCAAGGCCCAGGAGCGCCTTTTCGCCGCCGGCAAGATCGCCAACGTGCCGTTCGGGAAACCCTCCAAAGACGCCAAGCGGATCGAGCGGACCACCTCGATTTGAGGGGGCTACCCCCCGGGCGACCCGGGGGCGACCCCCCGGCCTACCTCTAGGGTTATCCCCCGGCCTACCCCGACCGACCCCCGGGGGGTTTCTCACCCCCTATAACCCCCAGCGGGTAGCCCCCCGCTTTGGGCCCTCGACGGGCCCCACGGGCGGCACCCTGGAGGACGAAAGAAAGGCAGCCAAAAATCTCAGGTCTGCCAAAAAATCAGGAGGGGTCCGGGGTGTTCTCTTGGTCAATCGTGCCTTCGTTTCACCAGCCCTGGTCGGCGACGACGTTTTTTCGGCCCCCATCGGTCTGTAGGCGCGCGCCAGATATCGAGACCCCCCGGGGGTGCTTCGCGCTCGGTTTCCCGTCGGCGCTCGACCTGGCTGGCGGATGGTGTTTCCTCCGAGGACCGTTGAAATCATTTGGCTTTGTGCCTCGACCTGACGGCTACCCCCGTTCCGACCCGTGTTCTCTCGCGCGCCGGCGCCGGGTCTTTCCTTCCTAGAGTGCTTAAGGTCTTGAGAGAGCGCGCGGGTGAAATACCCTCCGGCCGATCCTCGACGGGAGTATTCGGGGCGCCGATTGCGTGGTCGAGACACGTCCCACAGCCGCTCATTCCCCTGACGTGATGGCCGGTCGCCCTTGGATTTGGCGGGCTGAGCGGGGGCCATAGGCTGGGGCCTTTTCGCGTCTTACATCACGGTGGTGCTCAAAGGTGACACGCTGGAGCACGTCTAGGCGGGCTTTAGGCGGCCCGTGGTGCGTTCGGACAGCGACCGGGCGCGGAGTGCAGCTTATGGGGGCTGCGGCGCTGCTGTGACTCTGGCGCGGTCGGGCCGCGTGCCCAGCATATATCTCGGGGAGGGGCGTCGCTCAGGTCGCGGGGATGATCTCAAGGGGAGCGACGGTGCGGGGCTGCTCGAGCTGAGGGCCGGCGGGCGGCTGCACGATCACGATCTGCACGCCCGGCATTTGGACGGTGCTGCGGGGGTCGCGCTCCTCCGCCTGGTCGGTGATGGCTTCGAGGGCCTTGATGGCGCCGACCTTGGCCATGTCGTTCCGGCTGTTGTCGGCGATGCCGTCGAGCCGGTGCACGTTGCGGGCGCGGAGGTTCTCGCGAAGGGCTGCGAGCTCGGCGCGATGATGCGCCAGCACATGCGGCTTGCGGAAGGCGAAGCGGAGCGATGCGTCGGCGAGGCCGGCCTTTGCGGCGGCTTCCTTGCGCGGAAGGCCTTCCCACACCATCAATTCGAGCGCGGCCTTGAGCTTGCCGGTGACGGCGCCGCGGCGGGATCGGCCCTCGATGGCTTCGGCCTGCCGGGTGGGGAATTGCCGGGCAGGGGTGGGGAAATCAGACATGATCGATGATCCTGGGCGCCGGTGCTGGATCGTCCGACAAGTCGATGACGTAGCCGGCGCGGATCTCCACGTTGAGGCTGATGCTCGGCTGCTCTGCCGGGGCGATGCCGGCGAGGGCGAGCACGAAGCTGGATGCGCGATCGCGGACAAGCTCCGAATTGCTGTCCAGTAATTCGACCTTGGTTGCTCCGGCGCGCATGGTCGCCCGGTTGAGGTTTCGGACCACTTCCTGGCGCATGAAGTCGGCGACATGAGGTTTTGCGAGGGCCCGGCTCAGCGTCTCGCGTGTGAGGCCGGCTTGCTCGGCGGCCTCCTTGACCTGCTTGCATTCGCCCTTGACGAGCAGGTCGATTGCGGCGGCGACCTTCTTGGTGATGCGGTGCCTGGGAACACGGGATTCCGCGGGCTCGCGGTCGAGGGCGGCGAGGGCGCGCTTCGCTGGCGTGGCGTTTGTCATGGTCGAGCGTGGCGCCGTCCGCGGCCGCGCCGCAACGCACTACATGACGGGCAGATGCGCTCCATGCGCGCGAGTTCGTCGATGTCGTGCTGATGTTGCCCCATGCGGCCGATCAGACTCCGGCGGCCAGAACTCGTCAAGGCCACTCGCCGACGTCATTTTGACGTCTTTACAACCTTTGATCGCGTTCTATCAGGTCGGGCAATGCGTCATGCTCCCCTTCCTTTTGCAGCGCTGGCGGGTGCGAAAGCTCCCGTTGATCTGCCCAAATTGTTTCAGAGAAGCATCGTCAGCTAATCTCTCGCGCGGTCGTGCGATTCTCATAGGCGATCTGACTTGCGAGTATTGCGGCAACGCTGCCGACGTCGCTGGATGGCGACTTGCCGCACAAGCACGCAACACCACGCGCTCTGTTGATGACGGTCTAGCTCTACCAGGTTTGTTCGCCGTCAAAATGACCCCTCAAGACATCCGACAGGTGGTCATCTCATTAGCCCTGCTGGCGGGATTTGCCCTCCTGCTCAAGGGCTGGTCCACCGTCTACGAGCTTCGGACCGATATCGAACAATACAAATGCATGGTTCAGCACGTGGACGTCAAGCAGTGCAGCGCGCGGTAGTTGCCGGCCACGATCTCGAACCCCCGCCCCGAGGCGCAGTAGCTCGCGCGCGTTCCCAGCCACCAGTAATCGACAATTTGACTCTGGCTTGCGCCGCGTTTCGATGGCGGCATGCCTCGATCTGTCCGCCGCCACACGCCTACGCACGCCGACGGCCGGCCGATCAAGATTACCTTCGGCGAGATGCGGGAGATGGGTGTGCGCGGCGTGCTGGTCTATTGCCATTGCGGCCGTCATGTTGCTCTGGACGCCGACCGCTGGTCAGAAGTGGTAAGGCTCTCGGATCTCGAGCCGCGCTTTGTTTGCAGCGCCTGCGGTAGCCGCGGCGCCGACGTGCGGCCGGACTTCAACTGGAACCGCAAAGGGCCTATCGGTGGCATGGGCTATCGGTAACCGGGGGCAGCGTGACCGAGCGGGGTTGGAGACGGCCTTTCGACGAGCCGATCGAGGTCGACGGCCGCACGCTGGCAACGCTGCTCGATGCCGGCGCGTACATCGCCGCGCTGCCGAAGAAGGAACACGCCGCGCCAGAGTGGCAAGCGGCGATGCAGGCGCTGATCCTGGTAGCGGAAAGTGGCGGGCCGACGATGCTCGCCCGGATCGGCGTCATGCGCGCGCTGAACCGGCACTTCGTTCCCGAGTTCAACCCCAAGGGCAAAGAGCCGCATTGGGGCCGGCGCAAGCTAAAGAGGGACCAGTGACCGAGATCGGTGCCGGCCGGCCCGGCGCGAAGGCAAATTCAGAAATGCGTCGTGCTTCCCCTGGTCGCCGGAAATTCGGCCAATGAGGCTTCAAATCTGTCGCGAACCAAAGGATCTTCCATGATCCATTGCATCGCCTGTCGCTGACGGCTTGTGAGCTCCCCGACAAGGAACACGGTTGCCATATGCGGAGCTGCGTCGGCCGGCAGAGTTCGGATCATGTCGTCGATGGCCTTCGATATTCGATCAGCCGCACGCGAAACGACGCGGTCAACTTTCTGACTAGGCACCGCTCTCTCCCTGATTTGGGTATTTGGATTAAGGACAGGCTGCGCGCATCCGGAGACGCACGCAACCGTCGTTGTGGAAAACTACCTTCTCAGCCGCCGGCGGTGCGTCATCAGCCGCTGCCGGTCGCGCTTTTTGTGGAGCCTCCGACGGCGCTTCATGCCGATGCCTCCTCGCGCTTGCGGCGGCGAGGATGAGCGGCCAAAAACTCGATATCCTGCTGGATCGCGCTTTCAATCTGCTCGTCCGTGAGGTCAGTGTATTTGTGCCTCCCGGCCGCCAGGGCCTTTTGCTTCCATGTGACGCCGGCTGTTTGCCAAGCCGGCGTCAGAAGCTGTTTCGCAAGGGCCGACCTGAAACAGCGGACCAAGGACATCCAAGTGTCCGGCTCGTGGTCGTGCTCCTCTTCCAGCAAGCCCTTAGGAAAGGCTCCCCACCGGCCTGCGCTATCGATCGCGCTGTGCAGCTTCATCCGGGCAGACCAATACCGCGTGCGCGCCTCTGCTGCATACCAAGCGTCGCGGCGCCGATGCCGCAAACGCGTGTTTCTGGCGGTCTCGGTCTGAGGCGGCTCTTGCTGCCAGCGCAATTGCCGTTGCATCTCGCGCGGCGCCATCTCGACTTCGGCCACGTTTTGGGGAGGCAGCACGCGCGCTGCTCGCATCGCAGACAGGTCAATGACGTTGCTCATGCTGCCGCTCCGTTTTGCTCGAGCGCCGCGGCAAGACAGGTGCAAAGCCTCTGCACGGCCTCCTTACCATCACCGTCCTCCAGCCCTGGGGGCATCTGCCATTCTTCCAGCGTCGAGATGTAGTTCAGCAGGGCCGCCACGCCGGCAATCGTTGCCGGCCGGTAGCTGAAAAGGAGGCCCATTTGCTCGTACAGCGCCGCACACGTCCGCGACGCCTCATCCTCGGCTTCAAAAAGGTCCGGATTGTCCTCCTCCATGGGGGCCCGCCAATCCACGGCCGCCGTGTATTCGGCCGAAAGCGCGTTGTAGCGCTCGATCGCCGCGAAGACCGGATCGGGCACTGCCGCGGCAGCCGGCAACGCAACGGGCAGCACGGCCAGGGCGCCGAGCATGGTGCGGCGGGACAGGCCCTCGGCGGGCTTGCGGGACTCGCTGATGCGTTTTCCCGGTTCAGGCTGTCCGGTGGCGGGGTGGGATGAAAACGAATCCACGGACTCCGCTCGCGGCGGAAACATAGGTCTTTCGATGGTCATGGTGGTTGCTCTGCGTTTGGGCTTCTCACGGCCCGCGCCGGTGTCAGACCGGCAGCCGGGGGGTGAGAACTCGCCAGAGCGACGAGCCGAGCGCTTTTACCCGTGAGGGCTGGACAGCACGCCCGACCCCGGCCATATAGGCAGGGTTCGGAGCCGCACCGCCAAGTGCGTCCGTCGAGCGCGGTACCGAAAAGGCGCCACACTCATTCAGCCGTCACCCCCGACGCCAATCGGGAGCATCCTGACCAAGGATGTGCGGCTATAGCTCTGGTCCGGGTTCTCACGCCCACGGACATCCCATCATGATTTGCTTAACGAAGTCCATCCCCATTCGGGGCGCCTCGGCGCGTCCCGTTCGAAAGTGTTTCTGGACGGACACAATTCTTCCGTGTATGCACGTTTTTATTGTGTTGTCCGTTTATGCACGTAGATCTTGCGGCGGGGGCTGCCTTGCTCGGATTATTCGCTCGGCGCGCGAGTTGGCCCACCTTTGTTGCGGTTGGAACAGGCTCTACTGTTGGCAGCCTTCTCATAGCATTCGCAATCATGGTGGCGCTGGATCCATTCGGGCGCCTCAGCTACAGCAAGGACGGCGAGATCGGATTCACCGAAGAACGACCAGTGATGGTATCTCGGGCGATCGATCCTCAATTCAACTCCGCCATCATCGGCAACTCTGCCTCGATGCCGTTGATGCCCCAAAATCTGAGCAGATTGACCGGACAACGATTTGTGTCGCTCTCGATCTCCGGGACCAGAGCTCCGGCTTCCATTGCGGCGATGACGTTCTTTCTCGCGCACCACGAGGACGCCAGGATCGTGGTCGTCGCGCTGCTGCCGGAAGTATGGTGCGACGCCAGTTTCGACGAGCCGAGACCCTTTCCGTTTTGGCTCTATTCCTCGCTGCCGCGCTATCTGTGGGGACTTTCAGTCGACACATCGTTTGAGATGTTCAAAACGATATTCAAGGGGCGACGAGCCGCGAAGGTCGACGGCTACCGTCCATACATAGCGGCCGACGGTTACCACGGATTCATCGGCCCGTTCGAACAGGCAAGCTATAGCGACATCAACTTCGTCCGGTCGCGCCTTGACGGCGGTGTGAGACCGGAAAAATCCACCAATCCGAGCGGCAGTTTTCCGGTGCTTCAAAGGCTCATAAACTTCATCGAGAGCCCGTCATCCGCGTTTTTTGTGATCTTGTGGACGCCACGTTACGTCAGCTATACGCCCGCACCAGGAAGCGACGCTGAAGCGACTGACCGCGGCTGCAAATCGAAGCTGGCACAAGCGGCTTCCCCCCTCCCGAACGTCAGGGTGCTGGATTGGTCGGAGGCCGATCGCCCCGAAAACAACGATGCAGCAAATTTCTTCGACCCCATTCACTACCGACGCCCCTATGCCGCTCGCATCGAAAGCGACGTCGCGGAAGCAATTCCGACCGCACTTAAGGGGCCGTAGCTTTGCTGTTCAACTCTTTCGCTTACCTCGCCATTTTTCTTCCCGGGGCGTGGCTCATCTACCTTGGCTGCTGCAAATGGCTGCCCAGTTGGCGACTCGCCGTTCTGCTTGCCCTTTCGATCGCCTTTTATGGCTATTGGGACTGGCACTTCATCCCGCTGATCGTTCTCCCAATTCTGCTCAACTGGCTCGCTGCACGCTGGTTTGCCTTGGCAGGACGCTCATGGATCGTCTACGGCGCGATCTGTGGCAACCTGATCCTGCTTGCCGTGTTCAAGTATCTCAACTTCTTTGCAGGCCTGTTGCCGCAGCGCTGGGGCGCGCCGCACTGCGACGTGGCGCTACCGCTCGGCATATCCTTCTTCACCTTCCATCACGTGATGTACCTGACGGACTTCCGGCGGAAGCTGGCGCCGCAATACTCGCTCATCGAATACGGCCTCTATATCGCGTTCTTTCCACAGGTCCTTGCAGGTCCATTGGTCAGATGGCGCGAGGTCATGTACCAGTTCGTCGCATCGCCGTTCGTCGACGAAGACCAGTGGAAGCGAGCCACGAGCGGGCTCATGTTGATCATCCTCGGTCTGTGCCAGAAGATCATGCTAGGCGATAACCTTGCCGCTATCGCCAACCCAATCTTCAAAGCAGCCGACACGGCGGCGGTGACGCCCGTAGATTCATGGCTGGCTAGTCTCGCCTTCACGTTCCAGATCTTCTTCGACTTCTCAGGCTATACCGACATGGCCATCGGCTCGGCACTGCTGTTTGGCATCTCCCTACCGCAAAACTTCAATGCGCCATATCGTGCGGCGTCGCTTCAGGATTTTTGGCGACGCTGGCATATGACATTGTCGCGCTTTCTACGTGACTATCTCTACATTCCGCTTGGCGGCAATCGCTATGGGCTGGCCGTTCAGCTCTGGGCACTTCTTGCCACGATGACGCTCGGCGGTCTGTGGCATGGCGCCGGTCTGACTTTCATCGCTTGGGGCGTTCTGCATGGCGCAGGACTTGGTATAGACGTTCTTTGGCGACGCTCGACACTACCAATGCCAGCATTGATCTGTTGGCCCCTGACATTCCTGTTCGTTGTGTTTTGCTGGGTGCTATTCAGAGCCCAACATTTTGGCACAGCCATTCGGATCTATGAGGCACTTATCTGGAACAGGAGAGCCGGCAGCGACAGTCATCTGGATCCAGCTTCCTCGGTAACCGTCATCTGCATTGCGTCGCTTTTCGCCTTCCTGCTTCCGAACACGTCCGAGCTGGTATCGCGAATCCAATCGAGACCGATCTATGCTGTTGGCTTCGGGCTCTTAGCGGCATGCGCCGTGCTCGCGCTGAACTCGAGTGAAAGCTTCGAGTTCATCTATTTTCACTTCTAAGCGGCTTCGGCCGATCGATGGTCGCAATCTCGCTGGTCATACCGCTTCCTCAAAACACCGTGTCGGCCACAACATTGCCGGTCGTGATGGTCCCGCCATTATTGATCGTGTGGGTGCAGCCATTTGGGGCCAGCCGACCCCCGACATTGACGTTGGCCGTACCGGCGGCCGCACGAACAACCAGATCCGTGCATCCAGCCCCACCGATCACATTGTGAAGCGATTGCAGGCCACTATTGGCCGGAACGTTGATGAAAACGCAGGTGACGATGCCTTCGCAGTGGAAGTTGAGAATGTCGGTATAGCCACCGATGATCTGGATGGCGTTGATATTGAGGCTGCCGCCGGCGACGGTGATGTTGTGTAAGCCGATCAGGGTCTGTGAGCCACCGAGAACCAATTGAATGCCCGCGTTCACGCTGCCGTTTCTCGGAATGCAGTAGATGTTCTCGATGTTGACCTGGCTCGCGCCGCCGAAGCCCTGCTCGAGATAAATGCAGACGCGCTGGCCGGGGAATATCGAAACCCGCCGTATCGTGTCCTGCTCCTGGATATTGTTGGAGTAGATGGCGGAGATGTTTGCGTTCGCTGAGCCTGATCCCGTGAAGATCAGCATGTCCTGCAGGTAGGTTCCGAAGCAGGCGGCATGCGTGGTGGGATCGCACAACGTGATGAAATGCAAAGACGCGGAAAGAGCATCTAGCATCTTCAGTCCTGATGACCATGGCCCCTGACCCTTGAAGGTCACGCCATTCGGCACCTGGAGTGCCCCGGACAATGACAGGCCGCGGGGAATGAGCACGGTCTGGCCGTTGACGCCGCCCGCGTCGATCGTGGGTGGAGTGATCGCGCCGGCGAAGTTGAGCGCGTTCTGATTGGTCGCCGTGTCGTCATTTGAGCCAGCATCGCCAGCCGCGACAGTGAAATTAACCTTGGAGCCGAATTGCCTTACGTTGATGTAGTTGCCTTCGTCGACGACGATCTGCCAATGCGTGCCGGCGGAATCAGTGAAGCTGCCGGTTGGAGACGTGACCGTCGAGACCGTCCAAGTGAAGCCGGCGCAGCCACCACCAATGTTCGCCGCCGCGGCAGAGAGGACATCGCCCGCAGTGAAGGCGTTGCCGCCAGTTCCGGTGATGGTGACGGTCGTGACCGATCCGCCGGCAACGATAATGGTCGCGATGGCACCTGTGCCCGTGCCCCCGGTCAAGGGAACGCCGAGATAAGTGCCCGGTGTCGAGCAGCCGGTGCCGGCCGCGGTCAGGTTTCCGGTGTTGATCCGGGTGTCGATGAAGGGAGCGCTACCGACGTTTTTGAACGTCGCGTCGCCGCTATCGCCTCCGACCGTGTAGCCGCCAGTGCGCACGACCGTGTAAGTGTGCAGATCCAAGGTGATCGCGTTGGCGCGCGAGGCAACGAACACGGCGGGCGAAGCCGCGGCGGGCGAGGTGTTACAGGTCGGGCAGGAAACCGTCAGCGGATTGGTGCCGCTGATGACGATCGGCGCCGAGGCCTGGATGTTGTTCGTGATCGTCTTTGGCGATGTGCCCGTGATCGTGATGCCGTTTCCGGCTGTGAACGTCGTGCTCGGGATCGACACGCAGGATACAAGTTGGCCGCCGCTGTCGAAACAGGCTCCGGAGCTCGCGCGCGTCGCGGCGGTCGAGAGCACGCTAAGCGTCTCGCCCGGGGGCGCTAGCACTGCGCGGCCTGAGACGTCGTTGATCTTGTCCCAGTCCTCGCGCAGCATCGCGACGATGTCGGTGATGGCCTGGTTGAGATCGCGCGCCGCGACGCCCCGGTTCTCGGTGAATTGCGAGACGCGCCGCGGCCGGCGGGCGCCGACGATCTGCACCGTGCCAGTCTGGACCTGGTTGAAGGTCAGTACCGCATTGGTGATCGGGCGGGCGAGCTTGGAGAGGTCGGCATTGGACGGGCTTGTGATCGTCCAGCCGAGCGAGGCGTCGTTGTAGTTGACGCGCGCACCGTTCAGCCAGACCTCGATCCAGCTACTGAAATCCGCGGCATCCCCGTAAATCGCGAAATTCACAGCGCATTGGCAGGTCGAGCTCGAGATGCTGTAGCTGGTGCGCCTTTCGGCATCCGGAAGCGCGGGGACAGGCGACGGGGCCTGTGCAAGAGCCGGGGCAATCCATGCAAGCAGCGAAGCAGCAAGCGCGGCTTGGCGCGCGAAACGAGAGAACATCGGACCGACCTTGAGGCGCGGCTCGAGCCGGTCGAGCGCCGAAGGTCGTTAGCGACGTGTCCAAGTCGGAGCTGTTTGACGGAGACAGCTCAATCCGAAACGCGCTTGCGGTGCGCGCTACCTCGTCAGTCGCAAGGCAGGGATTCTGCCTTGAGCAAGTTGCGGAACTGGCCGTCGTCGATGCCGGCAAGGCCGCGGAGCGTGGCGCAGACCTTGCGCCAGCGCGCGGCCTGGTCCTTCAACTCGCGGGCGTTCGCGCGGACGGTTTTGATCTCGCGCTTCAACCCGACGATGGCCGCAGTCTCCCGTTCGCTCACTGCTGATCGTCCTCGCAGTCGAACAGAGGGATCAGCGCGAAATAGGCCGGCTGCACTTCGCGGCTCTCCTGGTCGAGCCACCGGCCTGTGTCCGGATCTTTGTAGCCGACAAAGACGCCATCGAGCGAGCCCGCTCCAATGCGCAGAAGCACATGGCCAATACCCCGGGGCGCCTCCTGGACGCGCTTCCAATTTGCTTCCGTCGTCATGATGCGTTCGCGTCGCGCGTCAGGCATACTTTGAAAGCCTCGTGGTCCGTACTGGCTGATTACACGGCGGCGCTGCACCGCGGCGCTTCCGGTTTGTGGTCATCGCTCCAAGACGTGCCGCGTTCGCGCGGTATTCCGCGACGGCCCGCTTAAGCCGCAAGATGCCACCCTTTTTCGGCTGCGTGAGAAAATCCAAAACGCGCTCGACAGTCTTCCCGTCGATATTTGCACGGTTGTTCGGCCGCGCTTGATTTGCCTGTCGCGGGAGATAGTTCTCCGCGATCCGCCGCTTCATGCGCTCCACCTGCTCCGGGTCCGGCTCAAGGTGGATTGCGAGCCCGGCCGCCCTCATGGCATCAAACAATTTTTCAGGGCCGAGGCGCCGGACCATTCCGGGTCCGAACGCCTTGCCGGTCATGCCGGGGGTAAATCCTGCAAGCTCGTCGAAGTCCTGCTGGCGGACGCCGAGAGCCTCGCGCTGCGCGTTGATGGCGGCGATCAACTCCGAATAGCTGGTGATCATGCTCCCCTCAGTGAAGCGATTGCGACTGACTAGATGGATCAATGGTGCAGGTGACGGGCGGGAAGCCGCCAACGCGAGCAAGCGTCTCGGCCACGTGCTCACGGCAGATGGGAAAGCCGGTCCAGCCCCTGATCGGCTTCGACCAGATGCCATCGATCCAGCACAGCGAGCAGCCTGGCTGCCGCGCCTCCGGCTGGGCTGCCGTCACGATGCCGCGACCGCGGTATACGTCCAGGTCCCCAGCGTGACGCCAGCGTCCGTCATGGTGCCCGATGCTACGGTGCCGCCGGCTATGCGGATCTGGCTCTCCGCGATATCCAGTGCGCGGGCGACGATCTGCACTTCCTGAAATCGCTTGTCCAAGGCGGGCGATGGATTGTTGACGGTGATGACAGCTAAAGCCATTGCGGAGTCCCTTCGTTGATCTGAGATTTATCGGCGCTGCGCCGCGCGCTGATCCTGCGCAAACCGGCGCTGTTCGAAGCTCATTTTGGCGTAACCAGGGATGGCCTTGTCGTCGGCCGGTACGCGATGCGACTGAGAGAACGAGGCGCCGCCCTGAGACGTGACCCTGTGCTGCATCTTCTCGAAGAAACGGAGATGCGCGTCGGTGACCATCGTCGCCAAGATCGGCCTTGCGTCGGCGTCGCCGACTTCCGCCCTGATCCATTTGCCGATCGCGTCGACCCGCTGCGGAGCGTTCACGCCGGCCTTGGCGATCTCGGCGCGGGATACCTCGGCGAGCGCCGCCTGCTGCTGCGCAACGTGCGAAGCGTAGAGCGTCAACATTTCGGAGAAGGCGCCCTGGTCGAGCCCCTTGCTGTGAGCCCAGTTCTTGGCGGCGGTCAGCGATGGATCGCTCGCATCAAATTTGAATTCGACACCACCCGGCAATTTCGCATCGGGGGAAATTTGCAGTTTGTAGTCGGCGGGCGTCGGCGGGATGGTGGCCTTGCGCAGATCGTCCTGCGCCTGGCGGTCCATCATGGCGGCGAGCTCGTCCTCGCTAACCTCGTACTTGCCGACCTGAACTTTTGCAGGTGATGCTGCCTGCTGCTCGCCGTCGGGCTTGGGTACATTGTCGCCCGCCGCTTCTGCTGCGGCTTCGCGCATGTCGCGGGCAGGGGAGTGTCCGCGCGATCGGGGATTTTCCGGCCCTCTGAGCTGCTCGTGACGCTGCTCGGGCGTCATCTGAGCCCATGCCTTCGAGCCGGGAACGGGGCGGGCGGCAGCCGGTGCCTCGACCTTGGAGGGTTGCTGCGGCTGCGGGCTTACCGGGGCGGTGACTGCCGGAGCGGTGGGCGTCGCAAGCGTGCTACTGGTCTGCGGCTGTGCGGGTGCGTCAGGCGGCATTCTACGGTGCTCCAAAGCTTGGCAGGGGCCAAAACAGGGGTACGGAGCCAATAGACGTGATTTGTCATGTAAAATCAATTCAGATCGGCGGACACCCCTTCCGCCAGTATGCTGCTCACCACTCCGTCCAATTGTTGGCGCTAATGCGTTGAGGCAATTGCGTTTTTCCTGAGCGAAGCGATTGCCCTTGGCTTGACATGGATCAAGCCTGCCGCTCAAGACGAGCCGTTAGACTCCGCGAGAGTTTGCCGTGCGTCGAGAGTCAGGCCTCAAGCCTTGAGAACACTTCGCCAACTCCTGCCCGCCGAAGGCATCATTCAGCTCGTGATCCGGCTAGGATTGCTGGCGCTGCTGATCTTTTGGACGTTTCTGATCATCCAGCCGTTCGTGCCGATCCTGACCTGGAGCGCGGTGCTGGCGGTGGCGTTCTATCCGGCCTTCAGCTGGGTCGCCAAGCGCCTCGGCGGCCGTCCACGCTTGGCCGCGGCCATCCTCACCCTGGTCACGCTCGGCATCATCATCGGTCCTGTAGCCTGGCTAGGCGTCAGCGCAGTCGAAGGGATCAGGGATCTTGCGAGCCAAATCGGCACCGGCGATCTCGTGCTTCAGGCCGCGCCCGAGCGGATCAAGGACTGGCCGGTGATCGGTCCGCAGCTCTACGATCTCTGGAACCAAGCCTACACGAACGTTCGCGCCATTCTGCGCGAGGCGGCGCCGTATCTCAAACCGCTTGCAGGGATGATGCTGTCGTTCGCCGGAGATGCCGGCCTCGGTACCCTTCAGTTCCTGCTGTCGGTGTTTGTCGCCGGCTTCCTCTTCCCGTACGGACCGCAGCTTGTTGCCGCCGTTCGCAGCTTTCTGTTCCGCATCGTGCCGGAGCAGAGCGAGCATTTTCTGGAGCTCGCCGGCGCGACCATCCGCGCTGTGTCACAGGGCGTCATTGGAGTCGCGATCTTGCAGTCGCTGTTGGCCGGCATCGGCTTCAAGCTCGCAGGCGTCCCGAGTGCCGGCCTGCTTGCATTCGTCGCACTGTTGCTGTCGATCGTGCAGATCGGCCCCTTCCTCGTTCTCCTTCCTGTGATCATCTGGATCTGGACAGCGAAGGATGTCACCACGGCATTGCTTCTCACCGCGTTCTTCATCGCTGTCGGCCTCCTCGACAACATCCTGAAGCCGCTCGTGATGGGACGTGGCCTGACGACGCCGACGCTCGTGATCCTGATCGGGGTCATCGGCGGAACGCTCGCACATGGGATCATCGGTCTCTTTATCGGGCCGATCATCCTGTCGGTTGCCTGGGAACTGGCGGCGGCGTGGATCCGGATCGAGCGTGCCACGGCTTGAATGCGCGCGCATCACGGACACCTGTCGCACCTTTGACATAAGTCAAACCCTGAACTTCTCACGCGCCTTGAGTGCGAGAAGGTGAGGTGTGACCTCGGGCATGTCGATGGATCATCAGGCGCCGCAGAGTGATTGCGCACTCAGACAAGTGTCCTCGGTGGCCGGCCGGGTGCTCCTGGTTGGTGATTGACCGCCATGGACTCAATCCTCGCTATCGATGCCGATGTGGCGGGGGTGAGCTTCGAGCTCTTCTCCGTGCAAGGCGAGGGGAGGCTGGAACAGCAAATCAAGGGAAGGCTTGGCGGATTGGGCAGCTGTCCGCGCCTTAAGGCGCACCGAATGAACGGAGATTCGTTGGCGCATCGCGTTTACCGCAGTGACGATGTCAGTGATGTCGCGGCGGCATTCACGGTCGTCGACGCATGGCTTCGGGACGAACTGGGGGTCGAGCCGCTGGCCGTGGGACATCGCGTCGCTCACGCCGGGCCGAACGACGCCCAACCGGTCTTGATCGATGACGCCGTGATGGTTCGACTGGAGCAGTTGGTCGCTTTGGCGCCGTTGCGTCTGCCGCATAATCTCGCACCGATCCGTTCGATGCGCGCCAACCATCCGGCGCTGGTGCAAGTCGCCTGCTTCGACAGTGCGTTTCATCTCAGCCCAGCGGCTGGAAGCGATGGCCAACCCTACGATGATGAACTTGCGATCGCGCGGCATACGTTGGCGTTCTTGCTGAACGGGCCGTCGTCGCGCTGACGCAAGTCCCTGAAGCTGAAAAACTGGTCGGTCCTTTATGCTGCTTCAGTTCCTCGTCGGCGCGCTGGTCAGTATGACTAATATCGGAATCCATGCCCTGGTGACCGTCGTCGCCGTTTCGATTGCCCGCGGCGCAGGCCTTCGGCAAACGGAGAGACCAAGATTGCATCTGATGGGCGTGATGATCGCAACGGCTGCGGTATTGCAGGTCGCGCACACGCTGGAAATCCTGGCATGGGCCTGGACGTACGGCATCATCCAGGCCGCGGCACCCGGCAGCGAGCTGCTCTATTTCGCTTTCGTCAACTACACCACGCTCGGTTACGGCGATATCACACCAGTACGCGAATGGCGGCTCATCGGCCCGCTGACCGCCATGAACGGCGTGCTGCTGTTCGGCTGGTCGGCCGCCATCCTGTTCGAGGTTTTGCGTAAGACACTCGAACACCTCGGCGTGACCGAAGCGCCGGGCCTCAAATGATCCCGATGGGACGAACGGTATCCCGCAGAGGCAAATTCACCTCAGGAAAAGGATGATCGCCGTGAACGCGACGGGCAGGGCCCCGATGACGACGACGGTGATCCGGAATGCGACCTCGTTCCACATGGATCGAGGCTAACATTAGATTGAGCCGATGTGATGTGCAGTTTGTGCCATTCGCGGACAGTGACGGCTGCTCAAGACTGCAAATCAAGGCTCGCGAGCTTCAGCCGGTCCAGCAGCACGATCTGGCGCTGGTTGTTGCCGATGAAGCCGAGCACGCCGAACTCGTGCAGCCGCGACAACGCACGGGACACGGTCTCCAATGTCAGGCCGAGATAGTCGGCGATATCGCGGCGCGACATCGGCAGCGCCATGACGCCGGCGGCGGTCAACCGTTTGTCCATCTCGAGCAGGAAGGCGGCAACCCGCTCCAGCGAGGTCTTGCGTCCCAGCAGCAGCATGTGATCTTCGGCGTGCTGCAAATTGGTCGTGGTCATGCCGAGCAGGTTCTTGGCGACCATGGCATCGCTCTCGGCCACCAGTTCGAGGCTTTGCCGCCGGATCAGGCGAACGGTGGTGTCGACGATCGCCTCCGCCGTGAAACGGTGTGCGCCGCCGTTCTCAAGCCCGAAAATGTCGCCGGCGAGATGAAACGCGCCGATCTGACGCCGTCCGTCGGTCAGCAGCTTGTAGCTCCGCACCGCACCAAACTTGACCTGATAGACGTACTCGGCAGGCTCCTTCTCGCCGTAGACCTCGGTGCCCTTCTTGTAGGTGAATTCGCTCAAACTCACGATTGGATTTGACGCGCTGGTCATTCCGAAGTCGCGGAGAGAATTGGGGCGCGGTGACTGGTCGGTTGCGATGCGCACAAACATGGCCCAACTCCTCAACTAATCGCTGAATTGGTCTGTCAGAAACTAGGACCCATTTCGTTTTTCGGGATGCGCCCCGCCGTGTCGCGCTGTGGTTGATGTACGACGAAGGCCGTATTATCAACCATTGTATCTAAGGTCATTGTACGAAAGGACAGGGCGGCATTTTCCTGCACGGAATGAGAAGGCCTTTTCGCCAGCGTTGCTCATTTTGATTCGATTAGTAGACGTGCCGATGCGACCGATATCGTCGGCCCGTTGAACTGATCATCGGCTTCTCCAACTGGCTCGAACGCCCTATCGGCATTGTCTTCTCAAGAGGTGAAAGTTGCCTGGCTTCGTTCACATCGTCGACGATGACGCTTCGTTCCGGACAGCGATCGAGCGCCGGTTGAAACTTGCCGGCTATGACGTCGCGACCTATGCGTCCGCCCAGGATCTGCTTGATCGTCTGCCGGACGACGAGCGGCCGGGATGCATCCTGCTCGACGTGCAGATACCGGGGCTCACCGGTCCTGAGCTGCAGAACCATCTCGCCCGGCTCGGCTCGAAGCTGCCGATCGTCTTCCTGACCGGGCACGCCGATACGGCAACGACGGTGCGGGCCATCAAAGCTGGTGCCGAGGATTTTCTGACCAAGCCGGTGTCGTCGGAGCAGTTGATCGACGCGCTTGAGCGCGCCTTGGCTCGTCAGGCGACTGAGCGAAGCCAGCGCGGCAAGCTCGATCTGCTCCGCACTCTGGTCGCGTCGCTGACACCTCGCGAGCGCCAGGTGTTCGATCTGATCGTGCGCGGCAAGATCAACAAGCAGATCGCCTACGAGCTCGGAACCAGCGAGCGCACCGTGAAGGCCCATCGCCACCAGGTGATGGAGAAAATGCAGGTGTCCTCGCTTGCGGAGCTGGTGTCGCTCGCGGAGCGGCTCGGAATGCTCGATCCCGAAAGCAGACCATCCGCCTAGACGGAACCTTCCACCGAAGGGACCCGCTGAGCGACCTGTCCAATGGGACAATATGAAAGCTTCTTGACGGTGCTGTAGAGAGCGCGTGGATCAATTCGTGGCGCGCCGTCAGGTCAAGCTTTGGAACTGGTCGCTACGCCCGTACATTGCCCGATGGTCAAGATAGAGGCCGACGATATTGTCGCCGCACAGACCTATCATTGTCGTTGACGACGATTCATCGATGCGCACGAGCATCAAGCGGCTCTTGCGCGAGCACGGCTTCACCGTGTTGTTGTTCGACTCGGCGCATGCGCTGCTCGATCACGGCGAGCACGACAATGCCGCCTGCATCATCATTGACATCAATCTGGATGGTCAGTCCGGCGTCGATCTGCGTCGTCGGCTTGCGGAGGAGGGCGTCACGGCGCCGGTGATCTACATCACCGGCAATGACAGCCATGCGAACCGCTCCGCCGCGGTCGAGTCGGGATGCATTGCATATCTGACCAAGCCTTTCAGGGCGCAGTCGTTGATGGAGCCGATCCAGCGCGCTGTTTCAGGAGCAATCTAGCAGGGGCGGCGGCTGCTCATTCATCGATCTCCTGCTCCAGCGTCTGTGCCGGTGCACCCTTGTGGATTGCGGCGAACTGCGCCAGCGGCAGCGAGGTCGTCAGCGAAAGAAGGTTGAAATCGACGACCTCAAGGACGAGCGCTTTTCCCGATTCCATGTCCTTGATGATGTTGGGATCGGCAACGTCGGCCGCGATGCAGGCGTTGGCGAGACACCACGTGTAGGGCACGCGATAGGAGCTGCCTTGGTCGACGGTCAGCTTGACCGGGTGCTGCAAATACATCCCGACAGGCACGAACAATTGCAGTCGTCCGTTGCGGTCGCCTTCACGCTCGATGAGATCCAGGCGCACGGCCATTTGACCGGTCGGAAAAGTGCCGGTGATCGACGTGCGGCACAGCGTCGGCGCGCCGCCCGCCTTGAAACAGAGCTTGCGCCAACTCCCATAGGTGATGTCCTTTGCCTCCCGCTGGCCGCGCGTTGCGACTTCGGCGGGCGTCGCCGCATGAGATTTCTCTCGCGCCGCCGCGTCCGCGATCGACGCCCCGCCGGCAATCGCTGCCACGAGAAGGCCCGAGAGACAGTCACGTGCGCTGATCATGGCTCAGCCTCCAGGCATCCGTATTCGCACTCATTTCTGCGCGTCGAGAAACTCCGCCACCAGCGGCGACCAGATCGGGATCGCATCAGGCGAACCGATGAAGAAATGCCCCTCATTGCCGAACGGCGGTATCAGGTGATATTCGGCCCGCCCACCCGCTGTGGTGAAGGCCTGGTGCATACGCTGCGACAGAGCAGGGCCGAAAAACGTGTCGTTCTCGATATAGAACCACAGCATCGGCACCCTTGAGGTCCGGCCGAAATCCGCTGTCGCTTCGACCAGTTTGTCCGGTGCGCAGTTGTTGTTGGGCTTGCCGTCGACGCGTCCGCCACGACCTGCCGCGAAGGTGATGATCGCTTTGACCTGCGGCGGGTTCACGCTCGACAGCGCAATGGAAGCCCAGCCGCCGGCGGACTGTCCGATGACGACGACGTCCTTCGGGAGGACGCGTTTCTCGGCGATCATGTAGTCGATGATCCAGAGATCGGCCAGCGCCAACGCACGTCCGGCGTCATGGAAGTTCGGGTTGGTGCAGTTGCCGACCTTGGCGAAGAACGGGCCGTAGAGACCGCGCTCTGGAATGTCGATGGCGGCTGCGCCGTATCCGGTGCCGACGGGTGCCACGACGAGATAGCCGCGTTTGGCGAACCACTTCGCGGCGTCGCGGAATTCTACTAGCGGAAAGAAGCTGCGATCGACCGGTTTGAGCGACACACCATGGTTCATGATCGCGAGCGGGAAGGGACCGTCGCCAACGGGGCGTACCACATAGGCGAGCATCGGGAGCGGCAGCGGCAGCGTCCAGACCTCCTCCTGAATACGGACGTCGTCCTCGGCGCGCGCCGGAGCGAGCAGGCAGGCCAGGAGGAGCAACGCCGCCGCCATCGACTTTGGAGTTGGTGCGTGCCGGAGATTCATACGCGCCTCCCTCAACCGGCGAACGTACTGGCCACGATGATCGGGCCGAGCACGGTCAGTACGACGTTGCCGACGGCGTAGGGCACGGCGACGCCGAGCACCGGCGTCTGGCTTTCGGCGACCTCGCAGGCACCAGTCACGGCAGCGTCGACCGTCATGGCGCCGGCCAGCGCGCCGCAGATGATGACCGGATTCATGTGGAGCACGCGATGGGCAAACAAGGTCGTCACGATCAGCGGTACCAGCGTGACGACGAGGCCCATGCCGACCAGAAGCATGCCATGTGACTGGATCGCGACCCAGGCCGCATGGCCGTTGCCGAGGCCGATCGCTGCGATGAATCCGCCGAGCCCGATATCGCTCAGCGTCTGCTGCGCCGCAGGCGGCATTGCGCCCATCGTCGGCCGCCGCGACCGTAGCCAGCCGCAGAAGAGCCCTGCAATCAGGGCGCCGCCACCGCCGCCCAGCGTCAACGGCACCGACCCGATCTTGACGCTCGCGAGACCGGCGAGCAGGCCCACGGCGATGCCGGCGGCAAGGAATGCAATGTCGGTACGATCTTCGGAGCGCAGGATTTGTCCGACGTTCGCGGCGGCACGCTCGATGTTGCGGGTGCTGCCGACCAGCGTCATGACGTCGCCGACATAGACGCGGGTGTCCGCGCTCAAGGGAACCTCTCGACCCATCCGCGTGAGTTTGCGCAGGAAAACACCGCGCGCATTGTCGCCGACGCGTTCAGCCACGTCCTTGACGGAGCGGCCATGGAGTTTGCGGTTATCGACGAGGACATCGATCACGTTGCCCGGAAGCGCCTTCAGGATCTCGTCGGCGTCGATCTCGGCGCCAATGATCGGTTTTGCGGCGACAAGGGCGGCGGTTCGTCCCGCGATGACGACGTCGTCGCCTGCTTGAAGAACTGTGTCGACATGCGGCTCGACATCGGTGCCCTGACGCACGATCCGCTCGACCACGCTACGGCTGCCGATCTCGCCTTCGACGGCGCCGACAGTCCGCCCCGCCGCGACCGACACCCGATAGGCACGCGCCTGGAATTTTCGATAATGCAGATTTTCAGTTTGTGGCGGGCTGCCCCCCGCCAGTTCCGCCTCGAGCTTTGCGGCTTCCGCCTTCAAATCGATCCGCATCAGCTTCGGCGCGACAAACGGCACGTACAGGAGCGTGAGGATATAGCCAAGAACGTAGGTGACGGCGTAACCGGCGGCGATGTTCGCGTTCTGCTGCTCCAGCACATCCTTGGCGAGTCCGAGTTGGGACAGGGCACCGGACGCCGTGCCGATGACGGAGGATTGCGTCAGGGCGCCCGCAGCAAGGCCGGAAGCGGTGCCGGGACCGAGCGCGAACGCATTGGCAAATATGAGAACGATGACGAGGCCGGTGCCGCCAAGTACGAGCGCGAGCGCAACCTGCGCCAGGGTCCGGATGCTCAGCGAAGCAAAGAACTCGGGTCCTGACCGGTAGCCGATCGTGAAGACGAACAGGCTGAAGAGAAAGACCCTCAGCAGGGACGGGAACGTAAAGGTCCCGAGCTGCCCGATCAGGACGGCCACGATGAGCGTGCACGCCGTGGTGCCGATCGAAAATCCTAGGATCCGGACGCGGCCGAGAATGGTGCCGAGCGCGATCGACAGCAGCAGGAAGATTTCCGGAGCCGTAGAGATCACCCACTTGACGGTATCCATGGTGCAAGTCTCGCCAGACCAGTTGCGGCGATCTGAGTCTCAAGATCGCAAGCAATGCTTGATCCAGATCAATCCACGCCGGCGGTACGGCGTTGCCTATGTGGTCATGCAGAACGCGCGTGAGCCCGCATCGTCACCATGAGCACTCTGGAGGTCGCAGCCGGCGCGATCCGCCGCGATGAAACGGTCGAGATCGTATTGCTGCTTGCCTTCGCCGGCGGCTATATCGACGCCTATACCTGGATCATCCACGGTGTGATGGCGAATGCCCAGACCGCTAACCTGATCTTCCTCTGGGTCTATGCGACCGCCGGCAATTGGGCCAAGGCGCTCCACTTCGTGCCCCCGATCCTGGCGTTTGCGGTCGGTATTGTGATTGCCGCCTGGTTGCGCCGCGCCGCCGGCGAACGGGCCAGCGCGATCAGTACGCTGATCGAGATCCTGTTGCTGATCGCAATCGGAATTTTGCACAACAGGCTGCCGAATATGGCCGGCACGCTCGGAATTTCGGTCGTTGCAGCCATGCAGACCGCGATATTCACCAAGGTCAAAGGCGCCGTTTGCAGCACAGTGATGATCACCGGAAACATGCGCCAAGCTATCGAAAACATCTTTGTAGTTGCCGCCGGAGATGCACCGGTCGGAACGCTGCGCCTGTCGGGTATCTTTTTCGCGTTGTGCGCAGTGTTCGGCTTCGGCGCAGCGGTTGGCGCCTTCGCGACCAAGAGCATTCCCAATCTCGCGCTCGGTGTTCCCGTGGTCGCGCTGCTGGTCGTGCTGTTGCGCTGCGAGAGGTCACACCGAGAGGTACCGCAATGAAAGCGTCGTCCGCCCCAGGCTGGACGCGGTTCTTTCCGCCGTGCGGCTGGCTCGCCGCCTATCGGCGCGAATGGCTTCCCGCCGACGCCGTGGCCGGCATCACGCTCGCCGCTTACGCTGTTCCGGTCTCGCTTGCCTATGCCGCGCTCGCCGGCCTTCCGCCGCAGATCGGCGTCTACGGCTACATGCTCGGCGGCATTGGCTATGCTTTGCTCGGGGCGTCGCGGCAGCTCGCAATCGGCCCGACCTCGGCAATCTCCCTGATGATCGCTGCGACCGTCGGCGTGCTCGCCGGTGGCGATGCGGTTCGCTACGCGCAGATCGCAAGCCTCGGCGCTTTTGCGGTCGCGGTGCTATGCTTCATCGCCTGGGTGTTCAAGCTGAGTGTGCTGGTCCGCCTCGTCAGCGACAGCATTCTGGTCGGCTTCAAGGCCGGCGCGGGGCTCACCATCATCATGAGCCAGTTGCCGAGCCTGCTCGGCGTTGCCGGCGGCGGCCACAATTTCTTCGACCGTGCGGTCAAATTGATGGGGCAACTCGGTCATCTCGATCCACTCGTGCTGGCGATCGGCGCGGTTGCGCTTCTGCTGCTGCTGTTTGGCGAGCGGCTTCTGCCGGGCAAGCCGGTCGGGATCACCATCGTGGCGCTTGCGATCGCGGTCACCACGCTCCTTGGCTTGCCGGCCCTGGGCGTGCCCGTTACCGGGAAGATCCCGGAAGGGCTGCCGGCGCTGGGGTTACCGACATTCGGACTGCTGGAGTTCGACGATCTCTTTCCGCTCGCTGCCGGTTGCGTGCTGCTGGCTTATATCGAGGGCGTATCGGCGGCGCGCAGCTTTGCCGCCAAGCACGGCTATCCGCTCGACGTCCGGCAGGAGTTTTTGGGGCTGGGCGCGGCGAACCTCGCAGCGGCGCTCGGCCATGGCTATCCCGTCGCCGGCGGCCTGTCGCAATCTGCGGTCAACGACAGTGCCGGCGCACGAACACCTCTGGCCCTGGTGATCTGTTCGGTGACGCTCGGGCTGTGTCTCCTGTTCTTCACAGGGCTGCTCACCAATCTGCCCAAGGCCGTGCTAGCCGCCATCGTCTTTGCCGCCGTCTACAAGCTGGTCGATGTCCGCGCGCTCTTGCGGATGTGGAAAGTCAGCCGGATAGACTTCTATGCCGCCGCGATTGCGCTGGTGGCCGTGTTGCTGCTCGGAATTCTGCAAGGCGTCCTGCTGGCGTCGATTGCATCGATCTTTCTGCTGCTCGCGCGTGCATCGCAGCCGAACATTGCGTTCCTCGGCCGGCTTCCGGGCACCGGCCGCTATTCCGATAACGCCAGGCACGACGGCGTCGAGCCGCTCGTCGGCGTCATCGCTTTCCGCCCCGAGGCTTCGTTACTCTACATCAACGCCGAGACCATCCAGCAGGCGGTTCTCGACGCCCTCCACAGATCGACTGACGTCAAGTTGGTGGCCTGCGACCTCTCGGCGTCGCCCTACATCGACTTGGCCGGCGCGCGCATGTTGCACGACCTTTACGACGAGCTCGCCTCCCGGCACATCGCCTTCTGCATCGTCGGCGCGCATGCGCAACTGCGCGATCTCTTGCGGGCGGAGGGGTTGGCCGAGAAGACCGACAGCGGCCAGTGGCTGCGGTCGCTCGACAGCGTTCTCGGCGATGACAAATGCCTCCGGAATGCATCCGACCGTTGACTTGGATCAATGGAGCGCCCCGTGCCGACAGCACGATCCCGCATCACTTTTCGCCCCAAAGGATCGGGAGAGACGCATGGCAAAGGACGCAAAGCCCGCGCAGAAGCGCATCGACCAGTTCTTTTCCGGTCCCGGCGCGCGAGCCGATGACTGGCGTGATCTGGTCGAGGCCGCAAAGGGCTGGGCCCGCGGCGGCGATCGCGCGGCCTATGACGCGGCGCTGGCCAGCCTGTCGGTGACGGAAGAATTCCACGGTTATCCCGGCCTGCAACTGATGGCGGCCCTGCGCGAAGCAGCCTCGGCCGGCGATGCGGCCGCGTCGCTGTCGCTTGCGACCCGGATAACCCAGGCCCTGGCGACGCGATCCTTTCGCCAGCACGCCGGAGACTGGAGCGCGAAGGACGATGGCGATGGCGATACGCCCGAACTGGTGTCGTCCACCTTCGGCACGCATAAGGCACGTCGGCCCTATTTCGAAACCCTGATTGTCACCGGCGTGTCACCTGGCCAATGGCCGGCGCTCGCCGCCGAATGGCGCAAGCTGCGCCGTCCGGAGGATGGCTTCATCTATGAGCCCGTCATCGTCGGCAGCCTGGAGGATGCCTTCTGCGCGACCATGCTCAATCCCAATCTCGGGGCTGTCGTCGTCAACGAGGGTTTCGGCCTGCGCTCGCGGCACGATGCGCCGGTGCTTCGCTCGATCACCGCATCGGCGGGTCTCAACGACGAGGCTGATGCTTCCGCGCTACGGCTCGCCCAGATCATCAAGCGGGTCCGTCCCGAGCTTGATCTTTACATGATCTCCAATCGCGACGTCGAGGAGCTGGCCGGCAACCCTGAAGCCAGCGTCGTTCGCCGTATCTTTTATTCGGTTGAGGAGTTGCTGGAGCTGCATTTATCGATCCTCGAAGGCATCCAGGATCGTTACGACACGCCGTTCTTCGACAATCTCAAGAAATATGCGCAACGCCCGATCGGGACGTTTCACGCGCTGCCGATCGCCCGCGGCAAGTCGATCTTCAAGTCCGACTGGATTCGCGACATGGGCGAGTTCTACGGCCCGAACCTGTTTCTGGCAGAGAGCAGCGCCACCACGGGCGGCCTCGACAGCATGCTGGAACCGACCGGCACCATCAAGAAGGCGCAGGAGAAGGCGGCGAGGGCACTCGGCGCCGACCGCGTCTTCTTCGTCACCAACGGTACCTCGACCTCGAACAAGATGGCGGTGCAGGCGCTGCTTGCGCCGGGCGATATCGCGATTGTCGACCGCAACTGCCACAAGTCGCACCATTACGGCATGGTGCTCGCAGGCGCGCAGCCGCTCTATGTCGAAGCCTTTCCGATGACGGAATATTCGATGTATGGCGCGGTGCCGCTGAAGACGATCAAGCAGGCGCTGCTCGGCGCGAAGGCCGATGGCCGGCTCGATCGGGTCAAGATGCTGGACCTTACCAACTGTACCTTCGACGGCCACATCTACAACACCCGCCGGGTGATGGAGGAATGTCTCGCCATCAAGCCGGACCTGATCTTCCTTTGGGATGAAGCCTGGTTCGGCTTCGCGCGCTTCTCGCCGTTCCTGCGTCGGCGCACAGCCATGGGGGCCGCCAACGAGATCGAGGTCTGGATGCACGATCCGAAGTCGGTCGCGGCTTACGAGAAGCAGCAGGCAGAGCTCGGCAAGACTCCGTCGGACGAGGTGTTGCTCAAGACGCGATTGATTCCCGATCCGCGACAGATCCGGCTGCGCGTCTATCAGACCAACTCGACCCACAAGTCGATGTCGGCGATCCGGCAGGGCTCCATGCTCTCGGTCAAGGACGTCGAATTCCACACGGTCGAGCAGCAGTTCAAGGAGGCCGTCTTTACCCATGCCTCGACCAGTCCGAACCAGCAGCTTATCGCCAGCCTCGACATCTCGCGGCGTCAGATGGAGCTCGAGGGGTACGGTCTTGTCGCCAATGCGATGGAAATCGCGCTCGCCATCCGTCATGCCGTCAACAACAACGCGCTGCTCTCGAAGTATTTCCGCATTCTCGGCGCCGACGTCATGGTGCCGACGCAATACCGCCAAAGCGGTTTCACCGACTATCTCGCACCCGGCGTCAACTGGGCGAATACGCTCAAGAGCCTGGACGAGGATGAGTTCTGCCTCGATCCGACCCGGATGACATTGGTGTGCGGCATGGCCGGCTTTGACGGTACCCAATTCAAGGGCATCCTCGCCAACGAGTACAACATCCAAGTCAACAAGACCTCACGCAACTCGGTGCTGGTCCAGTCCAACATCAACAACACCCGCAGCGACGTCGCGCATCTGATCCGCGTCCTCGCCGAGATCGCGGGCGAGGTCGATCGCGGGCTTGCGCAAGGCGGTGCCAATGCCAAGAAGACCTTCGAAGCGCGGGTCAAGAGCTTGATGACCGACGTGCCTGACCTGCCGAATTTCTCGCATTTCCATCCGAGCTTCCGCGGCGATGCCGGCACCAAGACCAACGAAGGGGACATCCGCAGCGGCTTCTACTCCGCCTATGACGCGGCGGGTTGCGAACATATCCGCCTTGGCGATTCCGAGATTGACCGGCGACTCAAGGCCGGTCCGGAGCTCGTCTCAGCCAATTTCGTGATCCCGTATCCGCCGGGCTTCCCGATCATGGTGCCGGGGCAGGTCATTACCCAGGAGACCATCGACTTCATGCGCAAGCTCGATGTGAAGGAGATCCATGGCTACGACGCCAAGGAAGGGCTGAAGCTCGTGCGTACCGAAGCCTTGGCGAAGCTCGGCCGGCCAAAGCCGAGCGCTCCGCCGAAGCTCAAGGCTGCGTCATAACAGGGGGCGAACATGCAGGGCTTTTTCACGTTCTTGCAGCAGAATCCATATCTGCTGCTGTTCTTCGTCGTCGGGCTCGCCGTCTGGATCGGGCGAGCCAGCATCAAAGGCTATGGTCTCGGCATGGTTGCCGGCGCCATCGTGGTCGGCGCGGGCCTGTCGGTCTGGGCGTCGGTCTACGGTGTGAAGCTCGAGCTGAACACTTTCGCCAAGAGCCTGTTCTACTATTTGTTCATGTATGGGGTCGGCCTTCGCGTGGGTCCGTCCTTCATCAACAGCCTCAGGGGAGATGGCCTTAAATTCTGCATCCTGGCGCTGGTGTCCAGCGTGCTCGGTCTGGCGCTCGTCGTCATCCTTTCGAGGCTCTTCGCGCTGCCGATTGGCGCCGCCGGCGGCATGCTGGCGGGATCGCAGACCATGTCGGCCGCGATCGGCTCGGCCGAGCAGGCCATCACCTCGGGAGTGGTCAAGCTTCCCGAGGGCATGAAGCCCGAGGACGCCTCAGGCATGATCGCGCTATCCTACGGCATCACCTATATCTGGGGCACCGTCGGCATCATCCTGATCTGCAAATACCTGCCGCGCTGGTGGGGCGTCGATGCCAAGGCGGCGGCCAGGCAGTACGAGCAGGAGTTCGGCGTCAAGGATCTCGAAGGCGGCGGCCTAACCGGTTATCGGCAGTTCGGCCTGCGCGCCTACCGGCTCGAAAATCCGGCGCAGGTCGGCATGAGCATCGCCAAATTCCGCACGGTCAATCCGGAATATCGCATCCTCAACGTGGTGCGCGGCGATGAGCCGTTGGGAGCCGATTCCGGCCTCGTGCTGCAAAAGGGTGACGTCGTCGCGCTCGGCGGCGCAACCGCGCATCTCACCGACAAGATGGGCCTGATCGGCCCGGAGGTCGCCGATGCCAAGGCGCTCGGTGTTCCCCTGGATCAGGCCGAGATTCTCGTCACCAACAAGGACATGGTCGGACGGACCTTCGAATCCTTCCGGGAGCAGGCCATTGCTGGTCAGTTGCAGATCGGCAAGGTCGAACGCGGTGGGGTGCAGATTCCGGCCGGTCTCAAGACCGAGCTGCAGCGGATGGACATCATCACGGTCGTCGGCCTGAAGTCGGCCGTCAACGAGCTCGGCGAGATGTGGGGGCGCATCGCGCGCACCAACACCTCCACCGACCTGCTGACACTGGCCGCGGGCATGATCCTCGGCTTCTTGATCGGCATGATCGAATTCCCGGCCTTCGGCGCCAAGATCGGCCTCGGGAACGCCGGCGGTCTGTTGCTGTCGGGCGTGATCGTGTCCTCGGCCGTGTCGCGGCTGCGGTTCTTCGGCAACACGCCAAACGCGGCGCGCAACGTGCTGGAGGATCTCGGCCTCGTTGTCTTCGTCTCCATCGTCGGTATCAATGCCGGCGCCGGATTGCTGGCGCAGCTGACCGGTGCCGTTGCCTTGAAGATCTTCGTTGCGGGTTTCATCGCCTGCACGATCCCGCCGTTCATCGTCTGGGCGATCGGCTTCCACGTCTTCAAGATCAACCCGGCTGTGCTGATGGGCGGCGTTGCCGGTGCCCGGTCGCATTCCGGTCCGTGCCGCGAGGCCGCGGTCGAAATCCAGAGCTCGGTGCCCTGGATCGGTTTTCCGGTCGGCTATGCCGTCTCGGGCATTCTGCTCACCGTGTTTGGCTACTTCGCGATGATCTTGGCCTAATAGCTCGGCGTCACAACCAAAGGGGAACGAAAGTCATGAGAAAAGTCGCCATCTGCGCCGCCGTTGTCGCCTCGCTTGCAAGCGTCGTCGGTTTCAGCACGGCATCGCGGGCCGAGACCGGGCAGGTTGCGGTCGTCTTCACCAAAGGCGGGTTCATCATTGGCGTCGGCGGCGGGGAGGGCGTCCTCCTGCTTCACGGCAAGAAGTATCCGTTCACTGTATCCGGCATGAGCGTGGGCTTCACGATCGGTGCCTCCACCACCAAGTTCGTTGGCCGCGCTCTCAATCTGAGGGGGCCCCAATCGATCGAAGGCTCTTACGCGGCCGGCGGAGCAGGTGGGGCGGTTGCGGCGGGTGCAGGCGCCGTGCAGTTGCAGAACGGCAATGGCGTGATCCTTCAGCTCAGCGGCCCGAGGGTCGGCGCGGAAGTGTCGGCTGCGGTCGGCGGCGTCACGATCCGGCTGAAGTAAAGACAGGACGATCGGGCCGCGCTCCCGGCGCGGCCTGCTTTGCCTCAGTACCGTTCCTCGACGAACTTCATCCTGCGCAAACTCGCCTGATCGTTATAGCGGCCCTTGTGAGAGCGCTTTGGCAGCTTGACCTTGGCCGGCGCGATCTTCTTGTAGGGGATCGTCTTCAGGATGTGCGAGATGACGTTGAGCCGCGCTCGGCGCTTGTCGTCGGAGCGGATCAGCCGCCATGGCGCGTGCCGGGTGTCGGTCGCCTCGAACATCATGTCGCGGGCGCGTGAGTAGTCGTACCAACGGCCGAATGACTCGGTGTCCATCGGGCTCAGTTTCCACTGCCGCAACGGATCCTCGATACGGGCATGGAAGCGGAGCTCCTGCTCCTCCATCCCGACCTCCAGCCACAGCTTGATCAGGATGATGCCGGCGTCCACTGCGAATTTCTCGACCAGCGGGCACAGTTCCAGGAAACGCTTGTGCTCGGCGGGCGTACAGAAGCCCATCACGTATTCGACACCGGCGCGGTTGTACCAACTGCGGTCGAAGATCACGATCTCGCCGCCGGCCGGAAACTGCTCGATATAGCGTTGCAGGAACAGCTGGGACTTTTGTCGGTCGGACGGCGCGGGGAGGGCGCAGACGCGGAAGACCCGCGGGCTTACCTTCTCGGTCAAGGCCTTGATGGTGCCGCCCTTGCCGGCGGCATCGCGGCCTTCGAAGATGATGATGATCTTCAGCTTCTCCGCCTTAACCCATTCCTGGAGGTGACACAGCTCGACCTGGAGCTTTTCCAGCTCCTGCTCATAGTCCTTGCGCTTCATTTTCTCCGCAGGCTTGTCCTTGGCCATGATCAGTCGTCACCCCATGAGATGATCACGCCGATATCGCCGGGCACACCGCCGGGAAAATCGATGATCTGGTACGCGATGCGATAGCCGCGCGGCTTCAGATGGTCGGTCCAGAGCTGGAAGATCTCCTTGGGGATGCCGGTCAGCGTGGTCTCCCAGCCTTTCTCCATCTGGTTGATGGCGCGTCCTTTGTCGGTGCAGAGCGAGTTGGGAAAGCGGTAGACCTGCACCTCGGTCAGCCCGTTTCGCACTGCACGCTGAATGATGGTCGAGGCGAGCTTGACCTTCTCTTCCTCGGTCTTGCCGGACGGCTTGCTCAGTCGCTCGATCAACGCGCGCTTCTCGGCCTCGGTGGCGGTGGCGAGGCGGACATATTCCTCCGCCTTCTCGGCCTCCTTGAGCGCGGCTTCTTTCCGGATCTGCATGGCGCTGGGGATCAGATCATCGATGCCGGGCATGACTGACGCGCTCCTATAGGTGCATTCTGGCTTCTGAGGTAGGCTAGGTCTGGCAAGGGGCATTCCCTTGATTCAAATCAACCGTTCTCGCAACCTCGTTGCGCACGCTGTCGCACATTCCGAGTGAGCCGCATTTCTGACCGGGAGAGAGATTTGAGCGATCAGCTTCATCCGATGGCCCCCCATCATCTGCCCTTCTATCTCGCACCGGCAAGCGGGATCGATACGCTGACGGTGGTGATGGGCATCTTCCTGATCGGCACCATACTCTGGGTGGGCACGCTCTATTGGAAGCTGCACAGCCTGCCCGAGCGAATGGCGCACAAGTCGCAGAAGCTGCAATTCGAGATCGTGGCGGTGCTGGGCATCATCTCGCTCTTTACGCACTTGCACATTTTCTGGGTGGCGGGCCTGTTGCTCGCGATGATCGACCTGCCCGATTTCGGTACGCCACTGCGTAGCATTGCCGGTTCCGTCGAGAGGATCGCCGACGCCGCGCCGAGCGACGGGCGCGAATCCGATCAACCGGGCCCGCCGGCAGAGAAGTCAGTCCCGAAGGAGAAGGAGCACAGCCATGTTTGAGCTCATGTTCTGCTCCCTTCTGACGATCTTGCCGGACTACCTCTACCGCCGCTATGCCCAGGGCAAGCGGTTCGGCAAGGAGATCACGTTCTTTTCCGTCTGGTACGAGCTGCGATGGGGCATCACCGGCTGCCTGATGCTCACGGTGTCGCTGATCACCATGATCTTCTACTTTCACCCGTCAACGACCTCGGCGACGCTCTATTACCGTACGGTGCCGATCCTGCCCGAGGGCTCGGGCCGGGTCGCGGAAGTGAATGTCGGCTACAGCCAGGCGGTAAAGAAGGGTGACGTGCTCTTCAGCCTCGACAGCTCGAAGCAACGCGCGGCTCTGGAAACCGCCAAGCGCAAGATCGCTGAGGTCGATGCGTCGCTGACGACCGCGCAATCCGACGTGATCAAGGCTGACGCGCAGATCGAGGAAGCCAAGGCCAACCTTCAGCAGGCCAAGGATGAACTGGACGTCAAGTCCGAGTTGCAGCGTCGCAATCCCGGCATCGTGCCGCAGCGCGACATTGAAAAGCTGCAGGTGATCGTCAATCAGCGGCAGGCCGGGGTCGACGCCGCCACGGCTTCGAGGCAGTCGGCAGCTTTGCGCGTTTCGACGCTCTTGCCGGCCGAGAAGGCCAGCGCCGAAGCGACGCTGGCCGAGGCGCAGGTGGATCTGGACAAGACTTTTGTCCGCGCCGGCGTTGACGGCCGGGTGGAGCAATTCCTGGTCCGCGTCGGCGACGTGGTCAATCAGTTGTTGCGGCCGGCGGGCGTGCTTGTCCCGGATGGCGCGGGCCGGCAGGGTCTGCAGGCGGGCTTTGGCCAGATCGAGGCTCAGGTCTTGCAAGTCGGCATGGTGGCGGAAGCGACCTGCATATCGAGGCCCTGGGTCATCATTCCGATGGTCATCACCAATGTGCAGGACTACATCGCGGCCGGACAGTTCCGAAGCGGAGAGCAGCTCATCGAGGCACAGAATGTCGCGCGACCCGGCACGATCCTGGCATTCATGGAGCCGCTCTATAAGGGAGGGCTCGAAGGCGTGACGCCGGGCAGCAGTTGCATCGTCAACGCCTATACCAGCAACCATGAGGAGATCGCCGCGAAGGAGACTAGCAACGGCCGGGCCATTGCCTTGCACGTCGTCGACGGCGTCGGCCTCGTGCACGCCATGCTGCTGCGAATCCAGGCGTTGCTGCTGCCGATCAAGACGCTGGTGCTGAGCGGGCACTGAAGCCGGCGAGTGGCCTGCGTGAGGCCTGTCGAAGCGCCTCACTTCCCGCTAGAATTGTGGCCAGCAACGGCCGGAGAGAGCCGTCGGGGAGGCGGATGAGAGGGCGCAGGTTGATAGCCTCGGTCATGCCGCGGTCAGTCGCGGCCGCGTTGCTCGGCCTGTTGCTCGCCGTCTGCCTCCTGTCCGGCGCGGCCGGAGCCGCCGAACGCAGCGCGCGCGGAGAACTCAAGCGCGTGCTGGTGCTGCATTCCTTCGGCCGCGAATTCCGGCCCTGGAGCGAATATGCGCGCAGCATCAAGGCAGGGCTGGAGCAGCAGTCGCGCTGGCCCCTCGATATCCAGGAGCACGCCCTGCTCTCCGCGCGCTTCAACAATCCGGGTCCGGAAGCGCCCTTCGTCGACTATCTGCACTCGCTCTACGAGGGCGCGCCGCCTGACATCGTGCTGAGCATCGGCGCGCCGGCGGCGCGGTTCGTGCAGCGATATCGGCAAACCCTCTTTCCCGATACGCCGATAGTGCTGACAGTGGTCGAACAGCGGCTCGTGAACCGCCTCGACCTCACCGACAATGACGTCGTCGTGTCGGTCCACAATGACTTCATGGCCGTGTTCGACGACATTCTCCGTGTTCTGCCGGATACGAAGACGGTTGCCATGGTGATTGGCGCATCTCCGCTCGAGAAGTTCTGGATCGACGAGGTGAAGCGGGAGCTGAAGCCGTTGGGGAATCGCGTCAGCCTCACGTGGTATTCGGACCTGGCGTTCGATGAGGTCCTCAAGCGCGCCGCGAATCTTCCGCCGAACACGGTGCTGTTCTGGGGCCTGATGTCGGTCGATGCCGCGGGAATCGTCTACGAAGGCGACATCGCCTTGCGCAGCCTCCACGCGGTCGCCAACGCCCCGATCTTCTCCTACCAGGAGGCCTTCTTCGGCAGCACCGTCGGCGGCCCGATGCAGCTGACCGGAGAGACGAGCCGGAAGACCGTCGATGCCGTCATCCGCATCCTCGGTGGCGAGAAGCCGGCCGGCATCAAATACGAGACGATCGAATTCGGAACGCCGCGCTACGATTGGCGGGAGCTGCAACGCTGGTCCATCAGCGAGAGCAATCTGCCTCCCGGGAGCGAGATCATGTTCCGTGATCCGGGCTTGTGGGAGACCTACCGCTGGCAATTGCTGCTGATCGCCGCCGTGATCCTGGTGCAGACCGGCCTGATCAGCGTGTTGTTGCATGAGCGCCGGCGTCGTCAGGTTGCGGAGGTCGAATCGCTGCAGCGTCTGGCCGAGCTCGCGCACGCCAATCGCTATTCGGCGGTTGGTGAGCTGACGACCTCGATCGCGCATGAGCTCAACCAGCCGCTCGGCTCCATCCTGACCAACGCGGAGACGGCGGAGCTCATGCTCAAGGGCGCCTCGCCCGACATCGACGAGATACGGCAGATCCTCGGCGATATCAGGCGCGACGATCAGCGGGCGAGCGAGGTGATCCGCAGGCTGCGCAGCGTCTTGAAGAAGACGCCGTTCGAGATCAAGAACCTCAAGCTCAACGACACGGTGCGGGAGGCGATCGGCCTGGTGGCGGCCGTTGCCGACGGACGCCGCATCGCGCTGACCTATGTCCCTCCGTCCACCGACCTGCATGTCAAGGGTGATGCCGTGCAGCTCCAGCAGGTCGTGCTCAACCTGATCATCAATGCCATGGATGCGGTCGCCGATGCCGACATGAGGAAGCGGGAGGTCAGTGTGGCGACGGTACGGGTCGGCAACCAGGCCGAGATCAAGATCGCCGACACCGGTCCCGGCATCTCGTCCGGCGATCTCGCGAACGTCTTCAATCCGTTCTTCAGCACCAAGCCGCAGGGCATGGGCATGGGACTTGCGATTGCGAAGACCATTGTCGAGGCTCACCACGGCACGATCGACGTCGAGAACCTGCCGCGGGGCGGGGCGGTGTTTTCGATCAGGCTCCCGATCACTCGCTGACACCGAGATCCGGCTGCCCTGCCGCTGTCGCGCCGCAACAAGGTCTCGGAGCAGCCTTTCCTTGATCTCGATCAACAAACGCCGACGCTCCGGCACGATCCTCGCGGGCAGTATGTTTGGGGAGGTTGTGATGTTTCACTGCGGCAAGACCCTGATGGCGCTTGCGCTTGTGGCGGCGGTTCCCAGCGCTGCCATGGCGCAGGCCACGCCGCCGGCAGCCCCGAGCACGCAGGTGCAGCCGGCAAGTCCGCCGGCGCCGGTTGCCGAGCTGCTGAAGCCCGAGCAGCTCGAGGCGCTGGTGGCCCCGATCGCCCTCTATCCCGACGAGCTGCTCGCCAATGTGCTGGCGGCATCGACCTATCCCCTGGAGGTCGTGCAGGCCGATCGCTGGCTGAAAGAGAAGAGCCTGAAGGGCGATGCGCTGAAGACCGAGGTCGAGAAGCAGTCCTGGGACGACAGCATCAAGGCATTGGCCTCGACTGCCGAGGTCCTCACGATGATGAGCGACAAGCTCGACTGGACCAAGGCGCTCGGCGACGCCGTGCTCGCGCAGCAGCCGGATGTGATGGATGCGGTCCAGCGCCTGCGCACCAAGGCCTATGACAACAAGAAGCTTGTCACCACCAAGCAGCAAAAGGTCAGCGTCCAGACCCAGGAAAGCAAGCAGGTGATCGTGATCGAACCGGCCGTGGCCGACACGATGTACGTGCCGTATTACGAGCCGGCAACGGTTTACGGAGCGTGGCCCTACACGGAGTATCCGCCCTACTATTTCGGCTACCCGTCCTACATCGGTGCAGGCGTCGTCGCGGCGGGTCTTGCCTTCGGCACGGCCTGGGCCATCGGCCGCTGGGGCAATTATTGGGGCGGCGGCTGCAACTGGGGCAACCGCAACGTCTATATCAATCACCGGACCACGAACATTGGAAACGGCTGGCAGCACAATCCGGCGCATCGCCAGGGCGTACGCTACAACAACGCGAATGTTCAGCAGCGCTTCGGCAATAGCAATTTGAAGGCCGGTGCGGCCGACCGCATGGATTTCCGCGGGCGCGACGGACAGCAGGTGTTGAAGCCGGGACAGGACCGGCCAGGTGCTGGAGATCGCGCTGGAGATCGTGCAGGAGACCGCGCAGGCGATCGAGGTGACCGTCAGGGCGCGGGGGATCGCGCCAAGGCTGGTGGTGATCGTGCAAAGGGCGGCGGCGATCGTGCCGCCAAGGGTGGTTCCAAGAACGCCGGTGCCAAGAATCCTGGTGCCAAGAATGCTGGTGCCAAGAACGTTGGTGCAAAGGGCGGCGGCGCCAAGGCCGCGAACCGCGGTGGCGGCGGCGCGTTGAACGTGTCGTCGGGCCGCTCGGCGGCAGCGGCATCGGCCCGCGGTCGGTCCAGCATGGCGAGCGCGGGGCCGCGTGGCGGCGGTGGCGGCGCGAGCTTCGCGGGACGCGGTGGCGGGGGCGGTGGCTTCCATGGTGGTGGCGGAGGAGGCGGTCGCGGCGGGGGTGGTGGCGGTGGGCGGCGCTCCGACATCGCGCTGAAGCATGATGTTGTTCTGCTCGGCCACCTCGCAAACGGCCTCGGCTATTACCGCTTCAGCTATATCGGCAGCGACAAGGCTTATGTCGGCGTCATCGCGCAGGAGGTCGAAGAGGTGATGCCGAAAGCGGTCACCCGAGGAGCCGATGGCTATCTCCGGGTCTATTACGAAAAGCTCGGTTTGAAGCTTCGCACCTACCGAGATTGGCTCGCCGGTGGCGCGAGGATCCCCGCGGAGGTGACGCCATGATGAGCTTGAAATTGCTTCTTCGTGCGACCTTGCCGGTCATCATGGCGCTGGCGCTCATGAGTTCGCCATCCCAGGCGCAGCAGTCCTATCCGACACCGGAGGAGGCTGCGGCAGCGCTCGCGGCAGCCGTCAAGAGCGGCCCGGACAGGGCCATCCTGAAAGTGCTCGGCAGCGCCGCCCAGGACATCGTCTCGTCCGGCGACGAGGTCGCCGACGCCGACATCCGGCAACGCTTCAGCTCGATGTATGACGCCAAACATTCGATCAAGACGGAGGGCAACAAGAAGGCGACGCTGATGCTGGGACCGGATGACTTCCCGTTTCCGATTCCACTCGCCAACACCAAGACCGGCTGGGAATTCGATACCGCCGAAGGCCGCATCGAAGTGCTGTATCGCCGTATCGGCCGCAATGAGCTCGATGCGATCCAGACCAGCCTCGCCTTCGCCGATGCCGAGAACGAATACGCCGACAAGGATCGCGGCGAGGGGGCCGGCGTGTACGCGCAGCGCATTGTCAGCAGTGCAGGCAAGAAGGACGGGTTGTTCTGGCGCGACGACAGCGACCCTAGCCCGCTCGGCGCATTGGCGGCACAGGCATCGAGCGAGGGCTACAAGGCCGAGGACGGGCCGGCGCCCTATCACGGCTACTATTTCCGTATCCTGAAGGGGCAGGGGTCAAACGCGCCGGGCGGCGCGCTCAACTATGTCGTCAATGGCAAGATGATCGGCGGCTTTGCACTGATCGCCTGGCCCGCCGAGTACGGCAATTCCGGCGTCATGACCTTCCTGGTCAATCACGCCGGCACTGTCTATCAGAAAGACTTGGGACCGCGGACCGAGTTCGTCGCACCGCGCACGACGCTGTTTGATCCCGACCAGACCTGGAAGAAGGTCGATGCTGCGAAACCCTGAATGGCGAATAATGCTGCGCCCGCTGGCATCTCGCTTGATCGTGATCCTCGTCCTGACGCTCGCGCTTGCCGCCCCGTGCACGCAATCCTTCGCGCAAGCCGCCGGCCATGTCCGCGCCAGGGTCGTCAAGGCCGGCCTCTTGATCGGCGGCGGCGCCGGCAGCGGTGTGCTGACGTATCGCGGCAAGTCCTATCCCTTCAGCATCACCGGCATGAGCTTCGGCATCACCGTCGGCGCGACGGTCGGCCGGTTTGATGGCTGGGCGTCCGGCATCGGCGACGTCGGCGATTTCGCCGGCACCTACAGCTCCGTCGGCGGCGGCTTCGCGCTGGTCGGAGGCGTCAACGGCGTCCACCTGCGCAACGAGAAGGGCGTGACCATCGCGTTGCAGGGACCGAAGGCGGGGCTTGAGCTCGCGGCCAACATCAGCCAGATCACGATTTCGATGAAGTGACACCACAGGTCCAGCTGGTCGATCACATCGGAAGAGCCGGACAGCAGGACGCTCCGTAGCCAGGACCGTCGATGTCTTGCACCCAAGGTCGATAAGGCGCTTGATTTCAAGGCGTTGACGGGGCACACCCCCACCAGTAAATCCGACCGGGGCCTGTCGGTTGGGCTTTCCCGGGCAGGTGATCGGTGAATCAGACGTTCAATCCGGCCGCGCTCGACAAGCTGAAGCTCCGCATTCAGGCGTTGCGCGCCAAAACCATCGCCAATGGCTGCACCGAGGACGAGGCGCTGTCTGCCGCCGCCAAGGTCGCCGAACTGCTGGATCGCCACGATTTATCGCTCTCCGACGTCGAGCTGCGCGCCTCGCCGTGCGAACGGAGGGTCTACGAGACCCATCGCAAGAAGCGAATTCCTCTGGACGACTGCATCGGCGCGATCGCTCATTTCTGCGATTGTCGGGTCTGGCGCGAGAAGAACGCGGCCGGCGAGAGCAGCTATGTGTTCTTCGGTCTCGGCGCGGATGTCGAGGTCGCGCATTATCTGGCCGAATTGATCGACGGCGCCGTGCGCACTGAGCTTGGCCGCTTCAAGACCTCGGTCGCCTACGCACGGTTCCGGCACCAGGAGCGGCATCTGGCCAATGCCTCCTTCGCGCTCGGGATGGTGGCGTCAATCGCGGACAGGCTGGTGGCGATCAAGGTCAGTCGCGATCAGGTCAACGAAAGCACCGGCCGCGGGCTGGTCGTCCTCAAGACCTCGGTGGTCGATGCAGAATTCGACAAGCTCGACCTCAAGATCCGGACCCAGCGGAGCACCAGCCGGATGGTGTCGATGACGGCCTATGAAGCCGGCGGCGCCGCCGGAGCGTCGCTCGCCATCAATCCCGGCCTTGGCGAGGCGCAGTCAGGGACCGCTCGCAAAGGAAGCTGAACGCACCGGGGGAGGGGCGCAGCTTCGGCCGGAGCTGAGAGCATGATTCAGATCAAGACGATCGGCGCCTGCTATAGCTGCGGTCCGGACAGGTTCATCTCGCGTTCGGCCCTGAACACGTTGCCGTAGAGACTGGCTATCCACTGACGCCCGCGAGACGTCACGTTGAGATAGCGTATCGCCGGCTGGATCTGGGGAGCGACGTTGCTCCAATAGAACTGGGGATATTTGTAGACGATATCCGCTGGCGTTGCGTAACCCAACGTCTTGTTCAGCCCAATCTCCTCAAACTCGTAGAACAGCGCGTTCGACTTCCTCAGATAGTTGGGGTCGCCAAGCTGGCCGATGAGATCGGCGGCCCGCAGCAACAGCCCCTCCTCTTCGATCAGGCTGTCATTCGAAGACATGGTGTAGGGAAACCGAGTATATTCAATTGCCCGGGCGACCCTGTCCGCGTCCAGCGCCTCGACGGAATCCAGCCGCTCCAGCACGAACAGTTTCGATCGATCGACATGATATGGCGCCAGCGCTGCGTCGGACGATCCTCGCGGCAGGCGAATAGTGCGGCCGTTCACGTCTGCAACGAACAGCTCGTCCTCATCGCCTTGAACGACGCCCCGCACATATCCGATGTCATGAGCAAGGCATGCCAGAATGAAGTTCGCATAGTCATTTGCCGTGGTAGGCCGCAGCAGCGCTCGTCCCGTCAGGATGTCGTGCCCGGCAAGGGTCACGAGCAACGTATGCTCGATATTGTGGTACAGGGCGTCGCTGTTGCCGATGCACTCCAGGGTGAGCTTGGCGGCAAAAGGAAGCAGCTCGGTCAGACCGGCGTGCGAAGCGCCAAACCTGTCTCTGGTTTCCGTCGTTAGAAACGCGCCCAGAGCTTGTGACACCAATTCCGGAACTGTGATCATCACGCCGCTCCGCCAAGGTATTATGAACGATATCTAGACCAAGCCCCCGCGGCTCCGCGATCCCACCTGCATGGGTCGACTGTGCACTGACTGGCTGCCAAGCATGGCCGCCGCGTTCATACCGCGCACTTGATCCAGATCAAGCGACCGCGGCCGGCCGTCGGCTCATGTCTACGTCCGGGCAGTTGCCCTGTCCGAATCTCCCGAGATGACAGCCGCATGTCGGATGCCGCCAACTACAGTGTATGCGAGCAACTGCGCGACGGCAGCCTGGTCGAAATCCGGGCGCTTCGGTCGGAAGACGAGGACGGCATGCTCGGTGCGCTGGACCAGACCAGCGCGCAGTCGTTGCAGCGCCGATTTTTCGGGACCAAGCGCCATTTCTCCGACAAGGAGCGCGCGTTCTTCATGGATATCAATTTCAGTAATCACGTTGCACTGGTGGCCCAGGTCGAGCAGGCCGGCCGCACAATGATCATAGGAGGCGGCCGATACGTCGTCTTCGAACCCGGACGCGCCGAGATGGCGTTCGTCGTCATTGATGCCTGGCAAGGCCGCGGCGTCGGCGCCATGCTGGCGCGTCACCTTACCGCACTCGGGCGCGAGGCCGGGCTCAAGGGACTGACAGCAGAGGTGTTGCCGGAGAATACCGCGATGCGTCGGGTGTTCGAAAAACTCGGGTTCAAACCCGCGGCGATGCGAGACCCACAGGCGATTCACTTGGAGCTGGAATTGGGTTGATCGGCCTTTACGGGCCAACCGCGTCCCAAGACGAGACCGCCGCATTCCGGCGGCGTCGTGCCAAATTGGCTATCTCGCCGCAATTTTCCACATGCCCCGCTTCCTTTGATCCAGGTCAAGCGGATGCTTCATCGCATGCAGAACCGTGTGAAAAAGGGATAGTCGCTGGTGGGACTACAGATGGCTAGATTCAGAGTTCTCGGACCTGTCTTCGCACTGTTAGGCACGATGGCTCCGATTGAAGCAGCCAAAGCCCAGGTCATGGTCGACGTTTCCAAAATTACCTGCGATCAGTATATCACGCAGCGCATTACCCATAGCCAAACCGTCAATGTCTGGCTGAGCGGCTTCTATGCCGGTCGCCGGAATAATCCCATCGTCGACACGCAGGCTCTCAACCGCAATGCCAACAGGGTCTCGCGGTTCTGCGAATCACACCGCGACATGCCGCTCCTGGATGCCGTGGAAGCGGCAACGAAATGACGCCAGGCCCACGTCCCGGAACGGACCAAAGCCCATGAACCTTTATTTGCCAATCGCAGGCGATTTGAATCGGAAGACCCAACTCGCGTTCCCGTTGTTGTCGACGTCCAGCCTTAGCCCATCACCGTCGGCGAACTTGTCGCCGGCCTTGGCGTTTTTCACTTTCAGTGCGGTGAGATTTCCCATTCGCTTGCGCCATCGAAGTGTCCGCCTTGTCCGACCAGCGGTCGGCGTCCAGAGCAACATGATGGCCACAATGGCAATAGACGAGGACGCCGCGCACTCCCATCTCCCGCATCTCGCCGAAGGTAATCTTGATCGGCCGGCCGTCGGCGTGCGTAGGCGTGTGGCGGCGGACAGATCAAGGCATGCCACCAATCGAAGCGGCGCGCCGGCACGAGTCAAATTCTCAATCCCGAGCTACTGCGCGTCGTGGTGCGGACCAAGCGACCCCGCCGTTTCACGCATCTTTGCTAATTGGCGGTGCTGCCGCTCTTGGCCTTGGACGACTGCTTCACAGCCGGCTTGGCCGGCGCGGCCGACTTCTTCGACGTATCATCGCCGCGGGCAGTTCCCCACGGATCGACCGGTTTCTGGTTCGGAACATTGCTGAGGGAGCGTTGATAGGCGCGCTCAGCCCGATCGTCGTCCGCCTTCTCCGAAGGCGTCTTATCCTTGGGCTGTTCGCCATACTGTTGAACATGGTCCTGCGCCAGCGCGGGGGCGGCGATCAGGGCAAGCATGACGGCGACGGCGATTTTGCTCATCAAGAAACTCCCGGTTCTGCGACGAGCATAACATTGCGCCGATCGCAGCAGCAATGCAGCCGAGCGTGAGTTGGGTATGACGATGATCGGCAAGATGCTGGGGCGAGGGGCGCAACGTAAACAGCCTCGACAAAGCTCTCAACAGATTTTCCGAAGATGGCAGAATGCCATTGTTTTGCCCGACGGGTCAAACGGCGTTGCCGCGGATGCCAAAAGTATTGTGCCGCTGGGACTTAGCTACTGTGCATGGGGTTGTTTTCGAGTTTTTTGTGCTGACCCTGATCGTGCGACGAGCGCCGCTTGCCAAGGGAAGGGGAGGCCGAGGGAACCCGCCTTGAGAACCGATGCTCCTCCTATCCCGTTAAGAGGCTGAATACTCACCTCTTTCCGTCGGATCCAAATGCACCGTCAAGTGCGTCTCGTGGAACTTTCTCCTCACCCCCGCGTTATCGCGCCATGACAGAAGATATTTCCTTCAGACGCAAACCCCTGACTCCTGAACAGCGCCAGGCGCGCGATGCTTCGCGCCGGATCGAGGCGGAAAAGGCCATGCGCGACCATGAGGCCGCGCAGAAGGCGCTTTATGCCAACCGTGAACGGCTGAGGGCCGAACGGCTCGCGCGCGAGCAAGCTGCTGGCAAAGAGACGGCCTCGAGCAAAGGCTGACTGGAGAAGCCTCGCGCAGGTATTCTCACTAAACGCAGATGGCCTGGCTTAGTGCCGGGAAGGGCGCGCGGCGTTCAGGGCGATCTTCAATGCTTGGACGGCACCAGCCAATGGCCCGCGGGCCGGGGCGTGCGCCTCGATGGCTTCGGCTGCGAGGCGGCAGTCGTCGGCCACCTTCAGAAGCCCGGTTCGGGCGAGGTCCATGGTCGAGAGCGCAGCCTGCTCCAGGCACACACGCTCAAGCCGTCGAAATTCCCGAAGCTCTCTGTTCATGCGTCGGCTCTCGATGTCCCCAAAGCCATACGGCCGTGAGTCTGCTTAACGAACAGTAAACATCGTCGCTTAGCCGATCAGACTGGTGCGGACCTGACGGGCACGTCCGGTCGGCCTGCACCAAGCTGTGCCGTGGCTTGAGGCGAAGGGCTAAGGCGACCGCCTCACTCGGCGTGCTTGCGCATGCCGCTGTCGCTGAGCTTGTCGACATAGGCAATACCGATCGCCGAGACCACGAAGGTGATGTGGATCAGCACCTGCCACATCACGCCTGTCTCGGTAAAGCCGGCGCGGTCCGAGCCGAGATTGCCGGCCTCGATGAAGGTGCGCAACAGCGCGATCGAGGAGATGCCGATGATCGCCATCGCGAGCTTGATCTTGAGGACGCTCGCATTGACGTGGCCGAGCCATTCCGGCTCGTCGGGATGGCCCTGGAGATCGAGCCGCGAGACGAAAGTCTCGTAGCCGCCGACGATGACCATCACGAGCAAATTCGAGATCATCACGACGTCGATCAGCGCCAGCACGCTCATCATGATCTGCTGTTCGGTGAGGTCGATCGCGTGCCAGGAGAGGTGCCAGAGCTCCTTCAGGAACAGCACGATGTAGACGCATTGCGCCACGATCAGCCCGAGATAGAGCGGCAGTTGCAGCCAGCGCGAGCCGAAAATGATCATCGGCAACAGGGCTAGGCGCGGCGCTGGCGGGCGGGGTCCGGTTCTGGTTTCAGGCTCGGCCGACATTCGGTGTCCACGCGTTGAAGTGATGCTGGTCCCATGTAGCCCGGCATGATGGCCGACGGAAGACGCGATCCTGCTCGCCGCCTAGGGATCGCATGCTATCCTGTCGAAAGGCCGTCACGCACACGGCCCGGATCGGAGGCCGACAGATGTCCTGCAATATCGCCGGCATCGCGCTCAGCGCGATCGTGATCCTTTGTGCCGGTACCACGGGTGTGTCGGCATTGCCGCTGACGCCGTTTCGCGACGAGGCGCAGGCGCAGCGGCATTGCCCCGTCGACAGGGTGGTGTGGCTGGATTTCAGGAAGGGCGTCTACTACGCCAAGGGACAGAAGCGCTACGGCCAGGGTTTCGATGGCAGCTTCGTCTGCCTGAATGAAGCCCGCGACAGCCGCTACCGCCGCTCGCTGTTGGGTTTGCGCTGAATGGCGCGTGGCTGAGCCTGAGAAGTAGCCTCAGTTACTTCTGGTTCGGCAGCTTCACCGGCACATGCGGGGAGGTGCTGATGACCCGGGGACTTCCGTCAGGATAGGTGCGGTCGCCGCGGATCAGCGATTCCAGGACCAGGAAGAATTTCTCGGCAAGCATGTGCGTCACCCTCGTTGGTGATGGCCTCTTGAAATGAGTCGAGGCGCCGACCGCGGAAATTCAATCAACTAAACGGGAGCAGAGCTATCCCGGACAAATACGCATGCTGCGTCGCAGTAGTGCAGCGGTCTCGCAAGGTGGAAGCGCGGTTGGAGGATCAGCCGAAGGCCAGAGCCACAAGGCTCGAGCAGAGCAGGAACAGACCGCCAGCGGTCAATGCCAGGAAGCCATCGGATACGAGGTCATGGTTGCGCATGGGACACCTGCTGCTCTCGTCTTTGATGCTCGGTCGGATCGATTAAAATTGTCCGAACGCGCTGTCATGAAGAGGTGATGCAATGTCGCCCGCGCGAGTGCCTTCAGGCCCTCGTGCGGTAGCCTTCAAACGCATGGGCCAGGAAGATCCCCGCGCTTACCAAACCCAGCAGTGCCGAAACCGTCTCGATCATCGTTAAATTCCAATCCGCCCTTGCACGCGAGAAAACGCGGGCGGCCCTGCACAGTCAAAAGAATTCCAGTGAGAATCGAGACAATGGGGGTGGGGTGAGGATTTGGCGCAACAGATTGTTCAGGACTGGCACAAACGAGGCCGTCTTGCTCCGTAGATCAACGGGGAAGGGCGAAGGTCCTGTTTACCATCTCGGCGCGAACGCTGTGGGCTCCCCATTTCCGCCGTGTTCCGGTTGCGTTATCGTCGCGACTTCCGAGCGCGGTGGTGGGCCGCCTCGGAGCTTGCGGACCGGAAGGTGCTCCTCGTAGCTAAAGCGGGTTGGGTCCATCTCCGGCGAAATGGTATTTGGGGCGAATGGGGATCCGTCGGTCAGATTCGGTGGTGCGGGCCGCGCGTAGCGTTGCGGCGGTCGCCACCTGCCTAGCGCTAGCCAATTGCGCCTCGTCGGGCAAATTCGCCAGCCGCGTCGACCCGAAATACGGCGTGTCCTCGAGCCCGCGGGTCGTGGCCTGGGGTGATCCAGTCCCGAAGGGGGGCGGCACCTACCGCGTCGGCAAGCCCTACGTGGTTGGAGGGCGGACCTATGTGCCGGAGGAGGACGTCAACTACCGCGCCGAGGGCATGGCGTCCTGGTACGGCGACGATTTCCACGGCCGCCAGACTGCCAATGGCGAAGTGTTCGACATGGGCTCGCTGACGGCGGCGCATCCGACGCTGCCGATGCCGTCCTATGCGCGGGTGACCAACCTCTCGAACGGCATGTCTCTGATCGTCCGCGTCAATGACCGCGGGCCCTATCACGGCAACCGGCTTATCGATGTTTCGAACAAAGCCGCCGAACTCCTTGAATTCAAAGGCAATGGTGTCGCCAGGGTCCGCGTCGAATACGTCGGCCGGGCGCCGCTTGAAGGCTCCGACGACCGCCAGTTGATGGCCACCTTGCGCACCGGCGTTCCGGCGCCGTCGCCCTCGATGGTCCGGGTCGCCTCGGCGAGGCCCTTCGTGCCGGAGCTGCCGTCATCGACCCGCGGCGCCATCCGCGGCGAGGTTCCGACGCCGGAGGGGCGGCCCTACAATCTCGGCAACACTTCAGCCGATGTCGCCTCGATCAATGCGACCTCGGAGATGTCGGCCTCGAGCCGCAGCCGTGGCCGCGCGCTCCAGAACGCCCGCGCCGTGTCCTATGACGAGGACGGCCGCTACGCGACAGACAATGGCCCGTCTGACGGCGCTGCCGAAGCCCGCGGCATCCTGAGCGGTCGCGGGCTGTACTAGCGCGCCGACGCCTCGCGCAAGAACTTCAGCAGCGCGGCGTTGACTTCGTCGGGCCGCTCCTGCTGCACCCAATGGCCGGCCCCCTCGATGATCAGTTTCCGTGTGAGATTGGGCAGCACGCGCTCCAACTCGTTGACGCGCTTGGCGCCAATCAGGCCGGTGATAACGGCGTCGGTCGAGCCGGCAATGAAGAGGGAGGGCTGGTGGATCTGCGCATCCTGCCAGGGCGCGGTCAGCTCCCAATTGCGATCGAGGTTGCGATACCAGTTCAGCCCGCCGCGGAAACCGGATTTGCGGAAGGCTTCGGTGAAATAAGCAAGGTCGGCCTCGCTCAGCCACGCCGGCAGTGGCTCCTCTTCCGTCGCGTGCCCGAGAAAGCCCTTGCCCTCCTGGACGAACATCGCGGCGGCCGGATCGGCAAGTCCACGCCCGCCGAGCACGGTGCGCATGGTGCGGGCGACGTCATGCTCGAACTCGGCTTCCGCGACACCCAGCGTCTGGAAATACTGCCAGTAGAAGTTGGTCACGCCGCTCTTGCGCAACAACTCGAGCGGCTTGCCGCGGCCGCGGAACGGCGGCGGCACACTGAGACCCGCGACAGCCGTGAAGACATCGGGACGGAACAGCGCCGCATGCCAGGCGACCGGCGCGCCCCAGTCGTGGCCGACCACAATCGCCTTGGTCTCGCCGAGCGCCTGGACCAGGCCCACCACGTCACCGACCATGTCGAAGATTGAATAGGCGGCCACGTCGGACGGCGCCGAGCTTTCGCCGTAGCCGCGCATGTCGGGGGCGACGACGTGAAATCCGGCGGCCGCGAGCGCCGGAATCTGATGCCGCCAGGAATAGGACAATTCCGGCCAGCCATGGCACAGCACCACCAGCGGTCCCTGGCCGGCCTCGCGGATGAAGAGGTCGATCCCATGGGCCTTGATGACGCGGGTGGAGGACATCGCTTTTCCGCCTTGTTTCAGGGGTTTGGTCGAGAAACATCAGGTGCCACGATAGGGGCGCGATGAGAATCGTGCAATCTCCGGGGCAAGCAGCCATCCTCGTGTTGTTCGCACCGGTTCCAACTGTTAGAACGCCGCTCTCAGGGCTTCGCCATGGCATTTCCTCTCACTTCGCTGCATCTCACCCGGTTCACGGCCGGAGCCTTGATGCGCGGGCTCGTTGCCGGGCTGCTGGTCGCGAGCGTCAGTTGGGGCGGGGTCCTCTATGCCGCCAACCAGAGCGTCCAGGGCGCCAAGAAAACCGAGGACGCGGGCTTTGACGGCGATGCCCCCACCGCGATCCTGATCGAGGCCTCCTCTGGCAGCGTGCTGTTCGAGAAGAACGCCGACGAGCTGCGCGCGCCGTCCAGCATGATGAAGCTTGTGACCGCGGAAGTCGTGTTCAACGCGATCAGGAAGGGCGACGTCAAGCTGACCGACGAATACCGGATCAGTGAGAATGCCTGGCGCAAGGGCGGGGCGCCCTCTGGCGGCTCAACCATGTTCGCCGCGATCAACAGCAAGGTCTCGGTCGACGACCTCCTGCATGGCGCTATCATCCAGAGCGGCAACGACGCCTGCATCGCGCTCGCCGAAGGCATCGCCGGCAGCGAGCGCATCTTCGCATCGGATTTCATGACCAAGCGCGCTCGCGAACTTGGCCTCGCCAAATCGACCTTCGGCAACTCCAACGGTTTGCCGGACCCCAGCAACAAGATGACGGTGCGCGAGCTCGGAATCCTCGCCCGCCATATCATCCTGGACTTCCCCGAATTCTACAAGCTGTTCGGCGAGAAGGAGTACACTTGGAACAAGATCCGCCAGCCCAACCGCAATCCGCTGCTGAATTCGATGGAAGGCGCTGATGGCCTGAAGACCGGCTACACCAAGGAAGGCGGCTACGGCATGGTCGGCTCGGCCGTGCAGAACGGCACGCGGCTGATCGTCGTGGTCAACGGGCTGGAAGATCCCGAGGACCGCGCCACCGAAGCCAAGAAAATGCTGGAATGGGGCTTTCGCAATTTCGAGACCCGCACGCTGATCGCTGCCGACCAGCAAGTCGGCTACGCCAAGGTGTTTGGCGGTGAGAGCCGCTCGGTGAAGCTCGTCGCGAAAGAGCCCGTGAAGGTGATGGTGCACAAGAGCGGCGGCGACAAGCTGATCGCGCGCGTCGTCTATAGCGGCCCGGTGCGTGCGCCTGTAGAGGCCGGCCAGAAGGTCGGCGTGGTGCGGGTCTGGCGCAGCGGCAACATCGCGGTGGAGACGCCGGTCTATGCCGCCGAAGCGATCGGTACCGGCTCGACCGTTCGGCGCGCGATCGACGGCGCCAGCGAGCTCGTGATCGGCATGTTTCGCGCAGGCGCCGAGAAGCTCTGATCATGAATGAGATCGCGGGACAGCGGCCGTCCGGACGCGGACGCTTCATCACCTTTGAAGGCGGCGAGGGGACGGGCAAGTCGACCCAGATCAAGAAGCTTGCCGACCGCCTCAATGCGGCCAAGTTGCGCACCCTCGTCACGCGCGAGCCCGGCGGCTCCCCTGGCGCCGAGATCATGCGCCATCTGGTGCTGTCGGGCATGGGCAAGCTGCTCGGACCCGAGGCCGAGACGCTGCTGTTTGCCGCCGCGCGCGACGACCATGTCCGCACATTGATCGCGCCCGCGCTCAGTCAAGGCACCTGGGTGCTGTGCGATCGTTTTGCCGACTCGACACGGGCCTATCAGGGCAGTCTCGGCAGCGTGCCGGCTGCGCTCATCAACGCGATGCAGCGGGTCACGATCGGCGATCTCAAGCCCGATCTCACCATCGTCCTCGACCTGCCGGTCGAGATCGGCTTGCAGCGCGCCGCCACGCGGCGCGGCAGCGGCACACCTGACAGGTTCGAGGGGGAGAATCTCAAGTTCCATCAGGGCCTGCGCGAGGCCTATCGCAAGATCGCGGCGGACGAGCCCGGGCGCTGCGTGCTGATCGACGCCAATTCCGACCTCGACACGGTCGCCAGCCGCGTCTGGACCGCGCTGTGCGAACGTCTGCTTCCCACGCCGGCATCGGTGGTTTCAGCATGAGCCCGCGTCAGGTCGAGCGCGAGAGCACCATTCCGCACCCGCGCGAGACCAGCCTTCTGTACGGCCACCGCGAGGCCGAAACCGCGCTGCTTGCGGCCTATCGCAGCGGCCGCATCCCGCATGCCTGGCTGATCGGCGGGCCGCAGGGCATCGGCAAGGCGACGCTGGCCTATCGCATGGCGCGCTTCGTGCTCGCGCACGGCCAGCCGCTGGCACCTTCCGTGCAGCGCGCCGAAAACCTCGCGATCGATCCTAACCACCCCGTGGCGCGGCAAGTCGCGGCCAGCTCGCATGGCGGCCTGTTAACGCTGGAGCGGACAGCCAACGATCGCGGCGTAATGCGCACCGTGATCACGGTGGACGAGACGCGCGAGACCATCTCGTTCTTCGGCTCGACGGCGGCAGCCGAAGGCTGGCGCGTCTGCATCGTCGACACTGTCGATGAGCTCAATCCAAATGCGGCGAATGCGCTGCTCAAGATCCTCGAGGAACCGCCGCAGCAATCACTGTTCCTGCTGGTGAGCCACGCGCCCGCCCGCGTGCTCGCCACGATCCAGTCGCGCTGCCGCAAGCTGCGCCTGCGCGCGCTCACAACTGACGAGGTGATTGCTGCTGCGGCCGCAACCGCTGAGCTCGCTCCGACCGACCTGGCGCTGCGCGAAGCCGCTGAGGCCTCCGAGGGCAGCGTCGCGCGGGCGTTGACGCTGCTCGGCGGCGATGCGCTCAAGCTTCAACAGCGCACGGCGGCACTGCTGGCGCGCCTGCCTCAGGTCGATCCGCGCGAATTGCACACGCTCGGCGATTCGCTCGGTACCAGCGATCGTGTCGCACTCGCCGCCTTCATCGACGGCATCGACCGCTGGATCGCCGAACGCCTGCATGCCGACGACGCCAATGCCAACCAGAACCTGCCGCGCCTTGCGCGCCTTGCAGAGGTATGGGAAAAGATCATCCGCGCCGCGCGCGACACCGAAACCTACAATCTGGAGCGAAAGCCCTTGGTTTTCTCGGTGTTCGGCTGGCTGGCGGACGCAACGCGCTAGAGCATGATCCGGAAAAGTGTGTAGCGGTTTTCCGATAAGATCATGCTCAGAACAATAACCGAACGCAGGTTCGTTTCCAAATTTTGAGAAGCCGGTAAAGGAATTCGTGGTGGCATCGCGAGCGAAGAAAACCGTCAAGAGCAAGAGCGGCAAGAAGGCTGCGAAGAAGGCCACGAAAAAGGCTGTGAAGGCGCGTGCGTCGAAAGCTGCCAAGAAGACCAAGAAGACTGTCGCGAAGTCACGCGTGAAGAAGAGCACGGCAAAGAGCGCAAAGAAGTCCGGCAAGAAGGCCGCGAAGAAGCAGGTCGTCGCCAAAAAGGCTTCAAAGAAATCAAAGAAAAAGGTCGCTAAACAGGTTGCGGGGAAGCCGGCCAAGACTCCGGCGACAAAGGTGACCAAGAAGGCCACGGTGACCGCTCCTGTGGCGCCGGCTCCTGTCGCTCCGCCGAAGGTAACCAAGCCAAAGGCGCCCCGTGCGCCGAAAGCGGTCGTTGCGCCGAAGCCGGCGGCCACACCGAAGGCAGCAGCGCCCGTTCCCGCCCCCGCCCGTGACAACGTCTTCTACATCACGACCGCGATCGCCTATCCCAACGGCAGCCCGCATATCGGCCACGCCTATGAAGCGATCGCGACCGATGTGCTGGCGCGCTTTGCGCGGCTCGACGGCAAGGACGTGTTCTTCCTGACCGGCACCGACGAGCACGGCCTGAAGATGATCCAGACCGCGCAGAACGAGGGTCTCACCCCGTCGGCGCTCGCCGCCCGCAATGCCGCCCGCTTCAAGGAGATGGATGAGCGTCTGAACGTGTCGTTCGACCGCTTCATCCGCACCACCGAAGAGCAGCACCATCGCTCCAGTCAGGAGATTTGGCGGCGCATGGCTGCCAATGGGGACATCTATCTCGACGCCTATTCCGGTTGGTATTCGGTTCGCGACGAGGCGTATTACGCCGAGGAAGAAACGCGCGTAAACGACGACGGCGTGCGTCTTGGCCCGCAAGGCACGCCGGTCGAGTGGGTTGAGGAGAAGAGCTATTTCTTCCGCCTGTCGGCCTACCAGGACAAGCTGCTGAAGCTCTACGAGGAGCATCCCGAGTTCATAGGCCCGGATGCGCGTCGCAATGAGGTGGTCAGCTTTGTCAAAAGCGGTCTGCGCGATCTTTCGATCTCGCGCACCACGTTTGACTGGGGCGTCAAGGTACCCGGCGACGAAGAGCACGTGATGTATGTCTGGGTCGACGCACTAACCAATTACATCACCGGCGTCGGCTTTCCCGACGAAAGCGACAAGAACTGGCGCTACTGGCCGGCCGACCTGCACATCATCGGCAAGGACATCATCCGTTTTCATGCGGTGCACTGGCCGGCATTCCTGATGTCGGCCGGCATTCCCGTGCAGAAGCGAGTCTATGCCCATGGTTTCCTGTTCAACAGGGGCGAGAAGATGTCGAAGTCGGTCGGCAACGTGGTCGACCCCTTCAACCTCGCCGACCAGTATGGCGTCGACCAGACGCGCTATTTCTTCCTGCGCGAGGTGCCGTTCGGCCAGGACGGCAACTACAACCACGAAGCCATCGTTGCGCGCATCAACGCCGACCTCGCCAATGATCTCGGCAACCTCGCGCAACGCTCGCTGTCGATGATCGCCAAGCAGCTCGGCGGTGTGCTGCCGGAGCCCGGCGAATTCAGCGACAATGACAAGGCGATTTTGGCCCAGGCGGACGCAATGCTCGCAGCGTCCCGCGAGGCCATGGCGACGCAGCAGATCCATCACTGGCTCAACGCCGTGTGGGCCGTGGTTGCGGAAGCCAACCGCTACTTCGCGGGCGAGGCGCCGTGGGCGCTCGCCAAGACCGATCCGGCACGCCAGAAGACGGTGCTCTATGTCACCGCCGAGGTCGTGCGCCAGATCGCGATCCTGGCCCAGCCGGCGATGCCGACCGCCTCGGGATTGCTGCTCGACAGCCTCGGCGTCCCCGCGGGCGAGCGCGACTTCGCCATGCTTGGCGGCGCCAGGCGCATCGCGCACGGCTCGACGCTGCCGGCGCCGACGCCGGCGTTCCCGCGCTACATCGAGCCGGCGGCGTAAGGCGCTCGCACGATGCTGGTCGATAGCCACTGCCATCTGGATTTTCCCGACTTTGCGGAGGATCTCGACGGGATCGTGTCGCGCGCACGTGCGGCCGGCATCGGCCGGATGGTGACGATCTCGACGCGGGTGCGGCGGCTGAAGGATCTGCTGGCGATCGCCGAGCGCTACGACGACGTCTATTGCTCGGTCGGCACCCATCCGCACAACGCGGATGAGGAAGACGGTATCGCGCCGGACGAGTTGATCGCGCTGACCCAGCATCCCAAGGTCGTCGCGCTCGGCGAGGCCGGGCTCGATTATTTCTACGACGACGGCTCGCCGGAGGCGCAGGCGAGGGGCTTTCGCGCCCACATTGCCGCGGCTCGCGCCACCGGCCTGCCGCTCGTGATCCACACCCGCGAGGCCGACGAGGATTGCGGCCGCATCCTGGAGGAGGAAGCGGCAAAGGGATCGTTTCGCGCCGTGCTGCATTGTTACACGGGCGGGCGCGAGCTGGCGCTGAAGGCGGTGTCGCTGGGGCTCTATATCGGCTTCACGGGCATCCTGACCTTCAAGAAGTCGGAGGCTTTGCGCGCGCTCGCGGCCGAACTGCCGTCCGACCGTATTCTGGTTGAAACAGATTCGCCCTATCTTGCGCCCGGCAAGTTTCGGGGCAAACGCAACGAGCCGGCCTATGTGGTCGAGGTCGCAAAGGTGCTCGCCGAGACGCGCGGCGTGTCGCTCGAGGAGATCTCGCGCCAGACCAGCGAAAACTTCTTCCGCCTGTTTTCCAAGGTGAAAGCGTAAGAGCAGGAGCCGCATGACACTACTGACGCTGACGATCCTGGGCTGCGGCTCCTCCGCCGGCGTGCCGCGCCCGGCACTCGGCTGGGGCGCCTGCGATCCCCATAATCCCAAGAACCGCCGCCGACGCTGCTCCCTGCTGGTCGAACAGACATCAGGCCACGGCACCACGCGCATCGTGATCGACACTTCGCCCGACCTGCGTGAGCAGTTGATCTCGACGGATGTCGATCACATTGACGCGGTCTTTCTGACCCATGAGCACGCCGACCAGACTCATGGCATGGACGATCTGCGCTCGGTCGTGATTCACATGCGCAAGCGCATTCCGGTTTACATGAACCAGTCCACCGCCAACGACATCATGGCGCGGTTCTCCTATTGCTACATCTCGCCTGAGGGCAGCGACTATCCGCCGATCCTGAGCCATCACTCGATCGAGGCGGGAGAGAGCCAGACCATCAGTGGCAAGGGCGGGGACGTCACGATGACCGCCTTCGTGGTCCAGCACGGCCAGATCTCCGCGCTCGGTTATCGCATCGGCAATGCCGCTTACACGCCCGACCTCAACGACATTCCGCGCGAGAGTTGGGGCGCGCTGGAGAATCTCGATCTCTGGATCGTTGACGGCTTACGTTACACTGGCCATCCCAGCCATTTCAGCATCAACGATGCGCTGTCCTGGATCGAACGCTTCAAGCCGAAGCGCGCCGTCATCACCAACATGACGGCCGACGTCGATTACGAAGTGATCCGGCAATCTTTGCCCGCGGGCGTGGTGCCCGCCTATGACGGACTGCGGCTGGAGACGCACTAAAGCGCTATGCGATTAGGATGAATCGCCATCGCGCTTTAGATCATTGTTTGAGCATGATCTTTTCGGAAAACCGCTGCGCACTTTTCCGGATCATGCTTTAATCTACCAAGCGTAGCGCAACACGGCCTTGCCGGTATAGGAGCGCACGAGGCTCGACAGCTCGCTGTCGAAGTTCGCCGAGGCGGACCATCCGTTGATGGCGCGCAGCTCGAGCGACACGCCTGTCAGTGCCGAGTTCGGCGCAAGCGCCGTGCTGCCGATGACGAAGCCTTGAGGGGATACGGCCTGGAATACCGCCGGCATCGATTGCGTTGCGCTGAAATCATGTGCCCAGGCGAGACGGCCACGCAAGTCGAGGAGGCCGCCAGCCTGTAGGAACGATGTACTCACGCGCAGGCCGAGCTCGCTGCGGCTATCGGTGAAATTGTTGCTGCCGGAGGTCACCGCGGGTGCATCGGCCGAGTAGGCTGGCTGGCCAGGATTAGTGACCATGCGGAACATCGTGATCTGGCCAGCCGCGTAAGGTGTGATGCCAAGCCACGGCATCGCAAAGCGGTAGCCGCTCTCGATGCGGCCGGAATAGGCGTTGGCGTTGACGGCCGCGTTGAGCTGCGGGTCCGTGCCGGCCGGCGTCACTGAATGGTCGTTGGTGATGGCCTGCCAGCCATAGGCGAGCGCAGTCGCGACATAGGCCGAGCCGACGGAGTGCCTGACGAAGGTGCCGGCCTGGAACAGATCGGAGCGGCCGCTGGAAAAATTGTTGGCAAAGCCAGTACCCCCGCCGGCGAGCGCAAAACCGATCCGTGTCTGCGGCGAAAGCGAATAGTCGGCACCGACCGCGGTCGCAAAACTCCGGTCGGCCGAGCCTGAGCCGCTGGTCGACGTTTGCGAGCCGCCGAAGCCGGCGGCCCAGATGCTCCAGTGCGCCGCTGCGAGCGAAGGCTTGCCGTAGATCGCCTCATACGCTTCGCGGCCGATGCCGCCATGCGTGCGGTCGCTGCCCATATCCGCATAGGCCGAGAGCTCCGCATCGAACTCGGCGCGGTCGATCCCACGCCCCTCGATGGCGGGATCGAGCAGGGTCTGGGTGAACTGCGTCATCGCCAGGAACGTGACCTGCGCCGTTTCGGTCTGTGACGAGGCGCCGGAGCCGCCGCCAAAGGCCTGCCGCATGCCGAACCGCGCCGCGCCGGCGAGGCCTGGCGGCTCGGCGTTCCAGCCGTAGTTCGGCTGCATCCCTGCGCCGCCACCATTGCCGTTGCCGTACGGCGCGCCGCCGAATCCCGATCCTTGCGGGCCACCAAACATGGGACCACCCATGTTGCCGCCAAAATTGTTAAAGCCGCCTCCTGGCGCGTTCGGACCCTGAGGTCCAAAATTTTCCGTGCCTCCGAATGCGCCGAACTCGCGCATCACCTGCGCCTCAGCCGCGTGCGGCAGCAGCAATCCGGCCGTCAATAGCAGCAGCGGCAGACGCACGCGCGCGTCTGCGCTCACGACACCAACCGCATGAAGCGCCCCAACCGCGCCGGCCGCCGGCCGCGCAGCTCGCGCGGCGAATCAGGTGGAAACAGCGAATCCGACGGGAGGGAAACGTAAATGCGTCTCTAACGTTTTCCAATCTTTTCCTGTGATGTCTCGATGTCGTCAAACGTGCACGAACGGTTTCAGCTCGAATCACCACGACCGCGGAGACGCGACGTCAATCCGCGCTTCTACGGGAATATGGGACGGGCGGTCGGCTCAGGCCGAAATCGCCTTCGCCGAGCCCACTTCATTGCGCAGCAGGAATTTCTGGATCTTGCCCGTGGACGTCTTCGGGATCGGCCCGAACAGGACCGCCTTCGGCGTCTTGAAGCCGCTCATATGCGAACGGCAGAAGGCGATGATGTCAGCCTCCGTCGCGCTCGCGCCGTCCTTCAATTCGACGAAGGCGCAGGGCACTTCGCCCCATTTCGGATCGGGCTTGGCGACCACGGCTGCGAACAGCACGGCCGGGTGCTTGTAGAGGATGTCCTCGACCTCGACGGAGGAGATGTTCTCGCCGCCCGAGATGATGATGTCCTTGGAGCGATCCTTGATGATGACGTAGCCGTGCTCGTCGAGCACGCCGAGATCGCCGGTGTGAAACCAGCCTCCCTCGAACGCCTCCTTGGTGGCCTTCTCGTTCTTGAGATAGCCCTTCATCACGATGTTGCCGCGGAACATGACCTCGCCGATGGTCTCGCCGTCGCGCGGCACCTCCTGCATGGTCTGCGGATTGATGACCGTGACGCCTTCCTCGAGCGGGTAGGGCACGCCCTGCCGGCGCTTCATCCGCGCGCGCTCGGCGGCGGGGAGCTCGTCCCAGCCCGGCTGCTCGGCGCAGACGGAGGCAGGACCGTAGACCTCGGTCAGGCCGTAAACATGGGTGAGCTTGATGCCGATGTTCTCCGCGCCTTCGAGCACGGCGACCGGAGGTGCGGCGCCGGCGATCAGGCCGACGACGCGGCGGATGGCGTTGCCTTTCGGCGCGTCCGGCGCATTGATCAGCGTGTTGTAGACGATCGGCGCGCCGCACATATGCGTGACGCCGTGCGTCTTGATCAGCTCGAAGATCTTGGTCGGCTCGACCTTGCGCAGGCAGACATTGATGCCGGCAGCCGCTGCCATGGTCCAGGGAAAGCACCAGCCGTTGCAATGGAACATCGGCAACGTCCAGAGATAGACCGGATGCTGGCCGAGTTGGCCTGCGAGAATATTGCTGACGGCATTCAGATAGGCGCCGCGATGATGGGTGACGACGCCCTTGGGATTGCCCGTCGTACCCGAGGTGTAGCTCAGCGCGATGGCGTCCCATTCGTCCTTGGGCGGGATCGCTGTGAAGCTCGCATCGCCTTGCGCGACCGCCGCCTCATATTCGATTTCGCCGATCCGCTTGCCGCCTTTGAATGACGCGTCGTCGACATCGATCACGAACGGTTTTGGGCCGCTCATCTGGGCGAGGGCGTCGGTGATGACGCCGGAAAATTCCGGATCGACCAGAATGATCTTGGCTCCGCCGTGCTCAAGCTGGAACGCAATCGAGGATGCGTCGAGGCGGATGTTGAGTGCATTGAGCACGGCGCCGGCCATCGGCACGGCAAAATGGACTTCGTTCATTGCCGGGATGTTCGGCAGCATCGCTGCAACGGTGTCGCCGACGCCGATGCCCTTGCCTGCGAGATAGGAGGCAAAGCGCCTGCAGCGCTCGTAGGTCTGCGCCCAGGTAAAGCTGCGGCCTTCATAGACCGTGCTGAGATGATCCGGGTAGACGGCGGCGCTGCGCGCAAGGAAGCTCAGCGGCGTCAGCGCCACGTAGTTGGCGGGCGTTTTGTCCAGGCCGATAGTGTACTGGTTCTGCCGCTCACTCATCGACATTCTCCTTCACGGCCGCTCAAAGAAATCCGATCGAGATCCACGGGAAGACCGCGACGATGATCAATCCCACCAGCAACGCCAGCAGATAGCCCCAGATCGGCCTGATGCCTTCGGCCGGATCGACCTTTCCGATCGCGCAGGCGGCATAATAGCCGACGCCGAACGGCGGGGCGAATAGCCCGATACCCATCGCCAGAATGATGATCATGGCGTAGTGCACCTCGTGCACCCCGACCAGGCGCGCGATCGGGAACAGCAGCGGCCCGAACAGCACAATTGCGGGAATGCCCTCCAGCACGCTGCCGAGGACCACGAAGGCCAGGATCGAGACCGCGATGAAGGTTGCGGAGCCGCCGGGCAGGCCGGTCATGGAGGCCGCGAGCGCCCGCGAGAAGCCGGATTGGGTCAGGCCCCAGGCCATGCCGGTCGCGGTGCCAATGATCAGCAGGATCGCACCGGACAGGCAGGCGGTCTCGATCAGCATCGGCAACAGCCGCCGCCAGTTGAATTGCCGGTAGATCAGGAGCCCGATCAGGAGCGCATAGACGATGCCAATGGTCGAGACTTCCGTCGCCGTTGCGATGCCTTCGACCACGGCGTAGCGGATCACGAAGGGTAGGGTCAGGGCAGGAATCGAGACCACGAACGCACGGCCGATCTCGCCGGACGTCGCGCGCCGAACGTGGCTCAGATCCTCGCCGCGATAGCGCCACCAGACCAGCCCCGACAGCGTCAGCGCTAGCACGACGCCCGGCAAGAGCCCGCCGGTGAACAGCGCCGAGATCGAGACGCCTGTGACCGAGCCGATGGTGATCAACACCAGGCTCGGCGGAATGGTTTCGGTCTGCGCGCCGGTCGCAGCCAGCAGCGCGACGAGATCGCCGGGGCGGGCGCCGCGCTGCTTCATCTCCGGAAACAGCACGGGTGCAACGGCCGCCATGTCGGCCGCCTTGGCGCCGGAGATGCCGGACACCAGGTACATGGCGCCGACCAGCACATAGTGCAGGCCGCCGCGGACATGGCCGAGCAGGCTCGACAAAAACGCCACCATGGCCCGCGCCATGCCGGTCATCTCGATCAGGAGCCCCAGGAACACGAACAGCGGCACCGAGAGCAGGATCAGATGGCTCATGCCCTCGTCCATGCGTCCGACCAGCACCATCAGCGGCGTCCGCGTGGTCAGCGCCAGATAGCCGAAGATCGCGAGGCCAAAGGCGAACGCGATCGGCACGCCCGCAAACACGCAGAACCCGACCACGCCGACGAAGAAGATGATGAGGTTGATGTTGCCGAGCGGCTTGAGCAATGGCTGCGCCAGCCAGAACAGGGCAATCAGAACCACGACCGTTGCCGCGGCCATCAGCAGCGTCTTGAGGTCGCCGACGCGCAGCAGCCGCAACAGCGCAAACAGCACCATCAGGCAGATGCCCACCGGCAGCGCCGCGGCGCGCCAGGTGTTGGAGATCTGGAGCGCAGGCGTCGTGATGAAGCTTTCCTCGTAGGCGTATTCATAGGCGGGGTGAACGATCAGCAGCAGGAACGCCAGCGCGGCGCAGGTCGCGACCACGTCCAGATAAGCCCAGAGCCTCGGTCCGACGCTTGCGACCAGCGCCGTCATCCGCATGTGCTCGCTGCGGCGGAATGCGACCGCCGAGCCCAGCATCGCCAGCCACAGGAACAGCATCGAGGCCAGCTCGTCCGACCACACCAGCGGCGCATGCAGCACGTAGCGCGAGACCACGCCGGCAAACAGGATCACGACCTCGGCGACGACCAGGATCGCCGCCGGGATCTCGACCAGCCATTTCAGCGCAAGCTCGATGGAGCCAAGCACAGGCCGGCGGCGAGGGGGCTCGCCCACCTCGCAGGCCACGGCTGGCGTCATGTCGACATGAGCCATGGCAGGGCCCCTATTGTTGATGCGTTACGACAACTTGCCGACGGACTTCTCGAGCAGATCCCAGGCCTTGTCGCCGTACTTGCCCTTCCACTCGTTGTAGAAGCCGGCCGCGCGCAGCTTGTCGCGGAACGGCCCGACCTCGGGTTGGTTGAACGTGAGGCCTTTGCCCGCCAGTTCCTGCCTGACGCTGATATTGAGCTTCTCGGTGTCCTCGCGCTCCTTGACGGCGGCCGCGTTGACGTTCTTGGCGACGATGGTCTTGATATCGTCCGGCAGCGCAGCCCAGGCGCGGCGGTTCATGAGGAACCAGAAACCGTCCCACATGTGGTTCGTCATCGAGCAGTATTTCTGCACCTCGTAGAGCTTCGCCGTCGAGATCAGCGCCAGCGGGTTCTCCTGGCCCTCGACGATCTTGGTCTGAAGCGCCGAATAGACCTCGGCGAAGTTGATCGAGGCGGGCGAAGCATCGAACGCCTTGAACATCGAGGTCCACAGCGGCGACACCGGCACGCGGATCTTGAAGCCCTTGAAGTCGTCCGGGCCGTTGATCGGCTTGGTCGAGGACGTGGTCTGGCGGAAGCCGTTGTCCCAGATCTTGTCCATGACCTCGAGGCCGGCCTTGTTGATCTCGCCGCGGACGTAAGCGCCGAGGTCGCCGTCCATGGCCTTCCAGACCGTGGGATAATCCGGGAACGCAAACCCGATGCCGTTGATCGAGGCCGCCGGCACCAGCGTCGCGAGGATCAGGCCGGACAGCGTGAAGAACTCGATGCCGCCGGAGCGCACCTGGCTCAGCATGTCGGTGTCGGAGCCGAGCTGGCTGTTCGGGAACACTTGCAAGTCGAACCGGCCATTGGTCTCGGTCTTGATGGCGGCGGCCATCTCACGGGCGCGCGCCACGAACGGATGCGACTCCGGCAGGTTGTTGGCGAACTTGTAGGAGAACTCGGCAGCCTGGGCACGGGCCACATAAGGTGCGCTGACGCCACCAAAGACGGCGGTCGCGGCGGAGGCCTTGAGAAGCGTGCGGCGGGAGAAACTCATGGGTCTGCTTCCTCAAACGTTTGTTTTTGTTGTGAGACGCAAACCTATACGGACGGAAGGCCTGAAGGTCATCTGCGATCTCGCGAAGCCTCGCTTATTGCAGCCGGACATCGTTGCGGCAATATCGGCTTTCGGCGCGATGGGCCGGATTCAAAATGTGAAAAACAACCCCATGCACAGTAGCCGTCAAGGACAGAGCGAGGTGCGAGGTGAGCGCTGGATCGCAGACGCCGTGGCAGGAACTCCCTCTAAATATCTGATCTAATTATATATAAATATATTCCATAATATACCTTATGCGAATCATGGATATAGATGTCCACGGGCCCTTGGAGGCACACGGACACCTGACGCTGCTCCCAGCGCCACTCGCCTTTCGGCGCGATCCAGGCCCCCGCGGCTTATGACACGGCGGTTGGCGGCCGGGCTCGGACCTTGGCGCCGTCGGCGAGATCGACGGTCGGATTGAGGATGACCTGGTCGCCGCGCTTGATGCCGCTGTCGACTTCGAGCTCGCGGCCGAGGTCGCGCAGCACGCCGATCTTCCTCAGGTGCACGACGCCATGGTCGACGACGGCGACCTGCATGCCGTCCCCATTGAAGATCACCGCGTCGGCGGAGACCCGGAAGCTGGGCGTCTGGCGTGGGATGTGCAGTTCCACGGTGCAGTAGATCCCGGACGTGAGCGCAGCGTCCGGATTGGGAATATCGACCTCGGTCAGCAGCGTCCTTGAGCTCGGCTGGAGCGCATCCGCAATCCGGGTCACGGTGCCTGGAAAGGTCCGGTTCGGGATCTCCGGCACACGGACCACCGCGGCAATGCCGGGCTTCAGGCCGAATGCGGCGTCTTGCGGCACGAACACCTGGGTGCGGATGACGTTGCCCTGCTGGAGCGTGAACATGAACGTGCCGGAGGTCGCATCGGCCTGGACCAGACTGCCGACGTCGATGTTGCGCTGGGTGATGACGCCGTCGAACGGGGCCACCACGCGCTGATAGAGCTTTTGCTGGCGGAGCACCTGCAACTGCGCCTCCTCCGCCCTGATGTTGGCCTGCGCCACCGACACCGCGGCTTCCTGGGCCTTGAGTGTCTGCTCGTCGATGGTGCCTTGCTGGGCCGTGACCCATCCCTTGTCGACCAGCGGCCGGTCGCGGTCCCAGGTGACTTGGGCGAGCGTCCGGTTGGCTTGAGCCTGCTGGAACGACCAATTGAGCTGGGCGAGTGTCGCCTCGGCCTGGGCGATCTGGTGATCGAGCTCGGGAGCGACGATTTCGGCGAGCAGCTGCCCTGCCTTGACGTGGTCACCAATATCGACCGCCCGGGTGGCGATGTAGCCGCTGGCACGCGCGAAGATGTTGGCGCTGGCAAAGGCGGAGGTCGTCGCCGGCAGCTTCACGACGTCGATACCGTCGCTGGGCTCGACGGTGGCGACGCGGACCTGCGGGACGAAGTCGCGCGCCTGCTCGGCCGTTGCGAGTACCTCGCGGTGCTCCGCGTAGTGGCTCCAGGCGCCGGTCGCCAGCGCCGTGCCGGCTACGAGGATCAGGCCAAAGCCGGCGAGGCGCCCTCCCCGACGCGCGCTCCGCCGCGGCGCGACGTCCTGGTCCCGATCCGTCTCCGTCACGCGCTCGGCGTCGATGGGTCCGTTGAAGTTCATTCCAGCACCTCGTCAAATACCCCGTGATGTGTCTTGCCGTCGTTGCCCTTGCGAAGCATGGCGAACAGGTAGGGCACGACCAGCAGCGTCGTTGGCGTCGCGAACAGGAGCCCGCCGATGACGGCGCGGGCCAGCGCGGCGTTCTGCTCCTCGCCGGCTGCGCCAATGGCCATTGGAATCATGCCGACGATCATCGCGGCGGCGGTCATGAGCACTGGGCGGATTCGGGTGTGGCCGGCCTCGATCGCGGCCTCGAAAGCGGTCTTGCCTGCAAGTTGCTGTTCGCGGGCAAAGGTCACGAGCAGGATCGAGTTCGCGGAGGCGACGCCGACCGCCATGATCGCTCCCATCAAGGACGGCACGTTGAGGGTCGTGCCGGTGATGAACAGCATCGCCAGGATGCCGCACAGCGTCGCCGGCAGGGCCAGAATGACGACGAAGGGGTCGCCGAAATTCTGGTAGTTCACGACCATCAGCAAATAGACGAGGACGGCCGCAAACAGGAGACCGATACCGAGGTTGATGAAGGCGCTGTTCATGCTCTGGATCTGGCCGCTCACCTGAATGGTGTTGCCGGGCTTGAGCTGCTTCTGGAGATCGGCCGTGACCTTGTCGATTTCGCTCGACACGCTACCGAGATCGCGGCCCTGGACGCTGGCATAGACTTCGTAAACCGGCTGCACATTGGCCTGGTTGGCATTGGTCGGAATCGTGGTGCGCCGGAAGGTGGTGACGTTGCCCAGGAGGCCGGGAATTGGCGTATCGGTCTGAGCCGCCGCGAGCGACGTCGACACCGGCGTATTGGCGAGATCGTTGAGCGAGGCGATCTGGCGCTCCGGCGTTTGGACCGCGAAGTAATAGGGAATGCCGGAGGTCGGGTCGGTCCAGAAATTCGGCGTGACCTGCTCCGACGAGCTCAGGCTGACATTGAGATTGGTCGCGATCGTATCGGCGTTGAGGCCGAGTTGCGCCGCGCGGGGGCGGTCGATATCCGCATAGAAGGCTGGCGCGTTGACCTCCTGCTGGAGATGGGCGTCCACGATCCCGGGGATCGCGGCGATGCGCTGGCGCAACTCGCCCGCGACCTTCAGATTGTTCGCCTTGTCGTAGCCGACGGTGCGTACGTCGATCTGAGCCGGCAGCCCGAAATTGAGGATCTGGGTGACGATGTCCGCAGCCTGGAAGTAGAACGTGTCTTCCGGAAACGCGGCCGGCAGGATCTCACGCAGCTTGCGCACGTAGTCGGCCGTGGGCTGGTGCCCCTCCTTCAGCGAAACCAGGATGACACCGTCATTGACGCCGATTGTCGAGCCGTCGCTGAACGCCAGATTATAGGAGCGCGCCGGCAAGCCGATATTGTCGACGATCAACGCGCGGTCCTTGTCCGGAATGACCTGGCGGATCTTGTCCTCGACCTCCTGGAAGATTTTTTCCGTGTTCTCGATACGGGTACCTGCCGGCGCGCGCACGTGGAGCTGAATTTGCCCGCCGTCGATCACCGGGAAGAAATCCCGGCCGACCAGCGGAAACAGCACGACGCCGAGGACCAGAATGGCGGCCATCCCGGCCGGAATGATAAAGCGATGCTCGATCAATCCGGTCAGCGAGCGCGAATAGGCGTGGCGCATCGTTTCGAAATTCCGCTCGAACGCCGCGTGAAATCGCCCGAATGGCCCGCGCGGCGCGGTACCGGGTGCGTCGTGGCGCTCGCCCTTGAGCAGGAGGCCGATGATGATCGGCGTCAATGTCCGCGACAGGCCGTAGGACGCCAGCATCGCGAAGACCACGGCAAGGCCAAGCGGCGTGAAAAGATATTTGGCCGGTCCCTCCAGAAAGACAACGGAGGTGAAGACGCAGCTGATCGCGAGCGTCGATACGAGCGTCGGTACGGCGATGCCGGCCGCTCCGTGCAGCGTCGCCTGTGGTAGCGGCATCCCCTCCTCTGTTAGCAGACGATGGGTGTTTTCGATCGTGACGGTGGAATCGTCGACCAGAATACCTACGGCCAGCGCCAACCCGCCCAGCGTCATGGTGTTGAGGGTTTCGCCGAGGAAGTAGAGAACGATCAGTGAGGTCAGGATCGACAGCGGGATCGATATCATGACCACGAGTGTCGATCGCCATGATCCCAGGAACAGCAGGATCATCAGCGCGGTCAGTCCGGCAGCGATTGCGCCCTCGCGCAGCACGCCTTCCACCGATTGCTTGACGAACACCGACTGATCGAACAGCTCGTTGATCTGCATCCCCGGAGGCGCGGCGGCGCGTGCGGCCACGAGCGCCTTGTGGACCGCCTTGACCACGCTGACGGTCGAGGCGTTGCCGTTCTTGATGATGCTGAGCAGGACCGAGCGACGACCGTTCTGACGCACCACGTTCTGCTGCACCAGCCAGCCATCGTGAACTTGGCCAACGTCCTTGACGAAGATGGTGGCGCCGTTCACGACCTTGATCGGGATGTCGTTGAGGTCCCCGATCGAAGGCGGCGTCGCGTTGGTTCTGACCACATATTGCTTGTCGCCCATCTTCGCGGTGCCGGCCGGCAGGGTCAGGTTCTGGGCGTTGACCGCATTGACGACGTCGAGCGGCGTCAGCCCCTTCGCGACCAACTTGGCGGGATCGATATCGACCATGATCTGCCGGTATTTTCCGCCCGAGGGTGTCGGCAGCGTGATGCCGGGGATCGGCGCCAGTTGTTGTCGGATCCGGTAGATGCCGTAGTCGTAGAGTTGCTGCTCGCTCAGCGTGTCGGAACTCAGGCTGACCTGGAGCACAGGCACGCTCGACGCGTTGAACTGCACGACGACCGGGGCCTGGATGCCGGGCGGCATCAGCGCGCGGATGGCGTTGGTGGCGGAGACGATCTGTGAGATGGCCAGGTCGAGGTTGACGTCGGGCTGGAAGTAGATCTTCTGCACCGACAGGCCGGCCATCGTCTGCGCTTCGATATTCCTGATGCCATTGACGTTCGAGCTGATCGAGTACTGGCTGTAGGTGGTGACGCGTTGCTCCATCTCCGGCGTACTCAGGCCGGTATAGCTCCAGATCACGGTGACGACCGGAATGTCGATATCCGGAAAGATATCAGTCGGCATCGCGAATAAGGTGACGGCGCCCAGGAACAGGATCAACGCGGCGACCACGTAGAACGTGTGCGGAAATCGCAAAGCGAAACGAACGATACCCATCGGGGCACTCCTCGTCCCACGGCGGCCGCTTGCGGTCTCCGTGACGTCCAGACCAGCAGTAAAGCGTTGCACGCGGACGATGTCCGCGCGGCCCAGCCTCCTGCGTTTCCTGGATGTTCTTGGTTCGAGGGTCGACGAATACGTGCTCGATAAACGCCGGTCGCGTTCCCGGCTTCACGCGGCCAGTATTGCGGTTGATGGAAGACTTAGAAATCGGAAGTCAGAAGTGAAAGCCGCGCGATGTTACTTCGCGGTAATGAAGCGGGCGATTTGACCACAAATCGGTGAGCACTCTCGCACCGAACCTCAAGATCGTGCGACTGCAGCGGCTGTGCGCGCTCGTCGATGGCGAGGCCAATCGGCTGTTACGGCCTCCCCGCCATTCTGGATCCGCGGGGCCGTCACTCTCCCCGCGCGCTTGCGTCCGCCGAAATACCGGCACCATCAAGCCTTGCTGGCGACGCCCTCGGGCTCGCGGATGACATCGTCGGGCAAAACGAGCTCGGTCGCCGCCAGGTTCTCCTTCAGATGAGCGACCGACGACGTGCCGGGGATGAGTAGGATGTTGGGCGAGCGGCGAAGCAGCCACGCCAGCGCGACCTGCATGGGTGTCGCGGCAAGTCGCGCGGCGACCTCGGACAGGACCGAGGATTGCAGCGGATTAAAGCCGCCAAGCGGAAAGAACGGCACATAGGCGGTGCCGGCGCGCGCGAGATCGTCGATCAGCCTGTCGTCGTCGCGGTGCGCCAAATTGTAGTAGTTCTGCACGCAAACGATCTCGCAAATCTTGCGCCCGTCCGCGACCTGCGTCGGGGTGACGTTGCTGAGCCCGATGTGGCGCACCAATCCTTTGCGTTGCAGGTCGGCCAGGACGGTGAGCGGCGCTTCCAGTGATCCTTCGACGGGGCCATGCACGTCCAGCATGCTGCGCAGGTTGACGACGTCAAGCACATCGAGCCCGAGATTGCGGAGATTGTCGTGCACGGCTTGTGTCAGTTCCGCCGGTGACATGGCTGGAATCCACGATGCATCCGCACCGCGCCGGGCGCTGATCTTGGTGACGATGGTGAGGTCGTCGGGGTAAGGGTGCAGCGCCTCGCGGATGATCTGGTTGGTGACGTGCGGTCCGTAGAAATCGCTGGTGTCGATATGATTGACGCCTTGAGCGACGGCCTCGCGCAGGACGCGCACGGCCGCGTTGCGATCTTTGGGCGGCCCGAAAACGCCGGGCCCTGCAAGCTGCATGGCGCCGTAGCCTGAGCGATAGACGGTGCGGTCACCGAGTTTGAACGTGCCGGATTTTTGAACAATGCTCATGGTCGGTCTCCTTTGACCCACCGCAGTTAGGCCTTGTCGGGGTGCGCGAAAATAGGCACAGTTCGTACAGCTTGTACGAAATTGCGAACAATGAAAATCCAACATCGCTGATCTCCACGCATTCGTGTCCGTGGCCCGCGCCGGCGGCTTTCGCGATGGCGCCCGCATCAGCGGTCTCAGCGCATCCGGCCTGAGCGAGGCGGTTCGCAGGCTCGAGGCGCAGATCGGCGTCAGATTGCTCAATCGGACAACCCGCAGCGTCAGTCCGACCGAGGCGGGCTATCGCCTGCTCGAGCGGCTTAGTCCCGCGTTGAGCGAGATCGAGGCCGCGATCGACGTGGCGCACGGGCTGCGCGACCAGCCGGCGGGAACGCTCAAGCTGAATGTCCCTGTCAGCGTAGCCCGGCTGGTGCTCCCAGCGATCGTTCCGGGGTTTCTCGCCGCCTATCCGGACATTCGACTGGAGGTCATCGTCGAGGAGAGTTTCGTTGATATCCTCGCCGTCGGTTGCGACGCCGGCATCCGCTATGACGAACGCCTGGAGCAGGACATGATCGCAGTGCCGATCGGGCCGCGTCAGCAAAGCTTTTCTCTCGGCGCCTCACCGGCCTATCTCGATCGACGCGGAAGACCGGAGCACCCGCGCGATCTGCTCGGCCATGCCTGTCTCCAGGGCCGGTTTCCGAGCGGGACGGCGATGGTCTGGGAATTCGAGCGCGACGGCGAAGTCGTCAGGGTCGACGTGATGGGGCCGTTGACTGTGCAGCTCGGCGGCGCCACCGATCTCCTCGTCGACGTCGCGATCGCGGGCACCGGCATCGTGCCGCTTTTCGAGGACTGGCTGCGCCCGTACTTTGAAAGCGGCGCGCTCGAACCGGTTTTTGAGCCCTGGTGGCAGCGCTTCACGGGGCCGTATCTGTATTATCCCGGGCGACGGCTGGTGCCTGCGCCGTTACGCGCCTTTGTCGATTACATCAAGGACGTCCCTTCGTCCGACAGGGCCCGGATTCACGTGCCGGCGGTATCCACCCCTCGCCGCAAGTCCCGCCTCTAGCTTTGTGCAGATCAGGCCGGCCAAATCCGAGGCTAGCCAGGCCCCCGCTCCCGTTCCAGACTCTGCGGTGAAGCTAAGGACAACGATCAAAACAAGAACCAAGGCAACAAGCGGACGAAGGCGTTCAAGCCGCGCCGCCATTGGGAGGTTTCGTCATGCAGGAGAACGTCGCCCGCACGAGCAGCTCGCGCGCCATTCCATTCGACGCCGCCAAGCTCGATCGTCTCATGGAGGCCGCCGGCCTCGACGTCCTGGTTGCGACGTCGAAGCACAATGTGCAGTACCTGCTTGGCGCCGAGCGCGCGATCTTCTTCGACTACATGGATGCCATGGGCGTCAGCCGCTATCTGCCGGTCCTGGTCTATCCCAAGGGCGCGCCGGACAAGGCCGTCTATATCGGCCACCGGCTGGAGACCCATCAGCGCGCCGTGACGCCGCCATGGGTGCCGCAGGTCCGCACCGAGTCCAACGGCTCGGTCGATGCCATCGCGCGGGCCGTCGCGCTGATCCGGGATGCCGGCGTGCCGTTGAAGCGGGTCGGCGTCGAGATGGCGTTCCTGCCCATGGACGCAGGGAAGGCGCTGGCCGACGCCCTGCCCGGCGCCGAGCTCAAGGACGCGCTGCTGGTGCTGGAGCGGCTGCGCGCGGTGAAGTCGGCGAATGAACTGGCACAGCTCAAGACAGCCTCGGAGCTCGTGATCGCTTCGATGCTGGAGGTGATCTCGCAGCACGGCCCGGGCACCACCAAGCAGCAATTGTCGGATGCGTTGCGTGTCGCCGAAGCCAACTGCGGACTGATGTTCGAGTATTGCCTGCTCGCCTGCGGCAGCAGCCATAACCGCGCGCCGTCATCTCAGCGCTGGGAGCAAGGTGATGTGCTGTCGCTCGACTCCGGCGGCAATTATCACGGCTATATCGGCGATCTCGCGCGCATGGCCGTGCTCGGCGAGCCGGACACCGAGTTGAAGGATTGTCTCGCCGAGATCGAAGCGGTCCAGCGCGCCGCCTTTGCAGCAGTCCGGCCGGGCGCCATGGGCGGCGACATCTACGTCGCAGCCGAGCGCCAGCTCGCCCAGATCAGCCAACACGGCTGCACGGAGTTTTTGGCCCACGGCATGGGCCTCGTCAGCCACGAGGCCCCTCGCCTGACCGCCAAGGGGCCGGTGCCCTACGACGATGTCGATGCAAGGTTGCCGCTCGAGCCCGGCCTGGTGGTCTCGATCGAGACGACGATGAAGCATCCCAAGCGCGGGTTTATCAAGCTTGAGGACACGGTGGTGGTGACGCCGACCGGCCACGAGATCTTTGGCGAAGGCGGCCGCGGCTGGAATCTCGGGGGCGGCAGCAGGCGTTAAGGCCCTCTCAGGAGGGCCCTTGTTTCCGCTATTCGGCTGCGTTCTTGTTGCCCTTGCCCTTGAGATTGATGCCGCCGGGTTGGGAGCTTATCAGTCGCTGCCATTCAGCAGCCATTCTCAACTTCAGATCCCGGTACTGCTTCGACAGATCAGCAAGCGCTTCGGCTGACGGCGGTGAAGCATGCTCATATACGAGCTGAAGTCTGATTGCTTCCAGCTCAGTCTTCATTGCGGACTGCCAGCCCTGAGCCTTCACGCAATGCAATGTTTGCGTCAAAACCGTCCCGATTGTGGTTATCCCACCGAAAATGCCGGCAACCTTTGGGTCGTTCGCCGCCGTTCCAAATATCAACGAAAGGATTCCGCAAATGGCAGAGGTCACGACGATGGACTGATACCAGAAGGTATCCCAGGTGTAGGCCTTTCCATGATTTTCGATTGCTGTGTTGATCTCAGCTAGAAACTCGCCCACCAGAGCTTCGTGGCTATTTGCTTCCATGGCCGCCCGCCCCCGGTCGTCTATACCTCAAGTTGAAAGCATAGGGTCGTTGCCGTCAAGGCGCCCTCTGAAATAGATCAGCTAGGGATATTTGGCGAAGGCGGCTGCGGCTGGAGTCTCGGCCTCAGCGCAGCGGCAGCATGTCGAGCTGGATTTGCGCCTTCTTGACGGCTGCCGCGAACCAGCCCTGGCTCGGCGCTTCCTTGGCGAAGCACGCGGTAAACGCCGTCATCGCGTTGTCTTCGCGGGTCATGTCGCCGCGCGGGTCCTTCTTGTTGATGGGTTTTGCCATCATCTGCTTCCAGACCTTCTCGCAGGCCGGGATTTCAGCCGTCTTCACGGCGTCGCTGGCGGCGAGGAAGAAGACCTTGTCGCCCTGGATTGCGACGACGTCGATTTCGGTCGGCGGTCCCTTGATATCGCCATTGCCGCGCAGGCCCAGCACGGCAACCGCGACACTTGCCGATGCGGGCTTCGTGATCGGCAGCTCCGCATATTTTCCGAACGCGGAGTCCTGGATCGCTTGATAGTAGAAGCGGTCCGATTTGAACGCCGCGTCGATCTCCTGCGGCATCCCGTCCTCGCGGTGCTCGGCAAGCCAATGCTTGAGCAGCGCGGTGGTGGTCACCACGGCTTGAAGCTTGTCGCCTTCCGTCGCGAAACCGAGCCCGTCGAGATGGCCGAAGCCCGAGTCGCCCTTGTACAGCGTGTCCACGTTGGACTTGCCGTCTGCCGGAAGCCCCTTGATCGTGACCGGTCCCACCAGGCTTCGCAACACGCCTGTCAGCTCCTTGATCGCCGCGTCGTGCTGCTTGGTGGTCTCATCGTTTTCCGCAGCCTTCGAGAACTTGGCGATGCCCCGGTCGCGCAGATCGAGATAGTGCTGCTCGGGCGCGGCCGCATGTGCGGGCGTGGCGAACACGAGCAGGCAGAGCAAGGCGAGCGATCTCATGCGACATCCGTAGACTGGGAGCAATCTCCAGTCTTTGTGCCGGTCCGCGGCGGGAAGGTTCATCCGCGAAGGGAGCGCGGAGAACGAATCCTTCACCATGCCCTCGGGGTTTGATTGAGCCCAGGTAACCCCGGAGGTAAAATCATCTGCGGGGTCTTCGTTGATCATGCGGAACGGCCGCAAGGTTCTGTGCCAGCGGGTGCTGGACATCCAGGGTTCGACATCCATGAGCGAATTGCGCGCTGCGACCAGGCAATCCACGGCCAGGACCGGGATTATCGCGTTTGAGGGCGCCAGGGGCACCGTGAGCGTGCCGTGCACGATCAGCGACGTGTCCGGCACGGGAGCAAGACTGAAGCTCGACTGGTCACTGGCGTTTCCGACAGAGGCGACGCTGATCTTTGCCGACGGCTTACGAAAGGCCTGTCGTGTTGCATGGCAGAAGCGGCGGCTGCTCGGCATCGCGTTCGCGGATGGCGTTGCGAGCGCGGACGAACAGGTCCTGATGATGACCGAAGCAGAGCAGGCTCTGCACAGGCAGCATATTGGCGCGCAGGTGAGAGGCGCGCGGGAGGCGCGCGGCTATACCGGGATCGAGATTGCGAACCTGCTTGGCGTCTCGCCCGAGTTTGTGTCGCGTGCCGAAAGCGGTGAGACGAGCATCCCCCTCCACCAACTCACGCACATTGCGGATTTGTTGCTGGTCGACCTCAAAAAGCTCGTTGCTGGCCCGGCGTCGGTCGGACCGCCGCGCTTGAGCGACGTCGAACTGGTGGCTGAGTAAAGGTCGCCTTGCAGCCCATCCTTCGAGACGTCCGCCTCCGGCGGGCCCTCAGGATGAGTCACGTCTTGCGGCAAAATATCAGACCTCCCTAACGGGGAGAGGTGAACCTCATTCCGTTCTAGCTCTTGTGGCAGCACGCCCCTCCGCCGCCGGCGCCCTTCCCCTCGCCCGCGGGCACGCTGCGGCTGTTGCGGTCCGGCGGAATGTCGCCAGCCGCGTTCGCCGCGAAGAAGCCGGTCGGCTTCAGGACAAAGCCGGTATATTCGACCGGCATGATCGGGAAATCCTCGGGCTTGCAGACATGGGTGTGGCCGAAGGAGTGCCACAGCACGATGTCGGCATTCTCGATGTTGCGGTTTTGGGCTGCATAGCGCGGCAGGCCGTCGCCACCGGCATGGACGTTGGGATAGTCGCCGCTGGCGTACTTTTCGTCTTTGTCGAACGCGGTGACCCAGACGTGCTTGGTGGCAAAGCCGCCGCGCTTGCGGACGTAACTCCCCTCCTGCGCCAGCATCAGCGGGCTCGGATTGACGACGAGCTTGTAGGCCGGCGCGTTGCCGACTGAGTTGGTCTGGTTGGGATTGCTGATCTTCCAGAACCGGCCGGTCTCGCCATTGGCGATCGCCGCCGCGTCGCGCTCGCGTGACAGCACACGCGTGGTGGTGTCGAACACGTTGCCATGCGGATTGTCGTGGCCCCAGGGCCGCGGCACGAAGTCGTGCTCGCTGACGGTGTTGCCGCCGCCGTCGATATCCATGTGTAGGCGCACGTTGAAGAAGTGCTGGTGCGTCGGTCCACCCAGATTGTCGTCGACCATGCCGCCCCATTTGTACTTCTCGCCGGGTTGCACGGCCGCAGTCTGGATGATCCCGGTGAGCTTGGTCTCGAGCTGGATCGTGCCGTCCTGGTAGAGATACCAGTAGAAGCCGTAGTCGTAATTGCCGACGGTGGCGAAGAACGAGATGACGAGCCGGCGCGAGCGACGGACCTCGAACAGGCCGTTGCGGAATTCGTAGTGCTTCCAGGCAATTCCGTAGTCTTCTTCATGCATGCAGATGGCGTTCTGCATGACGAAGGGCTCGCCCTTGTTGTCGGCAGCGGGCACGTCGAAATAATGGATGTTGCCGAGGCAGTCGCAGCCAAGCTCGAGCGCGTTGGCGAGCATGCCGAGCCCGTATTCGCCGGCATCGAACGCCGACTTCCAGAAATGGTTGGCGGTCGGATCGGCGTAAGGCACCACCATCTCGGTGACGCTGGCGCGATGGATCAGCGCGCGCTTTCGCTCGCCGTCCTGGTAGGCGAGCTGATGCAGCACCAGGCCCTCGCGTGGCGTGAAGCCGATGCGAAAACTCCATTTTTGCCAGTCGACCTTCCAGCCATCGACGCGAAAGCTCGCGCCTTCGGGCTGCTCGATATGCAACGGCTTGATGTCTGTGCGCGGGTTCGTGACTTCGTGGGCGCCGTAGTTCCGCTTCTTGCGCGGGATCGGGATTATCGGGTCCTCGTCGGTGAGGTCGATGACCCTCCCCCCGATCAGGTCGACGACGGCGACCACGCCCTCGATCGGATGGGCGTAGCCGTTGTCCTGGAGGTGCTCGCGAAAATAGCTGACGGCGCGGACGATACGCGCGCCGCGCTCGAACTCCATGTCGAAGAAGCCCGAGGAGAACGGGTCGACCTGGATCAGCTCGATATCCTTGTCGGTCAGCCCGCGCCGCTGCATCGCCGCTCGCCATCCAGGGTCGGCCTTGACCACGGCCTCGCACTTGAAGAACTCTTCTAGCATCACCGGCGGCTGCCCATAGGGCGCCTCGCGGTTCGGAATGACCTTGCGCGCGACGATCTCGTTGCGGCCGAGATCGACGATATGCTCGATCGCCTCATCGGTGGTCACGTCGAGCGTCAGCAAAAACGCGCGGCGCGGCAGCCCTGCCCCACTGCCAAGCTCCTGCTTGGTCGGCTCTTCCAGCCGCAATGTCGGGAAGCGGCAATTCTCCGGCGAAATCGCTGCGGCGCGCACCAGCGTGCAGGCCGCGGTGATCTCTTCAGCCGTCAGCGGATCGAGCGCATGTGGCGTAACGGTCTGTGATTTGGCTTTGACGGTATCGAGCATGATGATGTCCAGAAGTCAGCGCTAAGCGAGATGCGCAGTGATGGCGTGGAAGGCGGCGAGCCAGCGATGGTCGAGCGGCACATCCATCGCCTTCGGCTGCGTCGCAAGCTTGACGATCACGGTGTCGGAGGCCGTGTCGATATAGAGCCACTGGCCGTGGATGCCGATCCCGGCGAGATCGTTGCGTGAGGGATCCAGCGTGTACCATTTGCTGCGGTAGCGCGCGTCCGGGAAGAACTCGGCGAGGTCGCCGTCGGCCCAGGCCTTGGGATCGCCGTTCTCGTGGATGTCGTCGATCCACCAGCCCGGCACCACCTGTCGTCCGCCAACGACGCCGCGGCAGCGGATCATCTCGCCGAAGCGCAGCAGGTCGCGCGCGGTGACGGAGAGCCCGCCGGCGATACGGCCCATGCCGTGGCTGTCGAGCGTCATGGAGCCGTCTTCCTCCGCGCCCATCGGCTGCCACAGATATTCGGACAGGATGCGCGTATAGGGCATGCCGCAGGCGCGCTCGTAGACCCAGCCCAGCACCTCGGTGTTGGTCGAGACGTAGTGAAACACCTTGCCGTGCGGCTTGCCGGTGCCGCGCAGCGTGGTGAGATAGGCGCGCTGATGGCCGGCCTCGACACCAGGCGGCGGCACATCCCAGCCCGAGGAGAAGCGATAGCGCGCGACGTCGCCGGCCGGGTCCTCATAGTCCTCCTCGAACTTGATGGCGACCGCCATGTCGAGGACGTTGCGGACGGTGCAGTTGCCGTAGACCGAAGTCTCGAGCTCCGGCACGTAACGCACCACCCTCGCCTCCGGATCGACCAGCCCGCGCGCGGCCAGCACGCCGCCGAGCGTGCCTGCGACCGACTTGCTGATGGAGCAAATCAGATGCGGCGTCGTCACGCTCATGCCGTCGCCGTACCATTCGTGGATCAGCGTGCCCCGGTGCATGACGAGCAGCGCATCGCCAAAGGTCTCGCGCAGCGTCGCCTCGATCGTGGTTGGCTTGCCGTCGGGCGCGGTAAAGCCGAGCTTTGCGAGTTCGCGCGGCGCGCTCGTGATCGGCGTCGGATGGGCCGAGCGGCGCACCTCGGCAGTCGGCAGCACTTCGCGTGTATGGGTAAAGCCCCAGCGGATCGCCGGAAAGCTGCGCCAGTTGGCGCGGGTCACCTGGGCCTCGGGCGCGGCCGGGCTGCCGCGCATGATCTCGGTCGGTCGCATCTCGATCCTCCGCAAGGCTATCTCGACGCCGGTGTCGAGGAGGAGGACACTGCATCTCGCCGCCATCGGGCGTTATCGAGATCCAGCAATATTTTGCTGGACACCGGCGCGGGCCGTGCCAGTTCTGGCGTGGTTCTTGCTGGCTGTTCGGCTTACAGATTCCGGCGTTCTATCATGGCCTTAAGCGCAAATCTTCCGATTCAGGACTCGGCTGCTAACCTGTTCCAAGCCAGCAGCAGCGATGTCGATGAGCACTGCGCCGGCCTCGGCCGCTGGCGGCTGAGCTACGACCAGATCAGCGCCGGCGCGTTCCAAGGCAGCTTTACCCAGCTTTCGCTGCCCCGCGTCGAAGTGTTTCGCGAGATCACCAGCCAGCAGGTGCGCCAATATGGCCAGCTCGGCGCTGGCAGCTTTGGCATTGGGCTGCCCTGGCACGGCGACGGCGAAGTCAATTGCAACGGAGCCAGCGCCACCGGCGCCAACGTCATCGCCTGCATCGATGCCGAAGTCGACATGTGCACACCGAAGGCGTTCGAGCTCCGCGGAGTCGTCACCAGCGCGGCGCTGATCGAGGAGCTGGCTTCACGTCTCGATATCGAATTGCCGCGCGCGGTCTGGCACCAGATGCGGGTGATCGAGATGGCGGAGGCGCCGGTCGCGCGGCTGCGCGCCCATCTTGCCGCCATCCAGGAGACCATCACCACCGCGCCCGAACGGTTCGGCAACCCGGCCGCGCGGCAGGCGTTGGAGGACGCCCTCCTCGTCGAGATCATGGACATGCTGCCAACAGCACGGCCGAGTGATCCCGGCCGCAGTGCGACCGCGCGCAAGCGCACCGTGGATCGTGCCCGCGAACTGATGCACAGCAGCGGCGATCGCGCGCTCTCGCTGCTGGAGGTCTGCAAGGCGGTCGGCGCCAGCCCCCGCAAGCTCGGCTATTGCTTTCAGGAGGTGCTGGGCACGAGCCCGATGCACTATTGGCGCGCGATGCGCCTGAACTGCGTGCGGCGCGACCTCAAGCGCGCCGGCGCTGGCGAGACGTCCGTCTACGACGTCGCCGTGCAGCACGGCTTCTGGCACTTCAGCCAGTTCTCGCTGGATTACAAGCGGCACTTCTCTGAGCTGCCCTCGGAGACGCTGCGCCGCGCGAGGTTGGCTGCCTGACTTTCTCTCAGCGATGCCGCAGCCTGCGGTTGACCCGGCGCGCCAGATAATCGCCGGCGCTCTGGACGAGCTGCACCAGCGCGATCAGCACCACGACGACGGCCAGCATCATCTCCGGCATGAAGCGCTGGTAGCCGTAGCGGATGCCGAGATCGCCAAGACCCCCGCCTCCGACGGCGCCGACCATGGCGGAGTAGCCGAGCAGGCTGACCACCGCGAGCGTCAGCGCCAGCAGCAGGCCTGGCAGCGCTTCGGGGATCAGCACCTTGAACACGATCTGGAGCGGCGACGCGCCGAACGAGGACGCGGTCTCGATCAGGCCGCCATCGACTTCGCGGATCGCGGCTTCCACCAGGCGCGCAATGAACGGCGTGGACGCAATCGTCAGCGGCACGATCGCCGCCGTCGATCCGATCGAGGTGCCGGCCACCAGCCGCGTGAACGGGATGATGGCCACGACCAGGATGATGAAGGGCGTGGAGCGCGTCGCATTGACGACGATGCCGAGCACACGATTGACGGCGGGCGCCGCGAACAGCTCCCCCTTCCGGCTGGTCGCGAGAAACACGCCGAGCGGCAGGCCGAAGGCGGTGCCGAGCAGCGCCGCGACCCCGACCATGTACAGGCTTTCGAAGGTAGCCTGGACGATCAGATTGATGAGTTCAGGCGACATAGCCGAGACGCTCCGCCGAGAATTGATATTGGGACAGCCATGCGAGGGTGCGCGTCGCCGCGCTTTCGCCACCGGGAATGCCGAGCACCAGCGAGCCGACATGCTGGCCGCCGATCTCGTCGATGCGCGCCGACAGCAGCGCGACGTCGAGGCCGAGCTCGCGGGCAAGCCGCGCGATCAGCGTGTCGCCGGCCCCTGCCCCGCGCACCTGGACGCGGATCACGGCGCGGCTGCCCACAACCGGTTCCTGCACGATCCGGCTCGCCAGCGAGACCGGCAGGCTGTCGCCGATCACCTCGGCCAGGAAGGACTGGGTGATCGGATGCTTGGGATGGGTGAAGATGTCGGCGACATGGCCGCTCTCGACGACATGGCCGGCATCGAGCACGACGACTTCCTTGGCGAGCTGGCGCACCACGGACATCTCGTGGGTGATCAGCACGATGGTCACCCCTAACTCGCGATTGATGTTAGCCAGCAGATCGAGGATCGCGCGCGTGGTCTGCGGATCGAGCGCGGAGGTGGCCTCGTCCGACAGCAGCACGCTCGGCCGCGTCGCCAGCGCGCGGGCAATCCCGACGCGCTGCTTCTGGCCGCCGGAGAGCTCTGAGGGATAGCGGTCGTGCTTGTCGGCGATCCCGACGAGATCGAGCAGTTCGGCGACGCGCGCGCGGATGTCGGCCTTGGACCAGCCGGCGATCTCCAGCGGCAGCGCGATGTTGGCAGCCGCGGTGCGCGACGACAGCAGGTTGAAGTGCTGGAATATCATCCCGATCGAACGCTGCGCCAGCCGCAATTCGCGGCCTGCGAGCGCAGAGATATCGCTGTTATCGACGACGACGCGGCCCGTGGTCGGCTTTTCCAGCCCGTTGATCAGCCGGACCAGGCTCGACTTGCCCGCGCCGGAGCGGCCGATCACGCCGGTGATCGAGCCGCGCGCGATCGCGAAGTCGATCCCCTCGAGCGCGTTGACGCCGGGCTTGCCGCGATAGGCCGGATAGGTTTTCGAGATGCCTTCGAAGCGGACCATCGCGTCCGGCTCAGCCGTGGCAGCGGCGTCTCGGGTCTCGATCTGTTCTCCGACCAACAGCGATGGGTGCGCGTTCATGGAAGCGGCTTTCATTCACGATCATTAGCTCGCCCGCCCGAAAAGCGCACGAGACCCGGGCCGCTATCCAAGCGACTGGAGGTGGAACAGCGGCAGGTCGCTCCGGTCAGGCGCGCTGCACTGCAGTACACCATCGCCCAATCCGGACTTTCCTGCAATTTCAGATATTTGCGGGGCGTAGGACGAAGTTTTCCCGATCCCCCTCGACGAAGAAAATTCGTCTGCCCGGGGGTATCAGCCTGCGGCCGAGCCTAGCGAACCATCTGCAACCACGGCATCACGATTACCAGCAGTCCGGCAAAATAGAGCACGCCGAAGATCAGGCCAAAGCCCCAGAACTGCCCCTTCCCGATATAGCCGCTGCCGAAATACATCGGCGCCGGCCCGGTCGCGTAAGGCGAGATCACGCCCATCAGGCCCAGCGAATACATGCAGAGCATCGCGAGCGTCGTGACCGGCAGGTCAGGGATGCCCGAGCCGACCGCCAGCACCACCGGCAGCACGGCCGCCGCATGCGAGGTGATGCTCGAGAAGAAATAGTGGATCCAGAAGAACAGCGCGACCAAGAGGATCATCGCGGTCGATGGCGACAGCCCGACGAGCGGCTTTGCGAATTCGTTCGCAAACCATTTGATGAAGCCGATGTCGTTGAGGCCTGAGGCCAGCGTGAGCAGCGAGGTGAAATAGAAGAATACCTCCCAGGCGCTCTTCTCGCTCACGATGTCGACGAACTCGATCACGCCCGTGACCAGCATCAGCGAGATCACGATGAACACGACGGTGGTCGCATTGACGAAGTTCGAGCCGAGCAAAGGCACGTGGATGTCCGGGCTTGAGCCCGCAATCCACAGGAACATTGCGAGGATGATGAGCGCCAGCATGATCCACTCGTTGCGCGACATCGGGCCCATCTCGGCGAGCTCCTTTGCCGCCCATTCCGGGATTTCGGGGCTGTGCTTCACCTCCGGCCGGCAGATCGCGTAGCTCAGCAGCGGAACGAGGATCATCAGCAGGAGGCCGAGCGGCGCAAAGCCGATGAACCATTGGCCCCAGCTGACATCGACCCCGACCGTCTTCTTGGCAATCGCAAGTGCGGCCGCATTGGGCGCGAGCGCAGTGAAGAACAGCGAGCTGGTGATCGCGGTCGCCGCGAACGCGGTCCACATCACATAGGTGCCGATCTTGCCCGCGGTCGGGCCGGGCTCGGAGCCGTAGATGCGCGGGATGTTGCTGATGATGGGATAGACGATGCCGCCGCTGCGTGCGGTGTTCGATGGCGTCGCCGGCGCGAGCAGAAAGTCCGACATTGCGACCGCATAGCCGAGACCAAGGGTGTTGCTGCCGAGGCGTCGCACCAGCACCAGCGCGATGCGTCGGCCGAGCTGGCTCTTGCGATAGCCGATCGAGAATACGAAAGCGCCGACGATGAGCCAGACCGTGCTCTCGGCAAAGCCGGACAGCATCCAGCGCAGCGACTTGCTGGGATCGGGATCGATATAGCCACCGACGCCGGCGACCGTGAGCCCGATCAACCCGACCGCGCCGACCGGCATTGATTCCAGGATGAGGCCGGTGATGACGGCGGCGAAAACTGCAAAATAGTGCCACTGGTTGACGTTGAGCCCTGATGGCACCGGCGACAAATAGATCGCCAGCCACACCACGAGCGGCGCGATCAGTTTCCAGCGAAACCCCTTCGCTTCGGGCGCCTGCGTGTTGGCGGTCATGAGCCCTCCCCCTCAGTTTTCATCGCATTTTGCCGGCCCGTTGGCCGAGCCGTTTTGTCCCTGCCGCGGCGTATAAGGACTGTCCGAGGCGCGATCAATGGCCTGGGGTGCGTTCTATCGTCCCCTGAACCGCGGCTTGCGGCGGCCCAGGAACGCATCGACGCCCTCCTTGTGGTCCTCGGAGAGGCTCGCCAGCGCGAACTGGTCGAGGTCCATGTGGCTTGTGAGATCATCCAGTGCATGCGCGAGCCGGTTGACGGTGAGCTTGGTCATGGCGACCGAGAGCGGCGGCTGCACGGCCACCTTCCGGGCGAGATCCATGGCGGCATCGAATGCTTTGCCGGGGTCGACGACCTGCTCCACCAGGCCCCATTCGTAGGCCTCGTCCGCGCTGATGCGCTCGTCGGCCAAAATCACCGCCTGCTTGGTGCGGGCAGGCCCGATCAGATGCAGCATGCGCGGGATGCTCTGCCAGCTCATGTTCATGCCGAGACCGATCTCGGGCACGCGCAGATGCGCATCGCTGCCCATGATGCGAAAGTCGAGGGCGACCGCAAGCGCGACGCCGCCGCCGACGCAAAAGCCTTCAATGGCAGCGATCGTGACCTGCTCCATCTCCTGCCAGGCATGGGTCAGCCGCGGCCCCAGCTTGAGATGCCGCCGCAGCGTGCCAAGATCCATCTCCTTGCGCGAGCGGCCTTCGGCATCCTTCAGGTCGAAGCCCGCGCTGAACGCGCCCGCGTTGCCCGTCAGCACCACGACGGACGTCGTCGCGTCATCCTCAAAGCTGCGCGCCGCCGCAGTGAGCTGGCGCAGCACCTCCGGCGACAATGCGTTGATGCCGTCATGGCGGTCGAACCGCACCACCGCAATCCGCCCCTCGGGCCCGTGACCCTTCTCGATCTTGACGAACTCTTTCATCAGGCCTCTCCGAAGCTTATTTTTGCCGAAGCTGATTTTCGCCGATGTTAGCGCACAAACGGCGTCACGAATATGGGACTGGTTGCGCTGCAACGAACCCTCGACAGGCAGGGAAAGATTCGCTTAATCTTTCGCCCATGAGCCATGATCACGACCATCATCACCACGACCACGATCATTCGGAATTGTCGGAGACCGAGCTGCGCGTGCGCGCGCTCGAGACGATCCTGACCGAAAAAGGCTATGTCGAGCCGGCCGCGCTCGACGCCATCATCCAGGCCTACGAGACCAAGATCGGTCCGCATAATGGCGCGCGCGTCGTCGCCAAGGCATGGACCGATCCAGCCTTCAAGGCGGCGCTGCTGGAGGATGGTTCGAAAGCCATCGGCACGCTTGGCCATGTCAGCCGCGTCGGCGACCATCTCGTCGTGGTCGAGAACACGCCACAGCGGCACAACATGGTCGTGTGCACGCTGTGCTCCTGCTACCCCTGGGAAATGCTCGGGCTGCCGCCGGTCTGGTACAAGGCCTCGCCCTATCGCTCGCGCGCGGTGAAAGACCCGCGCGGCGTGCTCGCCGATTTCGACGTTACGCTGCCGAAAGACATGGAAATCCGGGTGTGGGATTCCACCGCCGAGACGCGTTTCCTGGTGCTGCCGATGCGACCCGAGGGCACAGAGGGTTGGAGCGAGGAGCAGCTTGCCGATCTGGTCACCCGCGATTCCATGATTGGCACGGGCTTTGCGAAAACGCCCGGAGCGGCGTCATGAACGGCGTGCACGACATGGGCGGCATGGACGGGTTCGGCAAGGTCGAGCCCGAGCCGAAAGAGCCGGTGTTTCACGCGGCGTGGGAAGGTCGCGTGCTGGCAATGGTGCGCGCGATGGGCGCTGCCGGCGCCTTCAACATCGACACCTCGCGCTTCTATCGCGAGACGCTGCCGCCGCATGTTTATCTCTCGAGCTCCTACTACAAGAAATGGTTTCTCGGGCTCGAGGAGATGCTGATCGAGAAGGGTTATATCTCGCGGGAGGACGTCGCCGCCGGTCACGCGGTGCAATCTGCAAAAGCGCTCAAGCCCGGCAGGCTGGAGCTTGCCGGCGTCGAGCGCAGCATGGTGCGCGGCAAGTTCGCCCGCCCTGCTCCGGCGCCGGCGAAATTCAACATCGGCGATCGCGTGCGCGCGAAGAACATTCATCCGAGCACGCACACAAGGCTGCCGCGCTATGTGCGCGGCCATGTCGGTGTCGTCGAGCTCAACCATGGCTGCCATGTGTTTCCGGACTCGGCGGCGATCGAGCTCGGCGAAAATCCGCAATGGCTCTACACGGTCGTGTTCGAAGGCCGCGATCTCTGGGGCGCCGACGGTGATCCGACCTTGAAGGTCTCGATCGATGCGTTCGAGCCCTATCTGGACCCAGCATAATGAGCAGCACGGCTGCTGCCGCCGCGACGGCGGCTATTCCGAGCATCCCGCGCGATGATGACGGCCCGGTGTTCCGCGCACCATGGGAGGCACATGCGTTCGCGATGGCGCTGACGCTGCATGACCGCGGCGTGTTCACCTGGCCGGAATGGGCCGCAGCCTTGGCCTCCGAGATCAAGCGCGCGCAAGCCGCCGGTGATCCCGATACCGGCGAGACCTACTATCTGCACTGGCTCGCCACGCTGGAAGGGCTGGTCGCCCGCAAGGGCGTCGCATCGACGGAGACGTTGCACCGCTATCGCGACGCCTGGGATCACGCCGCGGACCGCACGCCGCATGGCAAGCCGATCGAGTTGCGGCCTGAGGATTTTGCGCGGTAGTCGCTCCAAACACCGCTGTCATTCCCCGCGAAGGCGGGGAATCCAGTACGCCGCGGCGTCTCGGCTCAAACACAGTCTCTGGGATACTGGATCGCCCGCCTTCGCGGGCGATGACGACAGAGGTTGGAGTGCTATTTGCGTCCCGCCACATACTCCCGCCACCCCTTCGCCCGCAGGCTGCACGCAGGGCACTCCCCGCATCCATCCCCCCAATCATGCTGCGCCCCGCGTTCGCCGAGATAGCAGGTGTGTGATTGCTCGCGGATGAGGTCGACGAGCCCATCGCCGCCGAGGTCATGCGCGAGCTTCCACGTCGCGGCTTTGTCGATCCACATCAACGGCGTATGCAGCTCGAACGATCTCGCCATGCCGAGCGAGAGCGCGGCCTGCATGGCGCGGATGGTGTCGTCGCGGCAATCGGGATAGCCGGAATAGTCAGTCTCGCACATGCCGCCGACGATGTGGGTGATGCCGCGCCGGTAGGCCAGCGCCGTGGCGAAGGTCAAAAAAACCAGATTGCGGCCGGGCACAAACGTGTTCGGCAAGCCGTCGGCGCCCATGGCGATGGCGACGTCGCGCGTCAGCGCCGTGTCCGAGATCGACGCCAGTGTCGGGATCGACAGCGTGTGGCTCTCGCCGAGCCTGGAAGCCCAATCCGCGCGCAGGCCCTTGATGCCGTCGAACAGCCGCTCGCGACAGTCAAGCTCGACGGCGTGACGCTGGCCGTAGTCGAACCCCAGCGTCTCTACGCGCGCGAAACGGCTCAGCGCCCAGGCAAGGCAGGTGGTCGAATCCTGGCCGCCGGAAAACAGCACCAGTGCGGTTTGTGATGAAAATGCGTCACTCATGGTCCGCGCTTTAGCACTGTGCGACCTGCGCGCCAATCGGTGGAAATCGGCCTGTTCCGCATGCCGGCGCTGGGAACGGCGGCCCGCTTTTGGCATAAGGTTTTGGACCCAGGAGACTGCCCCGCAATGACCCCTTCCCGCGACATTTCCCGGCTGATCGAGATCATGGCGGCACTGCGCACGCCGGTGACCGGCTGCCCCTGGGACCTCGAGCAGAATTTTTCGACGATCGCGCCCTACACGATCGAGGAGGCCCATGAGGTGGTCGACGCCATCGACCGCGGCGATCTCGACGATCTGCGCGAAGAGCTCGGCGATCTCCTGTTGCAGGTCGTATTCCATGCCCAGATGGCCGAGGAGCAGAACGCTTTTGCTTTTGGTGATGTCGTCGAAGCCATCACCCGCAAGATGATCCGGCGTCATCCGCACGTCTTCGCCGACAAGGAGGGCAACCTCGCCTCCTCCCACGTCAAGGAAGTCTGGGACCGCATCAAGGCCGAGGAGAAAGCCGAGCGCGCCGCGCGCCGACCGCCGGAAGCAACGCCGTCGCACAAGTCACTGCTCGCGGGCGTGAAGGCCGGCCAGCCGGCGCTGACCCGCGCCATGGAGCTTCAGCGCAAGGCGTCCACCGTCGGCTTCGACTGGAACGACCCGCGCGCTGTGCTGGCAAAAATCCGTGAGGAAGCCGACGAGATCGAGGCCGCGCTCGACCGCAACGACAAACAGGAGCTTGCCGAGGAAACCGGCGACTTGATGTTCGCCCTGGTCAACCTCGCCCGCCATGTCGACGCCGATCCGGAAGCGGCGCTACGCGCAACCAACGCGAAGTTCGAGCGGCGGTTTGCCTATATCGAACGCGCGCTCGAGGCGCAGGGGCGGACCCTGGAGCAGGCGTCGCTGGCGGAGATGGATGCGCTGTGGAATGCGGCGAAGGGGGATGAGAAGTCGGTGTCAAAAGAACGCAAGGAAGCTCACCGCTAACTCCATTGTCGTCCCGGCGAAGGCCGGGACCCATAACCACAGGGAGGAGTTTGGCGAAGACTCGTCGTTCTGTACTTCTACCAATCGCAATCGAAAGATCACGCGGTATGGGTCCCGGCCTTCGCCGGGACGACACCAACTACGCGGACAGGCGCGGCACGGCATCGAAACGGTTCACGACAATATCCCGCTTGGTCTCGTCCACCCGCACCGTCATGTCGAAGCGGCCGTCGTGCAGCTCTTTCGCCAGCACCTCGGAATTGCGGTGCAGCCAGGAGATGCCGGCGCCGTCAGCGGCGTCGATGGAGAGATCGAGCGTGGTGCGCGTTGCAGCCAGGCGTTCCTCGATGGTGGCGAGCAGTGCGTCGATCCCCTCGCCTGACACGGCCGAGACCAGCATCGCCGGGTGATCCTCGGGCCTGCGCGCGGCGATGTTGAGCAGCTCCTCGCGCTGTTCGGCGTCGTAACGGTCGATCTTGTTCCAGACTTCGATGATGCGGCCAGAGTCATCAGGATTGATGCCGAGCTGGCGCAGCACCGCGTCGACGTCGCTCTGTTGCGCCTCAGCATCCTCGTGCGAGATGTCGCGCACATGCAGGATGACGTCCGCCTCGAGCACCTCTTCCAGCGTGGCGCGGAAGGCGGCGACGAGCTGCGTCGGCAGATTGGAGATGAAGCCGACGGTGTCCGACAGCATCGCCTTGCCGCCATGCGGCAGGGTGAGCGCGCGCAACGTCGGATCCAGCGTTGCAAACAGCATGTCGGCGGCCTGCACGTCGGCGCGCGTCAAGCGGTTGAACAGCGTCGATTTGCCGGCATTGGTGTAGCCGACCAGTGCCACGACGCGGTACGGCACGCGCTGGCGGCCGGCGCGGTGCAGACGGCGCGTCGCCTGCACCTTCTTCAGTTCGCCCTCGAGTTTGGAGATGCGCTCCTGAATCAGGCGACGGTCGGCTTCGATCTGCGTTTCGCCGGGACCGCCCATGAAACCAAAGCCGCCGCGCTGGCGTTCGAGATGGGTCCAGGAGCGGACAAGGCGCGAGCGTTGGTAGTTGAGATGGGCGAGTTCGACCTGGAGCGAGCCTTCTTTGGTCTTGGCGCGGCGGCCGAAGATTTCCAGGATCAGGCCGGTGCGGTCGAGCACCTTGGCGTGCAACTCCTTCTCGAGATTGCGCTGCTGGATCGGCGCCAGCGCGCAATCCATCACCACGAGTTCGACGTCGAAGCTCTTGGCCAGCGCGGCGATCTCCTCGACCTTGCCCTTGCCGATATAGGTCGCGGGGCGGATCTGGCTGATCGGTGTGATGATGGCGTCGGCAACAACGAGATCGATCGCGCGCGCGAGGCCGGCGGCTTCGTCGAGCCGGGCTTCGACGTCTCGTACGACATGACTCTCCGATTGCGCGTCGGCATCGCCTGCGCGCACCCGCAAATAGGGGCCGATGACAAGCACCCGCCCCGTTTGCTTAGCCCCTGCCGGCCGCGGACGGTCGGCATCCCCGTCGAAATTCCGGGGTTCCAATCAGATCACTCTCAAGCCGGCTGATCCTCACCGCCTTCGAACAGCTGGATCGGAGCGCCCGGCATGATGGTCGAGATCGCGTGCTTGTAGACAAGCTGCGAGTGACCGTCGCGCCGAAGCAGCAAGCAGAAATTGTCGAACCAGGTCACGATGCCCTGGAGCTTCACTCCGTTGACCAGAAAGATCGTCAGTGGCGTCTTGGTTTTGCGAACGTGATTAAGGAAGGTGTCCTGTAGGTTTTGTGCGCGGTCTGCCGCCATTGTTTTTTTCTCGCTTTGAGTTTCTTTTTATTGCACCGGTTGCGGCTCTCTTTTGAAAATTTTGGAGCCTCTTCCGGTTGCCGTCCCTCATGAGATCCCCCTCGGAGGGACAGCGGTATGATTAGAGGACAGGTCGGCTTATTAGGCAAGCCGCTTCAAGCGGCAGAACCCGCCGAATTGCCCCGAAAAACTACGGAAATCGGTGATTTCTCCTCGCGTGATGTGACCGTTGGGCGGCGTCAACCGACGCCGAGCGCCTTCAACTTCCGATGCAACGCTGAGCGCTCCATGCCGACAAACTCCGCAGTGCGCGAGATATTGCCGGAAAAGCGGCTGATCTGGGCGATCAGATAGTCGCGCTCAAACACTTCCCGCGCCTCGCGCAGCGGCAGGCCCATGATGTGCTCGCCATTGTTGCTGGTCGGCATTGCCGGCACCATCGAGCCGACGTCCTGCGGGAGCATGTCCGCGGTGATGATCACCTCCGGCCCGCCTGCGGCCAGAATCATGACTCTCTCAACGTTGTTGCGGAGCTGTCGCACGTTGCCCGGCCACACATGCGATTGCAGCACCGCCATCGCATCCTGTCCGATCTGCCGCTTGGGCAGGCCACTTCCCGCCGAAATCTGCTCCATGAAATAGTCGATCAGCTCAGGGATATCCTCGCGCCGCTCCGACAGCGCCGGCACGCGGATCGGCACCACCGAGAGGCGATGATAAAGGTCCTCGCGGAAATGGCCGGCCGCGATCTCCTCCTCGAGATTGCGTGCGGTCGACGAAATGATACGCACGTCAACCTGCACCTTGCCGGTGCCGCCGACACGCTGGAACGATTGCTCGACCAGCACGCGCAATATCTTGTTCTGGGTCTCGCGCGGCATGTCCGCGATCTCGTCGATGAACAGCGTGCCGCCATGGGCTTCCTCGAGCGCGCCGGGCTTGCGCGCGTGCTCGCCGTTGGATTGCTCGACGCCGAACATCTCGTGCTCCATGCGCTCCGGCGTGATCGCGGCCGCATTGATCACGACGAAGGGGCCATCGGCGCGGCCCGAGGCCGTATGCAGCGTGCGCGCGGTCAACTCCTTGCCGGCGCCGGCGGGGCCGACGATCAGGATGCGGCTGTTGGCCTTCGCCGCTCGGTCGATGGTCTGGCGCAGCTGGTTCATGCTCGGCGAACGGCCGACGAGCGAGCTTGCGCTCGGCGCGAGCTGCTTCAGCTCCTTGACCTCACGCTTGAGCCGCGAGTTCTCCAGCGCACGGTTGGCGACCAGGATCAGCCGGTCGGCCTTGAACGGCTTTTCGATGAAGTCATAGGCGCCGCGCTTGATCGCCGCGACCGCGGTCTCGATGTTGCCGTGGCCGGAGATCATCACGACCGGCAAATCGGCATTGTCCTTCTTGACCTGCTCCAGCAACTGGAGGCCGTCGAGCTTGGAGCCCTGGAGCCAGATGTCGAGGAACACCAGATGCGGCCTGCGATTGCCGATCTCGGCCAGCGCCGTATCGCTGTCGCGCGCGGTCCGGGTCACGAAGCCCTCGTCTTCGAGAATGCCCGCAACGAGATCCCGAATATCGGCCTCATCATCGACAATCAGAATTTCACTTGCCATGGGACGCGCCTGTCTTGTCAGATGCCTGTTGAGGCTTCGATCTTCGTTGAATCATTAGTCTTTTCAGCCGGCTCTTTGGTTTCGGCTACCGGCTCTTTTGTTGCCGTATCCTTGACGATTTCCTTGGCGATTTCCGTGACGGTTGCTTTGGCGGCGGGTGCCAGCTCGGTCCCCTCAGCCTTCGCCGGCGTGCCGGAGATCGCAAAGCGCATCCGCATCCAGGCGCCGCGCTGGCCTTCCCGGAAGTCGGAGGCGTCCTTCAATTCGATGCGGCCGCCATGGTCTTCCAGCACGCGGCCGACGATCGCTAGCCCAAGGCCGGTGCCTTTGGCCCTCGTTGTCACATAGGGCTCCAGCAAGCGCGAGCGCGCGACCTTGGGCAGGCCGATGCCGTTGTCGATAACATCGATCAGCACGTCCTCGCCCTCGCGCGACACCACGACGTCGATGCGGCCTTTTCCGTTGTCCTGGCCGAGTTCCTCCGGCGGGACCTGCTCGATCGCCTCCGTGGCGTTCTTGACGATATTGGTGACCGCCTGCGAGATCAGCCGCCGGTCGAACTGGGCGCGCAGCGGATCTTCCTTGAACTCCGCCTCGATATCGATCTCGGGATGAGCGACCTTCATCAGGAACACCGCCTGCCGCACGGCGTCGGCGACGTCCTCGCCCTCCATCACCGGCTTGGGCATCCGCGCGAAGCGCGAGAACTCGTCGACCATGCGCCTGATATCGTCGACCTGGCGCACGATGGTGTCGGTGCACTGCTCGAAGATCTGCTTGTCCTTGGCCTCGGTGATGTCCTTGCCGAACTTGCGGCGGATGCGCTCGGCCGAGAGCTGGATCGGCGTCAGCGGGTTCTTGATCTCGTGCGCGATGCGGCGCGCCACGTCGCCCCAGGCCGAGGTGCGCTGTGCCGAGACCAGCTCGGTGATGTCGTCGAGCGTGATGATGTAGCTGTCGTGCGGCTGGTTCTTCTCGGCGCTGACGCGGACCGAGAGGTTGCGCTCCTGCCCGTCGCGCGTGATCGTGATCTGGCCCTGGACCAGGCGCTGGGTCCCTTCCCGCGCGGCTTTCATCATCTCGTCGAGCTCGGGAAGCACGTCGGAGAGCGGATGGCCGAGCGTCTCCGCCTCGGAGTGCCCGATCAGCTTCTCGGCGGAGCGGTTGAGGATGCCGACGCTGCCCGACGTATCGACGCCGATGATGCCGGCACTCGCCGACGACAGCACGGCCTCGATGAAGCGGCGGCGGCTGTCGATGAGATCGCTGGCATTGACGAGCTCGTCGCGCTGGCTGCGCAGTTCCTGCGTCATCTTGTTGAAAGTCTCGCCCAATTGGGCAAGGTCGCCTTCCGACTGGTGCACCGGCACCTTGACGTTGAGATCACCGGTCGAAACCGTATGCGCTGCGTTCATCAGCCGCCGGATCGGCGCCACCAGCGAGTTGGCGAAGTTCAATCCGATCAGCACCGAGGCCATCAGAATGGTCAGCGCGATCACCGCGAACATCAGCGCGAAGGCGACCTGGATGCCGAGCCGGCGCGACTCGATCTGGGCGTATTCGGCAACGCTCACCTCGGTCTGTTTGAGCTGGTTGACGACGTTGGGATCGAGCGGCCGCGCGACATAGAGGAAGGTGTCGCTGAAGGCGCGCAGCCGGATCACCGCGGCGACGAAGTTCGCGTCCGGCAGGACCGCGATCTCGGGCTCGGATTCGTTGACGTTGCTGAGGAAGTCCGGCGCCGGCGGCGAATAGGCCAGCCGCATGCCGGTGTCGGCGGATTCCAGGATGTTGGTGTTCTTGTCGATGATCATCGCGCCCGGCAGATTGCGGGAGCTGGCGCTGGAGGTCAGCAATTCACGAAACGAGCGGCGATCCTGGTCGTAGAGCGGCCGCGCGTGCGCGATGTCGTTGGCCATGCCGATAATGTCGCCGCGGATCAGCTGCGCATGGTCCTGCATGTAGGCCCGCGCGATCGTCAGCGAGTTCTGGATCACCTCCTTGGTCGGCCCGGAGAACAGCCGGTCGAGGCCGCGCTCGAGGGTGACGTTGGCGACGACGGCAACCAGCACCGCGGGCAGCACCGCCACGATCGAGAACAGGCTGACGATCTGAACGTGGAGGCGCGCCGCCGCCCGGCCCCGCCGGCGGGCCAGGATCAGCTGCCAGAGCTCGCGGATGATGATCCCGACCAGGAGCAGGATCGTGCCTGCATTGATCAGATAGAACGAGCGGACGACCTCGGGCGTCGGGTCGATACTTGTCAGTCCGGTCAGGACCAGGAAGGTCAGGAAGGCCGACAGCAGCGCCAGCGCCACGGCAAACGGCGCCAGCCAGCGTCGCACCGACCAGCGCCGGGGCTCTTCGGCTGGGGCCGTGTCAAAGGATGCGGCCGAGGTGTCTGCGCTGGTCATTCCGGCAATGGGGTGCTGAAAAAGGGTCCGCGGCGGCGGCGGATACTGATGTATTCGTACCACATTGTTGCCGAGACGCGACAGTGTCAAATAGCCACGCGATCTCAGTGGCTTACCAAATTCAGCTTCTTGTTTTTGCCACGATTTATCAAAACGCCGAGCTTGGGATTCGACGGTGTTCGACCGCTTTCTCAGTTCTCTCGAATCTTGCGCGGTGGAGGTTGAACAGCAGAGGCACCCGCAGCTCGACGTATGGCTATCGCCCACGACAGCATCCCCGCAGCCACCAGCAGCATCATGCGACGATCAACGAAGCTTCCGTTCATAGGTCCCCGGCCCTTGTAATTCAGTTCGCGCCCGAACAGCAGAACGGCCCCGCGATCCGGGGCCGTTCCGTCGATTGACCTCAGTTGCCATTGGGCATGCCGATCTGGAAGCCGTTCTTGGCGAGCGAATCCCTGAAGAACTGGAATCGCTCGTACTGCTGTATCGTGATCGGTCCTGCGTAGGTCTCGCTCTGAATCTTCCGTGGAGGGTACTTCACGTAAGTCTGCATCAGATCCTTGATCGCGGCATTGATCGTAACCAAGGACCACGTGTGCTCCGTGTAGTTATTCATGAAGATGTCGTACCGCTCCTGCGGGTCCTGCCAGAGATCAAAAACCTGAGGAACCGTCGCTACATAGGACTCCGGTCCTTTCCAGCCGAGATTGGTGTCAACCGCCAGGCCACCGGTCTGGGCACCGTTGTCACCGCGCAAATTGAACACGGCCTTGTAATTGCCAACACGGGCGGCACCGGGCGTCAGCTCCGATTCGGTGAAGTAGAACCAGTTCTTACGCTCCGACTTGCCGGTTCCGAACAGGATCGGTGACACATCGATGCTGTCGAAGATGATGGGCTTACCCTCGCGGTCGTTCTCCGGCAGCTTCACGCCGGCGAGCTTCGCGAAAGTCGCCATGTAATCAAGATCGCCGACGACGTCGGAGTTCTTCGTGCCGGCCTTGATGCCGGGCCCCCATGCGAGGGACGGGACACGGTTGCCGCCCTCACGAACGGTGCCTTTGGTGCCGCGGAAAGGCGTATACCCGGCATCCGGATAAACGTCCTGCCACGCACCGTTGTCGGTCGTCCAGAACACATAAGTGTTCTTGTCGAGCCCGAGGGACCGCACCTTTTCCATGATGCGGCCGATACGCGTGTCGTTCTCCACGACCGAGTCTGCGAACTTGCTCTTCGACATCGATTTGCCCTGGAATTCGGGCGCCGGCATATTGGGCTGATGCACCTTCATGAAGTTGATGCTCATAAAGAAGGGGCCCGATGCCTTGTTGCGATCCAGATATTCAAGCGAGGCCTTCTCGACATAGTCGTCGAAGAACGGAATGCCGACCACGCCCTTGTCCGGCGTGTTGACGTACTGTCCGTTGATCTTGAAATCCTCCTTCGCCGGCTGGCCGGCGTTTCCGGACAGCGCACCCTTGGTGACCTTCGTGAACATCGCCCTCAGTTCAGGGTCCATGTCGGGAAACCATGTCGGATCGGCGTATGTGTAAGCATTGAGATGATAGAGCCCGCAATACTTCATCTCGTCATAACCCTGGGCGTTCGGTATCGCATAATCATCCTCGCCGAGATGCCATTTGCCCGTGAAGAACGTCCTATAGCCAGCCGTCTTCAAAACCGACGCAAGCGTCCATTCCGCCGCCGGCAAGCCCCCACCCTGCCCCTGGAATGCCACAGTGGTCATGCCGCTACGATTTGGAATTCGGCCGGTCTGTACCGCGGCACGTCCCGGCGTGCAGCTCGGCTGTGCGTAGAAAGACATAAATTGCAGTCCTTCGGCCGCGAGACGATCGATGCTCGGCGTCGGCATGCCGCGATTTTCGCCGCCGCCGTAGGGCCCGGAGTCGCCATAACCAAAGTCATCCGACAGGATAAGGATGATGTTCGGCTTTGATCCGCCGGCCGAGGACGATGGCTGCGTGGTCGCCTGCGCTTGAGCAGTTTGGACAGGTGCCATTGCCGAGAAGGCGGCAATGGTGGCAAGCGAGCTTGAGGCCGCAAGCAGTTTGCGGCGGCTGAAGTCTTCAGTCGTCTTCTTCTCAGTCATCACTTTCTCCCTGGACGTGTGACGCAGCGAAACCCGAGGTGGCTGGTGGACGTGTCGATCGGTTCGGCATGGCGCGCAGCCGGTCGGTAGCGCCGGCAATAGTTTGGCGCGCAGAGGTGCGAGCCGCCCTTGATCACCTTGCGCGGTATCCGGCTGAGTGGCAGCGACGGATCGTGGCTGTCATGTTCGGAGCCGCCGCGCGGGTTTTGCGGAATGCAGCAGGCCTTCGTTGCATCGGCATGGTGCTTCGGCGCCCACCAGTCGCTGGTCCATTCCCAGACATTCCCGATCATGTCGAAGACGCCGTAACCGTTTGGCGGATAGGTCGATACCGGCGAGGTGCGCTCGTAGCCATCCTCGCTCCGGTTCTCGAACGGGAAGTGACCTTGCCAAATGTTGGCTTGATGGACACCGCCCGGAACAAGCTCGTCACCCCAGGCGTACTCGGCCTCATCGAGGCCGCCACGCGAGGCGAATTCCCACTCTGCTTCCGTGGGCAGATCCTTGCCGGCCCATCGGGCATAGGCGAGCGCGTCGGCATGGGCGATGTGCACGACGGGATGATCGTCTAGTGACTTGATATTGCTTTCCGGGCCGTCAGGATGGCGCCAGTTGGCGCCCTTGAGCAGTGTCCACCATTGGCTGTAGTCGTGAAGATCGACAGGATGATCCGGGGGCGTGAAGGTGAGCGACCCTGCGAAGATCATGTGTGGCAGGGCGTCCGGGTAGTCCTTCGGATTGGGAGCGACCTCGGCGAACGTGGCATGGCCGGTAGCGCGCACGAACTCCTTGAATTGCCGGTTCGTCACCGGCGTGCGGTCAATCCAGAAGCCATCGACGCTCACCCTGTGGGATGGAGCTTCCTCGGGATAGTGCCGATCCGATCCCATACGAAACGTTCCGCCCGGAATGAAGATCGAGTTCGGCGGGCAGTTTTCACAGACGTCTGCGACCGTTGCGTGCGCTAAGCTCACGTCGGATGCTCCGTATTTGTAAACACACTCAGCAGCGGTTCGTATGATGATCGCCGGACAGGGCGGTAAATCTAAAGCGCAGCGTCGATGAGCCTAGTTGGACCTTGGTCCACTGTTGCCGCTTGAAGATCACGTCGATCGCCTCGACGATCTTCATCTCGGGATGCTGCTTGCAGTAGACGATGAGGCTGTGTTCACTCACCTGGGCGCGGAGGGTCTTAGCCGGGTGATACCTGGCGAGACGCATTCCCAGAGGACGTTAACCCGCAAGGCTGCTGTACAAACTTGGACCTAGGTCCAGGCCGGCGTGCAAGTGCCCTCTCGACGAATTGGCACAAACTGCATAGTCGCTCGGACGAAATGGCACAAAGTGCATAGCGCAGATCGTCTTGAGGTTTGGCTCCGGTCAGTTCCGCTCCAGCTACAATCCGCTGGACTCGACAAGTCGCGACCACAGGTTTTAGCTTACCGTTGGTGCCCGAAGCTGGGTCACAACTCGTGAAAAACGTCGATCGATTTGAACGACCAACAACAAGAGTGAATCGCGGCACCTTGGCCAGTGTTTTCCTGCTGATAGCTGTTGCGCTCTCTTTGCCAGGCATACATTCGCGCGCGGACGACGCACCGCGGCGCATCCTTATCCTGAGCGCTTATAACTACACGTTTCCCGCAGCCACTCAGGTCATAGACGGCATAGAAAGTCGCCTTCGCGAACGAAGCTCGCAAAAGCTCGCAATCGACGCTGAGTTTCTCGATCTCGTGCGCGTCGCCGATAACGCGCACGAGGTGCGGACGGCCACCTTCCTGCGCGAAAAATATGCCGCGCGACCGCCGGACGTGCTCGTTGTGGTGGGTGGTACGGCACTCCAGTTCATCATGAACTACCGCGACGTCGTAGCTCCGCAGATTCCAGTGGTGTTTGCCGGAGTTTCGCAAGCAACCTATTCCGCCCTGCATCCTCCTGCCAATGTTACTGGCGTCCTCGTCGGCCTCGACTTTGAGAAAACCCTCCATCTGGCTGAACTGCTTCAGCCCACCACACGCCGGCTCATTGTAATCGGCAGCAATGTTACTCTCGAAGACCGTCGATGGCACGAAGCGGCTCGCGGCGCCATCGAACGACATGACAGAAAATTTGAAACGACTTATCTTTTTGGACTTTCTTTCGATGCGCTCGTCAGCGAGGTCTCGCGAATACCGAACGACGCGATTGTTATCTTTTTGACTTTCTTTGCTGATGGTACAGGGAAAGCTTTTGTCGGCAGGGAGGTAGCCCGCGAACTCGTCCGGATCTCCCCTGCCCCGATCTATGGACCATACAACACTTACCTCGACACCGGGGTCGTGGGCGGATTTTTCGAGACGTTCACATCGCACGGAGCTGCCGCGGCCGAGCTGGTTCTTGCAGTCAGCGCCGGGAAAGATCCTGCTTCGCTCCCACCGAAAGTCAATCCAACCCAAGCATTCCATGTGGACTCGAGAGCGATGGCGCGGTGGGGCCTGAAGCAAGGCAATCTTCCGCCCGGTACGGATGTTTTGTTCGAGGAACCGAGCCTCTGGGAGGAACATCGCTACCTCATGTCAGCGGTGGCGCTGGTCATTGCCTTGCTGATGGGGGGCGTCGCTGTCCTGCTGGTTCAACTGCGCCGGCGACGGCAGGCCGAGCGTTCGCTCAAGGAGAGCGAGGACCGAATGACCTTTACGGCCGCAACCGCGAATATCGGATTGTGGCAGTTCGATCGGACGACCGACGAGCTATGGACGACCGATCATTGCCGGACGATGTTTGGTCTTGCCAGCGATACGCTTCTCACACGCGAGACGTTTCTCGCGGCGGTCCACCCTGAAGATCGGCGCATCGCAGTGCGGACGCTGCGCGGGGTATCGCGCGGGCACGCCGCTGTTACTGACATCCGCATTGTCCGCCTCGACGGCCAGATCCGCTGGTTCAGGATTCGCGCGCGTGCTCCTTTCGACGGCATAAAAGCACCAGATCAGCTCAGCGGAATGCTCGTCGATATCACCGACCAGAAAGCGGCGGAGTCCGAGGCGGAGTTGCAGAGACAGGAGTCACGCATTTGATGCGGGTCTCTGCATTGGGCGAGCTGTCCGGGGCGATCGCGCACGAAGTCAACCAGCCACTGACGGCGATCCTGTCGAACGCGCAGGCGGCGATTTATCTTCTGGACCAGGATCCTCCTAACCTCGCCGAGGTGCGGGACACGCTGAGGGATATCGTGCTGGAGGACAATCGTGCCGGCGAGGTGGTGCAGCGGCTGCGCGGCCTGCTCAAAAAGGGTGAGAGCCGATCTGAGCGAATCGATCTCAACGAGATGGTCGATTCCACGACGACACTGCTGCGCAGTGAACTGATCCGCCGGCGCGTTATGGTCGAGACTGATCTTGCTGCCGGTCTTCCCACCGTGCTCGGCGATTCCGTGCAACTGCAGCAAGTGCTCCTTAATCTCGTCGTCAATGCGATGGACGCGATGGCCTCGACCCCGGTAGAGCAGCGCCGCGTCAACATTCGAACGAGCCGGACCCCGGACGGAGACATCGCGATTCGGCTGAAGGACCAAGGACCGGGGATCAGGCCGGTCGATGAAAAGCAGGTGTTCACGCCGTTCTACACAACCAAGCATCATGGCCTGGGGCTTGGCCTGACGATCTGTTCGACTATTATTCGAAAGCACGGCGGAACCCTCAACCTCAGAAATGACGACGCGGGGGGAGCTGTTGCCGAGATTTCGCTGCCTGCTCGCCTCATGCTTCTGGCGGCCCAATGATGGATAGTGCAGTCACCGTCTTTCTCGTTGATGACGACGCCGGCGTGCTGAAGGCAGTTGGTCGACTATTGCGAGCGAGAGGGTACGACGTGCGGTCATTCACTTCGCCGCAGGCATTTCTCGTCAGCCACGACGCCTTGATCCGCGGTTGTGCCATCCTCGACGTCTCAATGCCCGATCTGGACGGACTGGCACTGCAGCAGGCGCTAAGCGCCGGCGGATCACAGAGATCGGTCATCTTCCTGACCGGTAAGGGTGACATTCCCACCAGCGTGCGCGCCATGCGGGCCGGCGCCATCGATTTTCTGACTAAACCGGTCAACGATACGGACCTACTAGCGGCCATTGGACGGGCTGAAAAGGAAGATGCGGAGCACCGCTCCGCCAACGCCAGCCTGGGCTCGATCCAGGCCAGATTGGCAATGCTGACGCCGCGTGAGCGCGAAGTGATGACTCATGTGGTTGCTGGACGGCTCAATAAGCAGATCGCGGGAGACCTCGGAACTGTCGAGAAGACGGTGAAAGTCCATCGCGGCCGGGTGATGAGCAAGCTCGGAGTACGCTCCGTCGCCGACCTCGTCCGCCTCGCAGAAAAAGCCGGAATTGACGGTAGCCGACCATAATTCGCAACGCCGCGCTGTTGGCCCTAGGGCCAACTCGACAACGTGTGGTGGCGGGGTCCATCGTTCGCCCCATGACGCAACCCTCGCCCTGGATTGCAATCGTTGACGACGATCCGCCGGTGCTGAAAGCCTTGGCGCGGCTGTTGAAGACGCGCGCCATCGAGGCCAGAACATACGGCTCGGCCCGCGACTTTCTTGCTGCGCTTCCCGACGCAACGTCCGATGCGTTGCCCGAATGCCTCATCCTCGACCTGCAGATGCCGGAAATGAACGGTCTTGAACTGCAGCGTCATCTCAATCACGTGGGAATCCGGATTCCGACCATCGTGATTACCGCCCATACCGACAGCGGTATGCACGAACTCTGCGCTGCTGCGGGGGCCGAGGCCTATCTGCGGAAACCGTTACAGGACACGACCTTGCTCGCAGCCATCAGCGAGATCAGGGCGGCCAGCGCCCGAACTCAGCACAGACCTCCCGGAACAGTAAAATGACGCGGCCTGAGCTTCAGTGCTTGCTAGCAAGCGGGGTGCCGGGATGACTTCGGAGCCCGGACTTACACAAGGATCGGTTCAGTCGGTGCGCAAGGATCTGAGCCGCAGGATCTTCGCTGCGGGAGCAACCATTTTCGCCGAAGGCGAAGTAGGCACGCTTGCTTACATCCTGCTTCGCGGCGATGCCACGATTTTCATAGGCTTCGGCACGCCCCAACAGCGCACGGTCACCACCTTGAGGTCCGGGCAAATGTTCGGTGTGCACGCGTTGATGGCCGGAGCCAATCGCACCGCCACGGCGGTGACGACACAGGGCTGCGAGGTGCTGGCGGTGAGCGAGGCGAAGCTGAAGCAGAAGCTCGAGGAAGCCGATCCCTTTCTCCGTTACTGGGTCGACTATCTCTCGCAGCGCGTTATCGATTTGTCCGCGCCAGCTTGATTGAGCAGCGTAATGGACATGTCGCAGCCCCGCCCACCTCGCCTCACACTCTTCACGACGGTTCTGTCGCTGTTTCTCATCGTCGCGCTACTGGTCGGAACCGCTGTCACGGTCACCAATTATTTCGAAACCCGCAGGACAGCCCTCAAAGTCGCCGCGGAGACTTTCCGAAGTACAATCAACCGGATCAACGAACAGCGCCTTGCATTTTTTACGCCAGCCTATTTGCTGACCAACGTTCTTCGCAACATGCCTTCTCTGCAATCGTCAGCCGGATCCAAGGATGCAGTTCGGCAACTGATCTTGAGCAGCCTGAAGGTCAACCCGCAGATCTCGGCCATCTATGTCGGCTACGAGAACGGCAATTTCTTTCACGCATTATCGATCTCCGACTCGGAAAAGGCTTTCCTCGAAGAGCTACAAGCGCCGCCTCTTACCCGGTTCGCCATTCAGGAAATCCGCGCTGGCGACGATGGCACTCGCTTGCAGACATGGCTGTTCTTCGATAGCGAGGCCCGACAGATCGGAACGCTCACCAATCCGTCGCCGCCATACGACCCTCGGAGCCGCGGCTGGTATCGTGACGCCATGGAACGTCCGAAGACGATCATCCGGACCCTGCCCTATCTGTTCGCGGCAACGTCGCAGGTCGGGATGACCCTGGCGCAGGCGCTTGAGCATGGCGGCGTTGTCGGGGTCGACCTCACGCTTGATCGGTTGATGCTCTACATCCGCTCGATCAGAGCTAATGACGCGCATCGCTTCATGGCATTCGACGACAAGAATCGCCTGCTGGCTCACTTCGATCCACAACAATTGTTCAAGCGCTCCGGCCTCCGCGACGCTCCCGCGATCGATCTAGCGACGACCGCGGACCTGACGGACCCGGTGGTCCGAGAAGCGCTACGGATATTCTCCGACAAGGGCGCCTATGGCCTGGCGGACTTCAAGGTGGCCGGCATGACGTATCTGGCCACCGTGGACCGTCAAGTCGCCAGGGATGGCGGCGCGTTCTTTCAGTTGTACGCAGCGCCCCTTTCCGATTTCCAGGGCAGCCTGGCCGACGCCGCCGGTCGAAGCATTCCCGTCGCACTTCTGATTTTTTTCCTCACGCTGCCCGCGATCATCTATCTCGCGCGATCGATCTCGATGCCGCTCGCCAAGCTCTCCAAAGAAGCGGAACTAATACGTGCGTTCGAGCTCGATGATCCGATCAAGCTGCGGTCCCGCGTACATGAAGTAAACACGCTGATCCGATCGATGTCGGGCATGAAGGGGACCATTCGCGAAGTATCCAAGTTCGTGCCCAAAGCCCTTGTGAAGGACATCCTGGAAAGCGAGAGCGAGGTTGCGGTCGGTGGCCAGACCCGTCGCGTCAGCATCTTGTTCACTGACGTCAAGGACTTCACGCCGATTGTCGGGGCCATGTCGCCGGATAACCTCACGGCCCACATGTCTGAGTACTTTGAACACTTGGCGTCCCTGATCATCAGGTCAAACGGAACGGTCGACAAATTTATCGGTGACGCCATTTTTTCCTTCTGGAACGCGCCGTTGGCGGTCGCGCGCCACGAACACGTGGCCTGCATGGCGGCGCTGGAATGTCGCGCCGCATCGAGACGCCTGAATGTGCAGTGGGTCGACAAGGGGCTGTCTGCCTGGCACACGAGGTTTGGAATTCACGTCGGGGAAGCCGTACTGGGTAACGTCGGATCATCCGACCGAATTGATTACACGGCGGTTGGCGACAATGTGAACATCGCTGCTCGCCTGGAAGGTTTGAATAAGTTTTACGGCAGCAGCATTCTGACGAGCGGGCTGATCGCGGATGTCTGTTCGGATGAATTTCTGTTTCGGCACGTCGACCGCAGCCGGCCGAAGGGTGTCGACAAACCCATCGATATTTTTGAACTGCTCGGCACCATCAACGGTCCTGACGAGTTTCGCGTCTCGCCGGCAATAAGGAAGCTCGTCGAGGACTGGGACCACGTCTACGAGGTGTATGCCAGCCAGGATTGGTTACGTGCGCTCGACGCCATCGAGACGTTTGCGGATGATTATCCAGAAGACGTGCTGGCCGGAATCTATCTGGATCGTGTGGCAGGCTTCCTGCTAGAGCCTCCCGCGGAGAGTTGGGACGGAATTATTCGATTCAGCAAGAAATAGGAATTATCCGCGCGTAAGGCCCACCGTAATCCTTGAATTTGAACCCTCAAAGTTGCCGAATTGCGACAATTCCGCGGCGCCCTCGTCGCGACGGACGGGCGCATCCACAGGAGGCCGTCTCAACCAGACGCCGATGACCGGGAACGGAATCCCGCCATTCCGGCTTGACCCGGCATGGACAGGTTCTTTCTCGCAATGATGGTTTCAGCAGTGCTGCTGCTGATCGTGGCCTCTGATCTGCTGGTCAATGGTCCCGGCATGGAGCCGACGGCGGACGTGGCCAGCGTACTGCCGGTATCAAGTCGCCTGATCAGATGAGTGCGACGCGGTGCCTCACGGCCGAACGACCAATCTCGGCGCGAACGCGGAACATTTCAGCCCGATTCGGACTTCTGCTCACCGCTTCAGCCACAAGGGCCAGCGCGATCCGGACAGGCTCAGCTCACCTTTGGTAGGGGGAGCTGAGCCACCGTCCCGGAAGACTAGCCCCCGCTCCGATACACCTGGATATCGAGATCCCGGATCTTCTTCCGCAGCGTGTTGCGGTTGAGGCCGAGCAGGTCTGCGGCGCGGATCTGGTTGCCGCGGGTGGCGGCGAGCGCGGCCGTCAGCAGCGGCACCTCGATCTCCTTGAGGATGCGGTGATAGAGGCCCGGCGGCGGCACGCCGTTCGGGAAGCCCTGGAAGTGCGAGGAGAGATAGGCTTCGACGGCGCCACCGAGATTATCGACACCTTGCTGGACCGCAGCACCCGGGCTGACCGAGGGCGGCGCGAGCTCGCCGTCGATGACCGAGGCCGTGATCACGTCCTGCGGATAGAGCGCGGCGAGACGCCGCGCGAGGTTTTCGAGCTCGCGCACGTTGCCGGGCCAGCGGTGCTGCTTCAGCCGCTCCAGCGCCAGCGCGTCGAGCTTCTTCGGCGGCAGGCCGTCCTTCTCGGCGAGCGCGAAGAAGTGACGGATCAGATCCGGCAGGTCCTCGATCCGCTCGCGCAACGGCGGCAGCCGCAGCGGCACGACGTTGAGGCGGAAAAACAGATCCTCGCGGAACAGGCCCTGCTGGATCAGGACGCGCAGATCCTTGTTGGAGGCGGCAACGATCCGCACGTCGGTCTTGATCGGAGTGCGGCCGCCGACGGTGGTGTATTCGCCCTGCTGCAAGACACGCAGCAGCCGGGTCTGTGCCTCCATGGGCATATCGCCGATTTCGTCGAGGAACAGCGTGCCGCCTTCGGCCTGCTCGAACCGGCCGGAGGCGCGAGTGTTGGCGCCGGTAAAGGCGCCGCGTTCATGGCCGAACAGCTCGGACTCGATGAGGTCGCGCGGGATCGCGGCCATGTTGACCGCAACGAACGGGCCGTTGCGCCGCTTGCCGTAATCGTGCAGCGCGCGCGCCACCAGCTCCTTGCCGGTACCGGACTCGCCCGTGATCATCACGGTGAGGTCGGTCTGCATCAGCCGCGCCAGCACGCGGTAGATTTCCTGCATCGCCGGCGAGCGGCCGACCAGGGGGATTGCCTCCATCTCTGCGTCGTCGTCCGGCGTCGAGACCCGCTCCTTCGGCTCTGCGAGCGCGCGGCCGACGATGGCGATCAGCTCCTTCAGGTCGAAGGGCTTTGGCAGATATTCATACGCCCCCCGTTCGGAGGCGCGGATCGCCGTCATGAAGGTGTTTTGCGCGCTCATGACGATGACCGGCAAATTCGGCCGCATCTTCTTGATCCGCGGCAGCAGGTCGAAGGCGTTTTCGTCCGGCATCACCACGTCGGTGATGACGAGATCGCCCTCCCCTTGGCTGACCCAACGCCACAGCGTCGCGGCATTGCCGGTAAGCCTGACCTCATAGCCGGCGCGGGAAAGTGCCTGGTTGAGAACCGTGCGGATGGCGGTATCGTCATCAGCGACGAGAATGCTACCTGCGGGCATCGTTAATCCTCATTTTGCCCCCTGTGATGCAGACGACGACTTCCCGGCAGAGCCGTCGCGACTGCTGTGATCGGCATGTTTGACCGATGTCGAGTACATCGGCATCAGCACGCGGAAGGTGGTTTTGCGTGGCTGAGACTCGCATTCGATGATGCCCCCGTGATCGCCGACGATCTTTGCGACCAGCGCCAGGCCGAGACCGCTGCCGGTCTGCTTGGTGGTCACGAAGGGATCGAACAGGTTGGGCAGAAGATCGTCCGGTACGCCTGGTCCATTGTCCTTGACGCAGAATTCGAGCGGTAGGGATACCCGGGATTTTTGACCGGGGACTGACAGGCGCACGCCGGGGCGGAACGCGGTTGTGAGTTGGATCTCGCCGTCGGCGACATCGATCAGGGCCTCGGCGGCGTTCTTCACCAGATTGAGGAACACCTGGATCAACTGATCCTGGTTCGCGAGCACCGGTGGCAGTGAGGGATCGTAGTCCTCGATGAAGCGGATGTTGCGGGCAAAGCCGGACTGCGCCAGCCGCTTCACATGATCGAGCACGGAGTGGATGTTGACGGGACCGCGCACCACCGGCCGCTCATCACCGAACACCTCCATGCGGTCGACCAGCGTGACGATGCGGTCGGCCTCATCGCAGATCAGCCGCGTCAGCATGCGGTCTTCGGAGGAAGCCTGTTGCTCCAGCAGCTGTGCCGCGCCGCGGATGCCGGAAAGCGGGTTCTTGATCTCATGCGCAAGCATTGCTGCTAGCGCTATCACCGAGCGCGCGGCGCTGCGGTGGGTGAGCTGGCGGTCCATCTTGTCGGCGATGGTGCGCTCCTGGAGCATCACCACGATATGGCCCGGCCGCTCCGTGAGCGGGGCGACATGGAGATCGACCTGACGGTCGCCGCCCATGCGCGGCGTGCCGAGATCGACCTTGTATTCGTTGACCGGCGAGTTCGACGAGCGCACCTGGTCGATCAGCGCCAGCAAGGGGCTGCCGAACGGCACCAGTTCCTTCAGCGACTGCCGCTTCAGGAACTGCGTCGAGATCTCGAAAAAGGCTTCGGTGGCGATATTCGCGCCGACGATCTTGCCGTCCGGCCCGATCAGGAGCACGGGATTGGGCAAAGCGTCCAGGATCGCATCGCTGTCGGACAAAACAGGCCGACGATGTTCAGCAGCTGAGCTCATGCAGCAGCGCTCCATGCGAAGTCGTCGAAGGCATCTTGCAGTGAGTGGTGGACGAGGTGCGGATCTTCGGAGGTCAGAATCTTCTGGCGCCAGGCTTTCAGCTTCTCAGCCGGCGCACGGCTCACATCGGCTGCGACGTCGAGCGCCCAGCCGAGATGTTTGCGTGCATGCCTGAGGCCAACGCGCAGGCCATAGAGCGCACAGACGCCCTCATAGAGGGTGCGGACATAATGGAGTTGGCTCTCGAGCGACGGAGTGGCTTCCGCCGCCCCGCCCTTGAGGCGGCGGCCGATCTGGCCGGGCAGCCAGGGCTGGCCTTGGGCGCCGCGGCCGATCATCACGGCATCGGCGCCGGACGCTTCGAGCGCTGCGAGCGCCTTCTCATACGACGTGATGTCGCCATTGACGACGAGGGGAATGGAGATGGCATCGCGCACCGCGCGGATCGCATCCCAATCGGCCTCGCCCTTGTAGAACTGGCAGCGGGTGCGGCCATGGACCGTGACGAGCTTGATGCCGGCGGCTTCGGCGCGACGTGCCAGCTCCGGCGCGTTGCGGCTACGGTCGTCCCAGCCGAGCCGCATCTTCAGCGTGACCGGCACCTTCACCGCCGCGATCGTCGCCTCGATCAGGCTGACGGCATGGTCGAGGTCGCGCATCAGCGCCGAGCCCGACTGGCCGCCGGTGACGTGGCGGGCCGGACAGCCCATGTTGATATCGATGATATCTGCGCCTTCGGCTTCGGCGATCCGCGCACCTTCCGCCATCCAGTGCGGCTCACAACCAGCGAGCTGAACTACATGCGGGCCAATTCCAGCCGCTTCGCATCGCAACCGCGACATCGGATGGCCGTTGACGAGATCATCGCTGGCAGTCATTTCGGACACGACCAGACCGGCCCCGAGCACGGCGGCGAGCCGTCGGACAGGCGAGTCCGTCACCCCCGACATCGGTGCCAGGAAGACCGGGGTAGCGATTTCAATGTCGCCTATTTTCAACGGCTTAGAGCCTGATCTTGCCGGGCCGGTCACGGTGGTCTCGTTGACTTGGCAGGGCTTGATCGCGCTGCCATGACCTATCTTGCGCACAATTCTTGTGCAGTCAAGCGTCATGCCTACACTTTAGACAGTTCTGCAAATCTTTCAAGTGCGGTGCAGCAAAGTGCGGTTTCCCACAATCCGGGGAAACCCCCTTTTTTTGCGGGCCTGCCGTGCTAGAGGCATGCCGTCAATTACCCACTCCCCGACTGTTCACCATCAACTGAATATTTGAGTCCTATGGCGAAATCACAACGCACCGCAGTCGTCCTCGTCGCGGCCGGACGCGGCCTGCGCGCCGGTGCCGGCGGCCCGAAGCAATATCGCGAGATCGGCGGGCAGCCTGTGATCTTCCGCGCCATGGAAGCCTTCAGCCGTCATCCGGACGTGTTTGCCGTGCAGCCGGTGGTGAACCCTGACGACAGCGCCATGTTCGCGGCAGCGGTCGCAGGGCTCAGCCACGAGCCGCCGACCAATGGCGGCGCCACCCGTCAGGCCTCGGTGCTCGCAGGTCTCGAAGCGCTCGCCAGGCACAAGCCGGACATCGTCCTGATCCACGACGCCGCGCGGCCCTTCGTCTCGCAGGGCCTGATCTCGCGCGCGATCGATGCGGCGAGCCGCACCGGCGCCGCGATCCCCGCCATTGCCGTGACCGACACCATCAAGCTCACCGGCGAAGGCGGCAATGTCGAGGACACGCCGGACCGCGCGCGGCTGCGCATCGCCCAGACGCCGCAATCCTTTCGTTTCGATGTCATCCTCGAAGCGCATCGTCGCGCGGCCAAGGACGGACGCAGCGATTTCACCGATGATGCCGCGATCGCCGAATGGGCGGGATTGACGGTTGCGACCTTTGAAGGCGATGTTGCCAACATGAAGCTCACCACTCCCGAAGATTTCGTGCGCGAGGAAGCGCGCCTGGCCAGCCTGCTCGGCGACATCAGGACCGGCACGGGCTATGACGTGCATGCCTTCGGCCAGGGCGATCACCTGATGATCTGCGGGGTGCGGGTGCCGCACACCAGGGGCTTTCTGGCGCATTCCGACGGCGATGTCGGCCTGCATGCGCTGGTTGACGCTATTCTCGGCGCGCTGGCCGACGGCGACATTGGCTCGCACTTTCCGCCGAGCGATGCGAAGTGGAAGGGCGCCTCCTCCGACCAGTTCTTGAAATACGCCATCGAGCGTGTGACCGCACGTGGCGGACGCGTCGCCAATCTCGAAGTGACCATGATCTGCGAGCGGCCGAAGATCGGCCCGTTGCGCGACACCATGCGCGCGCGCATCGCCGAGATCTCCGGCGTCGACATCTCCCGCGTCGCGGTGAAGGCGACGACCAGCGAGCGGCTGGGCTTCACCGGCCGCGAGGAAGGCATCGCGGCCACCGCGAGCGCCACCATTCGCCTTCCCTGGGGTGTCTAGGCCATGGCCGGCAGCGACGCACGCGCCCTCTCCCGCTCGCTGCTCGATTTGTGCCGGATGCGGAAGCTGACGATCGCGACCGCTGAGTCCTGCACCGGCGGACTTGTCGCCGGCGCGCTGACCGACATCCCCGGTTCATCCGATGTGATCGACCGCGGCTTCGTCACCTATTCCAACGATGCCAAGCGCGCCATGCTCGGCGTCGAGGCCAGCACGCTGACGAATTTCGGCGCTGTCAGCAAGGAAACCGCGACCGCCATGGCGGTCGGTGCGCTGGAGCGCGCCGGCGTCGATCTTGCGGTAGCCATCACCGGCATTGCCGGCCCCGGCGGCGCCACGCCCGGCAAGCCGGTCGGGCTCGTGCATTTCGCCGTCGCCGCGCGCGATGGCCGCATCGTCCACCGCGAGCAGCGCTTTGGCGCGATCGGCCGCTCTGCCGTGCGCGCCCGCTCCGTGGTCGAGGCGCTGCGCATGCTGATGGATCTCGCCCGCGGCCCGCAAGCCCAGGTCAAGCCGCGCCGTGCTGCCGCCGCAACCCGCCTGCGCCCGCGCGTGACGCGGACGCCGAGACGGCACGCTGCAAAGCGCAGGCCGCCGCGGTCGCCGCGAGGCTGAAGCGCCTCGCACCGTCGCAAGCCACGCACTTGCATGACCGGGCGCGCGGCTTGACCGCATCGGCGTTGCGGTGTCCCGATCATTGTTGCGTCTGCGTGATCCGATACATGACAGGGAGCTTTTGCTCGATCGCCTTCGCAAGCACCGTCCCCGTGGTCCGGCCGAGCTCCTTTGCGATCATCGTGATCGGCTTGGTGCCCGCGAGTGTCTTCAGCCTCCTGAGGTCTTCCTCACTCCACGATTGCTTCCAGCGTGCCATGTCCCCTGGTCCCGCCATACAAGCCCCCGCGCCCGACTCGTATTGTAGTTGATCAGCACCAGACATGCAGCCGTTCTACGTGTGCCGCTGATGGCAAGAGGTGTTCTGTCAGCACATCGTATTTTGGCACAAACTGCACTTGTCACTCCCGGGAGCGCCGAGTTCAAATTGAGGGTTGTGCGCAGAGCTTGCGATGCCGTCGCCAGCAACGTTTGCTTATGCTGCGCCGAGTGAGAAGCGCCGCGAGACGACGACGTCGCGCTTGCTTTTCAAATTGCACGCAGGTTTGTCGAAATCGATCATGATCTGCGAAGCCGCGGCGCGACCAAACGTCTTTGTTCCCTTCAGAGCTTCTGCACGCCTATACTGGCGCAACAACGCCGCTTTACGTTGTGGCCAGGAATCAACCGGCCCAGCCCTCTGGAGGGCGACACTGTGTTCGCTCGTACCGTAGCTTCACTCGCTGCCATCGCCACCTTCGTCGCTATTGATGGTGCGGCCGCCCAAACGGCCAACCAGCCGCCGGACACGATGGCGGCGCGGGTGGAAGCTTGCACGCCCTGTCACGGCAACAAGGGCGAAGGCACCAGCGACGTCTATTTCCCGCGCCTTTCCGGCAAGCCGGCCGGCTATCTCTATAACCAGCTCCTCGCCTTCCGCAGCGGCCGACGCAAATACCCGCCGATGAACTATCTGCTGGAGTTTCTGCCCGATCCATATCTGGAGGCGATAGCGGAGTATTTTGCCAGCGAGCATCCCCCGCTGCCGCAGCCCGCGCCGAGCGAGGTCAGCAAGGACGTGTTGGCGCAGGGCGAGCTGCTCGCCACCAGCGGCGATGCGAACCGCAACATTCCAGCCTGTGTGAGCTGCCACGGCCCGGAGCTGACAGGCATGCAGCCCGGCATCCCCGGCCTGCTCGGCTTGCGCGCCGCTTACGTCAGCGCCCAGCTCGGCGCCTGGCGCTACGGCACCCGCACGGCGAAGTCGCCCGACTGCATGCAGCTCGTCGCTGGCCACCTGACCGAGGCCGACGTCACCGCGGTCGCGGCCTGGCTCGCGACGCGCCCGGCGCCTACCAACCCGGCCCCCGTACCGAAAGGCACCTACGCGCTGCCGTTCGGCTGCGGCAGCCAGCCGAATTGATGAGGCGGATGATGGGCTTGAGACTGTCGATCACGCTCCTCGCTCTCGCCGCACTCACGACGGCTGTCCAGGCGCAGGACAAAACAAGCGACAAGACCAGCGGTATCATCGCGCGCGGCGAATACCTCGCCCGCGCCGGCGACTGCACCGCCTGCCACACCGCGTCGGAAGGCCGCCTGTTCGCTGGCGGACGCCCCATGCCGACCCCGTTCGGCACGATCTACACCTCCAACATCACGCCGGATTCGGAGACGGGGATCGGCAAATGGAGCGCCGACGACTTCTACCGGACCATGCACAATGGCCGCTTCCCGGACGGCGGGCTGATCTATCCGGCGATGCCGTTTGCGTCCTACACCAAGGTCACGCGCGCCGACAGCGACGCGATCTTCGCTTATCTGCGTTCGATTCAGCCTGTGAACCAGAAGAACAAGCCACACGAGCTGCGCTTCCCCTATGACAACCGCCAGCTCATCCTCGGCTGGCGCACGCTGTTCTTCAGCGAGGGCGAGTTCAAGCCGGACCCATCCAAATCGGCCGAATGGAATCGCGGGGCCTATCTGGTCGAGGGCCTCGGCCATTGCGGCATGTGCCATTCGCCGATCAACGCGCTCGGTGGCACCTCGCAATCGGACGCCTTCAAGGGCGGCCTGATCCCGATGCAGAACTGGTACGCGCCGTCCCTCACCTCCAATCGCGAGGCCGGGCTCGGCGACTGGAGCATCAAGGACATCACCGATCTGCTCCAGACCGGTGTCTCCACGCGTGGCGTCGTTTACGGCCCGATGGCCGAGGTCGTGCACAACAGCCTGCAATATCTCAACGACGAGGACACCAGGGCGATGGCGGTGTACCTCAAGGGTATCGCAGAGGCCTCGGCTCCGCCGCCGCCGAGCTCGGCGCTGCCGACCACCGAGAGCAGCCTGCTGATCAGCCTCGGCAAGACCGTCTACGACAAGAATTGCGCGAGCTGTCATGGCACGCAGGGCGAAGGCAGGCCGCCGCATTGGCCGCCGCTCGCCAACAACCAGTCGATCGAGATGCAGTCCGCGGTCAATCCGATCCGCATGGTGCTCAATGGCGGCTATCCGCCGGGCACCAAGGGCAATCCGATGCCCTATGGCATGCCGCCGTTCGCGGGCCTCCTGTCCGACAACGAGGTCGCCGCCGTCGTCTCCTACATCCGCACCGCCTGGGGCAATCGCGGCACGCCGGTCTCGGCGCGCGAGGCCAACGAGCTGCGCTCCGCACCGCTGAACTGAGAGGCGCCATGTTCAATTCCGACCCTCCGACCAGCCCCGCCGCCGCCGACCAGGCCGTCGAGGAGGTCGTAGCCCAGGGCCCGTCCGGTGCCATTGCAGTCGCCGGCATCGCTACGGCCTGCGTGGTCGCGATGTGGTTCGCATTCTATCTGTTCGTCTTCCTGCCGCGCGGGTCGCTGCAATGAGCGTTCAGGAGGACGGTCATGGCAGCGCCGAGGTCGCTGCCCGCGTCGAGCGGCGCTGGGCCACCATCGCTGTGATCATCGTCGTGATGATGGCGTTGCTGGCGGCGTTTGCCGGCATCCATCGCGCGACCATGCCGCAGCCGCGCGTCGAGACCGTCGATCCGTCGAGGATTCATCTCTCCGGAGAATTCGTCGAGAGCAATCTCGGCAGCGTACTGGAGGCCAACGGCGCTGTGACCGTGCGCGCGATCGGCCAGCAATATTCCTTCACGCCGGCCTGCATCATCGTGCCCGTCGATACGCCGATCACGCTGCGCGCCACCAGCGCCGACGTCGTGCACGGCATCCTGATTCAGGGCACCAACGTCAACACCATGCTGGTGCCCGGCTATATCTCCGAGCAGCTCATGCGCTTTACCAGGACCGGCGACTATCTGATGCCCTGCCAGGAGTTTTGCAGCTTTGGCCATGAGGGCATGTGGGGCAAGGTCCGGGTGATCGACAAGGCCGACTTCGCCAATCGTGCGAAGGGCGGCGGGAGGCTGAGCTGTGTTGGCCAATAGGAAGCTCATCCTCGCGCATTTCTGGTTTGCCTTCACGGTGTTCGGCGTCGCACTCACGCTCGGCGCCTGGCAGATGTTCATCCGCAGCCCGATCGGCACATGGCTCTCCAATCCCGAACTCTATTACCGTTCGCTGACCGCGCACGGCACGGTGATGGGCTACGTGTTCCCGACCCTGGTCGCGATGGGCTTTGGCTACGCCATCAGCGAGTCCGCGCTGGAGCAGCGCCTCGTCGGCGCGCGCTGGGCCTGGGCCGGGTTCTGGCTGATCGTCCTCGGCAGCGTCATGGCGATCATCCCGATCGCGCTTGGCCGCGCCTCGGTGCTCTACACCTTCTATCCGCCGCTGATCGGCAGCCCGTTCTATTACATCGGCGTCGTGCTGGTCGTGGTCGGCTCCTGGGTCTGGGTCGCGCTGATGGCGATCAATCTGCGAGTCTGGCGCAAGGCCCATCCCGGTGCACCGGTGCCGCTCGCGATGTTCGCCAATGTCGCCGGCTCCTATCTGTGGGCCTGGACCGCAGTCGGCGCGGCGCTCGAGCTGTTGTTGCAGATCATCCCCGTCTCGGTGGGGTTGAAGGCCACCATCGACGCCGGTCTTGCCCGCGTGTTCTTCTCCTGGACGCTGCACGCCATCGTCTATTTCTGGCTGATGCCGACCTACATCGCCTATTACACCATCGTGCCGCGCGCGATCGGCGGCCGGGTCTATTCCGACACGATGGCGCGGATCTCCTTCATCCTGTTCCTGGTGGTGGCGATGCCGATCGGCATGCATCACACCTTCGCCGATCCGCAGGTCGGCGCCGGCTTCAAGTTCATCCATTCGGCCTTTACGGCGCTGGTTGCGCTGCCGACGCTGCTGACGGTCTTCACGATCTGCGCCTCGGTCGAGATCGCCGCGCGGCTGCGCGGCGGCCGTGGGATGTTCGGCTGGATCAGAGCGCTGCCCTGGGACAATCCGATGATGCTGGCGCTCGCCTTCTCCTTCGTGATGCTCGGCTTTGGCGGCGCCGGCGGCCTCATCAACATGAGCTATCAGCTCGATGCTTCCATCCACAACACGCAGTGGATCACCGGCCATTTCCACCTGATCTTCGGCGGCGCCATCGTCATCATGTACTTTGCGATCGCCTATGATCTGTGGCCGCATTTGACGGGCCGCGAGCTGATCGATCTCCGTCTGATCCGCACCCAGCTCTGGCTGTGGTTCATCGGCATGATCGTCACGACGTTCCCCTGGCATTGGGTCGGTATTTTGGGCATGCCGCGCCGCATGGCCTATTTCGACTTCGGCCATCCCGCCATCGCGCCGCAGGCGCTCTCGGTGACATTCTCGGCGTTCGGCGGCTTCATCCTGCTGACCTCGGGCCTGCTGTTCCTGGTCATCCTGGCCCGCGGCATGCGCGCGCCGCAGGCTGATGCCGGACCGTACCGCTTTGCGATCGCCGTGCACCAGCCGGCGACCGTGCCGGTCGCGCTCAATACGCATGCCCTATGGGTGGCGCTGATGATCGTGCTCACCATCACCAATTACGGCTATCCGATCCTGACGCTGGCGTTGACCGAGGGCACGTCGGTGCCGGCCGTCTATGTGGGAGCGCAGTGATGAGCGCGCGCGACCTCTTCACCTTCCGCAATCGCCATTTCACCGCGGGCGTCGGCATCATCGCCGCAATGCTCATCGTGACGGCGATGACCGGCTTCATCGTGCTGCCCTTCGCGCAGCCCTGGGTGCAGTTCGCCAATGTCTGGGACGCGATCTGTAGCGCCGCCGGCGTGCCGCAACGCGCGGCAAACGTGACGGCGCCCGAACAGACAAAACGCCTGTCGGAGGTCGTGCTGACCTCGCACACACTGTCGCGCCCGAGCCAGGAGGCGATCGGCCGCGGCGCCACGCTGGCGCAGCGTTGCGCGATCTGCCATGGCCCGACCGGGATCAGCCGCGCGGACTCGCCAAACCTCGCCGGCCAGTATGCGGCCGTGATCTACAAGGAGCTGCACGATTTCCGATCCGGCGCGCGCACCAACGCGGTGATGTCGCCATTTGCGGTGAATTTGACGGACGAAGAGATCGCCGATCTCTCGAACTACTACGCCTATCTGCCGCGGCTTCCGGCCTATCACCCGACACCGCAACTGCCCAAGCCCAACATCGTCATCTATGGCGCACCGATGCGCGGGATTGCTCCCTGCGGCGCGTGCCACGGCAGTCTCGACAACAAGACCGGCAGCCCGTGGCTCGAAGGCCAGTCCGAGGCCTATATGAAGGCCCAGCTCGAGGCCTTTGCCGGAGGAGAACGTCGCAACGACATCAGCCAGCAGATGCGCAACATCGCACGCGCGCTGACGCCGCAGGAGATCGGAGCGGCCGCGGCGTATTACGCCTCGCAGCCGCCGGATATCGTGAAGGCGGTGGATTGATCAGGTCGACGCCAGCTTCGGCCGGCCGTAGACCGCATCCGCGCGTTTTTCGAACGCGGTGGAGAAGCGCGCGAACGCGGCGTCGAACATCGAACCCATCAGCAGCGCCAGCATGCGGCTCTTGAACTCATAGGCGAGGAAGAAGCCGACGTCGCAGACATCATCGCCTTTGGGCTCGAAGGTCCAACGGTTCTCAAGATTACTGAACGGACCTTGCAGATATTCGACCAGGATTTTCAGGTTGGCGCGATCGAGCGTCACCCGGCTGGTGAAGGATTCCTTGACCAGCTTGAACGACACCGTCATGTCGGCGATCAGCACCTCGGTGCCATCGGGCTTCGGCATGCGCTGACGGATCTTCAGCGCGCTGCACAGCGGTACGAATTCCGGATAGCGCTCGACATCAGCGACCAGATCAAACATCTCGGATGCGCTGTGATGGACACGGCGCTTGCTCGAAAATTTAGGCATAGCGGTTCAGCGGGCGGTCGCGGCCCGTGCGGCCTTCAGTCTTGCAAAATCCTCGCCGGCATGATGCGACGAACGGGTGAGCGGGCTTGCCGACACCATCAGGAAGCCCTTGGTGTAGGCGACCTTCTCATAGGATGAAAACTCATCCGGCGGCACATAGCGCATCACCGCGTGGTGCTTGCGGGTCGGCTGGAGGTATTGTCCGATGGTGAGGAAGTCGACGTCGCCAGAGCGCAGATCGTCCATCACCTGCTGCACCTCGTGGCGCTCCTCGCCGAGGCCGACCATGATGCCGGATTTGGTGAAAATCGCGGGATCGAGCTCCTTGACCCGCTGCAACAGCCGGATCGAGTGGAAGTAGCGCGCGCCGGGCCGCACCGTCAGGTAACGCGACGGCACGGTCTCGAGATTGTGGTTGAAGACGTCGGGCTTGGCGGCCACGACAACCTCCAGCGCGCCCTCCTTGCGCAGGAAGTCGGGCGTCAAAATCTCGATCGTGGTCGAGGGGCACGCAACCCGGATGGCACGGATGGTCTGGGCAAAATGCTCGGCGCCGCCGTCAGCGAGATCGTCGCGATCGACGGACGTGATGACGACATGGGCAAGGCCCAGCTTGGCCACGGCCTCGGCGACGTTGTGCGGCTCGGCTGCGTCCAGCGCATTCGGCATGCCGGTCTTGACGTTGCAGAAGGCGCAGGCCCGGGTGCAGGTGTCACCCATGATCATGAAGGTCGCGTGCTTCTTGTCCCAGCACTCGCCGATATTCGGGCAGCCCGCCTCCTCGCATACCGTGTGCAGGCCGTTGGCGCGCACGATGTTGCGCGTGTCGGCATAGCCGCGGGTGTTGGGCGCGCGCACGCGGATCCAGTCCGGCTTCGGCGGCGAAGCGGAGTCGGGGCGATTCACCTTTTCGGGGTGACGCGGGCGCAGCGGGTTCGAGATGGTGTCGACAATAACGACCATGGGGTGTCCGGTCTGTTCAGGTCCTACCTAATCGGTCTCGCTCGCCATCGCAACCCGGCTCGCGCTGCTTCAGGGAACATGGCAGATATGGGCAATATCTTGCTCTGTTCTCAAGCGATTCTCATCTCGAATGGCTCCAGCATCGAACGGCTCCAAACCGCGGCTCGGCAAGGCCCTGAAGCGTGCCTTTTTCGGACGTAGCGTCCACGAGGTCGCGCCCGACTTGATCGGCGCCACCCTGCTCGTCGATGGCGTCGGCGGGATCATCGTCGAGGTCGAGGCCTATCATCATACCGAGCCGGCGGCGCACTCCTACAATGGCCCGACGCCGCGGAACCGGGTGATGTTCGGCCCGCCCGGCTACGTCTATGTCTACCGCTCCTACGGCATCCACTGGTGCATCAACTTCGTTTGCGAGGAAGAAGGTTCGGCCGCCGCCGTGCTGATCCGTGCCCTGGAGCCGACCCATGGCATCGCCAAGATGCGCCGCCGCCGTCACACGGTCGATGTGCATGCGCTCTGCTCGGGCCCCGGCAAGCTGACGGAAGCGCTCGGCATCACCATCGCCCACAACGCCCTGCCGCTGGACCGGCCGCCGATCGCGCTGCATGCGCGGACGGAGGACGTGGAGGTCGCGACGGGCATCCGGATCGGCCTCACCAAGGCGGTCGAGCTGCCCTGGCGCTATGGCGTCAAGGGCTCGAAGTTTTTGAGCAAGCCGTTCCCGAAGTAGCGACGCTACGACGCCTGCTTCAGCCGTTCCATCGCCTCCAGCAGCTTGGCCTTGCGCCCCAGCGCGGCCTCGCGCTTTTCGCGCTCCTCCTCGACGACCTCCTCGGCCGCGTTGGCGACGAATTTCTCGTTGGCGAGCTTGGACTCGGCGCGCTTGATATCGGCATCGGCCTTGCCGATTTCCTTGTCGAGACGCGTGCGCTCGGCGGCGACGTCGATCACGCCCTTCAGCGGCAATGCGGCCACTTCGCCGCGCACGAGAAGCTGAACCGCACCGTCAGGCGCGCGATCAGCGAAGGAGATGTCGGAGAGCCGCGCCATCCGTTTAACGACGTCGGTCCAGCGCGGCGCCCGTTCCTTGGTCTCGGCCGAGGCCCCCGCGAGCACCAGCGCGGTCAGCGTTGCCGGCGCGATGTTCATCTCGGCGCGCACCGAACGGATCTGCGTGACGAGATCGATCACCCAGCCGATCTCGGCTTCAGCCTTGGGATCGGTGAAATCGGCATGATCGAAGATCGGCATGACCAACATCGGCGAGATGAGCGGATCGGTCGGTCCGACCGCTGCGGCGAGCATGGCGAGCTGCTCCGGCGTCGGCACGTCCGGCTTCAGCGGCCATGGCGCCAGCGCGAGCAAGCCGTCGCGCTTGGCGGTGACCTCCCACAGCTCTTCGGTGATGAAGGGCATGAAGGGATGCAGGAGCTTCAGCACCTCGTCGCGCGCCCACGCAACCATGGCGCGGGTCTCGGCCTTGAGCGGGCCGTCTGCGCCGAGCAGCGCAGGCTTTGCGAGTTCGACATACCAGTCGCAATAGACGTTTAGGACGAACCGGTACATTGCGCTCGCCGCATCGTTGAAGCTGTGAGCTTCAAGAGCCTGCGTCACCTCGCGAGTGGCCTCCGCAGTCTTGTGTGCGATCCAGCGATTCAGCGGCTCCTTCGACTTCGCGGGCTCAAAGCCTTCGGGCAAGATGCAATCGTTCATCTCCGCGAAGCGACAGGCGTTCCAGAGTTTGGTCGCAAAATTGCGATTGATCTCGACGAGTTGCGACGACAGCTTGATGTCATGCGTATGGGCCGCCTCGCGTGCCAACGCAAAGCGGAGTGCGTCAGCGCCGTATTCGTCAATGAGGTTGAGCGGATCGATGACGTTGCCCTTCGACTTCGACATCTTGGCGCCCTTCTCGTCGCGAACGAGACGGTGAATGTAGACGGTCGAAAACGGCGGCTCCTTCATGAAGTGAAGGCCCATCATCATCATTCGGGCCACCCAGAAGAAGATGATGTCCCAGCCCGTGACCAGCACATTGGTCGGGTAGTAGCGCTTCACTTCCGGCGTGTCGTCGGGCCAGCCGAGCGTCGAGAACGGCCACAGCGCCGAGGAGAACCAGGTGTCGAGCACGTCCTCGTCGCGGGTGATGAAGCCCTCGCGCTTGTTGCGGTCGAGCGCCATCTCGCGCCCCTGCTCGACCGTGATCACTTCCTGCTCGACGTAATAGCCGAGCGCGTGGCTGACGGCCTCCTCCTCGGTCTCGGCGACGAAGACCTTGCCGTCCGGACCGTACCAGGCCGGGATCTGATGGCCCCACCAGAGCTGGCGCGAGATGCACCAGGGCTGGATGTTCTCCATCCACTCGAAATAGGTCTTTTCCCAGTTCTTCGGCACGAAATTGGTTTCGCCCGAACGCACCGCCGCGATCGCGGGTTTTGCGAGTGTCTTCGCGTCAACGTACCACTGGTCGGTCAGGTACGGCTCGATCACGCTGTTCGAGCGATCGCCATGCGGCACCATGTTGGTGTGCGCCTCGATGCGCTCGACGAAGCCGAAATTCTCCAACCGCTCGACGATGCGCTTGCGCGCGGCGAAACGGTCGACGCCGTGCAATTCCTCGGCGAGTTGCGACGCACCCTCAGGCAGGTCGCGCAGATAATCCTCGTTATCTAGGAGATCGAGGCAGCCTTCCTTGTCGAGCACGCTGATGCGGCGCAGGCCGTGGCGATTGCCGACCTCGAAATCGTTGAAGTCATGCGCCGGCGTCACCTTCACCGCGCCCGAGCCCTTCTCGGGATCGGAATAGTCGTCGGCGACGATCTTCACCTTGCGGCCGACCAGCGGCAGGATGATGTGCTTGCCGACCAGCTTCTGATAGCGCTCGTCGTCCGGATGCACGGCCACGCCGGTGTCACCGAGCATGGTCTCGGGGCGTGTGGTGGCGACGACGATGAAGCTCGAGAGATCCTCGGGGCTGAACGCTTTGCCCTCGATCGGATAGCGCAGATACCAGAGGCTGCCCTTGACCTCGGTCTGCTGCACCTCGAGATCGGAGATCGCGGTCAGCAGCTTGGTGTCCCAGTTCACCAGCCGCTTGTCCTTGTAGATCAGGCCGTCGCGGTGCAATTCGACGAACACCTTGACGACGGCCTTCGACAGGCCCTCGTCCATGGTGAAGCGCTCGCGCGACCAGTCGCAGGAGGCGCCGAGCCGCTTGAGCTGGTTGATGATGGTGTCGCCGCTCTCGGCCTTCCACTGCCAGACCCGCTCCAGAAACTTCTCGCGGCCCATCTCGCGGCGGCCGGGCTGCTGGCGCTCCATCAACTGGCGCTCGACCACCATCTGGGTGGCGATGCCGGCATGGTCGGTACCGGGCTGCCACAGCACGTCGCGGCCGCGCATGCGTTCGAACCGGCACAGGATGTCCTGGAGCGTGTTGTTGAGGGCGTGGCCCATATGCAGCGAGCCCGTCACGTTCGGCGGCGGGATCACGATGGTGAAGGGCGCGGCATCGCGGCGGTCGGGGCGGCCGGCCTTGAAGGCAAGGCTGTCCTCCCACACAACAGACATGCGGGCTTCGATATCGGCGGGCTGGTAATTTTTCTCGATCATGGGGCTGCTAGAAAGCCGCGTGCGGGGTTCAAGTCAACGGAAAGCTCAGCGGCAAAAGGGCTTTCCGACCCGACCGGCCAGCCGAATATGACACAAGAGCAGGCCTTTATCGGGGCCGGTGCGGCCCACCCTACCTGCCGCCGCGCGAAACCCGCTCGATTTCGGCCTTCACGATGCGTTCGACGAGCCCCGGCAAATTGTCGTCGAGCCAGGACTTCAGCATCGGGCGCAGCATTTCCTTGACCAGATCCTCCAGCGTCCGCGCATTGCTGCTGAGCACCGTGTGGGCCAGGGAATTGAAGGCGGATTCGACCGCCGACACCGTCGTTTGCGCCAGGATCGGCTGTTGCGGGGGCAACGGCGGCGCATCGTAATCAACCGGCTCGTAAGACGGCGGCGGGGCCGCACGGCGCGGCGGGGCCGGCTGCTCAGCGAACTCAAGATCGTCCCGTGGCTCGACCTTGCGGAAGCTCGGCGGCGGGGGCGACGGCGTCGGCGCGGGAACCTCGACCGCCATCTCGTCGGTCAGTTCGAGAACGTCAGGTTCGGGCTCGGGCTCAGGCTCTGGTTCGGGCGCCCGCACCTCCGGCGCCGCGGTGGCGCCATCTAGGCCAGCCAGCAGCGCGTCGATATCGTCCTGGTTGTTGGATTCAACCGCAGCAGGGGTCGGAGGGGGCGCCGGCTTGGCAGCGGCGGGCGGAGGCGCCGGCCTCTCAGCAGCAGGCTTCGCAGCCGGGGCAACCTTGGAGGGTGGAATGTCATTCATTGCCTGCGGCTTCGGCGCAGGCGCGGCGGGCGCTGGCTTCGCGGCCTCGGCCGGCGGCGGCTTGGCCTCATCGTCGGCAATGATGCGCCGGATCGAGGCCAGAATCTCCTCCATCGAGGGTTCTGTGACCTTTGCAGGCTGCGTCATCTCCGACTCCACATCATCAACGCCCTCGCATGCGTTGTTTTACACCAAGCACGACAGGATTGGCCGGTTCCGGACGGGCGGCCCGACATTTTCGTCGTGACAGCCAGACTTGTCCCCAGATCACGGCTCAACGTGCGGCGGTGCGCCCCTGCCCCGTCACTCCAGCATTACGCACGCAACATCGAATGCGGGGCGAATCGACCCGCAACGTCTTGGCAAGGCTATGTCAGGGATTTTGACGATTGCAAGCAAACCGCCGGTCGGCCTCGACTGTTTGCGAGGCCGACCGGAGAACTACGGCAATCAGCGTCCGTCAGGCGTGCGCACGCCGACCCAGCTGTCGCGGACCTGCTGGTAATGCACGCTCGGATCGTAGACCGTGGTGTTAAGGCCGAGCACCTGCGGTGCAAGGCGGCCAACCGCGCTGAGCACGGAATAAGACGCGACCACGCGGTCGTGTTGCGCGGTGACCAGCGCAACGCGCGCGTTGACCAGCGCCTGCTGCGCGTTGAGCACGTCGAGCGTGGTGCGCTGACCGGCCTTGGCCTCTTCGCGCACGCCGTTCAGCGCGATCTCGGACGCCGTGACCTGAGCCTGCGCGGACTGCACCTGCGCCTTGCCGGCTTCCAGCTGGCCCCAGGCCTGCACGAGGTTGGCACGGGTCTGATCGCGGGTGGTTTCAAGATTCAGGCGTTGCTGCGCCAGGTTCTCTTTCGATTGGCGGATCAGCGAATATTCTGCGCCGCCCTGAAAGATCGGAATGGAGGCAGTCGCGATGGCGGACGCGGTATTCGTTCGGAAGACCGTCAGGGTCTGTTGATAGGCCGTACTGACAGCAGCCTGGACCGTGACCGTCGGCAGCAGCGCGCCTTCGTTGATCTTGACCTGGAGATAGTTGACGTCGATGCCGTACATGGAGGCCGTGACGTTGGGATTCTCGACCAAGCTGAGACTGACCGCAGAGGGAAGCGTCTTCGGCAGGAAGCGGTCGACCGGCGAACCCGGGGCGAGGGCTACCGGCTCATTGCCGATGATGCGGCGAAAGTTTGCGCGCGTGGTGGTCAGATTCGATTCGGCGGTGAGCTCCTGCGTCCTGCCGGCTGCCAGCTGCGCCTCGGACTGGGCGACGTCAGTGCGGGTCACCTCACCCACATTGAAGCGATCGCGAGTCTGCTTGAGCGTTTGCTCCAGCACGCGCACGTTGCTGCGCTGGACTTCCAGCGTCGCCGCATCGCGCAGATAATCCATGTAGACGGTGGCGGCCTGCAGCAGGACCGTCTGCTCGAGCACCCGCAACGCCTCGCGGGAGCCCGAGACCTGGCTCTCCGCCGCGCGCGTCTTGTTGGCAGTCTGATTGCCGTTGTACAGCGTCTGGGTGACGTTCAGGCTGGCGCTGTTGGACTGAGGGACGCCATTGATCGGCGAGGCCTTCTGCGCTGCTTGGATATCCTGATATTGATACCCGGTGCCGAGGGTCACATTGACCTTGGGGCGGTAGCCCGACAGCGCCTGCGGCACGTTCTCGTCCGTCGAGCGCACTTGGGCGCGCTGCGCGTTGAGCTGCGGATTGTTCTGATAGGAGCGCACCAGCGCAGCCTCGATCGTGTCCGCCAAGGCAGGCGTCGGCCCGGCAAGCGCCGCCAGCAGGACCGAAACCGCAACTCCGGTGAAGAGCTTCACCCCATGCATCCCTGAAATTCCGTTCATTCTCACGTCAGGCTCGTGCCCGCGAGCCTGGTTACCGTATCCAAGTGGAGTCGTTGCCCCGCCGCAACATAGGACGCGGTCAAGCGCGACGGAACTACCTCTGAGTGGTTCTCAGTGGAAACTCTTCACGTGCAGCATCCCGGCCACACTTCTGATTCAGAACGGTATTTTAACAGGGTTTCGGCCGTCAGAAGACGAAGGCGGCGGCCCGTTCCAGCCCGGGAAGCACCGGGGCTGCGGCATCGAACAGCGGCCGATAGCCGAATTCGCCGTGGGACCGGGTCACGATCATGGCCCGCGACGGCCTGGATTCGGCGGAGACCCCTACCAGACGACCGCCCTCTCTGAGCTGGCCAAACAACCCTTCCGGCGTCACCTCGGTGGCGCCGTTGAGGACGATCACGTCATAGGGAGCGGCAGCCGAATCGCCGTCGGCGCAGGCGGCGGCCTTGCAGGTCACGTTGGTGAGCCCGATCGCGGCGCAGGCATCCTTGGCTTTCGCCGCCAGTGCCGAATCGCATTCCGTCGCAATGACATGGCGCGCCAGCTTTGCGGTCAGCGCCGCGAGATAGCCGGTGGCGCAGCCGACCACCAGCACGTTGTCGCCCTCGCCGATCTCGGCGGCCTGGAGCAGCTTGCCGGTCAGCGCCGGCTTGATGAGGTACCGCTTGGCGGCCCCCTCGCTCACGTCGAGGTCGAGGTCGAGATAGGCCAGGGCCTGCCTGGTCGCGGGCACAAAGGCCTCGCGCGGAACCGTGAGCATGGCATCGAGAATGCGGCGATCGGTGACGTCAGTGGTGCGCACCTGGCCATCGACCATTTTTTGGCGCGCGGTCGAGAAACCGGACATTTGCGGACCCTGCAATGCGGACGACGCCGCGGACGAAACTTCGCGGCATATTTGGAGCAGGCTCCGCGAAAACGCAACACGTCCGTTGGCCCGGGCGGGCCTACGGGCTCCGCAAGTTACGGCATCGGAAGCGAGATGGCCTATTCGATCGCGACCGCAAGGCGGCCGATCAATGCAGCGACTTCGTCCAGCCGCGCCGAATCGGGTGCCTCGACGGCCCGCGCGAGACAGGCCAGGCATTGATCGTCGCTGAGCTCGGGAATGTCGGCCGGCAGAATAGAGGGGGCCAGCTGGGAACGGTCGACCTGGATGTCTCGCATGGGAATCAGCTCCGTGAAGGCCCGGCCCTGCGAAGCTCGATTCGAATTGAGTCGATTTGGCGTCACCCCGGCGGCAGCGATAGCCCCACCGTACACATCCGCTTGAGAACTTGCGCTTGAGAACTTGCCGCAACGAGATCGCACGTCAGATCAGAGTCTGAATGCAAGCCATTGAAAATGCGGTGAAATTTGGCTCCCCGGGCTGGATTCGAACCAGCGACCATCCGATTAACAGTCGGATGCTCTACCGCTGAGCTACCGAGGAAAAGGCGAACCAGTCGTTCGCGCGCGGCTGCGTATAACAAAGCCGCTTGCGCTTGCAAAGGACGAATTCGTCATCTTCCGCAACGCATCGAGGAAGGGCCTGTACGGCCCCTCCTCCCGGCCATCGAAGGCAAGATTACTCGGCGATGAACGACGTGGTCTTGGTGCCGGAGTCGTAGCGCAGCCGCAGAGCCGTAAACTTGCAGAGGTTGACGTTCTTCCACAGCACGGTCTCGTCGTAGTTCTGCCAGTCGACGCGGATGTTCCAGACGCAGCCCTCGCCATCATCGTCGAACTCGACATAGGTCGAGGCCTGGTTCTGCAAGACCTTGTCGAGCTCGTTGTCCCATTCGTCCAGGCCATCGTCCGGTGCGTTGAAGCCCAGGAATTTGATGGCATAGCCGGTCTCGTTGACGACGGTGACGTTGCGGGCGTCAGCCGCGAAGGACGCCGTGGCGGCGAGTGAAAGACCCACGGCGATCAGTCCAGACAGAAAATACTTCATGTAAATTCCCCCGATCGAAAACGGCTTCCGGCGGCTGACGTCGATCTACGCCGGCGCCGCGGCAACAAATGGCGTTGCCTCAGAGATTCGTCCGGAGCGCGATCGAAAGGTTCAACACGCGATCGACCTGCACTCCGGCTCGTTGCGCGACGCGAGACGCGCAACGAGCCAGTTCTTACCGATTCGAATTCTCCGCAGCAATGAATGGGCATTCATAGATCGGCGGCGTTTGTTTTCTCCGGAGCAGGTGCAGCCACCGGCGTTACCGCGGCACCGTTGCCCTTGCCGGTGACGGCGCCGACCAGTGTCTTCACGGGATCCTCGCCCGGTGCGAAGCCGCTCTGGCGCAGGATCTCGTCGATCATCGGACGCAGCGCGTGCACCTTGAGAAGCTCGCCGGCGAGCCCTTCGCCGAAGCCGACATTGCCGCCCGCCCCGCCATTGCCGCCGAATGCGCCGCCGGTGTGCAGGATGCGGACGTCCTTGAGGTTTCCGATCGGCCTGACCATCTCAGCCAGCGCCAAGGGCATGGTCTCGATCCGCTTCTTGGCGAGCTCGAAGTCGATGACGTTGGCGCCAAGCTTGTTCTGCGCCTCATTCTTGAGCGTGATGATTGCAGCCTCGGCCTCGCCGATGTTCCTGACGCCGACCGCCTTGATCTTGTTGGACTCGGCCTCCGCGGTGGCCGCTGTCTTGGTGGCCTCGGCGCGGTCGAGCGCCGCCTTCTTCTCGGCTTCGGCCGCGACGATCACCTCGGTGGATTTGCGTTCGGCCTCGGTTCGCGCGGCCAGCACCTGCGTGAGACGGGCACGATCGGCGACCTCGACGGCGCGGGCTGTCACGACCTTTTCCTCCGCGGAGACAGCGATGGCTTCCGCGGTCTTGGCTTCGGCGACGGCTTCCGAGGTCTGCTTGCTCTTGGAGGCGATCTGGATTTCGTTCTCTTGCGTCGCGATCTGGATCTCGCGCTGGGCATCGGTCTTGCGCTTGTTGATCGCGAGATCCGACTCGATGACGGCCGTTTCCTTGACCTGCTTGGCGCCGGCCTCCTTCTCGGCGACCGCCCGGTCGGTATCGATGCGGGCGTTCTCCTCGGTGAGGCGGGCGGTCTGCGTCGCGGTCGCGACTTCGGCGCGGGTGCTCGCGGTCTTGTTGGCGATGTCGCGCTCCTGCGACAGCTCGGCCTCCTTCTTGGTGCGCTCGATGGTCAGGGTCTGCTGCCGTGCCTCGAGGTCCTTCTGCGCGATCGCCACTTCGTTGTCGCGCACGATCGAGTTGCGGTCGCGCCGACGCGTCTCGGTGACGGTCTTGAGCTGGGTCAGGCCTTCGGCGTCGAAGAAGTTTTCCGGATTGAAGAATTTGACATCCGTCTGGTCGAGCTTGGTCAGCGACACCGATTCAAGCTCGAGACCGTTGGATTTCACGTCGGACTCCACGGTCGCCTGCACGTGCTTGACGAAATCACTGCGCTTTTCCTGAAGCTCCAGGATGCTCATGGTGGCCGCCACCGAACGCAGGCCGTCGACGAATTTGGCTTCGACCTGGTTACGCAAGGCTTCGGCGTCATTCGTCAGCGCGCCCAGCGTCTGGCTCGCGAGCGCAATGCTCTCATCGTCGGGACGGACGCGCACGTAGAACTCGGCGACGATGTCGACGCGGAGGCGGTCCTTGGTAATCAGGGATTCCCGCTCCTTACGCTCGACGGTGAGCCGCAGCGTCTTCAAATTGACGCTGGCGTAGGAGTGGAAGATCGGCAGGATCATGGCGCCGCCGTCGAGCACGACCTTCTTGCCGCCGAGGCCGGTACGCACGAAGGCCTCGTCGCGCGTGGCGCGCTTGTAGAGGATGGTGAAGACGATCCCGAGGACGACGATCAGCGCGACGCCGATCATGGCCGGGACTGCGATGTCGAACATGACTTTCTCCAATAATGACTTGCTAGCTGCTTAGAGTGGGTTTGGACGGCTTGAGTTCATCGTCGGCCTTGACCGCCACGAAGCGGGTGCCGACGCGATCGACCAGGAGGACCAGCGTTCCCTGCGGCAATGGTCCCGATGCGGGCGCCGCGACCGCCCAGACGAAGTGCCTGTTACCGTGGACGTCGGCGACGCTGACGCGGCCCGGCGGACCCTGGTCGAGCGGGCCGATGACGACCTCACCGACGCGGCCGACGAGATCGCCGAGGCCGACCGCATAGCTTTCATCCTTGGGAATGACCCGCGCGATGGCGCCGCTGGCGGCACGGACCAGCGGAACCGACACCACGATCGCCCCGACCGAGGCGATGGTTGCCGGCAACGGACCGGCGACCATCCGTGCGATGTCCTGGATCAGGAAGCCGGTGATGGAGAAGGCGCCGAGCACCAGCAACAGGAAGATCAGCAGCGGCACGCCGCCAACATTGATCCAGGAAATGGCGTTTATGACGCCGTTGTCGCTGGGGTGGCCGAAATCGATGTTGGTGCCAAGCAGCTCGCTCAGCGAGGCCCCGACCAGCATCGAGACCACCTCGACGGAGCCGACGATGAGGATCATGGCCGCTGCGATCGCGAACGGCCTGACCTCCGGCGACATGACGTGTTCGAGCATTGCGCTCATGACACATGACTCAGGAGCGCGACTTCAACCGGGCCAGCCTCGCTGCAATCTCCTTGTCGCGATGCAACGTGCTGAGCTCGTCGATGTCGCTTGAAAACGGGATAGCTGCGGGAACGCCGGTGGCGCGCGCCACCGCCCTGCCCGCGCGCAGCGCCTTCGCCGCAGCCGATGCACCGCCGGGCTTGCGGGGTGACGTCGAGGCCTGGTGGCTTGCGGCAGCCTCGCTCTTTTCAAGATCGGCGCGGCGCTGCTCGGCATCTTGCAATGCTGACAGCACGGCGCGCAGCGAGGTGACACTATTCTCGATCTTCTCGTTGTTTTCGTCGATGGCGCGGTAGAGCACCTCGAACTGCGCCTCCAGGTCCATCTGCCGTGCGATGCCGGCGCGCGCGAGATCGTCGCGCCCGTCCGCGATCACGCCCTCGATCTTCGCGGTGAGATCGGTCATCTCGCGCTCGATCTCGGTGCGCCTGGCGTTGAGACGGTATTCTTCGGCACGTGCGGCCGCGAGCGCGTCGCGCGCCTCGCCTTCCGCACGTTCGATCTCGCGGATGGCCTGTCCGACCACTCCAAGCTTGTTCTTGCCCTCCGCCTGCTCGATCGCGTCGTAGGCGATCCCGGCGATCAGACGTCCGACCCGTGACAGGAAATTTTCGGGAGCGGCAGCGATGGTATCCATGGCGTTCTCCTCCTCTGGCAGATTGTTCGGCGTGACGCCGTAGTGAACCTCGAAACCGTCGTCGGTGCGGATGAGGTGCGCGGGCGCGCTCTGCCCCCAGCCCTCCGCGTAGCCGGCATAGTCGAAGGGCACGCTGAAGCGCCCTTGCACGGTCGCAATCGAAATGGTGGCGGGCCCCTTGATCTTGGCGAGCTTGTCGTCGAGCGGCAGACGGCGGCCTTGCGCGGCGCGATAGTCGGCGCGGTCCCGCAGGCCCAGGGTCACCAGGCGCGAGGGCAGCGCGGTTTCTCTCCGGATCGGCTCATAGGCATGGGCATGCAGCAGGACGACGTTGGAGCCGACGTTATGGCTCCGCGCGACCTCGTCCAGAATCTCCATCATGCGGTCATAAGCCCTAAACGTCGCCTCCATCGCGGCCTTGGCGGCCGGGTCAGGGGCAAGCCTGTATCGAAGCGCCGATGGCGCATTTCGGGGCGACGGGCTCATGGAAAGCACTAAAGCACCATTTTGGTGCTTTACAAGGGGGAAGGTCGATCACATTCCACTGATCCTTATGCACTCTATGGATTAGTCGCTGGCCGTGGGCGACGCGTTCAAGGTGGGGCAATCACCCCTAGATCACCGCCGATCAAGACTTCTTGCACGCGCGGGTTGCAGTTTGAGGCGAAGTCGAGAGAGCTTTTGACAGCCCCGGTGCCGTTCCCTTCACGTCGTTGGAGCCTTGGGTCGCCGTCATCCTGAGGCGCGAGCGATGGGGCGCGATGCGCCCCATCGGGAGCCTAGAAGGATGAGCGGCCGGGATGCAGCCGGGCCGTTCACCCTTCGAGGCCTCCGCTTCGCTCCGGCACCTCAGGATGACGGGTGATGGGCAGTGCGCGTTATGTGCAGGCCGACACAGATCTGCGTCCTCGCGACTTGCTTCGCCCGAGCTTTGCTTCATCTCACCCCCTCCTCCGTCAGAGGGCGCAGGGAAGACCGGGTGCCGGCTGGCACCCGCGGTCCACTGTGCGAAGGTTGCGCTACAAGAGGCTGCACAGCGGCATACAGGTGAAGCCAAACAACCGGCCTTCCCTGCGTAGTGATTTGACGGCTTATGCCGAGCTCTCCCCGGGGAGCGATGCACTATTGCCCCCGTCGCCTTACGGATCACTGACGCGTGCGCCCGGTCGGGCAGCACACATCACCACAAGACTTGGCGCACAGACCCCGGGCGCCAGGACGACTCGGTTTTGCCGTACGCGGACCGCACCGGTCGTGTGCGCGATGCCTTCGCTCACGGTGTCCCGCCCTGCGAAGCCTATCGCGCCGACGCGGTCCAGCGTCCACCACGGCTCATCCCGCGTTTCGTGACGATCGCGATACGCCCCTCTGACTGGGATGAGGTGGCGCTTGAATACGAGAAAACAGAATTTCGGTAAAGTGGAATATTTTCGCGAGAGCGGATTGACCCGTTGTTTGTGTGTTTTGCCCGACAGGCAACGCAAGGGGTTGTAGCCCGGATGAGCGAAGCGACATCCGGGATTCTGGCGACCAGCGGTCCCGGATATCGCTTCGCTCATCCGGGCTACGAAAGACGGACTGTTACGGCCGCCGGCACACCAGGTCGATCTCGATCAGCGCGTCGTAGGCAAGCCCGGTGACGCCGACACAGGTGCGGGCCGGCAGGCGGCCGGGTGCGAAGTACGTGCGGTAGGTCTCGTTCATCGCCGTGTAGTCTTCCTTGAAGCGCGTGAGGTAGATCCGCGTCATCACAACGTGCTCGAGGCCGAGATCCAGACCCCCGAGCACCACCTTCAAATTCTCCATCACCGCGTGGGTCTGCTCGACGATGCCATCGGGCAGCACACCCGGCGCTTGCGGCGTATCCGGCATCTGGCCGGTGACGAAGACAAAACCGTCGGTCTCGACAGCGTGGCTGAAGGGCGCGACCGGCTTCGGTCCGCCGCTGATCATGTGGAATTTCACTTGATTGTCCTTGCTTAGGGCGCGCGCTTTAAGGGGAGTTTTGGAACAGACGCTTGCTGATGATGGCGTGCACGCCCCAATTGCCGTCTACCACCTGGGTCACGCCGAAATCGACGGCGGCCGACATCAGCGCGATCGCCTCGTCCTCGCTGAGACCCTTCACGTTCATCAGGAAGCGCCGCATCTTGCGGAACGCGTCCTTCATGGCGAGGTCGAGCGAGGACTTTGCGTAGACCTCGCTCTGCCCTTGCGCGCCGAACTCGGCGAGATAGTTGGGATGGCTGAAGCCGGTCAGCACCCAATCGGTCGCGGTCTCGATCAAGGGATAGCTGAGATCGGCGAACGGTTGGCCTGCGAGATCGGCCTTCTTGTGCAGGATCACCTCGAACGTTCCGGTCATCGAGCATTCGATTGCCGTGCCGCTCAACTCGCCGTCGCCTTGCGCGGCATGGGGATCGCCGACCGACAACAACGCGCCGGGCACGGAGACCGGAAGATAGACGCTCGCCCCCTTCCCCAGCCGCCAATTGTCGAGATTGCCGCCAAAATAGGACGGCGGCACAGAGTCGATGAAATCGACCTCGCGCGGCGCCACCGCGATCACGCCGAAATGCGGACGCAGGGGAATGCGGATGCCGTCGAGCACATCGTGGCGGCGCTTCACCGTGCCGGGCAAGACGGGAATACCGGGATAGTCGTAAGTGGGGTGAACGACGCCGAACGGATCGGTCTGCGGCTCCCAACGATAGGAATAGAGCGCGCGGGCATGCGGCGCATCCGTGTCGTCGAAGATCTCGTAGATCGTCACCGCCTCGCGCGGCTTCGGCCCTGACAGGAACTCGTCGTAATGATAGCCCCACCAGGCTGCGACCGAAGAGCCGAACACACGGCCAGCATGCTTGGGATGGCGGCTCGCGCGCGGCACGATGTCGAGTATTCGCACTTCCAGCACGTCGCCGGGCTGGGCGTCCTTCACCGCCACGGGCCCCGTGCAGATGTGCACGCCAAACCCCTCGCCGGCACCGCGACCGAACACGCTGGCGTCCATCGGGCCCGCGCCGCGGCGGTCCACGTTCTTCTTGTCCCGTGTCCAGCCGAACACGCTCTCTGCGGCGGCATCGCCCGCGATCATCAGTTCGGGATCGTCGGAGGCATGCTGCGTCAGCGTCTCGATAGTGATGGTATCGCCCGAGGTGATCTCGAGCTGCGGCGAGAGCGAGCGGCTGAAATAACCCCAATGAACCCGGCTGGCCTCGATCGGAAGATGGTGGTGCTTGCGTCCGGCCGCTCTCGGCGCATCGGAGTCAGCGCGGGCGACGTTGCTGCGCGCCTCCGCACCCGCCTGATGCACGCGAAGCTGCGCCAGCGCATCCTGTGGCCAGCCGCGCTGACCGGTGATCCCGTGCTGCGTCGTCGCGCGCTCCGCCTCCTGCTGGCGAAACTCGCGTGGCGGCAGGCCGAAGCGATGGCGAAAGGCGCGGCTGAAATGCGCGGAATCGCCAAAGCCATAGGCGTAGGCGATCTCCGAAATCGAGCGATGCGCTTCGGTCGGGTTGGACAGGCCGGCCCAGGCACGCTGGAGCCGGCGCTCGCGGACGTAATGGGTAAAGTTGTCGCCGACCGTCTCGAACAACTTTTGCAGATAGCGCTCGGAAATCCCCTCGGCCTGGGCGACACGGGCTGGCACCAGTTCGGGATCGTCGAGCCTGCGCTCGATGGTCTGGCAGATCCGGTGCAGCAGCGCGGCCTGCGTCGCGCTCGATCCGGCATCTGACGTCGAGGCCGCTAGTTGATGCGCGAGCGTCAGAAGCAGGTCAACGAGCGACTGCGCAACCGCATTCCATTCGGCATCGCTCAACGTATCAAGCGTGCGCGCGGTGGCATCGAGCAGGCGCGCGAACACATCGGCAAAGCCGCTGGGCGGAACGACCCGGGGCTCGCCGAGCCGTGGCTTGCCCGACAGACGTCCGTGCAGCGCTTCAGACGTCACCGCCAACACGATGGCGCGCATGTCGCGCTGGAACACGATGCTCCAGTCCCCGCTCCGCGGCAGCAGCACAAGATGGCCGACCGGAACGATGCGATGGCCGCCCGCGCTCTTGAGCACCATGCCGTCTTCGACCGGCATCAGGGCGATCGGCAGGTCTTCGTTCGATTGCGAGAGCGGACCAACGCTCTGTGCGCCCGCGGCCATGCGCGTCAGCGCGACGCCCGCGGCGTGGCGATGCGACGCTGTCGCGTGACCGTCATTGAAGGCGTGACCGCCCGCGGGTTGCAGGCCAATCGCAGCCAGCACGTCCCGCCAGGCTTCGGGGCGGTCGTCTTGCGCATAGGACTCGCTTGTGAAGGGACGGAAGCTCATCGGATCGACCCAGATTGCAGTCGATCGAAGCAACCTCTGTGCCAGACGAGCGCGCTCATCCGTCGCAGCGACGGGCCGCAAATGACGATCGCTGCTCATCCTCTCATCCCGAAAACAGGCTTCGCTTCAACGCATTAGTCGCACCGAAAGATGTTCTTGCGGATTGTGCCGTGGACGCCCCAATTGGCATCGACCACCTGGGTGACGCCGAAATCGGCGCCGACCGATAGCAGCGAGATCGCTTCGTCTTCGCTGAGGCCGTGCACGGTCATCAGGAACCGCCGGAGCTTGCGGAACGCATCGCGCATCGCACGGTCGAGACTGCTGTGATTGGCAATCTCGGTTTGTGCGTCGGCGCCGAGTGCTGCGAGATAGTTCGGATAGGTGAAGCCGTAGAACGACCAGGCCTGATCGGTCTCCAGCATCGGATGATCGAGACCTTCGAGGCTGGTGCCGGCAATGTCGGCCTTCTTGTGCAGGATGAACTCGAAATCGCCGGTCAGCGACGTCTCGATCGCGGTGCCGCCAAGCTCGCTGTCGCCTTGGGCCGCGTGGGGATCGCCGACCGAGAAATAGGCGCCGGGAACCGCGACTGGATAGAACATCTGGGCGCCCTTGCCGATGCGCCAGTCGTCGATATTGCCGCCGGTGTAGCTCGGTGGAATCGAGCTGACAAAATCGGCTTCCGAAGGGGCAAGGCCCATGGTGCCGAAGTGCAGCCGCGCCGGCACCTTCACGCTTGCGAGGATGTTCTCGCGCTTCCTGATGGTGGCGTGATCGACGCGCACGCCGGGATAATCGATGGTCGGATGCACGATGCCGTCAGGATCGGTCTGCGGCGTCCAGACGTAATTGTAGACGGCCTTCGCGTAGGGCTCGCCCGAGGTATCGAGCTCGAAGATGGTGACGACCTCGCGCGGCTTCGGCTCCTCGATCAGGTCGTGAAAGTGAAAGCCCCAGTTGGCCGCGACGTTGGAGCCGAAGCAGCGGCCGGCATGACAGGCGCTACAGCTCGGCCGCGGCCGGACGTCGAGAATGCGCACTTCGAGGATATCGCCAGGCTCGGCGCCTTCGATCGCGACCGGACCGGTCAACAGATGCACGCCGATCCCCTCGCCTGCGCCGCGGATGAAGGGGCCTTCGACGGGACCTGAGCCACGGCGCGCCACCGCCTTGTGCTCGCGGGTCCACTGGAACACGCTCTCGGCGCCCGGATCACCAGCGATCATCCGCTCGTAATCGTCATTGGCGTGATGGGTCAGTGTCTCGATGGTGGCGCGATCACCGGAGCGCAGCGTCAGGGACGGCGCGACTTTCTTGGAGAAATAGCCCCAGTGAACGGTTTTCGGCGAAACCGGCAGCGTGAAGTGTTTCATGACGTGGCCTCTTCGGGAGTCTTGAACCTGGCGGAGACAGCGCTCATCGCACCGCCTCCGGAGTCTTGTCGGCTTCCATGACGCTGAGGAAACGCGCGGTCAGCGGATTGCGGGGATTGGTGAGCACCTCATGCGCCGGTCCCTCCTCGATGATCGACCCGCCGCTTAAGAAAGCGACGCGGTCGGCGACTTCATCGGCAAAACGGATCTGGTGCGTCGAGATGATCATGGTGAGGCCGTCGTCGATGGCGAGGCGGCGGATCACCTCCAACACCTCGTTGACGAGCTCGGGGTCGAGCGCGGAGGTCGGCTCGTCCAGCAGCAGCACGCTCGGGTTCGGCGCGAGCGCACGCGCGATGGCGACGCGCTGTTGCTGGCCGCCGGAGAGATGGCGCGGCAGCGCATCGGCGCGATGGGTCAGGCCAACGCGCTCGAGCAGCTCGGCGGCGCGGCGGTCGGCATCGATCCTGGTCATGCCGTGGACCCATCGCAGAGGCCCGGCAATGTTCTCCTTGGCCGAGAGGTGCGCGAACAGGTTGAACTGCTGGAACACCATTCCGACGCCGACGGTCGCCCGCTCATTGGCGATGGCCCGCGGCGACAGCAGCTTGCCGTCGTCATCAAAACCGAGGCGGCCGCCGACGCGCACGGTGCCTCCATCCCAGCTTTCGAGATGGTTGATGCAGCGGAGCAGCGTGCTCTTACCGGAGCCGCTGGGTCCGAGCAGCGCGACGACCTCGCCGATGCGGACGGTGAGATCGAGGCCACCGAGCACCTTTTGCGTACCGTAGCTCTTGGTGAGGTCCTTGGTCTCGACCGCGATGTTGTTACGCGCGATCGTCACCGCGCGCCGGGTCCGCTCCTCGCGGGTCAAGGCCAGCGGCGGCGTGTCGGTGAGTTCCGCCTGCACGGGATCAGCGACGGTCGCGCCGGCAGGCTCGAGTGTGGTCGCGAGATCGACGCGACGCCAGGGCAAATAATCGGCCAGCTTGCGCTCACGGCCCTTGGCCCGGTCGAGATCGAGCAGCCATTCGACGAAAAGCTGGATGACGCTGATGGCAAAGGTTAGCACGAGGTACAAAAGGCCCGAGGCGAAGAATATCGAGAAGAAGTCGAAGGTCGAGGATGCAAGCTGGGTCGAGCGCAGCGTCAGCTCCTGGACCGCGACGACGGAGGCGAGCGAGGAATTCTTCAGCGCGCTGACGGCCTCATTGCCGAACGCGGGGATCATGGTGCGGATTGCCTGCGGCGCGATCACCCGGCGCATCAGCACCGACGGCGTCATGCCGAGCGCCTGCCCCGCCGTCACCTGCCCGCGGTCAACGCCGAGCACGCCGGCGCGCAGCATCTCCGCGATGAACGGCGCCTCGTTGCAGGCAAGCGCGAGGCCGGCGGCCAGCACCGCCGGCAGCTTGATGCCGATATGCGGCAGCGCGTCGTAGGCGAACACCATCTGGAGGATCAGCGGCGTGCCGCGGAAGATCACGGTGTAGGCCCGGGCGATTGCCGCCAGCAGCCAGAAGCGGGAGAGCTGCATGCCGGCGAGGATCAATCCGAGGATCAATCCGCCGCCGAGCCCGAGGGCAGTCACCTCGAGGGTGAGCTCGATGCCCTCGAGCAGATACGGCATGCTCAGGTAATGGAGGAACAGCGACATCAGTCAGCCGTCAGAATGTCAGGCTCCTTGAAGTTGTTCACGTCGAGCCCATGCTTCTTCAGAAGCTCCATATGCGTGCCGGCCTTCTGCACCTCGATCAACGCGGCGAGCACGGCGTCACGGAATTTCGGCTTGTCCTTGGGAACGGCGATGCCGACCGAATACGGGATCGTCACCGCGATCGCCTTCTCCAGCTTGTCCGGATAGGCCTTGACCGCGCTGTCGACGGTGTTGACGTCGTTGACATAGGTGTCGGCGCGGCCGGCGAGGATCGCCTGGATGCAGTTGGCATTGTTGTCATAGAGCTGGACCGTGGGCTCGGGCTTGCCGGCCTTCTTGCACTCCGGCATCAGGGCCTGGATCAGGGGCACTTCGACATAGCCGGTGTTCTCGGCGGCAGCCGCGCCGCACATCGACATGTTGATGCCGTTGATGCCCTTCGGATTGCCCTTGGCGACCAGTACGCCGTCGAACACCTTTGAATAGGTGATGAAGTCGGCGGCTTTCGCGCGCTCCTTGGTGGCGTAGATGTCGGAGATGACGATATCGGCTTGTCCCGCGGCAAGCGTGGTCAGGAGGGCGGCAAACGTCACCGGCTTGTAGGTCAGCTTGAAGCCGAGGCATTCCCCGATGGCCTCGCCGATGTCGATGTCGAAGCCGATATATTTGTTGGGATCCTTCGGGTCGATCGTCTCATACCCCGGCGTGTGTGGGTTGATGGCGTTGACGAGCGTCTTGCCCTTCCAGTCCGGATATTTTTCCTGAAGCGCGACGCAGGCCGCAGGCGCCGCGGCTTGCGCACTCAGTGGTGCTGCGGCGAGAGCGCCGAAAGCAATGAGGGCGCCGAGCGCGACCTTGCGCCACGGCAACGATGCACGCGCCATTCCCCGGTGCGTCTGGGACAAAACCCGTCTCTCCATGTCCAGCTCCTTCGAATTGTCATGGCAATGGCCATGTTCCAAAACTCGGGAGCGAGCCTAGGGGGAGAGCGGATGGGAAAGCTTGTCCGCGGGCGTACAATAAATTGGATGGGGTGGGCCTGTGAATTGGGCAAGCCGCTGCACAAAAACTGTTCGCTGGCGCAAAGCGCCGCAGGACGGGATTCCGAATTCGGGAGAACCAAATAATCTCGAATCATGCAGGGATCTGCACGATGAGGGAATCATTCGGTGAGGCGATTTAACAGAGATATGACGCCCTGAAGACGTATCTGCGACTGACATCGGCGGGACATCACCGTCTTCCACAGCCTGTCCGCAGCATATCCACAGGCCGACTATGCCGGATTCGCGAGCGCGCATGAGCTACTTGCTGCGCACAAATCCACAGACCGGCTATGTCAGCCGCCGGCCTGATCAAACACGGTGCGGCAAGCCTCGCTCAAGCTTGATCGGTTACGTCGCAGGCACGCCGTGATGGCGCGGACGTTGGGGATTTCGCCGGCGCAAAGCCGATAGACGTCGGGGCTGCAGGCCCGGCGCTGCTCAGGGGTACCCGGCTCCGCGTGGGCGACGGTGGCAAACAGCGTCAGAAACAGCCCGACCGTCGAAGCGCGACGCGCCCGGCTCCTCACACCCGCAAACCGCAAGAACCTCGCCTTCATGACCGCTCTCCTGTCCGCTCTACCCGCCGGCCTGCGTCGGCCGGTGTGTGCAAAGAGGTAGGAGGAATAAATCGCGGTGAATGTGATCTCTTTCACACTGGCAGCCGGCCCAGCTTGCCTAAATTTGCGCGGGGATTTTTCAGGAATCGCTAACCAACCGGGACCCGATCGCCGGATCGTTAAAATGCGAACGATCGGCTCAATCGGGAAACAAACCGGCTCTGCGACAGTGCGCCATCCGAGTTCCGGAGGGTGTGATGAGCGAAGCCGAATTCAACTTGCTGCTGGACACCGTCCGCGACGCCATGGTCCTGGAAGAATTGGCGTTCGGGCCGGAGGAGGAATTCGTGCCCCGCTCGTGGAGCTTCGACGCGACGCCCAAGGCCGCGAATGACAACGAGGGCGCCTGGCCCCTCCTGCCCTTTCCGGACAGCTGGTACGCGTCCTGCTGAGACCGTTTAGCCAGACCTTGCGAACGGACGCGTAAACTGCGCGTCCGCGCGGCCCGCGATCAATTCTTGACGCTCTCCTCGCCATCCTGCGGCGCCCTGTCGGGTTCGGCCGGTGGGAAGATGCTGTCATAGATCGCACGGGCCTCGCGAATGAGGCGAGCCCGCTCCAGCTCAGATTTCGGGACAAATCGGACGACGTCGCTCACGTGCTCTCCAGCGCTCGATTGTTGGGACTGCAATTCCTTCGCAGATGCGAAGTCTATGCCATCGGGCCTGAATCGGGGGTTTCCAGCAAGCCCCGGGCAAACCCGGTAACCGCGCACAGGCAGGCTCTGTCCGCCGGTTGGCGGAACCCACGCCGAGCTCGAATTTGCACTGAAATATCAGAGGCTTGTGATGGAGGCCACGTCGGGACTCGAACCCGAGTAAACGGTTTTGCAGACCGGCGCGTAACCACTCCGCCACGTGGCCCCAACGAGGGCGGAGCAATATAGGGGATCAAGGGTTTAGGCAACCCCGAGCCGGCTATGCCCTCGCCTCGCCACCGAGGTATCGGCCGAGAATCTCGTCGGTCGTGCCGGCTGCGGTGATACGGCCTTCTTGCAGCAGGATCGCGCGGTTGCAGGTGCTCTTGATCAGATCAATGTCGTGCGAGGCCAGCACCAAAATGCCGGCGCGCGCCACGATCTCATCGAGCCGCTGGCGTGCCTTCTTCCGGAACTGCTGGTCGCCGACGCCGATCCATTCGTCGAGCAGAACGATCTCGCCTTCGACGGCGGTCGCGACCGCGAAGATCAGGCGCAGCATCATGCCGCTGGAATAGGTGCGCAGCGGCAGGTCGAGCCGGTCGCCGAGCTCGGTGAATTCGGCGATCTCCGCGCGCCGCGCGTCGATCTCGGTGCGCCGTGCGCCGATCACGAGGCCGCGGCGCATGATGTTCTCGTAGCCGGTGGCCTCCTCGTCGAAGCCGGCCGACAGGTCGAACAGCGACAGGCAGCGGCCGAGCACGTCGACGTCGCCTACCGTCGGATGGTAGATCCCGGCCAGGACCCTCAGCAACGTGGTCTTTCCGGCGCCATTGGCGCCGACGATGGCGACGCGGTCGCCGGCACGGATATCGAGATTGATATCGTTCAACGCGCTGACGATGTGCGGGCGCGGCGCCTCCCGGCGCAGCGTCACGGCACGAACGAACCGGCTGCGCAGCGAACGGTCGCGGAACGACAGCACCGGAAAATTGACCGAAACGTTGCGAAGCACGATGTGGGCTTGGGGGCTCATCCGCGCCTCACAGCCAGTACGCCACGCGGTGGCGGTACCTTGCGTAGCAGCCGAGGCCGATCACGGCCATCGCGATCGCATAGGCCAGCCCGAGCAACCACTGCTCCGCATCCGTCGGCTGCGACAACAGCGGCTTGCGCACGAGATCGAGCAGTGTCGCGAACGGATTGACCCGCGTCAGCCAGTGGAACGCGGTGCCGCGCACGCTGTCCTCGGTCCAGATGATCGGCGTGAGGAAGAAGATGAATTGCAGGCCGCTGACGATCGCCGAGCCGATGTCGCGAAACCGCGCGCAGAGCATGCCGAGCGCGACCGAGCCGCCGAGGAGCACGACCAGCAGAATCGCAAAGCCTGGCACGACGAGCATGATGTTCCAGTGCAGTGGCCATGGCATCACGACATAAAGCAGGACCACGATCACCAGATGATGCGCGAAGATCAGGACGTTGCGCGCGATCATCTGCAATACATGCACGATCAGCGGCGCCGGCACCGCCTTGATCAGGTGACCGGAGGCCACGAAGATGTTGGACCCCTCCTGGAGCGTCGTGGCGATCAGGGTCCAGACGATCAAGCCGACCGCGAAAGGCGGCAGGAACCCCGTGATCTCCTGCTTGAACAGCGCCGCATAGACTGTGCCGACGCTGACGATCGTCGCCGCGAGCGTCAGCGTGATCCAGAGCGGGCCGATCACGGTGCGCCGGTAGCGCAGCGAGATGTCCATCAGGGCGAGCGTGCCCCAACGATCGAACTGCGCCGCCTGGGCCAGGATCTCCTTCGCTGCGCTCTGAATACGGTTGCCCCTTTTTGCATTCCGGATTTTACGACGCTGCAACAGGATAGCAGGTCACGGGCCTGTCGGCCGGTGGTCTGTATCTGCCCGCTCCACGGGGGGCAATCAACCGTACGGATGAGGTGGGCTGGAGCTAGGCTCGTTTGCCGCGCCGGACACCGCGTCGGCGGTCCTTCACCGGCGGCTTGGGCGCCAAGCCCGGCATCTCGGCCTGGACCTCGCGGTAGCGTGTTAACAGCCGTTCAAAACTGGCATTCAGCGTCTCGGCAATGTCAGGGCGCCGCTCCAGGCCGGCCAGAATCGTCGCGGCCGCCTCGATAGTCGACAGTCCGTCCTTGCGCGGCTCCTTGCGCAAGCGCCCGTAGCGCGAGGGACGCGACGGGTTGAGGATCACGCGTTGGCATTTCAGCATCCAGGGGTTGCGCCACCACAGCGCCTTGGCCTGGCTCCAGGTGCCGTCGAGGAGCACCACACCTTCGAGCTTGCCGAGGATGGCGCGCTGGTTCTCGGCGATCTCGCCCTTGCGGGTCAGGGCCACGATCTCGCCCTCGGCCTCGAGATCGGCCGCGCGCGCCGAGCCGAGATAGAGCACGCCCCAGTGCGACGCATTGTCGACGGGATGCCCGAGCGCCTTGGACAGGCTCGGCCAGGACAGGCCCACCCGCAAAGTCGCCTTGGGGAAATGCTTCGCAGTCAGCCGCGCGGTGCCGAGCGCCCTGTCCTGCTCCTGCGGATGCTGGAGGATCAGAAGCCCGAGGCGGCTCTGGATCGGCGTAACACTGTCGCAGATGCACAGCGGCATCGGCTTCTGGCAGTGCGGACATTCGGGGATCGGCTCGGGCGCCGCAGCGGTCAGGTCTGATGGGTTGGACATGACCGCCGCTATACGCTCCGCGCGGCGCTTCAACAACCCGCCTATTCCGCCGGCGCAGCCAGCGCGCGGGGCTCGGAGCGCCGCCGCAGGCGGTCGATCAGCAGATAAATCACGGGCGTGGTGTAGAGCGTCAAGATCTGCGAGACGAACAGACCGCCGATGATGGTGATGCCGAGCGGGCGCCGCAGCTCCGTGCCGGGCCCGGTCGCAACGACCAGCGGAATGCCGGCAAACAGCGCCGCCATCGTCGTCATCAGAATTGGACGGAAGCGCGCCTGGCAGGCCTCGAAGATCGCCTCCGCCGAGGACAGGCCGCGCTGGCGTTCGGCATCGAGCGCGAAGTCGACCATCATGATGCCGTTCTTCTTGACGATGCCGATCAACAGAATGATGCCGACGAAGGCGATCACCGTCAGCGGCGTGTTGGTGATTTGCAGCGCAAGCAGCGCCCCGAGGCCGGCGGAGGGCAGCGTCGAGATGATCGTGAGCGGATGGGCGAGGCTCTCATAGAGCACGCCGAGCACGATATACATCGCCACCAGCGCGCCGAGAATGAGCAGCGGCTGACGGCCGCTGGTCTTGGCGAAATCGCCGGCATTGCCGTCGAAGCTGCCGCGAATGCCCTCCGGCATGTGCAGCTCGTCGACAGCGCGCTGGATGTTTTGCGTGGCGGCCTGCAGCGGCACGTCCGGCAGCAGGTTGAACGACACCGTGGTCGAGGGGACCGACTGGGAGTGATAGACCGCGAGCGCTGCGAGGCTGCGCGTCGCATGCACCACGGCCGACAGCGGCACCTGCACGTTGTTGGCGCCGGCAACATAGATTCGATCGAGGTTGGATGGGTCGACCTGGAATTTCGGGTCGATTTCCAGCACGATCATGTACTGGTTGCGCTGGGTGTAGATGATCGAGATCTGCCGCTGCGAGAAGGCGTTGTTCAACGCGTTGTCGATGTCTTGGACCTTGACGCCGAGCATCGCTGCCTTCTGGCGGTCGATGTTCAAAGTAAGTTGAAGCCCGCCGGGATCGCGGTCGCTAGAAATGTCGGTGATGCCTTCGACCGTCTCCATGCGCTTGGCGACGATTGGAGCCCATTTCTGCAACAAGTCGAGATCGGTCGAGGAGAGTGTGTACTGGTAGTCGGAATCGCTCTGCCGTCCGCCGGCGCGCACGTCTTGCGCCGCAAACATGAAGAGGCGGATACCGGGCACGGGAAACAAAGCGCGCCTGAGACGGTCGATCACGACCTGCGTCGAGATGTGGTCGCGCTCCTCCGGCGGCTTGAGCGTGATGAACATCGTGCCGCGGTTCGAGGTCGCAGCGCCCGGGCCCCCGCCTCCGCTGCCGACGGTCGAGCCGATGCCGGCCACGGCCGGATCCTGCATCACGATGTCGGCAAGCCGCTGCTGGAGGCTCAGCATGGACTGGAACGAGATATCGGCCGAGGCGCGCGTCGCGCCGATGACGAAGCCGGAATCGTCGGTCGGGAAATAACCCTTGGGAACCTTGATGTAGAGCACCACCGTGAGGCCGATGGTGGCGAAGAACACCAGCAGCGTCAGCAGCGGAAATTCCAGCACGGTGCGCAAGGTGCGGGCGTAGAAAGCGACGACTCGTGTCAGCGAACCTTCGATAACACGATCGAACAGCGTGGCCGATCCCGACGTGGTCTGCCGGATGTAATGGGCGCAGATCATCGGCGTGACCGTCAGCGACACCAGCGTCGAGACCACGATCGCGAAGGTCAGCGTCAGTGAGAATTCGCGCAGTAGACGCCCGACGATGCCGTCCATGAAGATCAGCGGCGTGAAGGCCGCGATCAGCGACAGGCTGATCGAGACCACGGTGAAGCCGATTTGCTTGGCACCCTCCAGCGCCGCCTCGAACGGCCGCATGCCATGCTCGAGATTGCGGAACATGTTCTCGATCATGACGATGGCGTCGTCGACCACGAAGCCGACCGAGATCGCGAGCGCCATCAGCGACAGATTGTCGATCGAGAAGCCCGCGACCCACATCCCGGCGCAGGTTCCGGCCAGCGCCAGCGGCACCGAAATGCCGGCCGCGATCGTCGGCGTCAAGCGGCGCAGGAACACGAACACCACGACCATCACCAGGATGGCGGTCGCCAGCAGTGTCCACTGCATGTCCATCACGCTGGCGCGGATCGTGGTGGTACGGTCGACCAGGGTGGACACATCGACCCCGGCCGGAATCCACTGCTTCAGATCAGGGATCAGCGCCTTGACTCGGTCGACGGTGTCGATGACGTTGGCATCGCCTTGCTTGGTGATCTGGATCAACACCGCCGGCTGCTTGTTGAACCAGGCAATGGAGCGGGCGTTGCGGACGCCGTCTTCGATGTCAGCGACATCGGACAACCGCACGAAATTGCCGTTCGAGCTCTTGATGACGATGTTGCGGAACTCTGCGGCCGTGCGCATCTGCTTGTTCAGCGACAGCGTCTCGCTCTGGCGCTCGCCGTTGAAGATGCCAACGGGACCGAGCGGGTTGGCGTTGATGATCGCGGTTCGCACGTCGTCGGTGGCAATCCCGGCGTTCGACAGCGCCACGGGGTTGAGCTGGATCCGCACCGCAGGCTGATCGGCACCGCTCACCGTCACATCGCCAACGCCCGGCACCTGCGAGATGCGCTGGGCCAGCACGGTATCGGCGACGTCGTAGATCGCGCTTGCAGACAGCGTTCTCGAGGTCAGCGCCAGCACGAAGACGGGCGCGCCGGCCGAATTGGCCTTGCGGAAGCGCGGCAGCGACGGCAGATCGCTCGGCAGGTCGACCAGCGCGGCGTTGATCGCGGCCTGCACGTCGCGCGCGGCCTTGTCGATGTTGCGGCCGATGTCGAACTGAAGCTGGATGTTGGCCGTGCCGAGCGAAGACGTCGAGGTGATCTGGTTGATGCCTGCGATTTCGCCCAAGCGCCGCTCCAGCGGCGCGGCGACGGTCGCGGCCATCACCGACGGATCGGCGCCCGGTCGGCTTGCTGACACGAAGATGGCGGGGAAGTCGACGTTCGGGACGGAGGCGACCGGCAGGAACTCGTAGGCGACGCCCCCCAACAGGAACAGCCCGATCGACAGCAGCGTGGTCGCGACCGGCCGGCGGATGAAGGGCTCCGAGATCGATGCCATCACTGCATCCCCTCGGTGGCGCCGGCGACCGGCGGGCCTCCGGGCTCTACAGGCGGAAGCGCGTTTTCGAGTCGGCGGTTGATGCGGTCGAGCGCGAGGTAGATCACGGGCGTGGTGTAGAGCGTGAGTAACTGGCTCAGCAGCAGGCCGCCGATGATGGAGATGCCGAGCGGAAAGCGCAGCTCGGCGCCGGTGCCGCTTTCAATCGCGAGCGGCAACGCGCCGAACAGGGCTGCCAAGGTCGTCATCATGATCGGGCGGAAGCGCAACAGGCAGGCCTGCACGATCGCCTCATGCGCCGGCATGCCCTGCTTGCGCTCGGCCTCAAGCGCGAAGTCGATCATCATGATCGCGTTCTTCTTGACGATACCCATCAACAGGATGATGCCGATCAGGCCGATCACCGAGAGGTCCTGCCCGCACAGCATCAGCGCGAGAATCGCGCCGACGCCGGCCGAGGGCAGCGTCGAGAGGATCGTGATCGGGTGGATATAGCTCTCATAGAGCACGCCCAGCACGATGTAGATGGTGATCACGGCGGCGAGCAGCAGCCAGGGCTGGCCGGCCAGCGCCTTGGCGAATTCGGCCGCGTCGCCGGCATAGACTCCGACGATGCTGTTGGGCATGCCGATACTGGTCTCGATCGTCTTGACCGCCTCAACCGCGTCGCCGAGCGCCGCGCCGGGTGCGAGGTTGAAGCTGAGCGAGATCGCCGGGAATTGCGCCTGATGCGAGATCGCGAGCGGCGCCGTGGTGCGCTTCAGCGTCGCCACCGCGTCGAGCGGCACCTGGGCGTTGGGCGCACCGACGACGGAGCTGCTCGCGCCACCCGGCAGATAGAGCTTTGACAGGATCGAGGGATCGCGCTGGTACATCGGCAGCGCCTCCAGCACCACGCGGTACTGGTTGGCCTGGCCGTAGATGGTCGATATCTGGCGCTGCGCAAAGGCGTCGTTCAGCGTGTCGGTGATGGCCTGAAGGTTGACGCCAAGCTGGCCGGCGCGGGTACGATCGACATCGAGCTGCGCTCGCAGGCCCCCCTCCTGCGCCTCGGAAGACACGTCGCGGAACAAGGGATCGTGCCGCATTTCGTCGACGAGCTTCTTCGCCCATTCGGAGACCAGCGCCGCGTCGGTGCCGGTCAGCGTATATTGATATTGCGAGCGGCTCGACTGGGTCGAGATCTGCACGTCCTGCACCGGCTGGAAATAGACGGTCATGCCGGGGATGCCGGCCACCTTCTCCTTCAATCGGTTGATGACCGCGCTGACATCGTCGCGCCGTTCACCGCGAGGCGTCAAGCTCATGACGAGACGCCCGACATTGGTGGTCGGATTGACCGAGCCCGCGCCGATCACCGAGACCACGCCGGTCACATCAGGATCAGCCTTGATGGCGTCGGCGACCTCCGCCTGCCGCTTCTGCATCTCTGCGAAGGAGACGTCGGGCCCCGCCTCCGTCACTGCCGTGATCGAGGCGGTGTCCTGGAGCGGCAGGAAGCCTTTTGGCGCGACGACGTAGAGGACCAGGGTTGCGATCAGCGTGGCGAAGGTCACGACCAGCGTGGTGCGCTGGTGCTGCAAAACCACAAGCAGCGTCCGGTGGTAGAGCTCGACGGTGCGGTCGATGAAGCGGCTGACGGCAGCCAACCCCGGCACCGCGAATTCTTCATGAGTGTGCTTGAGCAGGCGCGAGCACATCATCGGCGTCAGCGTCAGCGAAACCACGGCCGAGGTCACGACCGCGATCGTCAACGTCAGCGCGAATTCGCGGAACATGCGCCCGACAAGGCCGGACATGAACAGCAGCGGGATGAACACCGCGATCAGCGACACCGTCAGCGAGATCACGGTGAATCCGATTTCGCTGGCGCCCTTGAGCGAGGCCTGCATCGCGCTGTCGCCATTCTCCATGTGGCGGACGATGTTCTCGATCATGACGATGGCGTCGTCGACCACGAAGCCCGTGCCGATGGTGAGCGCCATCAATGACAGATTGTCGAGGCTGAAGCCGGCAAAATACATGATGCCGAAGCTCGTGATCAGCGACAGCGGGAGTGCCACCCCGGCGATCAGGGTTGCCCGCAGCGAGCGCAGGAACAACAACACCACCAGCGTCACCAGCACGACGCTGAGGATCAGTGTGAACTGGACGTCATGGACCGAGGCGCGAATGGTGACCGTGCGGTCAGAGACGATGGTCAGGTGCACGCCGGCCGGAATCGCGCGCTGCACTTTTGGGATTTCGGCCCGGATTTGGCTGACGACGTCGATCACATTGGCGCCGGGCTGGCGCTGGATGTCGATGATGACGGCCGGCGTGCCCTGGTACCAGCCGCCGGTGCGGTCGTTCTCGAGGCCATCGACGATCTGCGCGACGTCGCCGATGGTGACCGGCGAGCCGTTGCGATAGGCGATGATGATGGGACGGTAGGCGTCGGCCGCCGCGATCTGGTCATTGGCCGCGATGATGTAGGACTGCTGGGCGCCATCGAGCGAGCCCTTCGGCCCGGACACGTTGGCATTGGAGATCGCCGCGCGCAGATCCTCCATGGCGATGCCGTAGGACGCAAGCCGCGCCAGATCCGCCTGGATGCGCACGGCCGGCTTCAGCCCGCCGAGCACGGAGACGCGTCCCACGCCGGAAATCTGGCTCAGCCGCTGCGCCAACAGCGTATCGGCGATGTCGCTCATCGCCCGCAGCGAGATCGTCTCGGAGCGCAACGCCAAAGTCATCACCGGCGCATCCGCCGGGTTCACCTTGGCGTAGGTCGGCGGATAGGGCAGCGTTTTGGGCAGGACGCCGGCCGCGGCGTTGATCGCGGCCTGCACGTCCTGGGTAGCGCCGTCGATATCGCGATTGAGGTCGAACTGGAGCGATATCTGGCTGACGCCGAACGAGCTCGTCGAGTTCATCGCCGACAGCGACGGGATTTGGCCTAGCTGCCGTTCCAGCGGCGCGGTGATCAGCGAGGCGATCACGTCAGGGCTCGCCCCGGGCAGCTGCGTCGTCACCTGCACGGTCGGGAAGTCGACCTGCGGCAGTGCCGAGACCGGCAGCGCGAAATAGCCGAGCGCGCCGCCGATCAGCAGTGCGATGCCGAGCAGTGAAGTCGCGATTGGCCGGCGAATGAAGGGTTCGGAAACACCCATGGGATACGCCTGCCGCTTAAGCGGCTGTTGTCGGGATCATGGCTGCTTGGCTCCACTTCCCGATTGTTTGGCCCCAGTCTCCTGAGCCGGCGCCGGGCCAGTCTGGCCCTTCTGGTCGCCCTCGCTGCTTTGCCGTTTGGCGCGGCGCTCCTGCCAATCCTTGGCGCCATCTTTCGACGCGCCGTCCTTCTGGCCATCCTTGGCTTGCCCGTCCTTCTGGCCGTCCTTTTTCTGCCCGTCAGGCGCGCGCGTGCGTTTGCGCGGGGCGAGATCGGCGGACGGCGTCTGCTCGTCGCGACCGACAATGACCTTGGAGCCGTCGGACAGATTGGCGAAGCCCGTCGTCACGACCCGGTCGTTCGGCGACAGGCCACTCGCAATCACCGCGTCATGCTCGTTCTGCTGCGTCACCGTCACGGGCTTGGCCGAAACGATGTCGCCCTCTCCGATAACGTAGCTGAAGGTGCCGATCGGACCGCGTTGCACCGCCGATGTCGGCACCACCAGCGCCTGCATGAGCGTCTCGACTTTCAAGCGGACATTGACGAATTGGCCCGGCCAGAGCTGGTACTGAGCGTTGGGGAATTCCGCCTTGAGCTTGAGCGTGCCGGTGGTCTGGTCGACCTGGTTGTCGATGCCAGTCAGCTTGCCGGTGTCGATCACGGTGACACCGTCATTGCCGAACACGTCGACTGCGAGCGAGCCCTTGGCCGCCGCCGCATTGACGCGCATGATCTGCTGCTGCGGCAGGCTGAACCACACCGCGATCGGCTGCAATTGCGTGATCACGACGAGGCCGGTGGTGTCGGCGGCGTGGATGATGTTGCCCTGGTCGACCTGGCGCAGACCCGCGCGGCCCGAGAGCGGCGCCACGATCTTGGTGTAGCTCAACGTCGCCGCCGCATTGTCGATCGAGGCCTGGTCGGCCTTGACCAGCGCCTCGGTCTGCGCGACCAGCGCGCGCTGGGTATCGGCCTGTTGCTTGGAGCCGGCATTGGAGGCGGCGAGTTGCTCGTAGCGCGTCAGGTCGATGCGCTGGTTGGCGAGCTGGGCCTGGTCCTGCGCCTTCTTGGCGACGGCCTGGTCATACGTCGCCTGGTAGAGCGCGGGATCGATCTCGCCGACCACGTCGCCCTTCTTGACGTCCTGTCCTTCGGTAAAATTCACCGCGATCAGCTTGCCGTCGACCTGTGAGCGCACGGTCACGGTGTTGAGCGCGCGGATCGCGCCGACGCCGTCGAGATAGACCGGCACGTCCTGCACCCGGGGCGTTGCCGCCAGCACCGGCACCGGCAAATCGGGGCGCTGGTTGCGGCCGTTGCCTTGCTGCTGCGGCTGCTGATGCATGATGGTCCAGCCGAGATAGCCGAGACCGCCGAGGATCGCGAGCGTGATCAGGGTCATGACGAATCCGCGGCCGCGCGATTTTTTCACCGCCCCCGGCTTCGCATCATCCTTCATATCCGGCTTAAAGAGCATTGACCGGTTTCTCCATTCGCGGCTCCCAGCCGCCGCCGAGCGCCTGATACAGGCTGACGATGGCAAGTAGTCGTGCGAGTTGTGCCTGCGACAGCGCGTCTTCCGCCGTAAACAGGGTCAGTTGCGTGTTGAGCACGGTGACGATGTCGGCCGTGCCGGCGCGCAGCTGCTGCTCCGACAGATCGAAGGCGCGCCGCGAGGCGTTGAGGACATCACGCTGCAATTGCAGCTTGATCGTGGTCTGCTTGATCGAGAATAGCGCATTATCGACGTCGCTGAAGGCCTGGACGATGGTCTTGCGGTAGGTCTGGAGCAACTCCTCCTGCCGCGCCTTGGCATATTCGAAATTGCCGAGGATCTTGCCGCCGTCGAAGATCGGCTGCGTTGCGCTGCCGACCAGCTGGAAGAACGCCGCGTGCGGCTGGAACAGCGAGACCAGCGCCGAGCTCTGATAGCCGCCATTGCCGGTCAGCTGGATGGTCGGGAAGAATTGCGCGCGGGCATTGCCTATATTCGCCGTGGCGGAAGCAAGCTGTGCTTCCTGCCGGCGGATGTCAGGCCGCTGTGTCAGGAGTTCGGACGGCAGGCCGGGCGTCACGCGCGGGATCGCGACCCGGTCCAGCGAGCCGCCGAGCACGCGCACGCTCTCCGGCGGCCGCGACACCAGCACGGCGAGCGCGTTGACGTTCTGGTCGAGCGTCTGGCGCAGCGGCGGCACCAGCGCCTTCTGGTTGGCCAGCACGCTCTCCTGCTGGGCGACGTCGAGGTCGGTGCCGGTGCCGGCCTTGCGCCGCTCCTTGACGGCGTCGAGGATGCGCTGTGCGCTCGCAATGTTGCGCTGTGAGGTCCTGATGCGGTCCTGCGAGGCCAGCACCTGGAAATAGGCGTTGGCGACGCCGGAAAGGGTCGTCAGCGCGACGACGTCGCGATCGAAGCGGTTGGCGTGGGCGGTCTCTTCCGCCGTTTGCAGCGCATCGCGGTTCTGGCCCCAGAAGTCGAGCTGGTAGCTGGCGCTCAGCGACGACGAGTAATTGACGACCTCGCGGCCACCATTGGTCAGGCCGGACGCGCTCGAGCCGGAGGTGCGCGAATAGGTCTCCGATCCGCTCCCCGACAGGCTCGGCAGCAGCGCCGCGCCCGCCTGCCGAGCCTGGGCGTCGGCCTCGACGATGCGCGAGACGGCGGCGGCGATGTCGAGGTTGACGGTCTGCGCCTCTTCCATCAATTGCGTCAGCTCCGTGGAGCGAAAGCCGCGCCACCAATCCGGCGTCGGCGGCGCGTCCGGCTTGCCGGCGTATTTGTACTGCGCGGGAACATCGAGCGCGGGATCGGGAAGGTCCTGGGTCAGGACGCACGCCCCCGAGCTTGCCGCAAGGCACAGCGCGGCGACCCAGCGCCCCGCTCGGGACGCAGAACCAAGGGATTGCCGCATGGCGACCGCCGGAACCCGCTGTGTCACATCCACCCCCTGCCGGGCAGACCGAACCGCCGCCGCGCAGCCGGATTAACCGATTCGCAGCGGGACAGTCGGGGGGCTTTGGGCAACTCGTTCACAGCGGTGATGCTTTCTGCGGAACCTGAAATCTATCCTAGCCGGGTGCGGAACTGCGGGACAGTCCCGCACCTGCGAAAGACACCCCCGAACGCGCTGGCGCCTGGACTTTAAAAATACCAAATGTACCTGTCTTGCAGGGCTTTTTTGAATTCCGGCGCCGTCCAGAAGCGCATTCAAGCTTACCAAGATTTCATGTGATATTGTGGCCACACTGGCAGCAAGACCAGCGAAGGCCACCCGCACTCCACTGAAACCTGCGCCGCAACGCACCGTAGCTTGTCCAGCACGAGGCAGGGACATTTACGCATGCGTATCGCGGTCATCGGGACGGGCATCGCCGGCAATGCGGCGGCCTGGACGCTTTCACAGCGCTATCCGGTGACGGTCTATGACCGCGAGCTCCGCCCCGGCGGCCACAGCCACACCGTTACCATCGACTACCAGGGGACGCCGGTCGCGGTCGACATCGGCTTCATTGTCTACAACGAGCTCAACTATCCGGATCTCACCGCGATGTTCGCGCATCTCGGTGTCGAGACGGTCGCAAGCTGCATGAGCTTTGCCGTGTCCGCCGACGCCGGTCGTTTCGAATGGCGCGGCGGCGGCAATGATTGGTGGGCGATGGCCGCGGGCCTGTTTGCCCAGCCCGGCAACCTGCTCTCCCCGTCTTACCTGCGGATGGTCACAGGCATCCTCAAATTCGGCCGACAGAGCGTCGACGACCTCCGCAACGGCCGTCTCGCCGGACTGACGCTTGGAGACTATTTCCGGAAACGCCAATTCTCGCAGCGCCTGCTCGCTGACTATCTCGCACCGATGGGCGCGGCGATCTGGTCCGCCCCCGCAAGCGAGATGCTCGACTTCCCGGCCGAAAATTTCATCGCCTTCTTCGACAACCATCGCCTGCTGAATTACGACCGGCCCGTCTGGCGCACGGTCAAGGGCGGCAGCCAGCGCTACGTCGAGCAGCTCCAGGCCTCGTTCAAGGATACCATTCGGCTCGGCTGCGCCGTCACATCGATCGGGCGCACAGCGCACGGCGTCGTCGTTCACGACAGCCGCGGCCAGCACGAGACTTACGATCACGTCGTGATCGCGGCTCATAGCGACCAGGCGCTTGCGATGCTGTCCGACGCAGACCCACGCGAGCGCGACATCCTCGGCGCCATCGGCTATGCCCCCAACAAGGTGTATCTGCATCGCGACGTCAGGCTGATGCCAAAGCGGTGGCGGGCCTGGGCGTCGTGGAATTTCCTGCGCTGGCAGCGCGAGGGACGCGCCGTGAACGATGTCGCCGTGACCTACTGGATGAACCGGCTCCAGGGCATCGATCCCGACAAGCCGCTGTTCGTCAGCCTCAACCCGCCCTTCGAGCCTGCGCCTGAACTCACCTTCGGCCAATATCTCTGCGAGCATCCGCAGTATAATGCTGCTGCCTTTGCCGCACAGAAACGACTGGGCGATATCCAGGGGCAGCGGTACACCTGGTTCTGCGGCGCCTGGACCGGCTATGGCTTTCACGAAGACGGCCTGCGCTCCGGCCTTGCCGTCGCCGAGGCGCTCGGCGCCGTCGCGCCGTGGCGCGAGGCGCCGGTCGAGCTGGCGGAGGCCGCGGAGTAGCGCGATGGTGACGACAGCTCTGCCCGCAACCGATCCCGCCTCGCTCTATCTCGGCGACGTCATGCATGCGCGACTGAAGCCGATGGGCCATCGCTTCAGCTACCGCGTCATGAGCCTGCTGATCGATCTCGACCGGCTCGGCGAAGCCGACCGGCAATCGCCACTGTTCGGCGTCAACCGCGCCGCACTCTACAGTTTTCACGAGACCGACCACGGCGCGCGCGACGGCTCATCCCTGAAGGCCTACGCCGAGCGCTGTGCCGCCGCGCACGATATCGACCTCAGCGGCGGCCGCGTCGAGCTGCTCTGCTATCCCCGCCTGCTCGGCTACGGCTTCAATCCGCTTGCGGTCTATTTCTGCTATCACGCCTGCGGCGCGCTGGCGCTGGTGATCTACGAAGTCCGCAACACTTTCGGCGAGGTCCATCCTTACGTCCTGCCGGTGAAACCGGGCGAATGGAGCGATGCGGGCCTGCGACAGCAGCAGGACAAGCTGTTCTACGTCTCGCCCTTCCTGCCGATGGCGATGCGCTATCATTTCCGCGTCCTGCCGCCGTCGGAGACGGTCAAGCTGCGCATCCTTGAGACCGACCGCGACGGCCCGCTGCTCGCGGCGACCTTCAACGGCCGCCGCCGGGCGCTGACCTCGCGTGCCCTGCTGCGATCGTTCTTCGGCCTGCCGCTGGTGAGCTTCAAGGTGATGGCGGCGATCCATTGGGAAGCGCTGCGGCTCTGGCTGAAGGGCGCGCGGCTGGTGCCACGACCTGATGTCGCGGGGACGCTTCGCGCCGAAACCACCTTGGCGGCCGGCAAAACGCCCACATATATTATCCGTCGCTGACCGTATGCGGGGCGTGCTCGGATCTGGCGAAATGGAGAGTTGGGCGCGCTTGGCTCACGGTCGGACTGGACCAGTTCAGGTGATGGATCCGCCGATGCCGCACACCATCTCGGTGACGCCCGAAAATGTGGAAACAGCGTTCGCTGACCTGCCGCGTCTCGTCCGCCTTGCGATCGCCTTCGGCTCACGGCTGAGGCGCGGCACTCTGCACGTCACTCTGCCGGACGGTCGCATGATCAGGCTCGGCGGGCAGGAGCCGGGCCCGAACGCGGTAATGCGGCTGCACAATTACAGCTTCGCCTCGCGCCTGATCAACGGCGGCGATATCGGGATTGCAGAAGCCTATCTTGCGGGCGACTGGGACACGCCGGACCTGACGCAGTTCTTGTACCTGTTCTGCGTCAACCACGACCTGATCCAAACCATGCTGCGCGACAAGCCGCTGATGCGCTTCTTCCAGGTCGTGCAGCACTGGTTCAACCGCAACACCCGCCGCCAGGCCCGGCGCAACATCCACGCCCATTACGACATCGGCAATGCGTTCTACGCGGCCTGGCTAGATCCCAGCATGACCTATTCCTCGGCGCTGTTCGAGGAATCCACCACCGACCTTACGGCGGCACAAGCCAACAAGTATCGCCGGCTCGCCGAGGCGCTCGACCTGAAGCCGGGCCAGACGCTGCTCGAGATCGGCTGCGGCTGGGGCGGCTTCGCCGAATTCGCCGCCAAGACTTTTGGCGCGCGCGTCGTGGGTTTGACCATCTCGACCGAACAGCGCGATTTCGCGCGCAAGCGCATCCACGAGGCGGGCCTGTCCGAGCAGGTCGAGATCCGGCTCCAGGATTATCGCGACGAGCGCGACCGCTACGACCGGATTGCCTCGATCGAGATGATCGAGGCGGTCGGCGAGCAGTTCTGGCCGCGATATTTCGCACAGTTGCGTGACCGGCTGCTGCCGGGCGGGCTTGCCGGCATCCAGGCCATCACCATCCAGGACAGGCTGTTCCAGAGCTACCGGCGCGAGGTCGACTTCATCCAGCGCTACGTCTTTCCCGGCGGCATGCTGCCTTCGCCCGCCGTGCTGAAGTCGCTCGGCGACCGGTTCGGCGTCCCCGTCATCCGCGAGCGCATCTTTGGGCAAGATTATGCCAAGACGCTTGCCACCTGGCGAAATAACTTCCGTAACGCTTGGCCGGGCCTCGTCCCGCTCGGCTTTGACGACCGGTTTCGGCGGCTGTGGGAGTACTATCTCGCCTATTGCGAGGCCGGATTCCTGTCCGGGAATATCGACGTCCGGCAGGTCATCTTCGCAAAGCAGCAATAAGAGTTTACGGGGGCGGCTTGCAAGGGGTCGCTTGTAAGGTCGGCGACCCTACTTTAGGGTCGGCGCCCACGTCATAACCAGCCGGTAATTGCCTGACATGACCATCAAAAACGACGTTGTCGAAGCCATCGGCAACACCCCGCTGATCAAGCTGAAGCGCGCCTCGGAATTGACCGGCTGCACCATTTTCGGCAAGGCCGAGTTCATGAATCCCGGCCAGTCGGTGAAGGACCGCGCCGGCAAATGGATGATTTTGGAAGCCGAGAAGCGCGGCGAGTTGAAGTCGGGCGGGCTGGTTGTGGAATCGACCGCCGGCAACACCGGCATCGGGCTTGCGGTGGTGGCGAGCGCGCGTGGCTACCGCACGCTGATCGTGATCCCGGAGACGCAGAGCCAGGAGAAGAAGGATTTTCTGAAGCTGTGCGGCGCCGAGCTGATCGAAGTGCCGGCGTTGCCTTTCGCCAACCCCAACAACTACCAGCATGTCGGCCGCAGACTTGCGGACGAGCTGCGCAAGAGCGAGCCTAACGGCGTGCTGTTTGCCGATCAGTGGAACAATCTCGACAACGCCAAGGCGCACTACGAATCGACCGGCCCAGAGATCTGGGAGCAGACCGGTGGCAAGATCGACGGCTTCGTCAGCGCTGTCGGCAGCGGCGGCACGCTCGCCGGCATCAGCCGCTTTCTGAAGGAGAAGAACAAGGACATCCGCGTCGCCTGTGCCGATCCACAGGGTTTCGGCATGTACGAGTATTTCCGCAATGGCGAGGCCAAGGTGACGCCGGGCGACTCCATTACCGAGGGCATTGGGCTTAGCCGCGTCACCGCCATCGTCGAGAGCGCCAAGGTCGACGATGCCTTCGTGATTCCGGACGAGGACGCCGTGACGCTGATTTATGAGCTGCTTCAGCACGAAGGCCTGTGCCTCGGCGGCTCGACCGGGATCAACATCGCGGGCGCCATGCGCCTCGCCAAGCAGCTCGGGCCGGGCAAGACGATCGTCACCGTGCTCTGCGATTCCGGCAGCCGCTATCAATCAAAGCTGTTCAACGCCGACTTCATGCGCGCCAAGAACTTGCCGGTGCCGGAATGGCTGGAGAAGCGCAGCAACATCAAGCCGCCCTACGTCTAGGCCTCAGACGGCTAACTCCAGGTCGGACGCGGCGTCCCCTGCGACACGCGCGCCAGACGTGCGCCCGAGAGCGACGGGTTGGTGGCGCTCCGGTTCGGCTGGCGGGGACTGCCGTAAGAGCCTTCGCTGTCGGCACTCGGCCAGAACGTAAGCGCAAGCATCAGCGCGAGGTTGACCAGCCCGCCGACAACCGTGCCCTGGTGCTCTTGCCCGATCGCCCAGGCCGGAAACCGCCCTGCGACGACGTAATCGACGATCATGAGTGCGAACCAGGCCGGGATGACGCAGACCGGATCCCAGCCGATGTCGCGGATGCGCATCGATTGCAGCGTGAAGGTCGCGAGTCCGAAGAGGACAATCGCACCGATGATGGCCCAGTTCGTCATGAGATCTTCCGGCCGGATCATGCTGGGCGAAGTGGTGCGCAGCACGGCCATCGCGATCGCAAAGCAGATCGCGGTCATCACGATCGCAAGCGCGACCGAGGCCAGGAAGAAATGCAAGCGCCCGAGGCGGGCATTGAGACCGAACACGAAACCGAGCATTGACGCATCCCCTTTTGCGGCACATGCACAGAAAGAGCTTTCGGACGCGTAAAGCGGCGGGGTGTCGCAAGCGGCATGGTTTTTAGCCCGCGACGAAATTGCGTAAAATTTTAAGCTTCGGCGCCCTCGCCGTTCTTCGAGGCCGAGGCACAATAGTCGCGCCAGAACTGGCGATAGCCCGCCTCGACCCTGCCCGCGTAGATCTCGACATTGCCGGCGGGTGAACTTGCGATTTGAGCCGGCAAATCCGCCCGCAACTTCGCCAGATAATCCGGCTGCGCTGCATACTTGCAAGCGATCGCGGCATAGCCTTGGTCGTCGTCTGCGACCCAATCATTGAGGCCGACGGCCGCCACGATCGAGCCACCGGCGCGCGACGACGACGCGTTGCCGAGCTTGGCAACGACGGGAACGCCGGCATAGAGGGATTCCCAGGTGCTGATGCCGCCATTTTGCGGGAATGGATCGAGCGAAATGTCGACCTGCGCAAAGGCCCGGAGATGCTCGTGGCGCGGGGTCAGGCCCTGGCAGGTGATATTCGCTTCGGGAATACCGTGCGCCACAAATCGCGCGAGGAGCCGCTCGCGCACCAGGGGATCGTCAAGCAGGGTATGCTTGATGATGATCCTCGATCCCGTCACCTCGCGCATCACTTTTGACCACACGCCGATGGCCTCGTCCGAGATCTTGTTGATGCGGTTGAACACGCCGAAGGTCACATAACCGTTGCGGAGCATCGGAAGCTCCGAAGGCGGCACATCCAGGATCGGATCGAGCGTGTTCAGGCACGGCAGATCATAGACTTTTTCGGCGAGCAAATGCCGCGCCGATTCCGGAATGAAGATTGGATCCGCAAGCACGTAGTCCATGGTCTGAAGGCCCGTACCGGACGCATGTCCGAAGCCTGAGACCTGGATGGGGGCCGGCTTGCGTGCGAAGACAGAGAGCCTGTTGCCGGTGGTATGCCCGGACACGTCGATCAGGATATCGACCTTGTCGGCCTGAATACGATCGGCCAGCTCGTCGTCCGAAAGCTGCCAGGCGTCGACCCAGACGTCCGCCAACTGCTTGAATCTGGCGGTCACCTCATCCTGTGTCGGCGAGCACGAATAGCAGACGATTTCGAATTTGGCGCGATCATGATGGCGCAGTACCGGCAACAGCGCGAACGCCGCCGAATGGTACCAGAACTCGGCAGACACATAACCGATCACGATCCGCCGATCCGGATCAAGCTGCCTGGGTGAAAGCTTCCTCTGCGGCAACTTGGCGCCGATCGCTTCCCACCAATGTTTTCGCGCTGCCTGCTGGACCGCGAAATCGGCGTCGGAAAGAAAGTCCAGAAAGAAGATCTTTCGCCCGATCAAGCCTGCATCCGGCGCAATGGCCAGCGCAGCGTCGAGCAGTTCGATCGCCGATGCGATCTCTCCCTGGTTTGCAAAACAGGCGCTCAGCAGCGCCATCGCCATCGCGGAGCGCGGATTTTCCTCGAGCAAGGTGGTGCAGGCCAGGATTGCCTGCGCCGTATTCCCCATGTCGAGCGAGACCTGCGCCTTCCCTTGCAAGGCCACCTCGAGCCTGGGCGAAAGCGCAAGCGCTGCATCAAAATCCGCCGCCGCCTGTTCCGACCGCGACAGCTCAAGATTGACCCGTCCACGGTTCGCCAGGATCTTCGCCGAACCAGGCCTGATCGCGAGCGCCGCTTCGAGCGCGGCTTTAGCCTCGTCGTAGTTCTTGAGCTCAATATTGACTAAGCCTTTGCCGACCAGCGCCTCCACGTGTTGCGGCTGAAACAACAAAGTACGCTCGAAACTCTGTCTGGCGCGGTCAAGCTGGCGCAGTGCCAGCTCCGCCAAGCCACGATTGCATAGCGCATCGACATAGTCGGGCTTCAGCCTGATAGCGCGATCGTACAGTTCGATGGCTTGCTCGACGCAACTCAGATGCAGCAACGCATTGCCGAGGTTGGCCAAGGCCACCGGGAAACTCGGCTTCAATGCGATGGCCCGCTCCAGATACGTGCGCGCTTCCTCATACTGCCCAAGTGCGAAATGCGTCGCTCCCAAATCGGAAAGGGCGTGTGCCGAGCGCGGGTCGACGGTCACGGCATGCTTGAGAGCCTGTCTTGCTTCCTCCAAGTGCCGACACGCAAACGCGCACAGTCCAAGCAGATGCAAAGCGCCGAAATGCTCCGGAAGCTCTTTCAGGATCTGACGGCAGAGCGCCTCCGTCTCCGCATATCGGCCCTGATCATGGGCTGCGACCGCGGCGGTGAGGATGGCGTCCGCCTGCTTCTTGAATTTCTTCTGCAATCGCGCGTTCTGAAACGCGCGCGCGCCGGCGCTGCTCTGCAAGGTCGCTCTCCGAAGGATGGCCCACGACGAGTCTAACTGATTCGCAAGCCTGGCCGGCCGATCGGCGCGCCTCCGGGATGCCGCGGGAATCAGGCGCAGCCTTGTAGGGTGGGCAAAGCGTAGCGTGCCCACCATGTCTCCGCGAGATCGCCAAGGGATGGTGGGCACGGCGCAAGGGCGCCTTTGCCCACCCTACGAAATCTGCGAAATCAGCGCAGGATCTGGCTCAGGAACAGCTTCGAGCGCGCGTGCTGCGGGTTGGCGAAGAATTCGTTCGGCGTGTTGGCTTCGATGATCTGGCCGGCGTCCATGAACACCACGCGGTTCGCGACCTCCTTCGCAAAGCCCATCTCGTGGGTCACGACCAGCATGGTCATGCCCTCCTTGGCGAGGTCGACCATGGTGTCGAGGACCTCCTTGACCATCTCGGGGTCGAGCGCCGAGGTCGGCTCATCGAACAGCATCACCTTCGGGTTCATGGTCAGGGCGCGGGCGATCGCGACGCGCTGCTGCTGGCCGCCGGACATCTGGCCCGGAAACTTGTTGGCCTGGTGCGGGATCTTGACCCGCTCCAGAAATTTCATCGCGGTCGCTTCGGCGTCCTTCTTGGGGATGTTGCGGACCCAGATCGGCGCCAGCGTGCAATTGTCCAGCACCGTCAGATGCGGAAACAGATTAAAGCTCTGGAACACCATGCCGACTTCGCGACGCACCGCGTCGACATGCTTGAGGTTCGGCCCGAGCTCGATGCCATCGACGACGATCTCGCCCTCCTGGAATTCCTCCAGCGCATTGATGCAGCGGATCAGGGTCGATTTGCCCGAGCCCGAGGGGCCGCAGATCACGATGCGCTCGCCCTTCTCGACCTCCAGGTCGATGTCGCGCAGCACGTGAAACTCGCCGTACCATTTGTTGAGGCCGGAAATGTTGACGATCGGTTTGGCTGACATGGCGAGCTCGATCAGTTGCGGCGGTGGGCGTTGAGACGGCGCTCGACGAAGAGCGAGTAACGCGACATTCCAAAGCAGAACAGGAAGTAGATGATGCCGGCGAAGGCGAAGCCGGTGAACGCCGTCGACGGCGTCGACCATTTCGGGTCGGAGAATGACGCCCGCAGCGAGCCCAACAGGTCGAACAGCGCCACGATCGACACAAGTGAGGTGTCCTTGAACAGCGAGATGAAGCTGTTGACGAGGTTCGGTATGACGTGGCGCAGTGCCTGCGGCAGCACAATCAGCGACGTCGTCTTCCACCAGGACAGCCCCAGGGCCGCCGCCGCCTCGCCCTGCCCACGCGGGATCGCAGCGAGCCCGCCACGGACGTTCTCGGCCTGGTAGGCGCCGGTGAACAGCGCAATGCCGACCAGCGCGCGCACGAGACCATCGACGGAAAAATTGCCCGGCAGGAACAGCGGCAGCATGTAGGTGGCGAAGAACAGCACGGTGATCAGCGGCACGCCGCGCCAGAACTCGATGAAGGCGATCGAGAAGATCCGGATCAACGGGATAGAAGCGCGACGGCCAAGCGCCAGCGCAATCCCGATCGGCAGCGAGGTGACGATGCCGGTGACGGAGACCACCAGCGTTACCAAGAGGCCGCCCCACAGATTCGTGGCGACGATCGGCAGGCCGCCGTGATCCAGGTCCATCAGCTTGATGACGATTGCGATCGCGATGAAAGTGGCGATGCTCGATGCGAGAGCGCGCCCGCCGCCGCGGACGCCGCCTCCGAGAAAGAAGACGATCAGCGAGACAAAGGCGGTGGTGATGGCGAAATCGACCCAGATCGACTGGCCCGTCCCCTGGATATGATCGCGCAGCCAGGTCAGCGGGAAGATCAGCCAATGGATCGCGGTGCCGACCAGAACAACGAGGTTGCCGACGACCCAGAGCAGCGGCGCGATGGCTGACGTCTTGCTGAGACTGAGCAGGACCTGCCCGGCGCTGCTGATGCTGTCGTCGAACAATTCCAGTGCGCTGGCCGTCCAGCTCAGGCCGAAGCCTTTGATGCCGCCGCCATGTAACAGGAAGAACGCCACCACCGGGAAGGCGAAGAAGAACAGGCCGGCGTTGAGCCCCTTCGCCGGCAGGCGCGGAATCAGCAGCGGCAGCAGCAGAACCACCGCCAGGATGAGCGCGAGATTGACCCGCCAGCGCTCGGCCTCCGGATAGAAGCCATAAATCAGTTGCGGCAGCTTGGCCTGGATGTAGGGCCAGCAGGCGCCGACCGTAAACCCGGCGTTCTCAGCGAGGCAGGCGGTGCGGTCCGTCCCGGTCCAGACCGCATCAACGATCAGGAACCTGACGGACGGAATGATGGTGAACCAGAGCAGCAAGGCGCCCAGGATCGTCAGCAGGATGTTGGTCGGCGAATTGAACAGCCGGGTGCGCAGCAGACCGATGAAGCCTGTGGTCTTCACCGGTGCGGGACGTTCGGCGACGATGTCCGCACGGACGAAGGATGACGCGGTGATGTCGGTCATGCGCCGAGGCTCCGGCTGATGCGCCACCCGTAGATGCTCATGACGCCGCTGGTGATGAGCGAGATCAGGAGGTAGACGCCCATCGTCATGGCGATGATCTCGATCGCCTGCCCGGTCTGGCTCAGCGACGTGCCGGCGAAGACCGACACCAGGTCAGGATAGCCGATCGCGACCGCCAGCGAGGAGTTCTTGGTGAGGTTCAGGTACTGGTTGGTTAGCGGCGGTACGATCACGCGCATCGCCTGCGGCACGACGATCAGCCGCAGCGTGGTGCCGCGGCTCAGGCCCAGCGACGATCCCGCCTCCATCTGTCCGCTGTGGACGGACAGGATGCCGGCGCGCACGATCTCGGCGATGAAGGCGGCAGTATAGGTCGATAGCGCCAGCGTCAGCGCCACGAACTCCGGAATGACCCGCGACCCGCCGGCGAAATTGAAGCCCTTGAGCTGCGGAAATTCGAAGATGAAGGGCAGACCGAACACGAGCATCGTGACCAGCGGCAAACCGATGACGAACGTCAGCACATAGGGCCAGATGCGGATCAACCGGCCGCTCTGGAACAGGGCGCGTCGCGCATAGAAGCGAAGCGCCAGCGACGCGACAATGCCAAGGCCAAGCATCGCCAGAAACGGACCGAGGCCAGGCTCTCCCACCGGGGACGGGACGATCAGGCCGCGGTTGTTGATAAAGGCCACACCGAAGAGCGAAATGCTCTGTCGCGGATTGGGCAGCGCCGCGAGCACCGCCAGATACCAGAACAGGATCTGGAACAAGAGCGGAAGGTTGCGGATGAGCTCGACGTAGATCTCGCCGATGCGCGACAATAGCCAATTGGGCGACAGCCGGCACAGCGCGATGATGAAACCGATCACGGTGGCGAAGACAATGCCCACCACCGAGACCACGAGCGTGTTCAGAATCCCGACCACAAATACACGGAAGAACGTGTCCGAGCCGGTGTAGGAGATCAGGGTCTGATTGACGTCAAACCCTGCATTGTTCCTGAGGAAACCGAAGCCGGCGGCGATGTGCTGGTTTTCGAGGTTGGCGCGGGCGTTGGAGATGATCTCGTAGGCGATCCAGCCCAGGACCGCCGCGAAGGCAAACTGGACGGCGACGCCGTTCCAGCCTGCCTTGCCACCCAAGAGCCGCCTGATCTTCAGCGCGATCTGGAGCGGCGGTTTACGGGCCTCTGTACTCATTTGCCGCTGGCCTGCAGATCAAGCGGGATCAGCGGATCGGCGGCGCGTACTGAAGACCACCCTTATTCCAGAGATTGTTGAGACCGCGATTGATGCCGAGCGGCGAGCCCGCACCGACGTTGCGATCGAACACCTCATTGTAATTGCCGACGGCCTTCACGATCCGGATCACCCAGTCCTTGGTCAGGCCGAGCTGTTCACCGAAATTGCCATCGCTGCCGAGAACGCGCTTGAGCTCCGGGTTTTCCAGTTTGGCCTTCTCGTCGACATTCTTCGAGGTCACGCCGAGCTCTTCGGCGGTGATCATTGCAAACAGCGTCCACTTCACGATGTCGAACCACTGGTCATCGCCGTGGCGCACCATCGGTCCGAGCGGCTCCTTCGAGATAATCTCCGGGAGAACCATGTGATCGTTGGGATTGGCAAGCTTCAGGCGGTTGGCGTAGAGGCCCGACTGGTCCGTGGTGAAGACGTCGCAACGCCCGGCCTCATAGGCCTTGACGGTTTCGTCGTTGGTGCCGAACGCGATCACCTCGTACTTCATGTTGTTGGCCTTGAAGTAGTCGGCGAGATTCTGCTCGGTGGTGGTTCCAGTCTGCACACAGACCGAGGCGCTGTTCAGCTCCAGCGCCGAATTGACCTTAAGCGACTTCTTCACCAGGAAGCCCTGCCCGTCATAATAGGTTACGCCGGTGAAGTTGGCGCCGAGCGAGGTGTCGCGCGAGAGGGTCCAGGTGGTGTTGCGCGAGAGCAGATCGATCTCGCCGGACTGCAGCGCCGTGAAGCGGTCCTTGGCGGAGGTCGGCACGAATTTGACCTTGGTCGGGTCGTTGAAGATCGCGGCAGCAATGGCGCGGCAGACATCGACGTCGAGCCCGGTCCAGTTGCCCTTGTCGTCGGGCGAGGAGAAGCCAGGCAGGCCCTGGCTGACGCCGCAGGCCAGGACGCCCCGGTCCTTGACGGTCTTGAGCGTTTGCGCGTCGGCGGCTTGGGCAGAGAGGCCGGCGGCGAGAGCGAGAGTGAGAGCCAGGGTTACGCGTTTCATGGGTTGAAGGCCTTTCAAAGTCGTCTCAAGGTCAGGAATGTTGTCTCAGGATCGTCTCTGCCAGGGCAAATCCTACTAAGGCTTGCCTTGCAAGAGTCATGCTGGAAACCTTGCCGAACACCCGCCCATCCCTTGAGGCCATACCTTAATCCCCGCCGCGGGCGCCCGCCGTGATGGCTGTGGCGCAAGGTCCGGTCAGACGATGGATCGAAGGTCGCGGCAGGCCCCTCAACATGCGGCGACTGAATAGCACCTGCGCATCACAGAACGACTGGCGAGCCGGGTCAAGGGGTTGACGGGACTCTTCTGTGTTCTGTTATTAACATCTGCGGCCTCCGGCCGGCCCGCCGGCGCAATTGGCGCCCGGGGGAAACGCGCTTTTGAAAGCAGACGCATGGATTCCTCGCACCCCTCCGAACAGCACGCCGAGACCCGGCTGGTCACCTCCGGCCGCGACACCAAGGCGCAGAAGGGGTTCGTCAATCCGCCGGTGTTCCACGGCTCGACCGTGCTCTACCCGACCGCCGAGGACCTGCATGCCCATCGCGGCGAGTTCACGTATGGCCGCCACGGCAGCCCCACCACGCGGGCGTTCCAGGACACGCTGATGGCGCTGGAGGGGCCGCAATGCGCCGGCGTCGGCATCGTGCCGTCGGGGCTGTCGGCGATCTCGACCACCCTGCTTTCGGTGCTGAAGGCCGGCGACCATCTGCTGGTCTGTGACAACGTCTATCGGCCCTCGCGCAATTTCTGCAACGGCCTGCTCACCCGCTTCGGCGTCGAAACCAGCTATTTCGATCCGATGATCGGCGCAGGCATCGAAAAGCTGTTCAAGCCCAACACCCGCGCAGTGCTGGTCGAGGCGCCGGGCTCGCAATCGTTCGAGATGCCCGACATTCGCACTATTGCCGAGGTCGCGCATGCGCGTGACGCGCTCGTGATCGACGACAACACCTGGGCGACGCCGCTCTATCACCGCTCGCTCGAACAGGGCGTTGACATCAGCATGATGGCTGCCACCAAATATATCGGCGGCCATTCCGACATCATGTTCGGCACGATCTCGGCCAACGCCAGGGCCTGGCCCCAGATTGCCGAAGGCATCCGCCAGCTCGGCGTCTGCGCCGGCCCCGACGACGTCTTCCTCGCGCTGCGCGGCCTGCGCACGCTGTCTGTGCGGCTCGCGCAGCATCATCGCTCCGGTCTCGACATGGCGCGCTGGCTCGCTGCCAGGCCCGAGGTCGCGCGCGTGCTGCATCCGGCGCTGGAGACCGATCCGGGCCACGCGATCTGGAAGCGCGACTTCACGGGCGCCTCGGGCCTGTTCAGCATCGTGCTGAAGCCGGCGCCGCAGAAGGCGGTCGACACCATGCTCAACACACTCAAGCTGTTCGGCATGGGCTTCTCCTGGGGTGGTTTCGAGAGCCTGGCGATTCCCTTCGATTGCGACGACTATCGCACCGCGACCAAGTGGGCGCCGGGTGGTCCGACACTGCGTCTGCATATCGGGCTCGAGAGTGTCGACGATCTGAAGGCGGATCTCGATCGCGGCTTTGCTGCGTTGAAGGCCGCATCGAATTCCTGACCCGGATCCGTCTGTAACGATCCGGCTGCTATCGACGGCTCGCCGGGCTTGACGTATAAGCCGATGGCTATTGCGTCTTGGCCATACGGATTGCCGACTGACGATGGATTCGAAAGCATGACCGCCCGGGTCGACCGCCGTCTGGCAGCAATCCTTGCCGCCGACGTCGCCGGCTATAGCCGCCTGATGGGCGAGGACGAGGAAGGCACGCTCGCACGGCTGAAGAGCTGCCGTCAGGTGCTGGTCGATCCCAAGATTGCCGAACACCGCGGACGGATCGTGAAGACGACCGGTGACGGCATGCTGGTCGAGTTCGGCAGCGCAGTCGATGCTGTCCGTTGCGCGGTCGAAGTCCAGCGGGCCATGGCCAGCGCCTTCGTCGACACGCCCGCCGAAAAGCAAATCCAGTTCCGGATTGGCATTCACGTCGGCGACATCATCATCGACAGCGACGATATCTTTGGCGACGGCGTCAACATCGCGGCGCGCCTGGAGGGGATTGCCGAGCCCGGCGGCATTTGCATCTCGGACGATGCCTATCGCCAGATCAGGGGCAAGACCGAAATCGCCTATGACGACATGGGCCAGCAGTCGCTCAAGAACATTTCCGAGCCGATGCGGGCGTGGCGAGCGCGCCCCGCAGCGGGAGCTACGTCCGCGACGAGGTCGCCCGATCGACCGGCCGCACTGGTGCTGCCTGAGAAACCCTCGATTGCAGTCCTGCCCTTCACCAACATGAGCGGCGATCCGGAGCAGGAATATTTCGCTGACGGCGTGGTCGAAGACATCATCACGGCCCTGTCGCGCATGACCTGGCTGTTCGTTATCGCGCGCAATTCGAGCTTCACCTACAAGGGCAAGGCTGTCGACATCAAGCAGGTCGGGCGCGAGCTCGGCGTCCGCTACGTGCTGGAAGGCAGCGTGCGCAAAGCCGGCAACAAGGTGCGCATTACCGGACAGCTGATCGACGCCTCGAACGGCGCGCATTTGTGGGCAGACCGGTTCGACGGCGCGCTTGAAGACGTGTTCGAGCTCCAGGACGAAGTGACGACCAGCGTGATCGGCGCGATCGCGCCGAAGCTCGAGCAGGCCGAGATCGAGCGCGCCAAGCACAAGCCGACCGACAAGCTCGCAGCCTACGACTATTACCTGCATGGCATGGCAAACATCTATCAGGGGACGAAAGACGCCAACGTCGAAGCTCTCCAGAACTTCCAGCGTGCCACGGAGATCGATCCCAACTTCGCGACCGCCCATGGCATGAGCGCGTATTGCTATGTGTGGCGCAAGGCGAATGGCTGGGTCGCTGATACCAGACAGGAAACTGCCGCCGCGGAAGTCGCAGCACGGAAGGCCGCCAGGCTCGGTCTCGACGACGCAATCGCGCTCGCCCAGGCGGGCTTCGCCCTGGCATTCGTCGCTGCCAATCTCGACGATGGCGCCGCGCTCATCGATCGGGCCCTGAACCTCAACCCCAATCTCGCGGCGGCCTGGCGTTTCAGCGGGTACGTCCGGGCGTTTCTCGGCGACCCCGACCTTGCCATCGAGCATCTCCAGCGCGCGATACGGCTGAGCCCGCTCGATCCCCTCATCTTCATCGTCCAGAACGGGATCGTGCTGGCCCACTTCTTTGCCGGGCGTTACGAAGAGGCGCTGGACTGGGCTCAGCGCGCGCTTCGGCAGAACCCGAACTACGCCGCAGCGTTGATCATGGCGGCAGTCAGCGGCGCACTAGCCGGACGCAACGAGGACCGGGACAAAGCCGTCGCCCGCCTGCGCGAGCTCGACCCACAGGTCCGGATCGCCAATTTCGCAAACGTATGGCCTTTGCGACGCGCCGGGGACCTTGCCGCCTTCGAAGAAGGCCTACGTCTGACGGGTCTGCCTTCATAACCGGCAAGCATGCCTCCGGCACGGGCACGCGGAAACTTCTTCCGAATAAAGGGATTGATCCCCAGTCGTTTGGCGTTAGCCTGACCTCTCGACTCTAATCCGGACACGGAGCATGGGAACGTTGGTTCTGCTTGATCTGATGGGTGGCGTGGCGCTGCTGCTGTGGGGCCTCCATATGGTCCAAAGCGGCATTCTGCGCGCCTTCGGCCCCGACCTGCGACGCGCGCTCGGCAAGGCGCTCGGCAACCGCTTCAGCGCCTTTGCCGCCGGCCTCGGGCTGACGGCGCTGCTCCAGAGCAGCACCGCGACCGCGCTGCTCACCAGCTCCTTCGCCGCCGAGGGCTTGCTCAGCCTCGTCGCCGCGCTCGCCATCATGTTAGGGGCCAATGTCGGCACCACGCTGATCGTGCAGGCGCTGTCGTTCAATATCGCAGCCGTCGCGCCGGTACTGTTCGTGCTCGGGCTCGTCGCCTTCCGCTCCGGTCCACGCTCGCGCATCAAGGATATCGGCCGCATCCTGATCGGCCTCGGGCTGATGTTGCTGTCGCTGCACATCCTGCTCGACACGCTGGCGCCGGCGGAGAACGCGCCCGGCGTCCGCGTCGTGATGGCTTCCATCACCGGCGATCCGGTTCTGTGCATTATGATCGCGGCGGTCGTCACCTGGGCGGTGCATTCGAGCGTCGCCAGCGTGCTGCTGATCATGTCGCTGGCTTATTCGCAGTTCATCACGTCTGATGCGGCGTTGGCCCTGGTGCTGGGCGCCAATCTCGGCAGCGCCATCAATCCCGTCTTCGAAGGCGCCAAGCGCGACGATCCCGCGAGCTATCGCCTGCCGGTCGGCAATCTCGTCAACCGCGTGGTCGGTATCGTCCTCGTCCTGCCGTTCCTGAACGTGATCGCCGGGCACATGCATAACTGGCAGCCCGATCTCGCGAAAATGACGGCGGCCTTCCACATCGCCTTCAATGTCGGCACGGCCGTGATCTTCATCGGCCTGCTCGACCCCATGTCGCGGCTGTTGACCCGGCTCCTGCCCGATCGCGTGCGGGAGGATGATCCGGCCCGTCCGCGCTATCTCGACGAGACGGCGCTGGAGACGCCCTCACTCGCACTCGCCGACGCCGCCCGCGAGACACTACGGATGGGTGATCTCGTCGAGGTCATGCTGCGCAAGGTGATGGCGGCGATGATGACCGGCGACCGCACGCTGGTCGACCAGGTCTCGAAGATGGACAATGTCGTCGACAGTCTCGATGAGGCCATCAAGCTCTACGTGACCAAGCTGACCCGCGGCAGCCTTGACGAGGGCGAAGGCCGGCGCGCGATGGAGATCATCTCCTTCGCCATCAATCTCGAGCATATCGGCGACATCATCGACAAGAATCTGAGCGAGCTCGCCACCAAGAAGATCAAGCGGCGCTTCCAGTTCTCGCCCGAGGGTTCCGAGGAGCTCGCCGCCTTCCACAAGCGCACGATGGAGTCGCTGCGGATCGCCTTCGGCGTGTTCATGTCGGGCGATGCCAACGAGGCGCGCAAGCTGCTGGTGGAGAAGACCGCGCTGAAGAACACCGAGCTCACCGCCGTCGAACGCCATCTCGACCGCCTGCGCGAAGGCCGGCCCGAGACCATTGAGACCACCTCGCTGCATCTGGACGTGCTGCGCGATTTGCGCCGCATCCATTCGCACATCTGCTCGGTGGCCTATCCCGTGCTGGATGCGGCGGGTGAACCCTATCGCAGGAGCGAGGCGGATGCGGCCACCCTGCCCGCCTCGGGTGCGGCGTCGGCCTTGCCGCGCTGATCAAGCCGCTTCAACGATTCAGGTCTTGGCGGCGCGGCCGCGGTTCTTGATGATCAGCATGATGTTGCGGATGTAGATGATGGTCGCCAGCGCCTGACCGAGGATGATGACAGGCTCGCGCTTGACGACACCATAGACCAGCGTCATCAAGCCGCCGCCCATCGAGCAGAACCAGAACGCCATCGGCACCACGCTGTTGCCGGCGCGCTCGCTCGCGATCCATTGCACCAGGAAGCGCGCGGTGAAGAACAGCTGCGCAACCAGGCCGAACGCCAGCCAGAAATCGAACTTGGCGACGAAGACGTCGTAGAAATAGTTGCTCAGCGCCTGACCGTATTGAATGATCATGCCTTCACCTCAGTCACATCTGGCGTCGGCTTCTTGCGCCGGATCAGCCACCACACGCCGGCGAGATCCATGATCCCGATCCACAGCCGGTCGAAGAAGCCGTAGTTGGACACGCCCGAACGGCGCGGCCGGTCGATCACGTCGACATAGGCGATGTCAAACCCCTCACGGCGGACCAGTGCCGGCAGAAATCGATGCAGCCCGTCGAAATAGGGCATCATCAGGAACACCTCGCGCCGGAACGCCTTCAGCCCGCAGCCGGTATCGCGCGTGCCGTCTTTCAGGATGCCATTGCGGACGCCGTTGGCGACCCGCGACTGGAATTTCTTGAAGCCCGTGTCCTTGCGCCCGACCCGCTGGCCCGCGGCAAGCCCGACATTCGCGCCCTTCTCGACCGCCGCGATCAGGTCGGGCAGGAAGGCCGGATTGTTCTGACCGTCACCATCGAGCGTCGCCACGATCGCGCCGCGCGCCGCGCGGACGCCGCTGCGCACCGCTGCCGACTGGCCGCCTGATCTGGCGTGGCGAAGCTGCCGCAAATTGTCCCGTTGCGTCATGATCGCCACGAGCCGGTCGCCGGTCGCATCCGTCGAGCCGTCGTTGACATAGACGATCTCGTAGACCCAGCGGCCGTCGAGCGCGGCGGTGATCTCCTCGATCAGGGGCGCAATGTTATCGGCTTCGTTGCGCACGGGAACGACGATGGAAACCGAAGGCTGGGACGACGACAAATCGAAAGCTCGTGGTTGGATTGGCTTGGCCCGGAGGCATTGGCTCGGGGAACCGGCGGCCCCGGCAGGCAGCCGCTTTTATGGGGCGGATGCCCCGCGGGCAACCCTTTTGAGGCGCCCGCCGACCGGTCCCGGGAGCGGCACAATGGTGCCGTCGGCACGAATGGCAAAGCCGAGCCTGCGGGCCGCAAACCAGTAGCGCACCGCCATGGCGCCGCCCATGCCGACCAGGGCGCCGGCGACGACGTCGCTCGGGTGGTGCGCGAGCAGCACCAGCCGCGTCAACAGGATCACGATTGCGTAAGTGAACATGAACACGCGCAGCCGCGGCCACAGCGCGGAGACCGCAAATGCCAACGCGAATGCCGTGACCGCATGCGCGGATGGCAGGCTGAAATAGGCCTCCGTTCCCTGAAACGGAACGAAGTTGAACGGATTTGCCTTGCCGCCGACGAAGGGCCTGCCGCGCCCGATGATGAACTTTAGGATCTCGGCAATGAACACCGACGCAGCAACAGACAGAAACAAATATTGGAGCCGAGTCCCGAGGCCGAGCAGCAGTGTACGGCGAGTGCCATGCAAGCCGGCCGCAACAAGCGCGACCACGACGAGCGCCGCAGCCAGCACCACGAGCACATACTCGTCCTTGCCGAAATCAGTGAGGATGCGGATCGGCCAGAGGCCCGGCGCGCCGCGCGCCGGCATCAACTGGATCTCGGTCAGATCAAAGGCGAGCATGAGCGTGATGACCGCGGCCGCGCCGGCCACACTGAGCCACAGTGCGTGCCGTGCCAGTTTTCGCGCGGCCTCAGCGCGACGGGAATGCGAGGGCGTGCGCACGAGCTGTGCCAGCGCACGCTCCGAGACGGCGAGCAATTGCGCGGGGTAGCTCGCGCGCGGCGCAATGTTGGTCGAGGCCGGCATCCTATTCGGTGCCTTCGGAGCGGAAGATCGAGATCGAGATCGCGCGTCCCTGCGAGAAATTATAGCCGTCGATGCGCGCGCCGACCTTGTAGCGCAGCCCGGTCGCCTCGGCGCGCTGCACGAAGCTGCGCTCCGAGCGTTGTTCGATCAGCGCGAAGCGGCAGCTCCCCTGTCTGAGGAAATCAGCAGCTCCCGAGCCGTCGGTCAGCACTGTCTGCGTGCCTGTCAGGAAGACGAGGCTCGGCTCATGATAGCCGGCCGACGCCGCCTTCGGCCCGACGCAGGTGACGTTGCGCAGGGCGCGCGCGACCTCGATGCTCGGAAACAGCGGCGTCAGCGATGGCAGCACGATGCCGTAGACCACGACCGCCAGCATCAGGGCCGCGACCAGCGCGTTGAGCACCGAGCGCTCGGCGCGGTTGTTGTCGTAGAGCCACCAGGCGAACAGACCGAAGATCAGCGAGGCCGCAATGAACGGCCACGCCACGAAGGCCGGCTGCCGCGTCAGCATGACCGCGCCGACCACCGCGATGATCGAGGCGGCTGCGGGGATCGCGAACCACCAGGCCGAGCCGCGCATCAGCCAGGAGCGCGACAGCACGCGCCGCTCCAGCGCGCCGACGGTGAGGATCGCGATCGCAGGGTATAGCGGCAGCACGTAATGCGGCAGCTTGGTCAGCACCGCCTCGAACACGATCCAGGACGGGATCAGCCAGGCCAGCAGAAACTGCGCGCCGGGCTCGCGCCGCGCCCGCCACACCGCAGGCGCCGCCATCGCAGCGAGCGGCGCACCCGGCCAGAAGGTGATCCAGAACAGCGCCAGATAAACGCCTGGGGGCGCGCCGTGAGATTCCTGCGCGCCGATCTTGCTCAGCATGTCGCCGCCGACGGAGTCCGCAAAGAAGGCGTCGCCGGCACGCCAGAAGATCGCGATGAACCAGGGCAGCACCAGCACCAGCATCCACATCAGGCCCCAGACCGGGCGCAGCCGCCACAGCCAGGAGGCATCGCGGTCCTGGATCGCGAGCACGACGATAGTCAGGCCTGCGAACATCAGGATCAGCGGACCCTTGATCAAAATGCCGACGGCGAGCGCTGTCCAGAAGATCGCGGGCCAGCTCCAGGGTGGGTGGGTCTCGTCCTCGGCGCGCTGCCAGGACAGATAGGCCCGCGACATCGCGCCCATCGCGGCGACGACGCAGAACAGCAGCATCGCGTCGGTTTTTGCGAGGCGCGCTTCGACGCCGAGCAGGACGGAGGCGCACACCAGCAGCGCGGCGAGCACCGCGGCGCGCCGCGTCACGAAGCCGAGTGCCGTCCAATAGGTCATGAGCACCGCGCCGATCGCGCCGATCAGCGAAGGCAGCCGATAGACCCAGATCCGCAATTCGGCTTTCGGCAGCTTCAGCGCCGTGGCGATTTCAACCGCGGCGGATTGCAGCCAGTAGATGCCGACCGGCTTCTTGTAGCGGACGTCCTCCTGGAAGCGGATATCGACATAGTCGCCGCTCTCGACCATCTGCTTGGTGGCCTGCGCAAAGCGCGCCTCGTCGCGGTCAACAGGCGGAATCGTGAAGAAGCCCGGCAGAAACAGCAGCAGCGCGCACAGCACCAGAAAGGCGACCGCGCGGGCGTGGCTGGCGGTGGCGATGTCGAGCATCAGCACGAGCCGGCTGCCCGGATTCACGGGCGATTTCGGCTCGCGCGGCGCGCCAAAACGGGGGCTGGGATAGGTCTCGGCCATTGGTTCCGCTTACGATGAAACCGCCATCGCCACAACCGCTTAAGCCGGGGTCACTGAATTCGAATGACAACTGTGTCCGCGGCGCCCGTGGCATCGATCACGGTCAGCCTTGCAAAGCCCGGACCGGGCGGATCAATCAGGCGCTGGCGCCGGCCGTCGATCTCGCCGAGGGCCGTACCGTTGACCATGACAGTCATCGGCACGACCCCGCCGGCGACCTTGACGGGCATGGCGGCGGCCTCCAGCCCGCCCGAGCGGTCCACGTCGATCCGGGAACCGTTGAGCGGAAACTGAATGTGCAGCGCCTGCTCGCCCCCGGTCCGGACCAGTTCCCCAACCGGGCGGAACCGCTTCAACGGCAACGGCAGCTTGGCATTACTGGCAACCAGGGTTCCCCGCGGCGGCTTCGGCAACGGGGTCAGCGTCTTGCCGGTCCGGGCGAAGGCATCAAACAGGATCGGCGCGGCTGCGACGCGGCCGATCAGGCCGGGAACGGGCGCGCCATCGGGCCGGCCGACCCAGACACCGATAGTCATGCGGCCGTCGAACCCGACCGACCAGGCATCGCGATAGCCGTAGGAGGTGCCGGTCTTGAAGGCGATACGGTTGTGGGCGGCGTTTTCCGGCGGCGGGGTGCCGAGCAGCACATTGCCGACCTGCCAGGCCGCGACCTGATCCAGCAGCCGCAGCGGCTCGCGATCGTCCTTATCAGTCATGACCTCGCGCAGCGGCTTGGTCGTGCCGAGCCGGGCGAACCCCGTGTAGAGCTGGGCGAGGTCCTGGAGCGTCACACCGACGCCGCCAAGGCCCATGGCGAGACCCGGCGCCTCGTCTTTGGGAAGAACCAGATTGCCGCCCGCCTGCCGCAGCCGCGAGGCCAGCCGGCTCGCACCGACGCGATCGAGCAGCACGATGGCCGGCACGTTCAGCGAGAGCTGCAGCGCCTTCTTCACCGGCAGCGTGCCCTGGAACGTCATGTCGAAATTTTCCGGCGCGTAGGAGCCGAAGCGGACCGGACGGTCGTCGATCAGGCTGTCGGGATGAACAAAACCATCCTCGAAGGCGAGCCCATAGATGAACGGCTTCAGCGTCGATCCCGGCGAGCGAATGGCGCGGGTCATGTCGACCTGCCCTGCCCGGCTGTCGTCGAAATAATCCGCCGAGCCGACGCGCGCGAGTATATCGCCGCTCTCGTTGTCGACCACGATGATGCCGACTGAGATATTCGGTCCGAGCATGATGGCGCGGTCGCGTGCCAGCGGCTCCAATACCTTCTGCAAGTTCGCATCGAGCGTCAGCTTGATGACCGGCGTATCCTTGATGGTCGCGAGCGCGGTATCGGTGGCATGCGGCGCCAGGATCGGCATCGGCTTGCGCAGCTTTGGTACGGGCACGGCCTTGGCCTGCGTCGCGTCGTCGACGCTGACCACCTGCTCCTCGACCATGCGATCCAGCACGCGGTCGCGGGCTTTACGCGCCGCATCGGGATAGCGATCGAGCCGGCGTGTCTCCGGCGATTGCGGCAGGGCCACCAGCAGCGCGGCCTCCGCCAGCGACAGCCGCTTCGGCTCCTTGCCGAGATAGGCAATGGAGGCGGCTCGGATGCCTTCGAGATTGCCGCCGTAGGGCGCGAGCGCGAGATAGAGATCGAGGATCTCGCTCTTGCTTAGGCTGCGTTCGATCTCGATGGCGCGCACGATCTGCCGCAGCTTTGCGTAGAGCGAGCGCTGCCGCCGCGGCTCCATCAGCCGCGCCAGCTGCATGGTGATGGTCGAGCCGCCGGACACGATGTGGCCACGTGTCGAGAGCTGCAACGCGGCGCGGCCAAGCGCACGCGGATCGATGCCGTCATGGGCATAGAAGCGCTGGTCCTCATAGGCGAGCAGTAGTTTCAGGTAGGTCGGATCGACATTGGCTTTGGCATCGACCGGCAGCCGCCAGCGGCCGTCGGCCATGGCGTAGGCACGCAGCAGCTTGCCGTTGCGATCGACGATGGTGGTGGAGACCGCGCGCGACTCGTCGAACGGCAGAGGCCCAAGCGAGTAGACCCAGGTGACGAAGGCACCGATGGCGAGGATGAACGCAAGCGCGGCGGCCGAGAGGGCACGCATAACACCGCGTCGCCCTGCTCCACTGCCGTCCTTGTTGACCTCACTCATCGCGCCATCACTCACTTCGCCGCCCGCACCTCGACATTGCCCGTGCCGGTGCGTCCATAACGCGAGGGGTTGTACATGTCCTCGACATAGGCTTGCGGCAGCACGTATTTGCCGGGCGACACCACACGCACGATATAGGCGACCGTGAACACCGCCTTGGAATCCGAGGCCCGGTCGACGGCCGCTGTGAAGCGGTCGTCGCGGAATTCGGTATCCTCCGGCTCCTGGCCGTCCTCGATCCAGTCCAGCGTGCCGCTGTCGCCCGACGACACCAGCTTCGGATTGTCGATCTCGAGGCCGGCCGGCAGATAGTCGGACACCATGATGTGGCCGTACTCAGGCTTGGCCTCGGTGATCTTCAGCACCACCGCAAAGCGGTCGTTCTGCTTGACCTTGCTGATGTCGGCGGGCTTGCCGTCAAGCGTGAAGTAATTGCGCTCGATCTTGAAGCCATTGGACGCCGCCGGCTCCGGCGTGACCGGCGAGCCCGACACCGAGATCACCGCCTGCACCGGCGCATCGCCGGTGTTGGTGATCTTCAGCGGCTTGCCCTCCAGCGTCGCGGCCTTGTAGCTGCGATATAGTGCGGTCTTGACCGACTGCCCGTCGACCTCGATCGAGAGATTTTCCTTGGCCAGCGCCCGCGCCGCCAACACCAGCCACGCATTTTCCTGCGTGGATGTATACGGCGTCAGCCCGCGCGCGGTCTCGACCCGCAACACCGCCTGCGTCAGCGTCGCCTTCGGCGCGTTGCCTTCGCTGGCAAGCGAGACAAGTGCCGCAGCATCGCGGAGCTGCGAGCCGTAATCGGTGCGGCCGAACTCCAGCACCGGCTTTGGCGCAAGGCTGTCGAGGGCGGCACCATAGACGCGTTCCGCACGATTGCGGTCACCAACCAAGGCCAACGCTGCCGCAAGCTGTGATTTCGCAATCGGCGTCGCCAGATTGCTCAGCTTGGTGTCGGCGAGATAGCGGAGATCGCCGATCGGCGCTGCGCCATTGCGGGCGAGCACGTAGAGGCCGTAGGCGAGATCGCGCCCGCCGTCCTTCTCCGGCTCGTTGCCGTTGACGACGGAGTTGCGGACGCGATCGAGCGCGTTCTTGAACAGCACGTCCGGCACCACAAAGCCCTTTTCGCGGGCGCGGGTCAGGAAGTCCGTGACATAGGCGTCGAGCCAGGCATCGTCGCCGCCGGCCGACCACAGGCCGAATGAGCCATTGGACCCCTGACGAGCCAAAAGCCGTTCGATCGCGTCGCGGATGCGCTGGTCGACCTCGGTGTCCATGGCCAGATGCGCCCCGGCCGCGAGATCGTTGACATAGAGCAGCGGCATGGCGCGGCTGGTGATCTGTTCCGAGCAGCCATAGGGATAGCGGTCGAGCGCTTTCAGAATCGTCGCCGCATCGAGCGCGGTCGACAGGCTCGCCGACACCGAGACGCTGCCGGTGCCCGGCACGAGATCGGAGAACATATCCGAGGTCAGCGTCAGGCTCTCGCCCTTTGCCAGCGTCCGGATCGAGCGCCGTGCCAGCACTTGCGTCGCCGCCTTGACGTCGAATGCATAGTGCCGCGCGAGCGCAAGCCCGTTCGGCCCCTTGATGTCGACATCGAGCGTGGCCTGCCCCGCCGCTGTCGCGTCGAGCGCCAGCGAGAACGAATTGCGCTGCTTGGCTGCGAGCTTGACCGTGGTTGCGGGATTGCCGGTCATCTTCATCGGGCCGCCGGTCTTCACGTTGATGACGTAATCGCCGGCCTGTCCCTCGACATTGTCGATCTCGAGATTGGCCGTGCCGTGATCGCCATTGAGTAGAAAGCGCGGCAAGGTCGTGGTCAGCACCACGGGATCGCGGATCACGACGTCGGTGTTGGCGCGGCCGAGTTTCGTCGCGGTCCACGCCACCGCCATCACGCGGGCGGTGCCGGCGAACTCCGGAATGTCGAAGCTCACTTCCGCGGTGCCGTCGGCAGCGACCGTGACGATGCCCGAATAGAGCGCCAGCGGCTTTTGCGCGGGCGGCGAGCCCTGGAGCTCGGCCGCGCCGGCGTCGCCGCCGGACTTGATCTGGCCGCGCGTGCCCGACATGCCGTCGATCAGTTGCCCATAGAGATCGCGGATCTCCGCGCTGAGGCGGCGCTGGCCGAGATAGTAATCGTCCGGCGCCGGCGGCTTGTAATTGGTGAGGTTGAGAATGCCGACATCGACCGCGGCGATGACAATTTTGGCGTCCTCCCCCGGATTGAGCCCGTCGAGCTTGACCGGGATCTTCAGCATCGCGTTCGGCCGGATCAACGCCGGCGGCGTCAGCTTCACCTGCAACGTGCGGGTCTGCTTGTCGATCCCGAACCATTTCAGGCCGATCGCACGGCCCGGCATGCGTTGCGCAGCCGCATCGAGTGGACGGCGCAGCGTTGCCACCACATAGGCGCCGGTGCCCCAATCCTTGCCGACCGGAAGTTTTATCTGCGCGGTCCCCTCCTTGACGTCGATGGTCTGCGTCGTCAGCAGGCGGTCGCCGAGCACGTTGATGGTGAGCTTGCCAGCGGTGCGGACATTGACCGAGACGGTCATGGTATCGCCGGAGGCGTATTGCGGCTTGTCGATCGAGGTCTCCAGCAGGTCCGGCGTGTCGGCGCTGCCGTCGGAATACCAGCCGACGTCGAACTGCACCGAGGTCACCGGGCCGTCGGCGTCGTTCGACTTGACGTCGAGCCGGTAGCGGCCGGGTTGCGGCGCCAGCGAGATCCGCGACGACTTGTCGGCAGCGATCGTCACGTCGCCGTCGGCGACGCGCGAGGTCGATTTGACCGGCTCATACTCCCAGTAATTGTTCTGGCGATACCATTGGTAGCGCGACTCCATCTTCAGGAGCTCGTAGCGCAGGCCGTCGCGCGGCAAGGTCTTGCCCTCTGGCGAGATGAACACGATGTCGAACTCGGCCTTATCGCCCTCGGCAACGTTCTTGTCGCCGAACAGCGGCTTGATGCCGATCATGGCGGCGGCGGGCGCAACCGGCAGCACGAGCTTGCGCTCGACGGCGCGACCACCGGTCTCGACCATGCGGACAAAAATCTGCGCCTCCTGCGGACGCGTCGAGGCCGGCTGCTTGTCCAGCGTCACCGGGAAGGTCGCCACGCCATTGGCGTCAGCCTCAGGCAGGTTCTCCAGCGGCGTGCGTTCGTTCGAGGTGGTCTGTTCGTCGTCGACGCCGAACTGGTAGCCGGCAAAGCCCGGGCGTTCGCTCGCGGGCGCGATCAGCATATCGCCCTCGAGCTGGAGGCCCGAGGCCGGCGCGCCATAGAGGAAATGGCCGTCGGCCTTAAGCTCCACAGGAGCGTTAGCTTTGATCAGCTTGTCCTTGGCGGACAAGTCGAATTCGATCCGATCAGGAACGTAGTCCTCGACCATGAAGGTGGTCTCGCCGACCGAGGAGCCCTTCGGATCGGTGAAGGCGCGCACGCGCCAGGTGCCGGTCGGAACGGCGGAGTTGAGCGGCACGGAGAGCGTACGCCCGCCAGCACCCTGGTCGGGCAGCACGGCGCGGCGGAATTCAACGCCGTCGGGGCGCTCGATCACCAGCGTCAGCGGGCCACCTGTCACGGCATTGCCCTGACCGTCACGCAGCAGCGCGGTGAGATAGACCGTCTCGCTGGAGCGGTAGACGCCGCGCTCGGCATAGACGAAGGCGTCGGCGCCTGATGGCACCACGCGGCCCGCGACACCGCGATCGGACAGGTCAAAGGCGGAGGTCTTCAGGCTGAGGAAGGCATAGTCGGCCTTCTCGCCCGTGACAGTCAGCATCGCCGGCGACAGCCCGCCCTCGCCGCGTGCAAGCCCCGCCTCGAACAGGACATGGCCGCTGTCGTCGGTCTTGCGCGTCGCCAAAATCTCGTTGTTGCGCGCGACCAGCCGTACCTCGGCCTTCCCGACCGGATCAGTCGAAGCCAGCGAATTGACGAAGACGTGTATGCCATCATTGCCGGAATAGGCCGTTACTCCGAGATCGGAGACGATGAACCATTGCGTGGCAAGCTGGGAGTCGTCGTCCGAGCCCGGGCCCTTGGCCGCAGCCGTCATCACATAGACGCCGGGCTGAAGCTCGCCGAGCGCCTGGTCGACCGGGAATGCGGTGGTGACGTCCTGGTTCAGCGTCATCGCGGTCGCAAGCTCGCCGGACCAGACCTTGACACCACGCTCATCGCCGAGATCCGAGAGCTGATACTTGGACAGCGTCTTCTGGAAATCGCTGTCGACCACCGTGTTGATCAGATTGCGATCGCCGATCCGGAATACGTTGACGTTGACCGCGGGCGTGTTGACGCTGATCACGGGAATGCCGCGCTGGCCGGTTTTCGGCAGCACATAAGCGCGGCTGGTGAAGCGCACGAAGGGCTTGCGGTCGCGCACATAGATGTTGAACTCGGCCGATTTCGGCAGGCCTTCCTTCACCGTCGACGGCAGGCCGGCGCGCAGATTGATGTTGTAGCGCTCGCCATGCTTCAGCCCGTCGACGCAGAGCTGCTTGCCTTCGGCCGACAGCGCCGGCTTGTCCTGGCCCGCGAGCGCCAGGAACGGAGCGAAATCAGTGCGCTTCGCAAGCTCTTCGGAGAACTGGAAGCAGGCGCGCGGGCTCGCCGAATCCGAGTCCACGGTGTAGTCGAGCAGCCGAAAACCGTGCTCGTCGCGCATCTTCTCGTATTGGCCGCGGACGTCAGCGACCTCGCGCATGTCGAGCGACAGCCGCAATGCATCCAGCGCCGGCCGCCACAGTTTTCGTTCGGAGAGCGACTTGCCGAGCACCGCGAGCGCGTCCGCCTCCTCGCCCGGATTGCCGGCGCGCTGATAAGCGACGTAGGCGGCGGTCGAGGCCCGCTCCAGCAGGAAGGTCTGCTCGCTCGAGCTCTTCGGCGTGATCTGGAAGATGACTTTTGCGAGCCGCAGCCAGTTGCCGGCGTCCTCCGGCGCGGTCGCCGCGATCTGGCCGAGCACCGACAGGCCGGTGCGGAAATCGTTGCGCCTGAAGGCGGCGTCGGCATCGGTGCGCAGCGTCGCGCCGGACTTGGCGACCGGCCCCGCTTCGCTCTTGATCTGGGCCTCCAGCTTGATTGCGGAATCGGCGAGATCGTCACGCTTGAACGCCTTGTCGGCGGCCTGTGCTGAAACCAGCCCAAAGCAAAGCGTTGCGCAGATTGTGACGGCGCGAACCAGACCGATCATGACGGAAACTCCAGGAAGCGCGGACGAACGCCGCGGCAGGCAATGAAATGCTCGGAAAGGTGACCGACTCAAGGCGATGGAACCAGGATAGCAAAACGTCGCATGCGCCATGGCAAGCCAAGCCCAGAGGAGACCGATCAAGATACCGCCGCACCCACCGTCCTAACGGCGCAGCAATACCAGGCCAGTCGACCGGCGGCCGTGTCCCGGAAGCTAGCCAGCGTTCCCGGCGATGTGAACCATCGTCCAGTCCGCGGCCGCTCAACCCGGCACCCTGACACTCCGCCGTTCCGCTTTGTCGCAGCTTTGAGGAAAACGGTTCGGTTCAGGCTTGGCGAAACACCAGATATTTCCTATTGGCATGGTAGATGAACAGCCCGCCCCCCAAACCGAGGCTGGCGCCAGACGGTCCCGTAGCTCAACTGGATAGAGCATCAGATTTCTACTCTGAGGGTTGCAGGTTCGATTCCTGCCGGGATCGCCAAGCCCTCAACGCTTTGCAAATCTGTCGCACTTCAAGAACGCGTGCACAGGCCTGTCCAGGCGACCAGAGAACCCTACCTATCCGGCATGCAAGATAGGTGTCGAAGGGTTTTGTGATGCCGTCATCCGAATGGACAGGAATTGCCGTTGCGGCCGGAGCCGCCGTCATCGCAATGTCTTTTTTGGCGATGGACGCGGTCGTGAACCTGAGCGCAGGCGGGATCGCAAAACGCCTCGAGGTGGCGCAAACGTCCATTATGGATGTGGCGGCAAGCCAGTATCAACTTGCTTTCGCCGTTCGGTCGCTGGCGGGTGGCAGCGACCAGAAGCCTCGTTCGGCCGCGGATCGATCATGCATTCATGGTTACGAGCACAGGCCGCAACCGGTAGGCCTCGATCGCGGCGTTTGACAGCAGTAGCCTGCGCCGCTCGCCACGCAGCATCATGCGGTCGATCCTGTTCAGGATGAAGCGGGCTGAATCCTGATGCTCGCCGGAGAGCAGCCCGGACTGGTCGAGATATCTCCAGGCAATCTCGAAAGACTGTGCGCGCAACTCGGGATCGGTCATAGCCAGCCAACGCAGGTCCAGATCGGATGTTCCTACCTGCGAGCCTGCCGCCGTTGAAGGCTGCCCCTGGATCACACAACGCGTCCGCTTCTTGGCATTGGTGGAGACGCGATCAGTCCGTCCGCTCGTCATCGCGCCGATCGCGGGCGAGTTGAAACCAGGCCAGGGCGATTTCGATGAGTCTTTGCCGGTCGGCGCCCTCTGACGCTGCGGCGCGCTTCATCGCCGCCTCGGCTTCATGCTGCGCATCGTACTTGGTACACATGAGGCCGACTCTAACCGGGCGATCTGGACAAGTACGTGGCAAATTTGTCCGTATGAATGCGGAGTACGAGGCGTGTTTTCGGCGCTTTCGGCACGCTAAAATTGTGGGCCATAGGGAATTGCACTGGCGGTTTCAAACGGCTCAAGCCGCGCGCACGAAGCGGTGATCTGTGAATTGCATCACAGCCGCGGCCCGGCGCGTCCGCTAAACAGCAGCACAGCGCTCCACAGAAAGCGACACAGGATCGATGGCTGTTCCCCTCATGACCCAGGAAGCTGAAGCCGCAGCACAGGCTGACGCGGCGGCATCATCGCGCAAAGCCGACCTGCACGGCCTCGCCTTTCTCGCAACCATCGCCATCGTGATGACGGTCTGGATCGGCGCTCTGGTCTGGGCCGTGATGGCGTTCCTGAACTGGCTTGTTTCCTAGAGCGCGACAACACCGCGCCACGCTCTCTCGTTCGCGCGTCAGAACAGGTAGTGCACGATCTGCACTGCCTTGATCCCCCCGCAAACGATCATGGCCCATAGCGCCAAGCTGATCTGAACTGCATCCAACATGTTTCTGTCCCCTTCGACTCACGTCTCCATTTTTTTCTTTGATCAATCGCGTGATGCGGAAGGAAGCGCCAGTCGAAATTTAAGGCAGTTGTTGTGCGCCGCCGCAAGGATTCATCCGCAAAAACACGGGCGCTTGTGACATCCAGAAACAAATGAGGCGGGCATCGCGCCCGCCTCATTCAATTCGGATTTCGCTCAGGTGCTCAGTAGCAGGCGCGCGGATCGGCCTGCACATACTGGCCGCTCGGATAGCGGTAGTAGCAAACGCCCTCGGCCAGATAGTAGCCGGGACGTGAGGCCGCGGTAGCGCCGGCGATCGCGCCGGTGGCGCCGCCGATCACGGCGCCCGCGGCTGCACCCGAGGCTCTGCCGGAAATCAGCCCGCCGAGCACACCGCCAACGATGGCGCCGCCCAGCGCACTCGCGCCGGGATCGACCGGTGGAGGCGGCGGCGGTGCCGGTTCATAGGCGACCGGCGGTGGCGCGTAGGCCATCGGCACGTCGTCAGCATAATCTTCGGAGATATAGGCGGGCGGGCCGTCCATCCGCTGCGGATAATAATACCAGACGCCGCCGACGTCCCACCACCAGCCCGGGCGGCCGTTGTGGACCTCATGGCGCCAGCGCCCGCCATCCCAGGCGAGGTTGCCGCGATAGGCGTGTCCGCCCCAGTCACGCGCCGGCGCAGGGCCGCGCGCGTAGCGTCCAGGGGGCGGGCCGCCAGGACCGTGCGGACCAGCACCGGGACCGGGACCGGCGTGAACGGGGCCGCCGGGCTGTGGCCCTGGCCGGGCCGCCTGCTGTGGCGGGGGACCCTTGCGCATGTTCTGCTGATTGTTCTGGGGCGGCGCACCGGCGCCCGGCCCCTGGCCCTCTCTTTTCGGACCTGCGTCCTGCGCTTGCGCCGAAAGCGCGAGCAATGACATGGCCGAAACCAAGGGAATGATGATCTTCATGCGGCTGGACGCACTCATGCGTGCTTGACCCCTATTCGCTCGATTGCCGTGGTCCATGCGCGATAGACGATTCGGATCGCGCCTGGCTGATGCCGGCTGACACAACTGACCTGCTTGATCAGCCAAGTCCCGTTACAAATGTTTAAGATCGCGGCAATTTTTCGTCCGGACGTGTCCCGAGAATGCTGCTAGCGGGCCGGCTCGATCACGTTGCAGTTGCTGCGCCCCGACATCAGGCAATCCTGCAGCTTGCTGGCGGCGGTAAGGTCCCGGGCGAGCCACAGGCCGACGCCCAGAATCACGGCGGCAATGATCAACCCCGCAATGGCGCCGCGGCGGCTGTCGCCGGATTGGGGCTTTGGCGCTGATTTGGGCTTTTCGGCTGGTTCAGGCTTGGCTGATTCAGGCTTGGCTGGTTCGTTGGACATGACGACCTTGTCGCTTGGAACGGCGGCTTTATCACCTCCGCGACGTCCCGTCACATCCCCCCTCAGCCCCTGGTGGGCCTGACCGCCTCCTTGCCCGAGGTTTCGACCGCCGGGATCGCCTGCTGGGCCCGCGGCGCGCAAGTCGTCAGCACGAACGCGGTCCGGCTGCACTCCCAGCCGGTCCCCAGAACTGCATTCTCGATCGGTTGCGGGCGGGCGAGCAGCAACGCTGCGCCGGCCACTGCCGCCACCGCAAAGATGATTGCGAGCGCCTTCAGGCTCAGCCGGAAGAAAGACATGCCCGTGCTCCGTCTCGTATCGGGGCGAACGCTAGGCGCCGCCTCCGTGGCCCCTTATGAGGGACATCACAATTCGGCAGTTTTTCCGGGCTACGAAGGGATCGGCTGGTACAGCGAATTTTCGTCTACCTGATCGGCTGCGAATATGGGTGGCGTTGCGGCGCGCGCGGATGTACACGCATCTGCGTCGCGTGGTGCCTGCTATGCCCAGCCGACGTACCAACAGGCAATGATGTAAGATCGAAAGCGAGGAAGGCAAGGCCCGTGAGTGGATTTAGGGAACCCGGGTTTTCAGACCGGCAAAAGGCGGCGCAGGAAGCGCGCAAGAATCTTTTAAACAAATTCAAATCGCAGCCCGGGCCCGATGATCCCGCGGTTCTGGCGAAGCGTGCCGAGCGCGAGGCCCTCGCGGTCAAGCGCGCCGAGGCAAAGGCTTTGCGCGAGGTGGAAAAGGCCGAGCAGAAGCGTCGCGACGAAGAAGCCGCGGCCCTCGAAGCCGCGCGGATCGCTCGTGAAGCGGAAGAATCGGCCGCAAAGGCGGCTGAAGCCGAGGCTGAGCAAAAGGCCAAGCGTGACGCCCGCTACGCCGCCCGCAAGGCCAAGCGCAAGTAACGTTCACAAGTAACGTTCAACTGAAATTGAACTGAGGCACGCCTCCGTTCACACGCCGGGACGGTCTTGCCGGGCCCGCGCGAAAGCGCGGCCCGACGACAGGCGACCAAACCGAAATCGCGAAACGCCGGGCTCACCTCGTCGAGGCGTCCCGGCATCACGGCGCGAGATCAGTTCTTCTTCATCATCCCATCGTCCTTCTTCATCCCGTCCTTCGACATCGTGTCCTTCTTCATGCCGTCGTCCTTGGACATGGTGTCTTTCTTCATGCCGTCTTTGGACATCGTGTCCTTCTTCATCATGCCATCGTCCTTGCCCATCTTGTCCTGAGCAAAGGCGGCCGGCGAAAGCGCGAGGCCAAGCGAGAGAGCGGCAGCCGAGACGCCGAGCACGATGCGGGTGCGAATGGTCATGATTCATTGTCCTTCGAATGAGGTTTGCTAGCGACGGACGCCGCTATTCAATCTCGACGGATGGACGGCCGGCTTTGTTACGCCGCCACAGACAAATTTGTGGTGCCCGCTGTCCGCGTGTTTGCCGCAATCTCGTGCGCAGTGGCACCGCCGGTTTCTCAAACCGGCGGTGACCGCAAGTGTGCAGCGCAGCAAGGCCAACACTTGCCGCGGCATTCGGTCTCGAACTATCAGATGAGAGAATATCGGGTGGAAGACCGGCTAGGATGGGCCCTGAGGCCGGCCTCAAAACCCGATCGTGCCAACAAGAACAATCCAAGGGGATCAAGTCATGCTTACCCGCCGCAACTTGCTCGCGACCGCCGTCGCAGCACCCGCCATTCTCCGTTTCGGCATCGGCACCGCACACGCCGCGACCACGCTGAAGATTTCGCACCAATTCCCGGGCGGCACCATCGACAAGGGCGATTTCCGCGACCGGCTCTGTCGCATGTTCGCAGCCGAAGTCGCCAAGCGCAGCAACGGCGATATCGCAGCTGAAATCTATCCGAACTCCTCGCTGATCAAGACCAACGCGCAGTTCTCCGCGATGCGCAAGGGCGCGCTCGACATCTCGCTCTATCCGATGCCCTACGCCGGCGGCGAATTGCCGGAGACCAATATCGGCCTGATGCCTGGCCTGGTCACGACTTACGACCAAGGCATGCGCTGGAAGAAAGAGCCGGTCGGCAAGGCGCTGACCGACTTCCTCGCCGACAAGGGCATCATCCTGCTCTCCTGGGTGTGGCAGGCCGGCGGCGTCGCCAGCCGCTCCAAGGCGATTGTATCGCCGGAAGATGCCAAGGGCATGAAGGTGCGCGGCGGCTCGCGCGAGATGGACATGGTGCTCCAGACCGCGGGCGCCTCGGTGCTGTCGGTGCCGTCGAACGAAATTTACGCGGCGATGCAGACCGGCGCCTGCGATGCCGGCATCACCTCCTCCACCAGCCTGATCTCGTTCCGCCTCGAAGAGGTCGCGAAGTCGCTGACCTCGGGCGCTGGTGCTTCGTATTGGTTCATGCTCGAGCCGCTGATGATGTCGAAGGCGATCTTCGACAAGCTGCCGAAGAACCAGCAGGACATCCTGCTCGCTGTCGGCGAGAAGCTCGAGACCTTCGGCCGCCAGGGCGCGCAGGACGATGATGTCGAGGTCGCCAAGGTCTATGAGAAGGCCGGTGCCAAGGTCAGCGCACTCGATGCCGCGACCGTCGGCAAGTGGCGCGACATCGCCCGCGACACCGCGTGGAAGGATTACGGCGCCAAGACCGCGACCGCGGCGAATTTGCTCAAGCTCGCCTCCGACGTCTCAGCATGATCCACGGTCCGCTTCCGGATCGTGACGACCAGGCGACCGCTGCCGCAAGCACAGGCCTTGCGGCGGCGCTCGATCGCGGCCTCGCCGTCCTCAACCGCATCATCGTCGTGTTCGCATCACTCGCGCTGGTCGCTGCCTGCGCTATCCTGAGCTACAGCGTGCTCAGCCGCGCGCTGTTCCACGCCGCCAATTACTGGCAGGACGAGGCCGCCGTGTTCCTGCTGGTCGGCGCCACCTTCATGTCCGCAGCCTATGTACAGCAGAACCGCGGTCATATCGGCATCGAGGCCTTCGTCGGCCTGCTCTCGCCGCTGGCAAACAAGGCCCGGCTCTGGTTCGTCGACGTGGTGACGCTTCTGTTCTGTGCGTTCTTCACCTGGAAATCCTGGACGCTGGCGCATGAAGCTTACGTCGACGGCCAGGTCTCGAACTCGATGTGGTCACCGCCGCTCGCCATCCCCTATTCGCTGATGGCGTTCGGCATGAGCCTGCTCTGCGTGCAGGTTCTCGTGCAGCTTGCGCTGCCCTTCGCTGGAGCCAGGCGGCCATGAGCGTTTTCGGTATCGGCCTCGCTTACGGCTTCGCGACACTGGTTGCCATGTTCTCGGGCATGCCCATTGCCTTTGCCCTTGGCGCCGTCGCTGTCGTGTTCATGGGCATCTACATGCCCGCCGCTTCGCTGGATACGGTGACGCAGAACGTCTACGAGGAGATGGCCTCGATCACACTGCTGTCGATCCCGCTCTTCATCCTGAAGGGCGCGGCGATCGGCAAGTCGCGCGCCGGCCAGGATCTCTACTCGGCGCTGCATGCCTGGCTGCATCGCGTGCCCGGCGGCTTGGGCGTTGCCAACGTGTTCGCCTGCGCGCTGTTTGCAGCCATGGCGGGCTCCTCGCCCGCGACCTGCTCGGCAATCGGCTCGGCCGGCATCCCCGAGATGCGCAAGCGCGGCTATTCCGGCGGTTTTGCCGCCGGCATCATTGCAGCCGGCGGCACGCTCGGCATTCTGCTGCCGCCCTCGATCACCATGATCCTGTTCGCGGTTGCCGCCGAAAAATCACTCGGACGGCTGTTCCTCGCCGGCATCGGGCCCGGCCTGCTGCTGGTCTCGCTGTTCGGCGCCTATGCGGTGATCCACTTCCGCAAGGAATATGCCGCTGCTGAAGCGATCTACAAGAAGGGCGGCCCCGAGGCCGCCATCCTGGCCCGTGACGAGTACACACTCGCCGAGCGCTTCAGCGTCCTGCCGCGCGTGCTGCCCTTCGTCCTGCTGCTGACCGGCGTGATGGCCGCGCTCTATGGCGGCTATGCCACTCCGTCGGAGACCGCCGGGCTCGGCGGCCTGCTGGCGCTGGCGCTGATCGCGGCGATCTACGGTGTCTGGCGGCCGAGCGACCTTGCGCCCATCATGAAGTCGACAATCCGGGAATCGACCATGCTGATGATGATCATCGGCATGTCGCTGCTCTATTCCTACGTGATGAGCTATCTGCACATCTCGCAATCGGCCGCCGAATCCGTCGTCGCGATGCACCTGCCGCGCTGGGGCCTGCTGTTCGCGATCCTCGTGATGGTGGTCGTGCTCGGCTTCTTCCTGCCGCCGGTCTCGATTATTCTCATGACCGCGCCGATCATCCTGCCCCCCCTACGGGCGGCCAATTTCGACATCATCTGGTTCGGCGTGGTCATGACCATCGTGATGGAGATGGGGCTGATTCATCCGCCTGTGGGGTTGAATATCTTCGTCATCCGCAACGTCGCGCCGGATATTCCGCTGAGCGAGGTGATCTGGGGCACGCTGCCCTTCGTGCTCTTGATGATGGGCGCGGTGCTGCTGCTCTGCCTCGTGCCGGGAATATCGACCGCACTGCCGGACCTGGTGATGGGGCCGGACGGAAGCAGGTAGAGGCAATCACAACTGCCGTAGGGTGGGCAAAGCGAAGCGTGCCCACCCTTTGGAATTGCGATCGTTGAGAGATGGTGGGCACGGCGCTACGCGCCTTTGCCCACCCTACGGGAGTTACGACGCCGCCCGCCTCTTCTTCGCATTCAGCGCCGACGCCACGCGGCTCACGGGCGGCTTGCCCAGCACACCACTCATCTCAATCGTCGCCGTCAGCAGCTTCTCCATATCCACGCCGGTCCTGATCCCCATGCCCTCGAGCATGTAGACGACATCCTCCGTCGCGACATTGCCAGTCGCACCGGGAGCGTACGGACAGCCGCCAAGCCCGCCGGCGGCGGCATCGATGACGCGGACGCCCTGCTCTAGGCCGGCATAGAGATTGGCGAGCGCCTGGCCATAGGTGTCGTGAAAGTGCATCGCGAGCTTGGCCGCGGGAATATTGGCACTGACCGCGCGCAGCATCTCCTTCGCCTTGAGTGGCGTGCCGACGCCGATGGTGTCGCCGAGCGAGATCTCGTAGCAGCCGAGATCCCACAGCGCAGCAGCGAGGTCGGCGACCGCCTTGGGCCTGATCTCGCCGTCGAAGGGACAGCCCAGCACGCAGGAGATATAGCCGCGCACTCTTACGCCATCGGCCTTGGCGCGCGCCAGCACCGGCTTGAAGCGCTCGATGGACTCCGCGACCGTGCAATTGATGTTGGCCCGCGAAAAACCTTCGGAGGCTGCCGCGAATACGGACACCACTTGCGCACCAGCGGCTCGCGCGGCGTCGTACCCCTTTTCGTTCGGCACCAGCACGTGGAATTCGGCGCCCTTCACATGGCTGATGCCGCGCAGCACGGCATCCGAGCTTGCCATCTGCGGGATCGCCTTGGGCGAGACGAACGCCCCGACCTCGACGGTGTGCAAGCCGGCTGCCACCAGCGCCTCGACGAAAGCAATCCGCGCCTCGACGCTGACGGGCGTCTTCTCGTTCTGGAGGCCGTCGCGCGGCCCCATTTCGATGATGCGTACGGGATCGCTCATGTCACTCACCGGAAGCTTCGACCACGGCGAGCTCGACGCCCTCCTGGACGATGTCGCCGACCTTGCACTTGATGGACTTCAGCACGCCGGCATAGGGCGCCCGCAGCGTCTGCTCCATCTTCATCACCTCCAGCGTCAGGATCGGCGCGCCCTTCTCGAGGCTGGCCCCTTCCTCGGCCAGCACGGCGACGACCGTGCCCGGCAGCGGTGCTGCGATCTTGTCCGCGCCGGCCTGTTCCTCGGTCTCGCCGCCGAACGGATCGACCCAGTGCAGATCGAACCGCCCGTTGCGCGTACGCAAATACAGCTCATGGCCGTCGATGACAGCGGCAACCTGTGACTTCACGCCGTCGAGCGTCAAGTCGAAGCCGCCGTCCTTTGGCACGACGGCAAAAGCCAGCTCGCGTTCGCCGATCACCAGCGTCGATGGACCACTGCCATAATTCAACGTGATCTTATGTTCCGGCCCGTGGCCGACTCGGAACGCAAAACCGCGCTGGCGGCGGCCGACCGGCATCCAGCCAAAAGTCTGCCAGGGCGAATTCGCGTCCGTCTGTGCGGTCTTGCGCTCGTCGTTGACGATCGCGGCCACCGCCGCACAGAGCTCGAGTTCAGCCGGCGCCGGTGCCGCTGACGTCAGGACCGCCAGCTCACGCTCGATAAACCCAGTGTCGATCGCATTCGCCCGCACCTTCGGATGCGTTATCAGCGCCGACAGGAACGGGATGTTGGTGACGATGCCGCGGACGTCGGAGTCCTCCAGCCCGCGGTTGAGCCGCTCGATCGCGACATCCCGCGTCGGCGCCCATGCGATCATCTTGGCCAGCATCGCATCGTAGTAAGGCGACACCGCATCGCCCTCGCGATAGCCGGCGTCGATACGCAAACCTCCGGTCTCCGCCGGCAGCCGCCAGGTCGAGATCTTGCCGACCGACGGCATAAAGTTCTTGGTCGGGTTTTCGGCGTAGACGCGCGCCTCGACCGCATGGCCGTTGAGCCGGATCTCATCCTGCTTCAGCGGCAATGCCTCGCCGAAGGCGACGCGCAGCTGCCACTCGACCAGATCGATGCCGGTGATCAGCTCGGTCACGGGATGCTCGACCTGGAGACGGGTGTTCATCTCGATGAAGAACACGTCCTTGCCGTCGGAAACGAACTCGATGGTGCCGGCGCCGACATAGTTGACGGCTCCCGCTGCTTTGCGCGCGGCGGCGCAGACGGTCTCGCGCTGCGCGGGATTGAGCGTCGGCGACGGCGCCTCCTCGATCACCTTCTGGTGCCGCCGCTGCAACGTGCATTCGCGCTCGAACAGCGACAGCAGATTGCCGTGGCTGTCGCCGATCACCTGCACCTCGATGTGGCGGGGATTGTCGACATATTTCTCGATCAGCATGCGATCGTCGCCGAACGCGGCCTTGGCCTCGCGCTTGGCGCTGACGATCGCGGGGCCGAGCTCGGCCGCCGAGCGCACGATGCGCATGCCGCGTCCGCCGCCGCCGGCGGACGCCTTGACCAGCACAGGGAAGCCGACCTTCTCAGCCGCCTTCGCAAGCGTCGCCTCGTCCTGGGCCTCGCCGTGATAGCCGGGCACCAGCGGCACGCCGGCCTTCTCCATCAGCGCTTTCGAGCCGGATTTTGATCCCATCGCCGTCATCATCGCGGCAGTCGGGCCGACAAACACCAGGCCGGCGTCGAAGCAGGCCTGCGCGAACTCGGCATTCTCCGACAGGAAGCCGTAGCCGGGATGCACGGCCTCCGCGCCGGTCTTGCGCGCAGCCTCGATCAGCCGCTCGACATTGAGATAGCTGTCGCGCGCCCGTGCAGGCCCGAGCAGCACGGCCTCGTCGGCGAGCGCGACATGCATGGCGTCGCGGTCGGCCTCGGAATAGACCGCGACGGTGCGCAGCCCCATGGCCCGCGCAGTGCGGATGACACGGCAGGCGATCTCGCCGCGGTTGGCGATCAGGAGCGTGCGAAAACGCCGGTAGAGCTTTGAACGGTCCATCGCATCACATCCTGAACAGGCCGAATTTCGTAGGCTCGATCGGCGCATTCGACGCCGCCGAGAGGCCAAGCCCGAGCACGAGCCTTGTGTCGGCCGGATCGATCACACCGTCGTCCCAGAGACGCGCGGTCGCGTAATACGGGTGCCCCTGGCTCTCATATTGCGCGCGAATGGGGTTACGGAATTTGTCTTCCTCTTCTTTCGACCAGCTGTCGCCCTTGGCCTCGATATTGTCGCGCCGGACCTGGCTCAGCACCATCGAGGCCTGCTCGCCACCCATCACCGAGATGCGCGCGTTCGGCCACATCCAGAGGAAGCGCGGTGAGTAGGCACGGCCGCACATGCCGTAATTGCCAGCGCCATAGGAGCCGCCGATCACCACGGTGAATTTCGGCACGGACGCCGTCGCTACCGCCGTTACCAGCTTGGCGCCGTCGCGCGCGATGCCGCCGGCCTCGTACTTCTTGCCGACCATGAATCCCGTGATGTTCTGGAGGAACACCAGCGGGATTCCGCGCTGGCAGCACAGCTCGATGAAATGGGCGCCCTTCAGCGAGCTCTCGCTGAACAAAATGCCGTTGTTGGCGATGATGCCGACCGGATAGCCCCAGACATGGGCGAAGCCGCAGATCAGCGTCGTGCCGTAAAGCTTCTTGAACTCGTCGAATTCCGAGCCGTCGACAATGCGGGCGATGATGTCGCGGACGTCGAACGGCTTGCGGCCGTCGACGGGCACCACGCCGTAGATCTCTTCTGCTGCAAACAGCGGGTCGCGCGGCGGATGCATGTTGAGGTTCGGCCGCGTCGATGGCTTGAGCGTGCCGACGATCCGCCGCGCGATACCGATCGCATGCGCGTCGTTCTGGGCATAATGATCGGTGACGCCGGACTGGCGCGAATGCACGTCGGCGCCGCCGAGCTCTTCCGCGGTCACCACCTCGCCGGTCGCGGCCTTCACCAGCGGCGGACCGCCGAGGAAGATGGTGCCTTGGTTGCGCACGATGATGCTCTCGTCCGACATCGCCGGCACATAGGCGCCGCCGGCGGTGCAGGAGCCCATCACGATCGCGATCTGCGGAATGCCCTGCGACGACATCTGCGCCTGGTTGTAGAAGATGCGGCCAAAGTGGCGCTCGTCCGGAAAGATTTCGTCCTGGAGCGGCAGGAACGCGCCGCCGGAATCGACCATGTAGACGCAGGGAAGATTGTTCTGCCGCGCGATGTCCTGCGCGCGCAGATGCTTCTTCACGGTCATCGGATAATAGGTGCCGCCCTTGATGGTGGCATCGTTGGCGACGATCACACATTCGCGGCCCGAGATACGCCCCACGCCGGTGACGACGCTCGCCGAATGCACGTCACCGCCATAGAGGCCGTGGGCCGCCAGCGGCGACAGCTCCAGGAACGACGTCCCGGGATCGACCAGGAGATCGACGCGCTCGCGCGCCAGCATCTTGCCGCGCGACGTGTGGCGGTTGCGCGAGGCTTCGCCTCCGCCGCCGGCGACCTGGCTGAGCTTGTCACGCAAATCGGCGACGAGCCCGCGCATGGCTTCCGAATTGCGCGCGAAATCTGATGACGATGGATCGATGCTGGAATGGAGCGGCATGGGGTCCCGCGTTTCTGGTGATGTGGTGAGAGACCGCGAACAGGTTTCGCGGCAATTCCAATTACGTGGAGGGTTTAAGCGGTTTCCGCCATCAGCTCGCGACCGATCAGCATACGGCGAACCTCCGAGGTGCCGGCGCCGATCTCGTAGAGCTTTGCGTCGCGCCACAGACGTCCGACCGGAAACTCGCTGGTGTAGCCGACGCCGCCGAGCGCCTGGATCGCCTCGCCCGCCATCCACGTCGCCTTCTCGGCGGAATAGAGGATCGCGGCGGCAGCATCCTTGCGCAGGCTGCGGGCGTGGTTGGCGCGGTCGCAGGCCTTTCCCACCGCATAGACATAGGCGCGTGTCGCCTGCCAGGTCGAGTACATGTCGGCGAGCTTGCCCTGCATCAGCTGGAAATCGCCGATCGGCTGCCCGAACTGCTTGCGCTCGTGCATGTAGGGCACCACCGCGTCCATGCAGGCGGCCATGATCCCGAGCGGACCGCCTGATAGCACCGCGCGCTCATAGTCGAGGCCGGACATCAGCACCTTGACCCCCTCGCCGACGCCGGCGAGCACGTTTTCTTCCGGCACTTCGCAGTCGTCGAAGAACAAGGGATAGGTGTTGGAGCCGCGCATGCCGAGCTTGTCGAGATGCTGGCCGTTGGTGAAGCCCTTAAAATCCTTCTCGATGAGGAACGCGGTCATGCCGCGCGGGCCGGCCTCCGGATCGGTCTTGGCATAGACCACGAGCACGTCGGCATCGCCGCCATTGGTGATCCACATTTTGGAGCCGTTGAGCACGTAGCGATCGCCGCGCTTGTCGGCGCGCAGCTTCATCGAGACCACGTCGGAGCCGGCGCCGGGCTCGGACATCGCGAGCGCGCCGACAAATTCGCCGGAGATCAGTTTGGGCAAATAGCGCTGCCGCTGCGCGTCGTTGCCGTTGCGGCGGATCTGGTTGACGCAGAGGTTGGAATGGGCGCCGTAGGACAGCCCCACCGCGGCCGAGCCGCGCGAAATCTCCTCCATGGCAACGACGTGGGCGAGATAGCCCATGTTGGAGCCGCCATATTGCTCCGGCGCGGTCATGCCGAGCAGGCCGAGATCGCCAAAACGCTTCCAGAGGTCGGCCGGGAACAGATTGGCCTTCTCGACCTCGGCAGCGCGCGGGGCGACCTCCGCCTCGACGAAGGCGCGCACGGTGTCGCGCAGCATGCCGATGTCGTCGCCCAGATCGAAATCGATGCTCGGGATGTTCAAGGCGATTCCTCCGAATTCTTATTCTCGCCCGAACCTACCCCCGCCCGAGCGCCGTGGCGGTCGAAAAGGTTGCATTTTCCGCCAAGTTTGGCGAGGATTTTCCATGCCCCTTCGAGCCGCGACCGCGACACCCCGCCGCGCCATGACCCCCGCCGCCTTCGTGCGCGGCGTGGTCGCCGCCTACGCCCGCTACGGGCAGGATCCGGCCGAGGCGCTGGCCAAGGGACAGGTGCTCCCGGACCTCGTCAAATCGATGGAGGGGCGCGTGACGGCCGCCCAGTTCGAGGCGCTGGCCGGCCATGCCATGCGCGAGCTCGACGACGAGGCGCTCGGCTGGTTCTCGCGCCGGCTGCCTTTCGGCACCTATGGCATGCTGTGCCGCGCCTCGATCACCGCGCCCAATCTGGAGGTCGCACTCAAGCGCTGGTGCCGGCATCACCGCCTGCTGACCGAGGACGTGCTGTTCGAGCTTTCGGCCAGCGAGGACACCGCGACCGTTTCCATTCGCGAGCAGCGCGACCTCGGCGCCCTCCGTGAGTTCTGCTTGGTCACCCTGCTCCGCTACGTGCTCGGCTTTTCCTGCTGGGCGGTCGATTCAGCCATCGCGCTCCGCGCGGCAGAATTCCCCTATCCCGAACCCGAACACGTGTCGGTCTATCCGACCATCTTCTGCAAAACCGTCCGCTTCCGCGCGGACCATGCCAGCATCACCTTCGACAAGCATTATCTCTCGCTGCCGCTCACCCGCAGCGCCGCCGATCTCGACACCATGCTCAAGGGCGCGTTGCGGCTCACCGTGCTGCCCTATCGGCCCTATCGCCGCGACCGACTCCTGGTCGAGCGTGTCCGTCGCGTGCTGCGCGAAGCGCGCGGACGCATTCTCGGCGCGGAGGATATCGCAAGCGAGCTCGCGCTCTCCACCCGCACCATGCACCGCCGCCTGCGCGAGGAAGCGACCTCGCTGCGCAATCTCAAGGAAGAAGCAAAACTCGAGCTCGCCAAGCAGGCACTGATGCGCGGCCGCACCCCGATCAAGCGGATTGCCGAGATCGCGGGCTTCCGCAACGAGAAGAGCTTTTCCCGCGCCTTCCGCAGCTGGACCGGCGCCTCGCCGCGCGAGTTTCGCAGCAGGTATCGCTGAGCCCTACAAACGCCTGCGGCCTCCGCGATCAAACGCGGAGGCCGCAATGCTTCAAAACCAATCTCGACGCTGAACTTAGTTCGAGTTGGTCTGCGCCCCCGAGCGAAGCTTGGGCTGCTTCGTCTGCTTCGGCTGGAACGCGAGCGCGTCGTTGGTGGTCTTCGCGCCGCCGCTCTGCGAGCACGAGCCGCCCATACCGGCAGACGCCGCCCGACAGGCCTCCATGGTCGGATAGCCGCAGCCGTGAGCGGCCTGGGCGCCGTTGGTGATGCAGAAATCGTCAGCCTTCGCGGCCGGCGCACTCAACACAAGAAACGCGGATGCAAACAGCGTCGCAGCGGAGGCGACAAACGTCTTCGAAATCGGGGTCATATGTCTTTTCCTGCTTCAGGGTCCCACAAAAGAGGCCTCGGCATGCGACGCAAGCTGAGGGTTCACACCCCGGATGTAGGCCGTGCACCGGAACCGACAATCACGGTTCAGCGCATTGCAGTACTGCCTAAATCACATGTCACAGTTAGGTGAGTTACTAAGCTTTTGTGACATTATCCGAATCGGATTGGCCATGCGCGCGACCGCCACCACTTCGGATTTGTGTGAAAAGAGCTGCGTCAGCAGCCCTACCCCGCCGATGCTGTTGCGATCTCCTGCACCGGCAGCGGCACATCCTTGGCCACGCCCAGCACCGGGAAGCTGCGGACGTTCTTCACGTTCGGCATCGCGGCGAAATGCAGGAGCTGCTGGCGCATGCTCTCGACGCTCGGCGCCACGCATTTGAGGAGATAGTCGGTATCGCCCGAAATCCGCCAGCACTGCTGGATGCGCGGGATCGCGGCGATCGAGCTTTCGAACGCTTCGAGCACCGGCTGGGCCTGGCTGCCGAGTTGGATCGAGACGAACGACACCACCTCGTAGCCGAGCAGCCGCTCGTCGATGACGGCGCGTATCGCCCGGATCACGCCGCGGCTGAACAGCGATTTCAGCCGCCGCAGGCAGTTGGGCGCAGAGACGCCGACGCGCAGCGCCAGCTCATTGTTGCGGACGCGCCCGTCCTGCTGGAGCTCGGACAATATCCGCAAGTCGACGCCGTCGAGCTGATGACGCCCGGCCATACCCCCACCTCGTCATGATCCCGTCATGCCTCGGATGAGCGAAGCACGCGGCGGAATCGCTGCCAAGGGCTCTCAGAGGCTGGGGATGGGCTCAGTGCGTCCAGGGCTCGCCGCGCCGGAACGAGAAATTGTCGGCATAGGCGACCTGCCGATGCAGCGACTCCTTCGGCTCGATCACCTGGTAGGCGATGCCCTTGCGCTCGCAATAGGCGACCGCCTCGTCCTTGGTGTGGAAGTGCAGCGTGATCTGCTGCTTCATGTCACCGGACGAGGTCCAGCCCATCAGGGGCTCGACCGCGCGCGGCTGCTCCGGCTCGTAGTCGAGCTGCCATTCCTTGGTCTTGGACCGGCCCGATTGCATCGCGTTCTTGGCGGGCTTGAAAATGCGTGCGGTCATTGGCTGTCCGGCCTCTTCGTCTTTTCGTTCGATTTTGATGCGTCACGGTAGCAGTTGGTGGAAACCGTGGGCATAGTATAGAGACGCCTTTCGGGACCAAATCGGTGATTCCGGCCCCCGGTAATCTCACCGACGGGTATAGTCATTATGCTGCACCGTGACAATTGCGTACCCGCCACGCTCCCGGCGGGAAGCCCGGGGCAGCCACGGCCGTCCCGCCGGCGCCTGCGTTTTCCAGTGTCCCCTTCGAAAGCTCCCGTCGCATGGCCTTCCTGAACATCAGCGCAACCCTTCCCGAAAAAGGCCGCGACCTCAGGCTCGACCTGTTTCGCGGCGTCGCGAACTGGGCGATCTTCCTCGATCACATCCCCGACAACATCGTGAACTGGATCACGACCCGCAATTACGGCTTTTCCGACGCCGCCGACCTGTTCGTCTTCATCTCCGGCTACACCGCCTCCTTCGTCTATGCGCGGATGATGCTGGAGCGCGGCTTCCTGGTCGGCGCCACCCGCCTCACCAAGCGGGTCTGGCAGCTCTACGTCGCCCACATCATCCTGTTCGTGATCTACATCGCCTCGATCAGCTATCTGGCGCTGCGCTTCGGCGACTCCGAGATGATCAACGAGTTCAACGTCGCCGGCCTCGTCGACAACGCCACCGAGACGCTGCGGCAGGGCCTGTTCCTGCGCTTCAAGCCGCTCAATCTCGACGTGCTGCCGCTCTACATCGTGCTGATGGGCCTGTTTCCGCCGGTGCTGTGGTTCATGCTGCGCAAGCCGGACCTGACGATGGTGGTGTCCATCGTGCTGTGGCTTTCCGCGCGGCACTTCGGCTGGAATCTGACCGCCTATCCGGCCGGCCAGTGGTACTTCAACCCGTATGCCTGGCAGGTGCTGTTCGTGTTCGGCGCCTGGTGCGCAATGGGCGGGGCGCGGCGCTCGGGGACAGTGATCAACTCACCGATCACGCTGTGGCTCTGTCTCGGTTATCTCGCGTTCGCGCTGGTGATGACCATGGCCGGCCGCTTCCCGACCCTCGCCGGCATGTTCCCGGAATGGCTGTTCTCGTACTTCAACCCGAACGACAAGACCAACCTCGCGCCCTATCGCTTCATCCATTTCGTCGTGATCGTGATCATGGTGATCCGCTTCGTGCCGAAGGACTGGCCGGGCCTGGAATGGAAGATCTTCGATCCGGTGATCGTCTGCGGTCAGCAATCGCTCGCGGTGTTCTGCGTCGGCGTGTTCTTGTCCTTCGTCGGCCATTTCGAGCTGTCGATGAGTTCGGGCTCGGTGTTCGCGCAGCTGTTCGTCTCAATCGCCGGCATCGCGATCATGACGACGGTGGCCTATTACATTTCCTGGTCGAAGCGGCAGGACAAGCCGCTGAAGCCGCCGCCGGCCAAGCCAGCGGCAACGGCGGCCAAGGCTGCTTGAAGGTTGCCTGAGAAGGCCGCTTGAGCCCGTGGAAGCGGCGCTAGCTCAGGCCGCCGCTTCGCCGTCGTACTCGGTGAACTTCTTGTAGATCCAGTCGCGGCCGTCATGGCGGCGCCAGACCTTGCCATAGACTAGCTGCCCATTGATCGAGCGGCGCGGCACGATCACGGTCCAGAGGTGCCAGATCTCGGTCCAGTTCGACCGCGGACGGAGAGTTCTAGGGGTGAGATCGAAAGCCATGACGGACAACTCGCGCGAAACGAAACGCTGCGACGAATGTGACGTCGTGTGAGCTGGCTGATGGCCCATCGTCGCAAGCCGGGACTGGTTTGATAACAGTCACCAAGGCGGCCGCAACGACGTCTCGCGCTTAACCTAACCGATCAACCTTACTCGACGTGGTGTCTTGCCGGTTGAAACGCTTGCCTATCTTTCCTAAGATGTGTGCGCGATTTGAGAATGAGGGCGCCATTTACGAGGCGCGCGTAGCGATTTCGAACTCAGACTGAATTTTTGAACTGTGCAGGTTGATGATCATGAATTTGCAAAATGTATATTTGCGACTGGCGATGGTTTCGCCGCCCCTGACGCCAATTGCGAAGCCGCTCGCCGATAGATTGCCGAAAGGCGCCAACGACAATTATCCGGCTTGGCCGCTGATCCCGTTCCCGGCAGGTTGGTACGCCTCGAACTGAAGAGCCCCTTCAAAAAGCGCAACGCCGCGCAAGCGGAGTATCATCGCTTGGCGGCGTCCGTTTAGTCATTGGGCGCTGAAATCCCCAACATCCATATGTCTGTGGCGACGCCCAAAGGTTCGATAAAGCCTTGGTAATTCTGCTCCGGTTAACCTGTTTTAATTCCAGCAAAAATCGCGCAGAAGTCGCGTCTCGCGAAGAACAAACGCTGAGGGTTCGGCGTCGCGTTTGACTGCGCCCCTGGTGTCAGCGATTGATCACCGTTCAGACCCCGCTGCTCGCGGCCGACGCGCTGCTCGCGTTGGCGCTGGAGCTAAGAGCGCCTTGCGAATTGTAGGTCTGTCCGGGCTGACTGCCCTGACTGGCTTGCGAGCTGGCGGGGGACGTCTCCACCTCGGTCGTACCGTCGGAATAGGTGATCGTCGTTGTTGTCATTCCGTTGACGGTGGTCGAGACCTCGCTGACGACCGTCTTGGACGAGCCGCCGCTGCCGCCGGAGCCGGAGCTTCCGCCCGCCGATTGCGAGGATGAGGTCGACGATGTTGACGAGGTCGCTGATGTCGACGACGTCGCTGATGTTGCCGCAGTCGACGAAGCGGCCGAGGACGAATTTGCTGATGTTGACGGCGTTGCCGTCACCGCCGCGGAAGATGAAGCAATCGCACTGATCGACATGAGAACCTCGCCTGAAGGAAGCTTCGCCTGAAGGAGATTTGGCGCGGCGCCATCTCAGCGCCTGCTCTTCCCCTTCAACGCGAACCCGGCCGAAATCAGGCGTCGCGAGCGCGACGAAAAATCAGTACGAGCAGTCAGGAGCGGGGTGGTCGGGGCGGCTCAGACCGCCGCCCCGGCTTGCCCAGTACTTCACTTAGTACTTGGCGATCACCGGACCGCCGAAGCGATAGTTCAGGCGCACGAGGCCCATGTCGACGTCCTGGCGAACGTGAATGGTGCCGCCAGCGCCACCACCAGGGACCGCCGTCAGCGCGGTGTCGTGGCTATCCAGGAAGATGTGGTCGTATTCGACGCCGACCGACCAGTTTGGCGCAAACCCGAACTCCAGGCCCGCACCGACTGTGCCACCCCAGCGCGTCGCCTTGGCGGTATCGACCACGGCACCGGCGAAGATCGCGTCGTATTTGTCGCTCACGACCGCAGCGCCGCCCTTCGCATAGATGAGAACGTTGTTCCAGGCATAGCCGACCTGGCCGGTGATCAGCCCGAAGGCGTCGATCCGGGTCCGGATGCTTCCGCCGCCAAGCGGGTTGCCGCCAATCGGCGTGGTGTTGCTGCCCGAGAAGTCGGCCCAGTTGCCCTGCCCCTCCAGGCCGAACACCCAATTGGCCGACTGCCAGCGATAGCCAACCTGGCCGCCGACGGTACCGCCGGTCGAGTTGTGGCATCCTTCCGCGCCGAAACCGACCAGATCCCAGCATGTGTGGGCGGAGCCGCCACCGCCGTTGATGCCGATATAGAAGCCGCTCCAGTCATAGATCGCAGCAATCATCGGCGGCGCCTTGGTGTAGGGACGCGCGGCGAGATCGGCGGAAAACGCGCTGCTGGCGCTCATCGCCAGAATGGCGATCGCGAGTGGCAATTTTTTCATTGGATAATTTCCCCGACAGATGCTGCGCAACAACTACCACGCGTTCTCGATTCTAGGTGTCACCCGGGAAGCACACTCGCAAGACGTGTGCATGCTCCTGCGCGGTGATAAAGGGTACGCGTCCATCGAGATGGATTTCCGGCCGAACGGCCACAACCGATTGAGTTGCAAAGAGTTGCAGGGCTTTCCCGCACTGCACAGGACAGGCGCGACAGCAGGACGTGCGCGCCGACATGGACAACCGGATCGTCTCACGTCCCCGTGAGATTGAGGGGGGCCCGGTGAATTATCAGGAGCAAGCGCAGACCAATGAACAGCAGGCCGCAAGGCAAGGGGACGCTGTGAGCCAACTTGATACGACTGAGAAACCTCCCGAGCTACACGAGCCCGGGACATCGCTGTTTGCGCTCTGCTGGCTGGGGATCGTAGGGATCGCGATGGTCGGCTGGATTTCCGCGCTTGGCTGGCTGGCCTGGCGACTAGGGGATTGGGTGCTGTCCTGAGGCCGGATCGCGGCCCGCAAGCCTGAAGACATCCAGCCTGAAGAGACATCAAGGCCGAGGACACCAAATTCGGGACTGGTCGGGGCAGCTGGATTCGAACCAACGACCTGCAGTACCCAAAACTGCCGCGCTACCAGGCTGCGCTATACCCCGAATGTCCGGCGAGCCCCGTCGATACACGCTTCCCGGCACGCCAGCAAGACGGCAATGCCCCCGCGCTCGGCCCTGTTTGCGGTCCTATTTGCTGCCGAACAGCGGATGACCGACGCGGTCACCGGGGCGGATGCCGTATTTCTGCGCGGTCCCCGCCGGAACCTCCAGGACGGCCCGGGCAAGTCCGTGGGACGCGATGATTTTGGTAGACAGCGTTTCGGTGTTTTCCGCGATGCGCAGGATGCGGCCGTCGGCGCGGATGAAGATCATGTCGAGCGAGATGTAGGTGTTCTTCATCCACATCGACACTTCCTGCTCGGGATTGAAGTCGAACAGCATGCCTTTGCCGTCGGCCAATTCCTTGCGGTACATCAGTCCGGTCTGCTTCTCCTCCTCCGTCGTCGCCATCTCCACCGAGAACACCTGCACGCCGTTCTTGGTGACGATCTCGAGCGGCTGGAAGCTGGCGGCCCGGACGGGCGCATTGGCAACGGCAAAGCCGGCGATGACGAGGATGGCAGCAAGCCAGCCTCTGGCGAGGGACCAGACAGTGTTTCGATCAGGCTTCATGGGATGCACTCGGGACGGCGCTCAAGACGTGGAACTGGCGCAATCCTTACGCGGCGATCGCCGGAAAAGCCAGAAAAGGCACATGGTCCTGACCACGCGCCTCTGCTCACGATTGCGGGAGTTGGGAGCCCGTTAGTGCGACTGCAATCCCGGCGATCCCGTCTCGGGATGGATCTCGGCCGCCATCATGCCCTTGGACCCGGGCCCAAAGCGGACCAGCACATACTGGCCGGGCCGCAATTCGGTCATGCCGAAGCGGCGAAGCGTCTCCATGTGCACGAAGATGTCGGGGGTACCCTCGCCGCAGGTCAGGAAGCCGAAGCCGCGCAGCCGATTGAACCACTTGACCTGGGCCCGCTCCAGCCCGCTGGTCGCGGTGACCGTGACATGGGTGCGCGGCGGCAGCATCTGCGCCGGATGGATCGCGGTCGACTCGTCCATCGAGACCACGCGGAAGGCCTGGTAACCCTTGGCGCGCTGGATGCACTCGACGACAATGCGGGCGCCCTCATAAGCGGTCTGGAAGCCGTCGCGCCTAAGCACGGTAACGTGCAGGAGCACGTCGGGCCAGCCATTGTCGGGAACGATGAAGCCGTAGCCCTTTGAGGCGTCGAACCATTTGATGACGCCGTGGACCTCGACGAGGTTGGCGCTGGCCTCACCAAGTCCGGTGAAGGGACTGAGCGCGCTATCGCGACCGCCGCCGTGTTCGCCGGCTGCGGGAACTCCCAGCTTCTTGGACTCAAATCCGTCCGACGACCCCATAACCCCGGACCCCACACATGCCATGCAACCCGCCCTCAGTGGCGGCGTCGAATCACGCGTCTTTCGAGAACCTTCAGAGAATCTTCTCAACTGGACGCGACGCGAATCTCTCGAATCAAAAGATAACACTCCCGGTTGCGAGGCATAGACAAAAAAGAGATTCACCGGAACCTATGAACAGCTTGCACAGGCGCGAATCAAAAACGACCGTTCAATTACGGACGAACGGCCCGAGTGTTTCGCCGATGTCGTGGTGGATCACGAGGTCGGCGATATCGTCCTGCTCGGTCGGCTCGCGATTGATGATCACCAAACGTGCACCGGCGTTCTTCGCCATCATCGGAAAGCCCGCCGCGGGCCACACCACGAGCGAGGAACCGATCGCGATGAAGAGATCGCAGGCTTGCGACAGCTCGGTCGCGCGCTGCATTTCATCCTCCGGCATCGCCTGACCGAATGAGATCGTTGCGGTTTTCACCGGCTCATCACACGCGGTGCAGTTGGGCGCGGCGCCATCCTCGTCGAAACGGCGCTTCACCCAGTCGAGCTGATAGGCCTGCCTACATCCGATGCAGCGCGCATAAGTGGTATTGCCGTGAAGTTCAATCACGCGATCGGCCGCAAAGCCCGAGGCCTGGTGCAGATTGTCGATGTTCTGGGTGATGACCGCGGGAACCTTGTCGGCGCGGTGCAGTGCTGCGAGCGCGCGATGGCCGCGGCCAGGCTTTGCCGCCGCGAAAGTTTCTTGCATCGCAAAGCGGCGGCGCCAGGATTCGTCCCGCGCGTCCTGGCTGGCAACGAATTCATCGAACGGGATCGGACGGTTGCGGGTCCAGAGGCCGCCGGGCGAGCGGAAGTCCGGGATGCCGCATTCGGTCGAGATACCGGCGCCGGTGAACGGGACGATGGTCTTGGCTTCGGCGATCATGTCGCCGAGCCGTTCAACGCCGCTTTGAAGGTCTGATGCAATCACTCGCCGCCTCCTGCTTTGCTTTCGCGCTAGCTGCAACACGTTCAAGCGACAAGATTGTTGACGCTCTTATCCACTGCCGCGCAAGTCGCGGTCGGCAATTTTTTCCGACCCTCGCTTATCACAATCCTGCAATGCCTCCTCCCCATTGACGCCCCAATCAGAAGCGCCAATGCATGTGTTGACGCGACTCAACGTGATTGCGGCGGCAGTGCTTGAGTTCAACAGTGCACACATACTCAGGTGTAGTGGGGATTTGACATGACCGAAGACGAACAACGCAAGATTCGCGAACGAGATGAAATCGCCGCACGTGTTGCCGCCTTCCGCGCGACGCAGGAAAAGTTCAAGCGCGAGCGTGACGAGTACTTCGTGTCGACGCTCGAGAACGCCCGCAAGGTGGAGCGGCCCTCGCTCTGGCCGTAGGATATCGCGCCAGATGCGCGCGCATGAAAAAAGCCCGGAGCATTGCTCCGGGCTTTTCGCTTGTCGGTTATGACCTGCGATTACCAATAATTGCGGTAATAACGGTGGCGATAGTAGCCTGGTCCATAGGCGTACGGGGCAGGACCGTAGGCATAGGCCGGGCGGCCATAATAACCGTAGCCGGGACCATAGCCGTAGCCGGGACCGTAGCCATAAGGACCGGACGCCGCAACCGCGCCAGCAGTGATCGCGCCTGCGGCGAGACCGAACGCCAAGCCCGGTCCAATGCCGCGACCGCGCGCTTCCGCAGGTGCTGGCGCCGCAACCGCCGTCACGCCAACCGCCGCGATCGTCGCCAAAACTGCCAATGTTTTCTTCATCATGCATGTCTCCTTCACATCTGGAGAGACAACGTCATCCGCCTGCGATGGTTGCGCGGAGCGGCTATGTCGGCGCCGCAAGGCATGCGAAAAAAACTCCGTCCTGAAGGGAACGAAATCGCCTCAGTTTCAAGTGCGGAGCCTCCGCTATCCGGTAGAGGTAACAGCACGAAGACCCCGTCAGCATCTCCGCGGTGCTGGCGGGGTTTTTCAGTTTCGAACGGACAAAATGGCAGCAGACGTAACTGGCTGCCAACGGCGACGGCGCCTTGGGAGGAGAGATTGCCGATATCAGCGCTGCTGGCCCGCATCCGCCGGCTCGTTCCCAACACCAACGAGCAGCATTACGACGAGATCGTCCGCAATTTCGGCGTCGGCGCCCTGCGCCCGCCACCGACGCCCATGACCGACGGCGAGCTCGCCCGCGCCATTGCGGAGTTCCTCAAGGCAACGCCGTCCACGGAGACGGTTGCGACGCTGGGCCGGCGGCTTGACCCCTCCTCCCCACTCTGAGTGGCGTTTCTTCTGTCAGCGGGGAACGTGCGCCTCGCGCGCACGTTGATCGTGCCTTCATGAGAAGAGGCTCAACATGCCCGCGTGGCTCGACATCCTGCTCAATCTGTCCGGCTATGCCGGCTTCGTGGCGCTCGCAACGCACGGCACCTCATGCCGGCAGACGGGTGCCGACGATCCGACCTCATAGCGACGAATTTTAATTCGCGTGCGGCGCCTGGCCGGCGGTACGCATCAATCGGTCGGCCTTGACCGCAACGCGCGTGTCCTCGTCCTGCGGCCGCAGCGAAAAGCTGATCACGACGAAAGCGAGACAGAACAGCGTGCCGACGACGGCAACGCGCCGATAGGTCTGGCGGTCGCCTTGATAAAACGACGGTTCTAAAAATGGGGTCATGGCAAAATGGGTTTTCTTGTTGTCTTTGCCAGACACCTATCCCAACGGCGCGCAAGCGCAACGCGATTGGGCTTTTAACCTAACCGAATAGGGTTATCGCGACCGCTGCAAGCTTTCGTTAGGAGTTCGCCGAGACGCCTCAGATCTCGGCAAGCCACTTCAATGTCGCGCGAAAACCCAGACTGCGATGACCCGCGACCAGCACGGTGCCGAACACCTCGGCGTCATCCCCGCTGAACGTCCCGGAAAAGCCGCTGGTGGCCTCTGCGCCAGCGAACAGCGGCCGGACCAGCGGATCGGCGAACGGCGAATGCTGATTGGTGGCAAGCTCACCCTTCCAGGTGCCGTTGCCGACACTGTACGACCCGCGCGACCAGAAATACGGCCCTCCTCCGAGCAGCATGCCGTCCCGCAGCACCAGCACGCCGCTGTCGCGGCCCTTCACGCCGTCGAGCATGTGGATGTGGATGGAGTAAAGCCCGTTCTTCATGGATGCGCCCGCCGTCGTCAGCGACGATAGCGCCGGACGCGCAGAGCGTCGAGATGCCGCCGGGGAGCTTCTCGCGGTTCGCCGACCGGCTTTGTTCCAGCTTCGACTCCATTTCGTTCTCAAAGAACGAATCGGAATCGGCGAAATCGGCGCGGAGCAACTCCTAACAATTGGTTTGCATCGCCAGAGCGCATCTTCGATTCCCATCGACGCTGTCGACGTCATGCGGAGCAGCCGCACCTTGAGCAAACGACTGTGCGACACATCAAGCTGACTCGTTTTGATACAGGCCCTGCGTCGAGATTCAGACAGCCACGACTTGTTCTGCATCCGACTCCACTTCGTTCTCAAGGAACGAATCGGAGTCGGAAATATCAACGCGAAGCGAATCCTAATGACGGATGAAGACGCGACTGATCACTTTGCCGGCGGCAGGAATCTCGAGATGAGAATTTCGAGACGCGCGCAAAGCACGCTCATGATCTCGCGAGCTGATGATCTCGCGACATGCCCTGCTCGACACGCAGCTATTGCCGCGTGTTATCGATGTCCGGCGAGACCTCTCATGCCGCGCGCTTGGCGTTGCTCTTCTCCGCAAAGCATTCGAGGATCTGGATGCGGAGTTCTTCGGCGGCCGGGCCCTCGACCTTCCTGAGTTGATTCCAGAGCCTGATCACTTCGCGCTGTTTCTCGATCGTCATGAGTCACCTCCAAGGCGATTCACTAGAACAAAAGTAGAACAAAAAGTCCAGCCCTGGCCAGAGATTTCCTCATCACGTCGCCTTGAACCTTTTTGGTGGCGCGAGGACCCATGGAGGCTGGGGATTTCAGCGCCCAGTCATACTGCAGCGCCGCCTGACGAACATATTCCGTCACCGCGGCGCTGTTGCTTTTTGGATTTTCAACCTTAAGTTAGAAACACGGCTGGCGGCTAGGCGCTGAAATCCCATTGCCGTCGGCTAGAGAGCCCCGTGCGCAAGCGCGGGGTTTTTCTTTCGGGGACAACCGCGCCGCTCGTTGGGAACGCTGGAACGAACTCCCCGCCTCCGCATTGTCAAACCGAAATCGATGGTGCTGTCGGTTGTGCGACGCGACCGCCAGCATTGAAGAACCCCGCAGCTCCCCCGCGCGGGGTTTTTCTCTTTCGGTCGCGGGCGATGAATTGCGACTGATGACTTGCGACTCTTGGCGAAAAGGAAAACCCGATCGCGATCGCCGAGCACTCTCCTGTCCTCAGACAGTGAACCTTTTCAGCGCTGGCGCGTCTTATAAGTGAAGCTTCCCCCAGGCTTCATCCCCATCAGAAAACCCCGCCTTCCCCAGGCGGGGTTTTCGCTTTTTACGGCGCGCGATGGCCGGATCAGACCGAGTCCTTGGCGACCTTCAGCGGCGACGCCTTGACCGACTTGCTCGCGGGCTTGGCCGCAAACTGCATCGGCTCCTTGGTGAAGGGATTGACGCCCATGCGGGCTTCGGTCGCAGGCTTGTTCACGACCGACATTTTCACGAAGCCGGGAATGACGAACTCGCCGGACTCGTTCAGCTCCTTGTAGCCGACGGTCGCCATGAACTCGATGACCGACTTCACGTCGTTCTTCGAAAGCTGCGTGCCCTCTGCGATTGCATCGATCAACTGGGTCTTGGTCATCTTCGCCATGTCTCAAAGTCCTCTGAATTGGGTGCGCGCGAGCCACGATGTAGCTCTGCCTGGGACGCCGTAAAACTACCCGGCGCGCTTCTATTCATGCCTACGGTCATGAAGCAACCGGGCTTAGAACCTATCGAGGCCGAAAACGCAAGCCGCAGTTGGGCGTGGGTTCCTCATCTTTTTGACCCGGACAACCGCCTCTGTTGGGCTATTCGATACGACACCAGAAATCGAAAACAACAATATCCCTATGGAGTTCTGCTGGTTCGTTACGCGTTCTCGCATGGCCATCTCCATGACCTCATCCCCAAGACCTGAAATCCAAGACCTGGACGTCTTTGCAGACGGCCCAACCCCGCCGATTGGCCGGGCCCCGATGCCTGCCCCGCCGCCCAAGGTTGCTTCAAAGCTCAAGGCGGGTTCACTTTTGGGGCCAGCTCCTGCATAATGCTGCATGGCTAAAACAAAAGTGACCTTCAAAACCGTCCGCATTTCAGACAACGACTGGAAAATACTGGCGGACTACCCGGACCACGAGCAGCGCCAGATTACAGGCTTCACCAGCAAGGCAGATGCCGACGACTGGATCAACGGGGATCGCAAGATCGCATGGCTCCGTTCTCAGGGCTATGCCAAGTGATGTAGCTTCACGTGACGTAGCCGTCGCGCGCATCGCGCTTCAATTCCACCCAGGGCCAACATCGTTCGGCAGCGGGACACTCGTTTTGCGAGTCTGACTCCATGAAGGGGTCACCTCATCGTGAAACTTGTGACTCGGCATGCGCTGTTGAGACTTCAGTAACCCAACCCATCCAAGCTCCGCGCAGTATCGTTGCGTTGGAGTACCCCCTACAGTGCTGGATTTTGATGAGCTGCGTGAACTCGCAGCCGATGTTCGCGTTTTCGTCGATGTCGCCGAAGACAAGGCCGAGGCGCTCAGAGCCGTCATCGCGGCTTATGACGTGGTGTTGGCGATCTTCCCGTCCGGCGACGGCATGGGCCTCCACGTCATCAAGGGCAAAGAGATCCTGGACAGAATCGCAAATTCGCGCGCGCATGCGATGTACAGCCACACGGCGATCGCGGTCCCCGACCTCGAGCATGCGGAAGTGCTCAAGCACCTGACGGCCCCCGTCGAACAACGGATTGCAGCCTAGTTGCAGACGGCGACCTTCAGGCCCCCACAGCTATCCGGTGCCTGCCGGGCGTCGTCATCCGCAGCCTTCCCACCAAGTCGACCATATAACCCAGCGCGATCAGTTTGGTGCTGTGCTCGACGGGAATTGCTGCTGGCGGGTCCAATGTCGAGCAGTTGCCGACCTTAAGCAGCGAGGCAAACTCTTCGCGCGTGAGCGTGTTCGGAGCCATGATGCGGATATAGCCCGGTTCCAAAATCTGGGATGGTCAATTTTGCTCAGGTCATGAATTGCGGTGAGCACCGTAACTCTGTCACCGCATTTCGCCGAAATTCCGTAATTCCGATCGCGGATATCTCAAGACGAGATAGCTCCCGCGAGACGGACCAACCTAGATGCTGGTGCTCCACGGCACCAGAATTTCGCGATAACCATTCGCGGTCCGCTCGACATGGGCAAGGGCTGGGAATGGGTAATGAAAGCCCTGAACCAGCATCTTCTCCGCCACCAGCATATCGTAGATTCTGCGACGGGTGGCTTCGGCCATGACCGGGTCTTGATCGATCGCGGCGTGCCAGCTGGGATTTTCGACAAACAGCACCGGGATATGGGCGACATCGCCCTGAACGAACACGCTCTTGCCGGCCGACGACAGCACGAACGACGTGTGGCCGACGGAGTGCCCCGGTGTTGCAACAGCGGTGAGCCCTGGCACAATTTCGTTGCCCGGCACGACGTCCTTGCCGGCCTCGAATGGCGTCACTTTGCCGCCGAGCGCTGCGATGATCCGCCTGGTGTTCTTGAACAGCCCTTCGATCCGCCCCTTCGGAGCACGGCTCATCTCGCCGTCGTCCATCCAGAACTTCAGTTCGGCGGCCGGCACGAAAATCTCGGCGTTCGGAAACGCCGGCTTGTTGTCCGCGGTCAGCAGGCCATCCACATGGTCGACGTGGAAATGGGATATGACGACGGCGTCGATATCCCCGCGATCGAGACCCGCAGCCTTCAAATTGGCCGCGAACTGGCCCGCAGTCCCCTTCGTGCGCGCAACCGCGGCATCGCCAAGGCCGGTGTCGATCAGGATCAGCCTCGCTCCCGTGTTGACGACGATCGGCGTGAACGGGACCGTCAACCCATCCGTGTTACGGAACGCCGCTGTGAGCGCGGCCTTGACCTGATCGGTGCTGGCATTCGTCACGAAGCCCTCAACCGGAAACCTGAGCGCGCCGTCCGAAATCACGCTGACCTCGAAATCCCCGACCTGGTATCGATAGAAACCCGGAGCCTGCTGTCCGGCGAGCGGAGCAGCAGCGCGGGATGACCCGGCCAATGGCAAACCCGTTGCAGCAGCCAGTGCCGCGCTACCAGCCAGCAGTCCACGACGAGATACGAAGGTCATGATATCTCCGGCACTTGCGAGGCTTCATTTCGGGACCGGCGAGCCGTGATGCTGGGCGATCAGCCATTGACCGTCGACCTTCACCAAAGCGAGGGTCAAGCGATACGGGACGACGGTGCCATCCTTCAGCGTAAAACTCGCGAAACCGGAGCTCAGGAGAACATTCGACCCGACCGCGATGGCTTGTTGATCGCCCATCTTCGCTTTGATGCCCGGCGGGAGCTTGCTGTAGTAGGCACGCACGCCGTCTGAACCGGTGAAGAGCTGGGCCGTCGATCCGAAAAGCGTGGCATCCTTGGTGTAGAGCGCGACGAATTTGTCGGCGTCGCCGGAATTGTAGACCTCCTCCCACTGCGCGCGGACCATTGCGGCGTCTTCGCTCGGTCCGGCCTTCGCGAGCTGCGGCGACAAGGCAATGACAATAACAAGAACTGCAAAAAGCTTCTGCATCAGGTTTCTCCCCAAATAACCGGCGTGTCTGCGGGACGCCGTTCCGCCGCAACTATCTTCAGCTCAAAATTTCAACAAAGCACGACAAGCCGCCGGCAGGCTATCGCCGATGTCCTGTTCGGGTCAACTCGACAAGCTCAATGTGAGGATCTTGGATCCGGGGATATCGCGATCACGCCCCTCCTCGCCGGGATTGCGGTGACAGCGCTGGAATCACGGTGACAATGCTGAACGGCGTTCACCCGGCGCGGCGTGGCAAAATGCTAATGGGCAGGTTTCGAACCGGCGCTCCGGTTGACCGTGCGCAACGTCAGGGCCAGCGGCACCATCACCGCCGCAATCACGCCCAGCGCAACAAACACGTCGATATAGGCAAGCAGCGTCGCTTGGTTCTGCACCATCTGATTGACAATCGCCGCGCTGGTTCCGGATGAGCTGCCGGTGGCCGCGCGCCCATTCAGATATCCCTGTATCCGGCTCAACGTGTCGTTATAGAACGGATTCCAGGAGCCGATATGTTCGACCAGACGGCTCTGATGAAACTGCTCACGCCGCGCCAGCACGGTCTGGCTCAGCGCCACGCCCATCGATCCGCCGAAATTTCGCGCAAGGTTGATCAGCGCCGAAGCCTGGTCGGTCTTGTCAGGTGGAATGCCGTCGTAGGATGCGGTCGTGATCGGAATGAAGACGAGCGGCAAGCCTATACCGAGATAGATGCGTGACCAGGCGAAGTACCAGTAATCTGCATCAGGGTTGATGCGAAGCAGGTCGATCATCGCATAACAGGCTATCGCCGCCCCTACCGCGATCAGATAGCGCGGCTGGATGAATCCAAGGCGGCCAACCACCACCATCATCACCATCGTCACCGCGCCGCCCGGCGAGATCGCAAGACCAGCCAGGGTGGCGGTGTAGCCGAATGCCTCTTGCAACAGCTGCGGCACGATCTGCGTCGTCGCGATCAGGAGCGCGCCCGTCACCAGCATGATGAGAAAGCAGGTGCCGAACTGGCGTCCGGTCAGCATCTTGATGTCGATGAGTGGTTTCGGGCGATTGAGCTCCCACGGGATGAACAGCAGCAGCGCGGTGGCGGATATCGCCGCGAACGTGACGATGAAGTTCGAGCTGAACCAGTCGTCGATCTGGCCGCGGTCGAGAACGACCTCGAGGCCACCGAGGAAAATCGCAATCAGCAGAAAGCCCACCCAGTCAAAGTCGAGGCCCTTGGCCCACATCCGCTCGCGCTCTTTCTTCTTTTCAGGCGAACTCGGAATGATCATGTAGATCAGCACCAGCGAGATCAATCCGACCGGCACGTTGATGAGAAAGCACCAGTGCCAGGACAGATTGTCGCTCAGCCAGCCGCCGAGTGTCGGCCCGACGGCAGGTGCCACGACCACGGCGATGCCGTAGAGCGCAAACCCCTGGCTGCGCTTGGCGGGTGGGAAAGCCGCGGCCAGAATCGATTGCGCCACCGGCGTCATGCCGCCGCCCGCCAGCCCCTGCAACAAGCGGAACACCAGCAAGGACTGCAGATTCCACGCAAAGCCGCACATCAGCGAGCTCGCCGTGAACAGTGCAATGCAGACCAGAAAGAAGTTCTTGCGTCCGAACATCTCGGCAATCCAGCCGCTGGCGCACAGCACGATGGAGTTGGCGACCAGATAGGTGGTTATGACCCAGGACGCCTCGTCGCTGCTGACAGCGAGGCCACCGGATATGTAACGCAGGGCCACGTTGGCGATGGTGGTGTCGAGCACTTCCATGAAGGTCGCGATCGCCACCAGGACGGCAATGATCCAGGGGTTCGCGTCACCATATTCGCCCTTGGCCGCTGCGTCAGGCATTTGCCACCATCCCCTCAGGGACGAACGGTGACGGTCGGAACGACCGACATGCCCGGTCCGAGTTCAATGTCGGGACGCTGGTTGAAGGTGATCTTCACCGGCACGCGCTGCACCACCTTCACATAATTGCCGGTGGCGTTTTCGGCTGGCAACAGACTGAACGCGGTTCCGCTGCCCGCCTGAACGCTGTTGACCTGGCCGGGAAAACTGCGGCCGCCGAACGCGTCAATTCTGATATCGACGGGCTGGCCGACGCGCATGTCGGCGAGTTGCGATTCCTTGAAATTGGCCGTGACCCAGATGTCGAGCGGCACCACGATCATGATCGCCTGCCCGGGTGCTGCCAGTGCGCCGACGGCTGCCGTCAGTTTCGTCACCCGCCCGTCGACGGTTGCACGCAGCTCGGTTCGCTGCAGATCGGCGTCGGCGCGATCTTTCTGTGCCCTGGACTGATCGAGTTGCGCCGCGGCGCCGACCTTTTGCGCGTTCAGGACGTCGATCTGCCGTTCGGCCGCCACCTTGGCCGCGTTGGCTGCGTCAAGGGCGGCCTGCTTGCCGTTGAAGTCGGATGAGGCCTGTTGGGCGCGCTGAACAGTCCCGGCGCCCTTCTGCACGAGGTCCTGATAGCGGGTGTTTTCGTCGGTTGCGAATTTGAGCGCCGATGCCGCCTCCGTCACCTGCTGGGTGGCCTGATCGACCTGGGCTTTTTGCCCTGCGATCTGGGCTTCGACGTTTTTTACGGTTGCTTCGTTCTGACGGATCTGCGCGTCGGCCTGATCGACCGCGGCTTGATAGTTTCGTGCGTCGATGGTCGCGAGCAGATCGCCTGTTTTCACGATCTGGTTGTCGGTGACATTGACGCTGACAATGCTGCCGGAGACTTGCGGGCTGACCAGCACCGACCGGCCATCGATAAACGCATCGTCCGTACTCTCGTAGTGACGGGCGTGAAGATACCAAGCGATGCCTGCGATGATGCCGACGACGATCAACCCAAGGCAGGCGATCATCGCGATCGGGTGCTTGCGGAATGCACCCTTGACTCCCGCGGGCCCCTTTTCCGGAGTCTGATCGGTTTCCTGCGGCTTGCGGTCGGTCTGTCGGCCCTCCGGATCCGCTTGGGGCTTCTCTGACCTGACGCCGGCATCTTTCTGCACAACAGGATCGGATGTTTTGGGAGATATCTTCTCGGGCGAGCGGTCCCTGCGCAAGGTTTCCCCCGACGCCGAGGTCGACGAACCTGCAACTATCGGATCAACAGAACTCATGCCGCCTGGCTCCATGACGTCAATGCGAACCGGCTGTTGTGCATTGCCGAAGTGGAACGAACGGACCAAGGCGCAACTTGTTCCCGGGTGTTGCCGCCCTTCGTCACCAGGACGTCTGCGGTTACGGTTGCGAGATCACTTGTCCGGTGCGGATGGCTTATGCCCTGCGGTTGAATGCACCGTCACCGCGATTGGTATTTGCCGCTCGTCGCCTCACTCCGGCTTTGCCGTGCTCCGCAACCCGAACATTAGCAGGATGACGGCCACGATGATCGCCAGGCCGATGAATACGAATCCGGCCGTGATCATCGCCTCCTTCCAAGGCTCCGCTTCGTGCCCCCGCCGCCGTGGTCGGCGAGAGCGCGGCTGTCCCAAGCACAGCGGCCAATGTTGTGACGGTCCAATTGCCGTACGTTCCAATGAGCAGCGTCCAATAGGCCGCCGCCTTCGTACGTGTCGATAGCCTGACCTCGTTCCAGATGGCGCCGACGGCAAGCAGGAACGTTCCGTTCATTACGCCCTCCAAATGGGCGGCCAACCCCATCCTCACATTTGCAAAATGCTGCTCGACCAGCCCCGTCAGCAAGCCGATCAAGAACAAGACCGTGCCATGCCCAGAGGAGCCTTCGTTTCTCATCGGCCATGTTTCTCATCGGCCATGGGTCTCCCCTCGAGCTGTTGACATTCAATCATCGCCCGCCACGGCGGTCATCCTGATGCTTGGGATGGTCGGCACCATGCGCGCGAGGATTTTTTCTTGCCGGCTCTTGTAAGGCTCCCACAGCAAAACTACGTCAAGGTCTACCTGAGCCTGCAAGGGCTCCTTAAACCAGATTTTCCGAGCTGTTGAAGTTCGGACTTTGCGGTGCCCGTCGCCGCCCAGACCTTTTCGTTTCTCTGTGGCCATAACAGGCCGGTGTTGAATCTCGTTTCAATACTCGTTGGCGACGGGATGCCTTCGAGGATCACTTCTCGGCTTTGCCGGGGGGCGTTCCTCGTCGTACCGGAACATCTCCCTGCAAGCATAACCTTCAGCAGGATGCAGATGAACCAGAACCACCACCTTCCCCTTCTTGTAGCCAGTCTCACCGCCGGATGCGCCGCGCTGGCGCTTATCGCGGCAATCCTCAGCGGTGAGAAATCCTCCCTCTCCCAATTCTTTACGACAGCGAACAGCCTCTTCAATGTAGGCACCGGAGCCCTCATCGGGCTCCTTGCCGGGCGAACGAGGTCACGCTGATGCGCGGTATCGCTCGATATCCTCGCCCGCCTCCCGAACCTTCTTCAGCCAGGGCGCCATAGCGCCGACGCCGCTCCATGTCTCGCGCAGGCTACGGAGCGGCTCGAGCGGTGCCCGCGGCAGGACATCTACATTGAGCCAGTCCCCCGCCACCCCGGCATATAGAGTAATTTGTATATACAGGACTTGCGCGCGGCTCCAAATTGTATATACACATTATAGATGCTGGACATTGAGTTCGACCCAAAGAAGGACGCTTCCAATCTCGTTAAGCACGGGATTAGGCTAGCGCGAGCCAGCGAGTTCGTTCCGGTCAAAATCTTGGAAGACGTTCGGAAGAACTACGGAGAGACCCGATACCGGGGCTTTGGGTTCATCGGCAAGGGAGCTTATGCCCTCGCTTTCACCGTCACTGAGCTGAAGACTGGCGGAAAGCGGGTTCGGGCGATCAGCCTCCGCCCTGCCAACGAAAGGGAGATTGAGCAATATGGTCTCGCGAAAAAAGATCGTTGATGATCCGGAGAATCCGGAATGGAGCGCAGCAGACTTTGCGCGAGCAAAGAGCCCGGAAGAGGTGCTTTCGCCAGACGTTTTGGCCGTCTTTGGTAAGAAGCGAGGGCCGCAGAGGGCGCCGAAGAAAGTTCCGGTATCGATCCGCCTGAGCAAAGTGGTTGTTACCCATTTCAAGGAAATGGGACCGGGATGGCAATCGAAGATCGACACCACGCTAAAGAACATAGTGATGAGAGCGCGTCGCGGAAAACGAGCGGTCAGCAGGCGACCCGCGTCGAGCGGCAAGCGGGCCGCTGGCAGCAGATAAGGCTTCGAATACGGTGCCCGTGCATTAAATTCATTCAAGCCCGCATTGAGTGGACCGAAATAGAGGCCGTAGCTTGCCTGCAAGCACGGGCGGCGTCATTGAATGCGCCATAATCCCCGCCCCCGCATCCACCACTCTCATTCAGCCTTGATGTTGGCGTCCTTGATGATCTGCTCGTACTTCGCCATCTCGCTCTTGATGTAGCCGGCAAAATAATCCGGCGTGGAGCCGAGCGGTTCGAATCCGAGCAGCGCGAAGCGTTCCCTCACCTCCGGCCGCTGCACGATCCTGGCGACCTCGGCTTGAATCGTCGTGACGAGGTCAGCGGGCATGCCCTTCGGGCCCCACAGGCCGTACCAGGAGCTGAACTCGAAGCCTGTCATGCCGGACTCAGCTACGGTCGGAATCTCCGGAGCGATGTCGACGCGCTTGGTGCTGGTGATGGCCAGCGCCTTGATGCTTCCGGCTTTCGCCAGCGGCAGCGACGACAGGATCGGATCGGCGATCAACTGCACCTGGCCGCTCATCAGGTCCGTCAGTGCGGGGCTTGCACCCTTGTAGGGCACCACCAGGGTGTCGACACCGGCATCGCGCTTGAGCAGCTCGATCGCCATGTGCCCGGCCGAGCCGAAGCTCGATGTCGCGAAGGTGTATTTGGTCGAATCCTTGCGAACCAGGTCGAAGAATTCCTTGAGAGTTTTGGCGGGCGACTGCGCATTGGTGCTGACGATCAGCGGTCCGCTGGCCACCAGCGAAATCGGCGTGAAGTCAGTGACCACGTCGTAGGGAACGGCCTTGTGCAGGAACGGCGTCACCACATGGATCGACGCGGTCAGCATCAACGTGTAGCCATCCGGTGCGGCCTTGGCGACATAGTTCGCGCCGACGATGCCGCCGGCGCCACCGGCGCGGTTCTCGACGATAAAACTCTGCCCGAACGACTCGGTCAGCTTTTGCGCGAGAAGGCGCGCGACGCCGTCGACGGAGCCGCCTGCGGGATAAGGCACCACAACGGTCACCACGCGACTCGGATAGCTGTGCGCCTTGACCGGCGCCGCGGCAAGCCCGAGCAGGGCCGTGCCCAGCAGGGCAAGGACATGAAGTCTTGTCATCGAGGATCCTCTCAAAAATTGCGTTAGAAGATGCCTCGGGTCGCTTCCCCCGTCGATTATGTTTTGGCCGGTGACAAACACGGCATGGCCTGAACACAAAATGGGTTGCGGCGACAGTACATCAAATTCATTCGCCGTCGCCAACCCGCCTATTGCGGCTTCGGTCCCCGCTTGGCGGACAGCGTCAATTGAGCGAACTGTCGCCGTGACGGATTATGCGGTAACTAGGCCAGCTATGATTTGGGCCAACTCGGTTTCATCCCCGTCAAAACTGGCAATCATGGCGTCGAGCATGGCACCAGGGTCGAGCCTTTCCAGATCGAGGGGATGGCCTGCGCGATCAGCCAGCATGGCAAAAAACGACAATTGAGAGCGCCCGTTTCCTTCGCGGAATGCGTGGATGACATTCAATTCGGCGAGGAAGTGCGCAGCCTTCGCTGCGAACTCGGCCGCGGGCAGATTCTCCAGGAAATGGTCGGCCTTCAAATCCAGAAAAAGCTTCGCTGCCTGCGTGTCGATATGTTCAGGAAAGCAAAACGAGCTGCCTTGTTTGGACATCCGGACCGTTCGGGGCTTCCCTGCCCATTCGTAGACATCCTGGAAAAGATGATGATGAACGGCGCAATAGTGGGCGAAGTCCAGTTGGCCTTCGGGCAACGGCTCGGCCGATCGAGCGCTGGAAATTTCGGCTTCGAAATCGTCGAGGTCGTCCTGGTCCCGCAGGTCGAGCTTGTTAACAAGAACCGTCGAGTTTTCGTAGGTGTAGGGATCGTCAACCGCATCGTACATGCGATGACGCTTAGCGCTTGCGGTAACTGTGCAAAATCGAGCGGCGATACTCTTCTGCTGAGAGGCCCTTGGCGGCGGCTTCGGTGGCCCTTTTTTTCATGGCCGGCTTCAGCCGAATGCCTTCCACATCGCTGATCTTAGCAAAGCCCGCACGGCCAACGACGAAGCCACCCTTGACGGTTTTTCCAGTCTGCTGTTTTTGCTTTGGCATTGCTCGAATCTATCACATTTTTCTGGCTTTGCCACGCTCTCCTGGACCCCAACAACGGTGCACTCAACTCACTCCTGCCTGCCATTGGCGTTAAGTTCGCCGCAATTCCCGTGTCTCACTTAAGGGGTGCAGTCGAGCACTGTCAGCGTAATGACCAGCCTGTTGCTGCACCAAATCCTCTCGGCTCACACTGCCGCCATTCGGATTGTTCCAGCCTGAGGCCCATCTTCTTCACCGACGACTGGTTACGGTATCAACCTCGACACAATCCGGTCCAATCCAATGCGTGCACAGCCTTCGTCGCCCGCTCCGCCCGCACCGCCCACCGGAACGCCGGCAACACCGGCAACACCGATGCCGCCGACGACATCATCTCCGATGCGGATCGGCAAGCCACCACCGAGCGCAGTCATGTGCTCAAACACCATCAAACCGTTGGCACCCGGGCTGCGCTCAACGAACGTCCCCATCTGCACGGTGCTGATCCGCAGCATTGATGCCGTATAGGCCTTGCGCAAAGCGCCTTCGAGCAGATGCGGATTAGCCCCGTCGGCACGCAGCGTGGCGCGTACCTGCCCGGAGCGATCCACCACGGTCACTGCGATTTTGTAATTTTGCGACAGGCAGCCATCGAGCGCGGCACGAGCGCCATCGAGCGCCAATGAAAGCGGAAGCTGACGCTCAGTCAGCAACTCCTCGGCAGGCGCGCCGTCGGCGAGGAGCGAATACACAATCAGAGCCGCGGAAAGACGAACACATGCTCTACGTAACATGCTTGTTATTCTAGTCCAAAGAACCGCGCGAAGGGAAGGCCTTACGGCGACAGTGCTGAACTGCACTGTCGCCGCAATTGTTTATTGGCATTTTCCTGGGTTACCAGAACACCAGTTACTTACCTGTGTGCTGCTCCAACCTTTCCCCGTGTTGGCAGACACGCACTGTTCGTAAGTACAGGTCTTGGCCTTAGGCGCCTTCGATGCCTTTTGCTGAGCCACTGCGGATCCGCCTACCAGACAAAGCACCATCGCCAAAGTAAGAACTCGCATGAAATTCTCCTGCTAAAACGTACCAAACCTCCAGCGGTAACCTCGGCCACGCGCCGCTCTTCACTTCTTCTTCCCGTTCTCAGCGGCCATACACGCCGCCATATCCGCCTGCCGGTTTGCCTTTGACTGACCGAAAGAACTTCCGAAAGCTCCATGCTCGGCTACGGACTGTCTACAGCACCTCACCGAGTTGCCCAGGCTGGTGCACATCGACAGGTCCTGGGCGAAGGCCCCGCTTGAGGCCAAGACAAAGGTAGTAATCAAAATTGTTCTCATGAAAATTCCCTCAGGGGTCAGACTGCCAACTTCACTTCTTTCCTTTCTGCTCCTCGCGCGCCTTGCACTTGCCGAGGAAGTCCCAGCGCGAAGCAACCGAGCTGGTGTCGTCACCGGCAAACAAGCCCTTCGCGTTCGCCTGCGAACAGCAGGAAGTCGAGAAGCCGGAGCCCGTGCATTTGTCCATGCTGCCTGCAGCCTGAGCTGGAGGGACGAACCACAGAGCAATGAGGGTGGCGCTGAAAATTGATATTCTGAAACGCATCAAAATCTCCCTGGGATTGAAACGCAGGCAGCCTAGAAGACAGCACAACCTACGGCAACGGGAATATTTCTGGCGCGTTCTGGTTGATTGCACTTTGCATGAATCTAGTTATTGAACGCCCCGCCTTCGGCGCTCCGACCCCCGATGGGGTTACGGTGACAGTGCACTCAACACGCTCTTTGCTGCCATTTGAGTTACGGTGACAGAGTTACGGTGACAGCACTGTCACCGTAATTCCCACCCCTCGGCGGAAGTTGGGGTGCTGACACTACTCTGGATGAGCTTGTTGAGATGTTTGGAAGAGACGACGATCCCGAAGCCGACGGCTCGTCCGACTCGAATGAGGGCAATGAGGAAGACGAGGGCGAAACCAGAGGAGATGGTGACGACGGCGGAGATGACGATGAAGGAGATTAAAGCGCCCTCCCGAAGTGATTTCCGGTGCTCAATAAAATAGCCTCGGCACCAACAGCACCGTAAGCGCTGTTCAGCGGCCACCTACCGGATGATGGGGTGATCTGCGAGTCTGCGGTTCGATTTGGACCGTTAGGCTTAGAATGGACACAGTGCATACTGCTATCACGGAGCCGGTACGGCGGCTTGAGGTCTTCACCGGCGCCGGCCGTCGGCGGAAGTGGAGCGACGAGGACAAGGCGCGGATCGTCGCGGAGATTGTGGCGAGCGGCGACTCGGTCTGTTCGGTAGCCCGACGGCATGGATTGTCACCGCAGCAGTTGTTTGGCTGGCGACGTCAGTTGCGAGAGGCAGCAGGCGGTCATTCCGAAATAGAAGAAGTGCAGTTTGTGCCGGCGGTGGTGGATGTCGCAGTGCCGGCGCCTGCTCTTGGCCGGGAGCGCAAAGTGGCGCGCTGCAAACCCAAACCGGATGTCCGAACTTGCCGTTGCGATGCCGGGATCATCGAGATCGAAGTCGACGGCATCACGATCCGGGCCGGTCGTGGTGCGGACACGGCAATGATTGCGTCGATCGTCCAGGCGCTGAAGGCGAGCCGGTGATCGGTCCGTCGGGTGCGGTCCGGGTGATGGTGGCGACCAAACCGGTGGACTTCCGCAAGGGGATGGAAGGGCTTGCGACCCTGGTGCGCGAGAGCATGGGGGCTGACCCATTCTCGGGAGCTGTCTATGTGTTCCGTGCCAAGCGGGCGGATCGGATCAAGCTGGTGTTCTGGGACGGAACGGGTCTGTGCCTGTTCGCCAAACGGCTTGAGGATGGGATCTTCCGCTGGCCGAAGATCGAGGACGGCGTGATGCGTCTGTCGGCGGCGCAATTGTCGGCGCTGTTGGAAGGGCTCGACTGGCGGCGTGTCCACGAGGTACGGGAGACGCCAGCGCCAACGCAAGCCGGATAGTTGTTGGCAGCGCTGCGGCGAAGTGAATCAGGGGCATCGAGCGCGTCGCCAGATGGCGGCGAATATGCTCTGAATTGCGTGTGAGCGACGCCCTGCCTGACGATCCCGAGACGCTGAAAGCGATGCTGCTTGCCGAGCGGTGCGAGAGCGAACGGCTGCGTCAGATCATCAAGGAATTGCAGCGGCATCGGTTCGGCCGGCGGGCAGAGACCTTGCCTGAAGATCAGATGCTGCTGGGCCTGGAAGATGTCGAGCAGGTCGCAGCGTACAGCGAGACGGCGCAGGACGTCAGCGCACCTGAAAGCCGTGAGGCTCGGGCTCGCAAGCGCCGGATCAACCGTGGCGCCTTGCCAGCGCACTTGCGGCGGATCGAGGTCGTCGTCGATATCGACAATAAGATCTGCTCCTGTTGCCAGGGCGAGTTGCACCGGATCGGCGAGGATAGAAGTGAGCGGCTGGACCTGGTCCCGGCGCAGTTCCGGATCCTCGTCACCCGGCGTCCCAAATACGCCTGCCGGGCTTGCGAGGACGGTGTCATGCAGGCGCCGGCCCCGGCCCGGCTGATCGAGGGTGGTCTGCCGACCGAGGCCACCGTCGCCCAGGTCCTGGTCTCCAAATATGCCGATCACCTGCCACTCTACCGGCAGGCGCAGATTTACGCCCGCCAGGGCATTGAGCTTGATCGTTCGACGCTGGCGGACTGGGTGGGACAGGCAGCCTTCCATCTGCGCCCGTTGCATGAGCGGCTCCTTGGCAAGCTCAGGCAGCGGCCAAAGCTGTTCGCCGACGAGACGACGATGCCGGTGCTCGATCCCGGCCGCGGGCGCACCAAGACCGGTCAGCTCTGGGCCTATGCGGCGGACGACCGGCCATGGGGCGGTGCCGATCCGCCGGGCGTCGCCTATGTCTATGCGCCCGACCGCAAGGCCGACCGACCGATCGCTCATCTGGCAGGCTTCAAGGGGATCCTGCAGGTCGACGGCTATGCCGGCTATGGCAGGCTCGCCGAGCGTGGCAACGTTCAGCTTGCATTCTGCTGGTCGCACATGCGGCGTAACTTCTACGAACTTGCCACCCCCGGTCCTGCGCCTATTGCGAGCGAGGCGCTCAAGCATATCGCCGAGTTCTATGCCATCGAGAAGGACATCCGCGGCCGCAGCGCCGAGGAACGTCGTCTCGTTCGACAACAGAAAAGCCGGCCGCTGGCGGAAGCCTTCGAGCTGTGGCTCCGCGCAAAGCTCGCGTTGATCAGCCAAAAGGGCAAGCTGGCAGACGCCATCCGTTATGCGCTCTCACGCTGGGATGGCCTGACGGGCTTCATCGATGATGGCCGTATCGAGCTCGACAATAACGCCGTCGAGCGCTCGATCCGTCCGATCACGTTGAACCGTAAAAATGCGCTGTTCGCAGGCTCCGACGGCGGTGCCGAGCACTGGGCCACCATCGCCTCCCTGGTCGAAACCTGTAAGCTGAACGACCTCGATCCGCTTGCCTACCTGACCGACGTCCTCACCAGGATCGTCAATGGTCATCCGAATAGCGAGATCGATCAGTTGCTTCCGTGGGCCTATTGCCGTCACGACCTCAGAGCTGTGGCCTGAAAACAGCGCTTAC